>JAZSFC010000051.1:0-209648 GCA_045531955.1 Lachnospiraceae bacterium | reverse complement strand
TACGCCTACATCCGCAAAGCTTAGGATGCATCGTTTCCTACATAGTCGATGCCAGGGTCCTAGCGTGTAGGTGCGCCAGGTCTGACAGCTGCCATATTAGGCAGCGAGTGCTAAATTATCTTCAGCGTTTATTTTTTTTTGAGGTTTTTAGGTGGTCCCCGCCACCAATGGCTTCCGTAACTTCAAAACCCCCGTCGAAACCAGTACAAGCCCTGGTTTAAGGACGCTTTAGCAACGCCCGGATTAAGTTACTAAGCGGAACTTAATTCCGCCTTCGCTGATGTGATAACTATAACATATAAAAACCTTGAAATCAAGGTTAAAACCATGATATTTTGATGACAAATTTATGGCAAAAATGCTAAAATCTTCCGCATGTCATAACCCGGCACTCGCAAGAATGCCAGCGAAATCTCTGATTTCGCTTTAAATTTGCTGTATTGCCTGAATCAGTGCAGGTACCAGCTGTTTCTTACGGGACACAACGCCCGGCAGTTCAATGCTGCCATCAATTCCCGCATGACCGTAAAGTACCTCTAAAATACTGTCTACATCTTCTCCCGCATAAAACAATGTTGTAGATTCCTTTACAATATCAGTTGCCATAAAGAACACCATATCCACATGCTGACTTGCCCTAAACTGTTCCAGACATGGCTTTAAGCGTGCACCCAGCATCTTAAGCTCTTCTTCGTTTAAGGAAGTAATCTGGCTGATTCCAAAGGAAATATCATCAGCAGAAAACTTTTTAAAATCCTGGAAGAAAATTTCCTCTTCGGATTTTTTACGCAAATTGCTGGCCGCAAGGAACATTTCGTTGGCATAGGATTCCACATCAATGCCTGCAATTTGTGCCAGACTCTCCGCCGCCACCTTATCCACAGGAGTACAGGTTGGAGAACGGAACATCAGGGTATCGGAAAGAATTGCGGAGCAAAGAAGTCCGGCAATCTTTTTGGATACAACTACTCCGCTTTCCTGGTACATCTGATAAATGATGGTCGCAGTACAACCCAACGGCTGATTACGGAAAAACACCGGAGTAATGGTCTCCATGGTGCCAAGACGATGATGGTCAATAATCTCTAAAATCTCGGTATTTTCCACACCGTCCGCCGCCTGGCTCTTTTCGTTGTGGTCCACTAAGATGACCTGTTTTTTCTTCATGTCTAACAGGTTTCTGCGGGAAATCATACCGCGGTATTTGCCCTTGGTATCTAAAATCGGGAAGTCACGAGTGCGCTTCTTTGTCATAACTTCCTTAATTTCTTCCACAAAATCCGTGGTAAGGAATTTATCTATTTTATCCTTAATCATAAAGTGCGCTACCGGCATACTCTGGTTGATAAGACGCGCCACAGTATACGTATCGTGTGGTGTGGAAAGTACGGTACAGCCCTTTGCCTCCGCCATTCTGCAAATAGTAAGGGATGCCTTTGCACCTTCACAAATGATAATGCAGCCCGCATTCATTTCAATGGCACACAGCTGGGTTTCATAGCGGTTACCGGTAATTACCAGGTCATTCTTTTCAATGTAGCCTTCCATTAAATCAGGATTTGCTGCAGCTACCAAAACCTTACCTGCATCAAAGATAGCGTTCTCGTCTCCCACCACGAGCTCTGCATCCAGAGTTTCAATAATGTTGTGATACGAAGTTTTTGCCTTGGCCAAAATACTGCTGTCATACACGTCCATGTAGGATGTGGCAATGTCGCCGATAGTAATCAGGCCTTCCAGATAGCCGTCTGTATTAGTAATCGGCAGGGTAACAACGTTTTTCTCTTTCATTAAGGTATATGCCTTCTTTAAAGAAATACTGCCTGCTACGCCCTCAATTTCACGGATTTCAATGTCTTTTACCTGGGTACCTACATCTTCTACCAGTTCCGGCACATCTACCTTAAAATGCTTCAATACAAAACGGGTTTCTGCATTGATGGCGCCGGCACGGCGCGGCACATACAGATCGGTATTGCCAAGTCGGTTCTTTAACTCTGCATATGCAATGGCAGAGCAGACAGAATCGGTATCCGGATTTTTATGACCGATAACGGTAATTTTTCTTTTATGTGTTGTCATAATAGATTTATTCCCCTATTCTTTATCCAAGATTTCTAATCTTAAATTCCTTTTCTGCTTCTCTCTTCATGTCCTTTTTCGCAAGGCTGTCACGCTTATCGTAAAGCTTTTTACCTCTGGCCAGACCTACTTCCACCTTAACAAGGCCACCTTTTAGATACACCTGCAACGGTACTAAAGTTAATCCCTTTTGCTGAAGCTTACCGTTTAATTTGTTGATTTCGTACTTATGCATGAGAAGTTTTTTGATACGCATCGGGTCTTTGTTGAAGATATTACCCTTCTCATAAGGACTGATATGCATACCATAGATAAACACCTCACCGTCCTCAATTTTAATATAGGACTCCTTGATGCTGCACTTACCCATACGGATGGATTTTACCTCCGTACCGTGGAGTGCCACGCCTGCCTCGTATTTATCTTCGATGAAATAATCAAAATATGCCTTTTTGTTGTTGGCAATCAGTTTAAAACCATCCTTTGCCATACAATCCTCCTTGTTTTCCGAAGGAAAATGCCCGCCCGCTTATGCGGGCAGAGGATTTATCCTCCTTGATTCTATGTAGGCGCCCGAAAGATTTTGCTTCGGGCATTGTTACTATTGATTTTCTAATATAGCTTACCTTTTAAACGGCAGAAAGTCAACGGTTTTTAAAAGTTTATCTACGGAAAGTACCATGATGGTAATGTGTTGACCAAGACGGTAAACTTTATGGAACCGGTCTCCCACCAGCTGATAGTTCTGCTCGTCAAAGCGGTAAAAATCATCCTGAATGTTTTCCAGACGAATAATTCCCTCCACCGTATTCGGAAGTTCCACATAAATCCCCCAATTGGTAACTCCGGAAATCACACCGTCATACACTTCACCGACACGGCGCTCCATATATTCCACCTTTTTCATTTTTTCCACATCACGCTCCGCTTCTTCTGCGGTACGTTCAGTTTTGCTGGACTGGGCAGCGACTTCCTCTAAAAATTCCAGATAGTGTTCTTTTCTTTCCTCGGTTAATCTGCCGTTTAGGTTGTCTTTAATAATGCGGTGAATCTGCAAATCAGGATACCGGCGGATTGGCGAGGTAAAGTGGCAGTAATATTTCGCCGCCAGACCAAAGTGGCCTTCACACTCCGTGGAATACTTTGCCTGCTTCAAGGAACGCAGGGTTAATCTGGAAATTAACGGAGCCTCATCTTTTCCCTCCAGGGAATCCAAAAGCTTTTGAAGCTCCTTTGGATGAATACCGTCCTTTCCTTCTTTGATGTTTAAACCGAAATTCCGGATAAACACGCCCAGCTTTTTGATTTTGTCTGGGTCCGGATTTTCGTGGGTACGGTATACAAACGGTGCCTCCTGCCAGAAGAAATCCTCTGCCACGGTTTCGTTAGCCGCCAGCATGAAGTCTTCAATCAGCTTGGTGGCATCATTGCGCTCATATGGTTTAATTTCAATTGGTCTGCCGTTTGGCGCCAGAGTGATTTTACTTTCCGGAAAATCAAAGTCTACGGCACCACGGGCTCTTCGCTTGCCTCTTAAAATATCGGAAAGCTCCTTCATAAGCAGGAACTGTTCCACCAGTTCGCCGTATTCTTTTTCAACTTCTATTTTTTCGCTTTCCCGCTCCGGCGTACCTTCTTCCGAACGCATTACCGTCAGAATCTTATTTACTTCCGTATAGCTCATACGACGGGTTACCCGGATGACCGTTTCTGCCAATCTGTGACCAATCACATTGCCGCTTTCATCAATTTCCATAATACAGCTAAGTGCCAGACGGTCTACCCCTGCGTTTAAAGAGCAGATACCGTTGGAAAGCCGGTGAGGAAGCATAGGAATTACCCTGTCTACCAAATATACACTGGTACCGCGATGCAGCGCCTCTCTATCTAACGGAGAGCCTTCCGTTACATAATTTGTAACGTCTGCAATATGCACGCCAAGCTCATAATTGCCGTTTTCCAGACGTTTTATTGTAATGGCATCGTCCAAATCTTTTGCGTCTTCGCCGTCAATGGTTACCGTAAGTTCACCCCGTAAATCCAGACGTCCTGCAGTTTCCTTCTCTTCTATGGATTCCGGCATAGTTTCGGTCTGATTCATGACTTCCTGCGGAAATTCCGGCTCCAGGCCATAGGTTTTCAGCACCGTTTTCACATCTGCCGCCGGGTCATTAATGTGACCCAGAATTTCTACCACACGGCCTTCCGGACTTCGCTTTTCATTACCGTAGTCCGTGATTTTTACATATACCTTGTGTCCGTTTACCGCACCCTTGGTATGCTCCTTGGCAATATAAATATCGCTGCCAAGCTTTAAGTTGTCCGGCACCACAAAGCCGTAATTCTTACTTTTTTCAAAAGTACCCACCACAAATACCGCATCGTGCTTTACAATCTTTACAATTTTTCCTTCCCGTCGTTTGCCCGCAGACTCACCGCTGACAATTTCCACCTGTACGGTATCACCGTGAAGCGCTCCTTTGGTATCACGCTCCGGAACAAAAATGTCTTCTTCTCCCTCTATGAGTACAAAACCAAAGCCACGGGTTGTACCGCTAAAGGTGCCTTCTTTTATTACAGGTACCGGCTTCTTGGCAGGCTTTTTCATTTTCTTTGTCATTATACTGTCGCCGCTTTTGACAACCGTACCGTTTTTACTTACGAATTTCATAAACTTCCCTCCTCTCCAACGGAGTCCCCTACACATAGAGTTCCGTGCTAACGGAACTTTCGCGCCGAGCGCAGTCGCAGCATGCGACAAACTTCCTTTCGCGCGAGTGCGCATCCTGCGGAGCATATTCATGTTATAGAATTTTCTATAACATGAATAAAGGCGTGTCCAAATCCCGGACACGCCTTATAAATTCTTATTCAGATTACCAGTTCAGGTTAAGAACTACGGATAATACGATGAAAAGAGCTGCAAGAATCTTTGTACCCTTTTCTAATGCACCTTCCATAGAACGACCCTTATTCTTGCCCCAGTAGGTTTCAGCAACACCGTTGATGGAACCGGAAAGACCCTGAGTCTTGCTTTCCTGGAATAATACTACAACTACTAAAGCTAAACAAATAAGAACATATAAAACTGTCACGATTACTCTTAAAACTGCCATTTATCACACCTCCTAAACTTCAGGAATAATCAACTAACGTATATTATATAAAATTATCGCCCGTTTGTAAAGCAAAATTTTACGCTTTTTTCAGATTTGTGCTGAAAACACGGAAAATTTACTTTCTAACTAACAAGGACTTACCTGTCATTTCAGCCGGTTGCTCCATACCCATCATTTCAATCATGGTTGGAACGATATCTGCCAGACATCCGCCATCTCTTAAAGTGTAGTCCTTGTCGTAATTTACAAGAATGAAAGGAACAGGATTGGTTGTATGAGCAGTGAACGGAGCACCAGTTTCGTAATCCAATAACTGCTCTGCATTACCATGGTCTGCACAGATGAACATCTGGCCGTTTACTTCCATTAACGCATCGTATGCCTTGCCTACGCACTCATCTACGGACTCAATAGCCTTGACTGCTGCTTCCATGATACCGGTATGGCCAACCATATCAGGATTTGCAAAGTTAACGATGATAACATCGTACTTGTCGGACTTGATAGCGTTTACTAAGTTATCAGCAACTTCGTAAGCGCTCATTTCCGGCTGCATATCAAAGGTAGCAACCTTAGGAGAATTTACAAGAATTCTGTCTTCACCCTCAAACTGCTTTTCTTCACCACCATTGAAGAAGAAGGTAACGTGAGCATACTTCTGGGTTTCTGCCAGACGAAGCTGTGTCTTGCCATTCTTTGCAAGATATTCACCGAAGGTCATGGTTAACTCTTCCGGAGGAAATGCAACTAAAACATTTGGCATTTCTGCATCGTACTGTGCCATACAAACGAAAGTGGTGGTAAAGAAACCGTTCTTTCTTTCAAAGCCCTTAAACTCAGGATCTACAAATGCTCTTGTAATCTGTCTTGCACGGTCAGGACGGAAGTTGAAGAATACCACGCTGTCGTTTTCGGAAATCTTGGCATCTTTTTCTACGACTGTAGGAAGCATGAACTCGTCGGTTACGCCGTTTGCATAGGAGTTCTTAACAGCCTGTACCGGATCAGTTTCCTGTACGCCTTCACCAAATACTAATGCGTTGTATGCCTTTTCTACTCTGTCCCATGCGTTATCACGGTCCATAGCATAGAAACGGCCGGCGATGGTAGCAACCTTACCTAAGCCGATTTCGCCAAGCTTAGCCACTGCATCTTCCATGTATTCTGCTGCGGAAGAAGGCGGAACATCACGGCCGTCAAGGAAGCAGTGAACATATACCTTTTCAAGACCATTCTTCTTTGCCATTTCTACAAGGCCGTACATATGCTCTGTGTGGCTGTGTACGCCGCCCGGGGATAACAGACCCATTAAATGAAGGGCGGAACCGTTCTTTTTGCAGTTTTCCATTGCTGCAACCAGTGCCTTATTTTCGAAGAAATCGCCGTCCTTGATGGACTTGGAAATCTTAACTAACTGCTGATATACAATTCTGCCGGCACCCATGTTGGTGTGACCAACTTCGGAGTTACCCATCTGTCCGTCCGGAAGACCTACTGCCAAACCGGATGCATCACCCTGTACAAAAGGATACTCGGCCATTAATTTATCCATAACCGGTGTTTTAGCTTCTGCAATGGCATTTGCTTCTGCCTTTGCATTTAAACCATAACCATCTAAAATCATTAATACTGTTGGCTTTTTGCTCATGTTTTATACCTGTCCTTTCAAAAATCCATGTTCTTAGTGTATTCATGTGAATTATTTCACACACCGTTATATTTTCTCACAAAGTGGAAGGTTTTGCAAGCACTTTTCTTTGTTATTCCTGCTTATTTAAAAGTTTTTTGCTTAAAATCAGGAATACTACACCTGTAGTAACTGCCGCAACGATATCCGCTACCGGTTCTGCGTAGTAAATACCCATGACACCGAAGTGTTTTGGCAGAATCAGTGCCAACGGAATCAGTAATATCACCTTACGGAGCAATGCCAGGAACAAGGACACCTTTGCCTGACCCATGCCCATAAACGCACTCTGGCATGCCATCTGTACACCAAAAATCCAGATACCCGCAAAGAATACCGGCATCACTTCTTTCACCAGTTCAATGAGTGCCGCTTCGTCCGTAAACAGCGCACCAAAGAATCCCGGAATAAACTGTGTTAACAGGCAGGAAACAACCGTTACTACCAAATCGGTAATCAACACGATTTTGAAGGTCTTTTTCACACGGTCAAAATTTTCTGCACCGAAGTTATAACTGATCACCGGCTGTACACCCTGGGTCATGCCGTTGACCGGAATAACAATCAACTGCATTACGCTCTGTAAAATGGTCAGGGAGCCCACGTAAAGGTCTCCGCCGTATTCCTGCAGGCCAATGTTTAAAACAATCGTTACAAGTGCTTCTGTGGACTGCATAACGAACGGAGAAATGCCGAGGGCACATACCATGCCCACAATCTTCCAGTCCGGCTTCATGTTTGCAAGCTTAATGCGAATAACCGATTTCTTGGAAACCAGGAACCGCACAACCCAAATGGCACTGACTGTCTGGGAAATGATGGTTGCCAAAGCAGCACCCTTTACGCCCATGTCCAAAGCAAAAATGAAAATCGGATCCAAAACGATATTTAATACCGCACCAATCAACACGGAAAGCATGGCAGTTTTTGCATTACCCTGACAACTGATATAGGTATTTAAGCCAAGGGCCAGCTGAACTGCAATGGTACCCACCAAATAGATATTCAGATAATCCATGGCAAACCCGATGGTTTCCGGACTGGCACCAAAGGCATATAAAATCGGTTCCTTAAAAATACCGAATACAATAGTCAAAATAATGGCACAGGTAATCAACAATGTAGTTGCATTACCTAAAATCTTCTCTGCCTTTGCCTTATCGCCTTTACCAAGCTGGATAGCTGCCAAAGGCGCACCTCCCATGCCCGCAAAAGCACTAAACGCCGATACAAGCACCAGAATAGGCATACAAACACCAAGTGCCGTTAACGCTGTGGCACCTACCTCTTCCATATGACCAATGTACATACGGTCAATAATATTGTAAAGTACGTTAATCAGCTGCGCCAGAATGCCCGGCAGCGCCAGCTGAAAAATAAGTTTGCCCAAAGGGGCGGTTCCTAATAATTTTTCTCTTGATTCTTCCATAGATTTCTCTTCCTTTTCTTTCCTGTATGTTGGTTTATCATTTTCTCTTCGAATTAACCCACTATATTGTACCTCGGATATGGCTTTACGTCAATTAAGGAAGAATAAACTTTAGATTCCTAATTCTTTATGAAAATACTGTAATGTGGAGTAATTATAGATTCTTTGAAACTCTTTCTCATCGTACTTCTGTAAATTACCATTAATTTGGTTCACATAATCATCAATATATTCCTGTGCATCTTTCTTAATATACTCAATATTATCCCTTGTTTCTTTATACTCATCTCTGTCTACTACTGCATCAAAATCTTCTAAATATTCTTTTTTCTGCACAATCACAATTTTACTGTAATCCAAACCCGATTTATGCTTTTTGACCGTTTACTTTTTTTGAATTTATAGGCATACTTATGATTAATTTCTGTTCTGTATGGTATACAAATAAAATATCCGTAATGAGATTGTATCAACAAACAATTATATGGCCTGTCCTGCTTTCTCATTAATTCAACATATTTTGTTTCCGGATAATCACGATAAAATATTGGGGATAAATTTAACACCTGATAATCGAATGGGTCAGATACACATATAGAATATTCTCCTTTGTAAAAACGGGAGAGCCTGATGCTCTCCCGGAAATTATCATCACTCGGTCACTTTTTTTTTACCGTCCTGTCAGAACCGTCACAGGACTCATTTTGTGATGAGAAAATCTTTCGATTTCCTACTTTTATTATACACTATTTTCGAAAAAAGTAAACTGTTTCTATGCAAATTTCCTCTTTTTTATCACCACAGCCACAATCACACATACCACAATTCCTATGGCAAACGGAATCCCATATAAAAATGCCACCCAGGTTGGTGCACTGTACATACCATATCTTCCGCCCAAATACAATATGCCGAAATTATAGGCAACCACCGCACACATCACATCACTGAGTAAAATGGCCAGTACAATAAAAATATTATAAATCTTTTTCATCTAAATTTCCTCCTATTTCTTTTGATTTCTTAGGAGTAAACCTGCACCAGCAATCACAGCCACAACACACAATATAAGAAAAATACCATTTCCATCAATGGTTATCATGGAAGATTCGCTCATCTGATTCGATGCTTCCGGACGAAGGATGGAAAACAGTCCCCATAGAATCATTGCTACAATTCCGGCTATGCAAATAATCAACCCGGCTAACATTTTATGATTTTTTCCGGCTTCATTATTTGCTGTTTTTGCATCGTCTTCTATATCATCCTTTAACAAATAATCCACCGATACCCCAAAGTAGTTGCTGATTATGATGAGCTTTTCACTCTCCGGAAATGCACTTCCCGATTCCCATTTAGAAATTGCCTGCCGTGACACGTTTAATTGCTCTGCCAGCTGCTCCTGCGAAAGTCCGCTCTTTTTACGAAGCTGATATAATTTTTCTGATAACATAATTTCTCCTTTCGCATAAAGCATACTTAAAATGCCGGTAGAACACTGCATACACCTGTAAGCAATTCCGCAACCAGGGGTAGCAACTCAGGTTTCATGGTAACATTCCCATATATCAAACAATATCTTACTTCTCGTTTCATAATCCGGATAAAACACTTTTGTTAAATCATCATATGCCAAAGCTGCCGCATAAAGCTTACCGGCTATCATATCAAATGTTTCTTCTCCGGTCACAAACATATTCTGTCCTTCATATTTGCGATATTTCAATTCCTCACTATAACCATACCGGTGATGACTTGTGCCATACTCTATATCACGCAAAATCATCTGCTGAACCAAAGTTTCATTGATACACACATTTGCCAAATGACTGCTAATCAAATAATCTTTCCGATACAGCTTTCCCAATGCCTGAATCAAAACAAACCAAAACTCATCTACTTTTTCTATCGGCCATTTTGGATTACTGTATTTTTCAGGCTCACTTTGTAATTCAATATCCTGATAATCATCATCGTATCGGAATTCAAAACCAAAATCATATCTGGTTCCATCTTTGAAAATAATCCGATAAATTCCCGAATCATCGGTTTTAACAAAGCCAAGGTATTTATCCGGCGTTATTCCAAATCTGCTGGGATGATTCATATATTCCGCAGGTGTTACCTTACTATTTGTCGGCAGATTAACAATAATACTTATATCGGAATCACTGTAACAATCATGATAGCTTTTGTTTACTGCTTCTTTTAATCGTTCGTCCTTTGGTTCATTGTTTTGTATCACTATATCGCGAAGCTTTACACCTGCAATTTCCGGAAGCGCAAGCAACTGATTGATGTAACGTAATAAACTTACTTCAACAAAATCTCTGTCAATTTGGATTTTACACATTATATTGTAATCAGTCTCCTAAATAGTCTGCAACAAACTCATCCACATCAGAAAATCTCTTTATGGATATTCCTGCCTGCTGATATACTTCTTCATACTTTTGCAAATACTTATCATAAATACGGACATTCTCCTCAAGGCAATCCGGATTATATTCTCCCATAATATTGTAAATACCTATCTCGACTTCACTCGTAATGTCAGAAAGCATATAGTGCAGGCTACACATATTCATATAGGACGCAAACACATTATTTGAGTTTGCTGCTTCTTCTACTTTATTTCTCCAGTTTGAATACATTTCCTCATAAGTGCCGGACATCCCTTCCGAAGGTGCTTCCTTCTGCTTTTCCTGCTTCATATGCTTTTCTGCGCACAAAAAGAGACCTTTTAATAGTTCCCGCAGTTCTGAAATTTCTTTGCTTTCCGCCACTTTCTTCATGAGATTAGCAAACACTTCTCCATGCGACAATTTATCCAGTTCCTCAAAGGTCCGTTTCACACCCCGTTTGAAATAACTGCCATGATAAATCATTAGCGCATCCAAAAGGTAATATATCACACCATAGGCATCCAGACGAACCTGTCCCAATTCCTCATGTAAACACGCATTTGCATAGGATATTTTGGCTTTATCCAGCAATTCACTTACTCTTTCAAAGCGTTCCTCCGATTCTAAAAACTGCTTTGCCTGTTCTCTCAATTTGCATAATTCCACATAAGCTTCCTCATTCTTAACATACACTATTTTCGAATCCATTAACTTGGAAATCTGCGCATGATGACACTCGGCATCATATCTTAAGCCTTCCCAATTGGTACAATAAATATCGTAGCCTATTTTACTATCATCCAGAATAAACCCTGTTCCTAACTGCCAACCCTTATCATCTTGAATCAATATCAGCAGATCTAAATCTGATTTTTCATAAAAATCTCCGGTGGCAACCGACCCATATACTCCAATCAAAGCCAATGAATCCGGACATACCTTCTCTGCTTTTGCAATTACTGCATCAATTATCTTTTGATTTACAGTATTCATCATACTACTACCTCGCCTATTCTAATTTCTCCTGCGTCATTGGACTTATCTCTCCCTTAACCATCCAATAGATTTTCCCTATCTGCATAACACTTTCTTTTTTCACAAAAATCGCACTTTCATCTGTCATAAGACACACCGGAAGTTCCTTGGAAATCTGCTTAACTGCTTGTAACAAGTCTTCTTCCAACGGATAATGTGCCTTTATGGTAAGTTCTGCAAATCCCAATCCTTCATACGGTGTAAGGGATTCATAAATATCAACCACATGCATTCCCATGTTCATAGAGCCCGCACTCACGCCAAGGATTACCGCACTACTCTTACGAATCTCATCCAATATACCCTTTCTGCTCATCAAATCAAACTGCAGAGTTGCATTTCCTCCCATGAGGAAAATGCAGGATGCCTCACGAATCAGACGAACCGCCTCCTCCGACTCTGTTCTGTTATCAATCACGCTATGTTTGGCAAACGGCATATTTCTTTCAGCAAACATGTTATGCATTCCGTCGGAATCCTCATCGTTTTGCGAATAATTATCCGGCCAGGTACTGATAAACACAAGACTTTCCCGAACCGTCAATTCTTCTTTCAGCACCTCCGCAATACTATGTGTAAAATGACGTGTTGGAAAGCCGCTAAAAAATCCCAGTAATTTTGCATTCATAATATTCTCCTTCGTAAACTCCCTGATTTTTCACAAATCAGCTCTATATCTCCTCATCCCACAGGCATTATAACATAATTTTCTCCCCCTGAACATAAAAACATTTCACTGTCTTCGCCCCTCCCCGCTGCCTTACCTCTTTTCGCTGTTTTCTTTGCTCAGACGTTCCGCATTTTTCCGGTAGCTCCAAGGCCTTCCCGGTTTTCCTTAATGTCACTTTCCCGGTGGTTTAGCTATCTGTTTGAGGTGGAGGCAAGTGCGCTGTGTACGCGATTTGGGTTGTTCAAAAAGCGCGTTAGCGCTTTTAAAAAGGTGCATAAGGTGCTGCTGGGCAAGCTTGCTTGTCTAAGCGCACCTATGTGCCTTTTTGAAGATACATCCGCAGGATGTTTTGAACAAACCAAATCCCTTGCCAACACCTTTCTCTCCTGCTGACACCGAGTTATAGTAAACCATCGAAGGAAGGACATTCGTCAAGGAAAACAAGGAAGCCTTGGTAAGCTCCCGTGAAAAATGACGGAGTCTGAAGAAGAAAATCTGCAAAAAGAGACGCGGCGGGGAGGAGAAAAAGACATAGAGAAAGGGAGGCCACAACCTGCAGCCTCCCAAAAACTAACGCTATAAATTATTTGTTGTAATTTACAATCTTGCCAAAATCTGGCTTTAAGCTTGCGCCGCCAACTAAGCCGCCGTCGATATTTGCCTGAGCAAATAATTCAGGAGCAGAGCTTGCGGAAACGCTGCCGCCGTACTGGATGCGGATTGCCTGTGCAGTAGCTTCGTCGTAAAGCTCGCCAATGCAAGCACGGATGCCTGCACAAACTTCTTCTGCCTGCTCAGTTGTTGCAACCTTACCTGTACCAATAGCCCAAATTGGCTCATAAGCGATAACAGCCTTAGCTGCCTGCTCTGCAGTTACGTTAAGGAATGCAATCTTAATCTGCATACGGATCCAGTCCATAGTAACGCCCTGTTCTCTCTGAGTGAGGGACTCACCACAGCAGATGATAGGTGTGATGCCGTGTTCGAATGCCTTAAGAACCTTCTTATTTACGGTTTCGTCTGTTTCTGCGAAGTACTCTCTTCTCTCGGAGTGACCAAGGATTACGTACTTAACGCCGATATCTGTTAACATGTTTGGAGCGATTTCGCCGGTGTAAGCGCCGGATTCTTCGTAAAACATGTTCTCTGCACCGATTTCGATGTTGGATCCCTTAGCAGCCTCAATAGCTGTTGTTAAGGAGATAGCAGGAACGCAGAATACTACGTCTACTTCTTCATTCGCAACAAGTGGCTTTAACTCCTCGATGAGCTTTACAGTCTCACTTGGAGTCTTATTCATTTTCCAGTTACCTGCAATAATTTTCTTACGCATGACTTTATGTCCTTTCTGATATAACATAATAAACCAGGGGCCAAGAAAGCCCCTGGCATTTTAAGTATGTTTGATTACTTATCGTTAGCCGCAGCTACACCAGGAAGTTCTTTACCTTCAAGGAATTCTAAGGAAGCACCGCCACCTGTGGAGATGTGGGACATCTTGTCACCGAAGCCGAGCTGGTTAACAGCAGCTGCGGAGTCACCACCACCGATAATGGTTGTAGCGTCGATGTTAGCTAAAGCTTCTGCTACTGCGATAGTACCCTTTGCAAAGTTGGACATTTCAAATACGCCCATTGGTCCGTTCCAAACAACGGTCTTTGCGCTCTTAATAGCGTCAGCGTAAAGTTCACGGGTCTTTTCACCGATATCAAGACCTTCTTCGTCTGCAGCGATTTCGCCAAGACCTACAGTCTTAAATGGAGCATCGTTGGAGAATTCCTTGGATACTACGGTATCGATAGGAAGTAATAACTTAACGCCGTTCTTTTCTGCCTTTGCAAGCATTTCGTTAGCGTAGTCAAGGTAATCTGTCTCAAGAAGGGACTTACCAACTTCGTAACCCTGAGCCTTCATGAAGGTATAAGCCATACCACCACCGATGATGAGGGTATCTACCTTGTCAAGCAGGTTGTTGATAACGGAAATCTTGGAGGAAACCTTGGAACCGCCAAGAATAGCTACGAATGGTCTTACAGGGTTGTTTACTGCGTTGCCGAGGAAGTCGATTTCCTTCTGCATTAAGTAACCAACAACTGCTGTATCTACATATTCAGTAACACCAACGTTGGAGCAGTGTGCTCTGTGTGCTGTACCGAAAGCGTCGTTTACAAATACGTCACAAAGGGAAGCGAGTTCCTTGGAGAAAGCTTCGCCGTTCTTTGTTTCTTCTGCACGGTAACGAGTGTTCTCAAGAAGAACTACATCGCCGTCGTTCATAGCTGCTACAGCTGCCTTAGCGTTTTCACCAACAACAGTTGCATCTGCTGCGAAAGTAACCTTCTGGCCAAGTAAAGCTTCTAAAGCTACTGCTACAGGAGCTAAGGAAAGCTCTGGCTTTGGCTCGCCCTTTGGCTTACCAAGGTGGGAGCAAAGGATAACCTTGCCGCCATCGTTGATTAACTTCTTGATAGTAGGAAGAGCTGCAACAAGACGGGTATCGTCTGTAATCTTGCCTTCCTGTAATGGCACGTTGAAGTCACATCTAACTAAAACGCGTAAGCCTTTTACGTTGATATCATCTACGGATTTCTTGTTTAACATGTGTAGATTCCTGCCTTTCTTCTTTATACAATTTAAGGGTCCGGTCCAAATCGACCGGACCCTTATTGAGTCAAAACTGAGACTAGTATCGGAAATACCGCTAGGCATTTCCGGGCGACATGTGCGTCAGCGAAGCTGACATCTTCCTTTGCACATGTCTGCCATCCGCCGGAGGCAGCGTAGTTTCGAAGAAACTAAGCTAACTCTGCGAAGTACTTAATTGTCTTAACCATCTGAGATGTGTAGCTGTTCTCGTTGTCGTACCAGGAAACAACCTGAACCTGAGTGTTGCCATCTTCCATAGCGATTGCCATAGTCTGAGTAGCAACGAACAGGGAACCGTATGTCATACCGATAACGTCGGAGGATACGATTTCATCTGTGTTGTAACCGTAGGAATCTGTAGCAGCAGCCTTCATTGCTGCGTTGATTTCGTCCTTAGTAACCTTACCCTTAACAACTGCAACTAAGATAGTTGTGGAACCAGTAGGGGTAGGAACACGCTGAGCGGAGCCGATTAACTTGCCGTTTAACTCTGGGATTACTAAGCCGATAGCCTTAGCAGCACCTGTGGAGTTAGGAACGATGTTAGCAGCGCCTGCACGTGCACGTCTCTTGTCGCCCTTTCTGTGAGGACCGTCAAGAATCATCTGGTCACCGGTGTAAGCATGAACTGTTGTCATGATACCGGACTGGATTGGTGCGAAATCATTAAGAGCCTTAGCCATAGGAGCTAAGCAGTTTGTTGTACAGGAAGCAGCGGAGATGATAGTATCATCTGCTGTTAATGTCTTGTGGTTTACGTTGTAAACGATAGTTGGAAGATCGTTACCAGCCGGAGCGCAGATAACTACCTTCTTAGCACCTGCTGTGATATGAGCAGAAGCCTTTTCCTTGGAGCAGTAGAAACCGGTACACTCAAGTACTACGTCTACATCATGCTCAGCCCATGGAAGTTCAGCTGCGTTAGCCTTTGCATAGATTGTGATTGTCTTGCCGTTTACTGTGATGGAGCCTTCGCCAGCTTCTACAGTGTCAGCATACTTATACTTACCCTGTGCTGTATCATATTTTAATAAGTGAGCAAGCATTTCAGGACTTGTTAAGTCGTTGATTGCTACTACCTCGTATCCTTCTGCGTCGAACATCTGTCTGAATGCAAGACGACCGATACGACCAAAACCGTTGATTGCAACTTTTACTGCCATTTTGAAATCCTCCTAAAAAGAAATTGTTCTTGTCCGCTTTTGTACCAAAGAACGGACCTATTACATATTTTAACTAAAGAATGTCAAATAATCAAGCCTTTTTTTACAATTTGTGATTTTTTTGACATTCCTGCGTCCAAATAAAGAAAAACTGGTAAAAATGACGGCTATTCCACCTTTCCAAAGGCAGAAAACGGTGCTACCCGAAGAAATACCACACCGTCCAATTCGTCCATGGAAACTGCACCTACTGCCCTGTCCCGACTGTCTACACTGACTCTCCGGTTATCTCCTAAAACAAAAAACTCATCTTCACCAAGCTGTACCGGTTCGGAAGCAATTCCTGCGGTATCCATTGGATCCTTACCGAAGCTTTCCGGCAGTTCTTCCCCATTGATAAAAATACGGCTGTCGATAATTTGTACCGTTTCTCCCGGAAGTCCGATGACCCTTTTAATATAAGTTTTTGTATATGTACCGTGGTTTTTTGTAAAAACCACCACATCAAAGCGCTCCGGTCCGTTAAAATACCGGCTTACCTTTTCTATCAGCACCTGCTCACCATCGTATAAAGACTGTTCCATAGAGCTTCCGTCTACTAAAATTTTTTCCATCAAAAACTTTGGTGCCAGAAAAAGAACAAATACAATAATAAACAGATATACCGCATATTCCAGAAAGGTGGCGTATTTCTTACGCATCCTGCTCCTCGTCACCGATAATCTTTACCTTGCCTTCGTATACTTCTTCTACGGCGATGGATAAAGGCTTATTGCACGGAGTCTTGTCACAAAGTGGCTCGGAACCGTTAATCAGCTGTCTTGCTCTCTTTGCTGTTGCCAAAACAACAGAATATCTGCTGTTTACTACCGGCTGTTCGCCCTCTACTACGTCGCTGTTTAATGCATTAATTAATTCTGCGTAAGATGGATGTAACATGTTTTTCTCTCCTTTGATATTTTATTCAATGTTTTGTATCTGTTCTCTGATTTTTTCGATTTCGGTTTTTAAATCAATGGCAATGTTGGATAATTCCATGTCATTTGCCTTGGATAATGTAGTGTTTGCCTCACGGTTCATTTCCTGGGCGATAAAGTCTAACTTACGTCCGATATTCTCACCGGAATCCAGTGTTTTAATCATATTGTCCACATGGGCACGGAGACGTACGGTTTCTTCATCCACACAAATTTTATCGGCAAAAATAGTAATTTCCGTTGCCAGAACGGATTCATCCAGTTTGGTATCACCAAGCAGTTCTGCCACCTTATTGGTGAGCTTTTCGCGATACTCCGCCACAATTTGAGGAGAACGCTCTTCCACCTTGTCCACCATGGTAAGAATACCTTGAAGTTTTTGGATAATATCTTCTTTTAAATGGTTACCTTCATCAATACGGGTCTGGACAAATTTTTCTGCACAGCCACGGACTGCGGTTTCGATGTCGTGCCAGATGTCATCTTCATCCTGTGCCTGTTCTTCCAACACCAGTACTTCCGGATACTTGGAAAGAGTAGAAACACGGATGTCATTTTCCAAACCGAAGGTTTCTCCCATTTTTCTTAAGTAGCTAAGGTATTCCGCCGCAATTTCTTCATTATAACGGACACATGCCTTACCCTCGGATTCATCCTCATAGGTAATAAACATGTCTACCTTACCACGGCTGATATACTGCTTTAGCACATTTCGGATACCGGTTTCAAACATGTTAAGCTTTTTAGGCATCCGGACGGAAATCTCACTATAGCGGTGATTTACCGACTTCATTTCCACGGTAATTTTTCTTTCGGCCGAAGCAAACTCATATCTGCCGAAGCCGGTCATACTTTTTATCATAATGTACCTCACACACTTGATTTATACATATATCTAATTTATTATAGATGATTTTTTTTCGTCCGTCAACTAATAAAAAATAATTGTTAGCCACGGTTTATATTTTATGTTAAAAAACCGCGGCCAACAAATATTTTTTTACCTGGAAACAATTAAGGTATCATATCCCATACGACGAAGCTTTTGTTCCAATTCCGTTGCATCCTCCAGATCATCATATTCCCCGACTTTTACCGCATAAAATTCTCCGGCCGTTTCCACCGCCACAGTATATCCCATGTTTCTCAGTTTTATCGCCATAGCCTCTGCATTAGCTTTGTTTCTGAACAAACCGGTCTGCACACGATATATTTCCTTTTCGTCATCATCCGACTCAAATTCCAGTTCTCCTGTCTGAATCAATGTACCGATAATTCCGTCTGCAATTGCCTGGGCGGTTTCCGTAAACTGGCGGTCGAACAAAACATTATCTGCATCCGTATTTATAAACCCTGCCTCCACTAGCACAGCCGGCATTGTACTTCTTCGAAGAACTGCCAGATTTTTGCGAAGATCCGTTCCCAAGTTCTGATAGCCTACCTGAGCCATTTCATGATTAATATTTTCCGCCATTTGCGCCATTACACCGCCATCACGGTAAATCAGTGTCTGTACTCCGGAATACGTATTCGGTACAGGGCTGGAATTCCGGTGAATGGAAACAAGAAAATCACCATCCTGCTGATTAGCAATCCGGGCTTTATCCACCGGGGACTGATACACATCATCCACCCGTGTAAATCCAACCTCAATGCCGCTGTCAGCAAGAATTTCTCCTACTGCCAGTGCTAAAGATAAGTTATCATCCTTTTCCCTTCTTCCCATATAATTTGCCCCGTTATCATAACCGCCATGTCCGGCATCTATAATAATTTTTGGCATAAAAATACCTCCGGTATCTCTTTTCTATCAAGATATGCCGGAGGTTCTTATTTGTTCCTATTCTTCTTCGTAATAGATTGCCATACGGATTCCCTGGGCAAAATCGCCGAATCCGTCACCGAACAGATTCATACCGCCTTTATAAACCGCATCTTCTTTGATTCCGATCCGGACGGAAATATAGTCCGACTCATTCAGACGATACTCTTTTAACGTTATGTCACTGAGCTTTTCCTCGTCCAGATAAGTTCCGTTTTCGGAAAGAATCCAGGTTTTAAGTAAGCCGTACTGGGTATTTTTATCCGGCCACCATTCCGGATTCCAAATGCCCCGTCTTCCTCCGAAATCCGAAGGGCAGGTCCAGGTTCCGGTTTCCACCCCGTTCACCCACACCGTAATGTCAGACGGAAAATCCAAATTATATTCATGGTCTTCGGAACACAATTCCATAGACAATTCCAAACGGGTTTCCTTTGCCGTGGTAAGTACATGGTTCGGAAAACGGTATTCCACATAGCCTTCGCCAAACCAAAGCAGTTGTGCTGCTGCTCTGTCCTGATGATAGAAACAGCGTGGTTCATCTTCCTCCCCGATTGGACCTTTATCACTGACCAGACCACAAGTCGGAACCACCTTATAATCCACATAGGAACCGATTGGCATATTGATAACTTCCACCTTTTCTGTTCCCATGGATGTACTGGCATTTACAATAATTTCATCCATCGCCTTATGACATACCTTCATGGAACCACGGACTGCCGGAAGCAGCTCCGTACGGATTAATCCGGCCTCTTCCAGCACTTTGACATGCATCGCTGCAGAAGACGGCGGAATCTGCATTCTGTCTGCAATTTCATTTACATTCAGACTGCAGTGACACAGCAGCTTTAATAACTTAATACGCACCTCAGAAGACAATGCTTTTCCAATTACCGCAAGCTTTTCTGTATTATCCAGATTTAAACTGATACTTTGACTCATAATTCTCCTTGTACGGGAAACATCCCTTTAATTCATATAAAGCAGGTGTTCCTCCGGCTTTTTCGTCAATTCAATCTTTTCCAGGTAAAGAACCGGACCTTCGCCCTCATACTCCTTGTAATACTCACACTTTATTTTTGCGGTCACCTTTACCCATTCCCGCATTTTAAAATAATTTGCCTGTTCACCTTTACAAAGGAATCCGATAAAGGTAATATCGTCGGCACAGCAGGTCATGGCAAAACGGCCCGGCACAAAGGTTCCCTTCGGAAGCTCCTTGCCACGGTATACCATAGCAGTAAACTGCACTTTTTTACCCTCATATTTCTTTGGGTCATCCAATGCGTCTAAATAGAAAATACCGTAATCATCATCTTCAATCTCGATTACCGGAGCATCGATGTTGTATGGAAGTTCTATTTCATCCTCTACACCGTCTTCGCCATCCAGTGCTTCATAAACCACCTGGGCACGCCGGTTGAAAGTTTTTACCGCCTTACGGAAAGAATTCTTCTTGGTTTCCGCAGTACAACGGTTGAAAATCACCAACTCCGTCGGACCAATCTGCTCCATCATCATCTGCCGCATATTGCTCATATAAGCTTCAAAAGTAGAAGCATCTACCGTTGTAATGGTCTGGGCAAGCTCCCAACCGCTCGGAAAACCGTTTTCCAGAAGTCTGGAAGTACTCCAGGTGCCGTTAAACTCAATCATAACCTTTTCCGGTTTATAGTTTTTCTTTACATCCATGAGAAAGCGGGGACCTAACTCCTCTTCTTCCTCCACTGTCAACACGGTAACATTCTTTTCTTTCAGAATGTCCATGTCGTACTCTTCTTCGCCTTCTTCGCAAAGAATCAGTACTGTTTTTTCGTCCCCGTCCAGGAACTCGCTGTCCTGCAGGGTGTCACGTAAAAATGTGGTTTTACCACTATCCAAAAAACCTGTAATCAGGTACACAGGTGTTGTACTCATCTTGTTTATCCTCAATTCTTTTTGCAAAAATTAGCAATGAAATGCTTCTGCTAAAGCATCTTCCTTTAAGTCGGTACCGATTACGCAAAGCTTACCGGTATAATCTGCCTGACCAACACGCAGCTCATATTCACCCGGAACAAGGTCAAAGTAAATCCACTGTCCGTCTACACCGTCTACCATACCCTTGGCACGTAAAATAGTACCAAACTCGTTGGTTTCCGCCAGCTTTACAAGCACAGTCTCAATCTCCTCCTTGGTATACTTGTGAGGAGTTTCCTTACCCCAGCTGGTAAATACTTCATCTGCATGATGATGGTGATGATGTCCTTCATGATCATGGTCATGACAACCGCAGGTACAGCCTTCGCCATGGTCGTGGTGATGCTCGTGATGCTCGTGTTCATGATGGTGCTCATGCTCATGATGATGCTCATGCTCATGATGATGCTCATGCTCTTCATGGTCATGATGATGACCGCAGCAGCACTCGCCCTCTTCGTGGTCATGGTGATGATGATGCTCATGTTCATGGTCATGATCATGACAGCCACAGGTACACTCTTCGCCATGCTCATGATGATGGTGATGATGCTTCATTTCCTCTAACATTTCATCCTCGAAGCTGGTCTTCTTTTCCATTGCAGAAAGAACTAACGCAGCATCTAACTCGTCCCATGGGGTAGTGATAATTGCAGCTTCTGCATTATGTTCCTTTAATAATGCTACAACCTGCTCTAACTTTTCTTCCTTTACATTCTGGGTACGGCTTAAAATGATGGTCTTAGCACTTTCCACCTGATTATTGAAGAATTCACCGAAGTTCTTCATGTAAATTTTTGCCTTGGAAGCATCTACAACTGCACTGAAGGAGTTAAGTTCCGCACCGCTAAGCTCATCCTGTACATCCTGCACTGCCTTAATAACGTCAGACAGCTTGCCTACGCCGGATGGCTCAATGATAATACGGTCCGGAGCGAAACGGTCCACCACTTCCTTTAATGCCTTACCGAAATCACCTACTAAAGAACAGCAGATACAGCCGGAATTCATTTCTGTGATTTCCACACCGGCATCCTTTAAGAAACCGCCGTCAATGCCGATTTCGCCAAATTCGTTTTCGATTAAAACTACTTTTTCACCTTGAAATGCACCATCTAAAAGCTTCTTAATCAATGTTGTTTTTCCTGCTCCTAAAAATCCGGAAATAATATCAATTTTTGTCATACTTTAATACCCCTTTCTTACATTTAAATATGTGAATTGCCGGATAGTATTTTCCGGTTTGTCCTATTTAATCCATAAAATTTAGTATATTCTTTCTTTTTAGGAATGTCAAGGTTTTCCGTTTTAGAAGTATTGTTTTGAAACAGGAAAGTTGTGAGAATAAAAAACTTGGATTACACATAATGCAATCCAAGCTTTTTCTTAATTTACCAGAACAAAATGACGTCCGTACATCCGTTCAAATTTCTTATATTCTTCCCTCTGCACTAAAAGTAAAGAAGGATATGCATTTACTTTTTGCTGTTTTAAACCGAAATACAATTCTTTCTGACATTCTGTTTCAAATTGTCCGTTCCGATAGGTTATAATCAATGGCTCCTTTGATTTTTCTGCAAATTCTACACATGTAGACTCTTCTGCCGGTGTTTCTATCAGACGTAACGGCACCTTCAAAACTCCACAGCAAATCACATGTTCAAACAAAATCTCCCGTTTCTCCTGAAATACGTTATAATACAGTGTCAGCCATTCCTCCAATAATCCTGCATTGGCATACTGTACCGCAGATTCCACTGTGGGTTCGAACAGCAGCGTTTTCTCCTTTTTGCCATACACAATCTTTTTTATGGAATCCAGTGACAAAAAGTATTCCTCCGCCAGCTCAGACAAAGTTGCCCCGTTCTTATACCGGTTGGAAATCATCACGTTTCGTTTTAGTAACTTCTGCCGGTAGCCGGACACCTCTCCCCAGCTCCTTGTCTCATTTTCCACCGGGATATAAAGCAATTTTCCTCCGGCATATTTTTGCACTTCTTTTAACAATGCATCCGGTAATAGTTCTTTTGCATTTTCATATTTCATACTACTTATTTCTCCATCCTCTTACAGGTAAAAATGTCCGGCAGACATTATCACATTACTTAATGTTCCAAATCCGCTCTTCTAATTCCGAAACAGACTTCATAATGGAAATGCAGGATTCTTCATCGTCAATGGATGCGTGCCACATCAATGTCGCAATTCCCTTGTAATAAGCCATACATAAGAATCTCTCGTGGAAATTTTCTACTTCCATGCCGATTTTCTTAAAATAAACATACAGTTTCTCCGGAATCATCAAGTACGGCTTATTCAAATCCATAATAGCAAAATCCAGGAAAAAATCGCATACCCCGGAACGGCTCCAATCAGGGAAACCGACACTGCCATCCTCCTTCACAATCATGTTACAGAAGAACGTATTGTTATTGACCAAAAATCTCTTTCCTTCGCAAAATGGGGCATACTGCATCATCTTTGCATAATACTTATCGAAAAATCCTTTGGACAACATTGTGGTATCAAACATCTGGGTCCAGTTTTTCCAGTAACCTTCCTGCTCCGGTGAAAATTCATTTTCTAAAAACATTTGCAATGTTTCATGTTCTAAGCCATTTTCCTCGTCAAACTCACCATAGCCTTTTATTTTAGATACATCCGCCTTACTGATTTTCAGAATATCTGCAAATAACTGTTCCTCCACCGCAGAAAATTCCTCAGGGCTAAGTTCGTCTGCAATTCTTCCCACCGGCGTCATGTCTACTGCCGTAGAAAGCATTTCTTTTATAAATACATCTCGTGTCATATCTTATTTCTCCTCGTTTAATCATAATTATGTCATTCCGCGCTTCTGACTGTACTTATCATAACATGCCTTTTCAAAGAAATATAGTGAAAAAACGATTATAAAATAAGTTTACCTATTCCACTTGCACCACACAAAAAAACAAAGTATAATCAGAGAATGAAAGCGCTCTGCTTTCTTCACTAAACAAAGAAAAGGAATACAAAACCATGGCATTTGACGGTATTACCATAGCAAACTTAGCAAAAGAATTAAATGATACGCTTGCCGGCGGACGCATCCAAAAGGTTTCCCAGCCGGAAAAGGATGAACTGATTCTCACCATCAAGCAATATGACGTATATAAATTGTTTTTATCTGCGGACGCTTCCCTTCCTCTGGTGTATTTAACCGAGACTACCAAACCAAGTCCCCTGACAGCACCAAACTTCTGCATGCTGCTCCGGAAACACTTTAACAGTGCACGCATTATCTCCATTACCCAGCCGGGGCTGGAACGCAGTCTGGATTTTAAAATTGAACATTTAGACGAGCTGGGAGATTTAACAGTAAAGCATCTGATTATTGAAATTATGGGCAAGCACAGCAACATTATCCTGTGTGACGAAAACTATGTCATTGTAGACAGTATCAAGCATATTTCCGGCTTTGTCAGCTCCGTACGTGAGGTTTTACCGGGACGCAGCTATTTTATCCCTCAAACGGTAGAAAAAGCGAATCCACTCACCCTATCGCATGAAGGTTTAAAGCAGTTTGTACTTTCTAAACCGATGCCACTATCCAAGGCATTATACACCGGCCTTACCGGTATCAGCCCTGTCATGGCAGAGGAGCTGTGTCATCGTGCCGGACTTTCTTCAGACTTACCTGCCAATACCATTTCCGAAGATTTCGGCATACACCTGTTTAAAGTTTTGGAACGCTTTACAGATACTGTAAAGGAGGGAACCTTCTCCCCTTGTATCGTCTTTCAGGAGGATGCTCCGATAGAATTTTCCGCCGTTCCTCTCTCCTGCTACGCCGACCATCCGAGGGAAGGACTGGAAATCAAAACATATGGCAGTATTTCCGCTGTTTTAGAAGACTATTATGCTAAAAAGAATCAAATTACCCGCATCCGCCAAAAATCTGCGGATTTACGCCGTATTGTTAACACCGCTATCGAGCGTGAAGCTAAAAAGTATGACCTGCAGACCAAACAGTTAAAAGATACGGAAAAACGTGAGAACTACAAGATTTATGGTGAACTAATCACCACTTACGGCTATAGTGTTGAACCGGGTTCCAAATCCATGCAGGCATTAAACTACTATACCAATGAAGAAATCACTATTCCGTTGGACGAAACTTTATCCGCCATGGAAAATGCGAAAAAATACTTTGAGAAATATAACAAACTGAAACGTACACACGAAGCACTTTCCGTCTATATTAAAGAAACCAAAGATGCACTGGATTACATGGAAAGTGTGCGTCTTTCCCTAGATTTAGCCCTCACTGAGGACGATTTAAATGCTATCAAAGAAGAGCTTATCGAAAGCGGTTACCTACGCCGCCATATCGATAAAAACACAAAGAAAAAGCCACAGAAAGTCAAATTAAAAAATCAGCCTCTGCACTATGTATCCAGTGACGGTTATCACATGTATGTCGGAAAAAACAACCTGCAAAACGACGAACTGACCTTTCAGTTTGCTACCGGTAACGACTGGTGGTTCCATGCCAAAGGAGTTCCGGGGTCCCATGTTGTTTTAAAAACAAACGGAGTTCCTACCGAAGAACTTCCTGACCGGGTGTTTGAAGAAGCTGCCGCACTGGCTGCGTTCTATTCCAAAGGCCGCGATAACGAAAAGGTTGAAATCGACTACATTGAGAAAAAACATGTAAAAAAACCTGCCGGAGGCAAACCGGGCTTTGTTGTATACTATACCAATTATTCCATGATTGCCACACCGGATATCTCCGCTTTAACACTCGTGGAAGAATAATTCTACTAACGTAGAAGAAAGTTATTGGAAAGGAACTATTTATGATAAAAGCTGACCAGCACACCCATTGTAACTTTTCCACCGATTCCGATGCATCACCGGAATCCATGGTAGTCGGTGCCATAGAAAAAGGAATTACCCACTTATGCCTTACTGATCATATGGATTTGGACTATCCGGGTACTACCAAAGAAGAGCCACTGTTTGAATTTAATGTCGCAGACTATTTTACTGCTCTTACTCCGTTAAAAGAAGCTTACCGTGACAAGCTGTACCTTGGCATCGGTATCGAGCTTGGACTTCGTCCGGGCAGAGAAGATTTAAACCAACAGATGCACCGGCTTCTGTCTGATTACCCTTTTGACTTTGTTTTAGGCTCTGTCCACCTTTTGGACAATGATGATCCTTATTATGAAAGTTACTGGCAAAACCGCACCGCAAAGGATATCTTAAGCAAATATTTCAGCGATATGCTCACTTCCCTCAAAGAATACGATAACTTCGATTCGTTGGGACATCTGGATTACTTAATCCGCTATATTCCGCCTTATTGCGGAGAAAAAGACTATGTATTCCGGGAGTATCAGGAAGTAATGGATGAAATTTTCAAGCTTCTTATCAGTAAAGATAAAGCACTGGAAATCAACACCGCCGGTTTAATTAAAGGGCTTCCTTGTTTCCACCCAAAGCTCGAAACCCTGAAACGATATTTAGAACTGGGCGGAACCCTCATCACCATTGGCTCCGACGGCCATTCTCCGGATAAAATTGCAACAAAATTTAAAGAAACCGAGGAACTTCTTCGTTCCTGCGGTATCTCCGGCTATTATGTATATAAAAAACGGATTCCGGAGTATATTCCATTTTAAAACAAATAAGCTGCACACGGATATTCCATGTGCAGCTTTTCTTACTCTTTCTTCTTATTTTTCTTCGTTCTTTTCTACTTTCCGTTCGGTAAAGTTTTCATCAATCAGACGCTCTAACATCTGCCGCTTCATGTAAATATCATAACTGAGCAGGCAGGCATAAGCGTACTTTCTTAAATACTCTCTCTGTTCATCATCTTTAATATCCGCAAAGGTTTCCTCTGCCACCTTTGCTTTTTTCAGGATATCTCTGGAAACGGAACCTGCCTGGGCTTTTTCAATTTCATAGATTTCTTCATAAATCTCATCCAGACTGATTTCTCCCTTACCGTCAAAAAACAGTTCCGTCATTGGATGCACCAGAGATTGGATATCGGTAATGGACAGGAAATTCTTTAAATAGTAAATAAATATCAACATCACCATATGATCTTTGGAATACTTCTTCTTTACCGGAGACGGAAGCAAATCATTCTTAGTGTAGTTGTTAATCATTGTTTTTGTTAAAAGCTTGTCCTCACTGTACCGCTTTGTCTTTTCCAAATGCTGATCCATAAAGGTGGTTACCTGGTCCATATATAAATCGATATTTGGAATTTCATTTGGTTGGATATAGGAAATCTTCTTAATATTCTCCAATAAGGTTCTTATTTCGGAAACTTCCTTTTTTTTCTTTTCCATAATTCTACCCTTTCGATATTTTATCGTTATCAAAATCGTATTATACTTCTAATAATTTTATTATATAGTATTAAAAACCATATGACAAGATATAAATTCATCTTCTTTTTTCTTTTTTCTGCTTTTCATTTTTCTGTCTTTATGGTAAAATAGAACGGAAGTTCGAAAAATGTATAGTTATAAGGAGATTACTCATGAGCATATATGATTCCTTAAATCCGGAACAGTTATCTGCAGTTAAGCACGACCGGGGGCCGTTGCTTATTTTAGCCGGTGCCGGCTCCGGAAAAACCAGGGTACTCACCCATCGTATTGCCTATCTGATATCAGAAAAAAATGTAAGTCCCTATCAGATTCTGGCAATTACCTTTACGAATAAAGCCGCTAAAGAAATGAAGGAACGTGTAGAAAAAACCGTCGGTCCGGAATATTCCGCAAATATCTGGGTCAGCACCTTCCACTCCACCTGCGTACGTATTCTGCGCCGCTTCATCGAAAGTCTGGGATACGACCGAAACTTTACCATTTACGATGCAGATGACCAGAAAACTTTAATGAAGGATGTATTAAAGCAGTTGCAAATCGACACAAAGCAAATGAAAGAAAAAGCCTTTTTATCAGCCATATCTTCTGCTAAAGACGAACTGGTTAGTCCGGAAGCCTACGCTCTCACCGCTTACGATTTTACCGCAAAAAAAATCGCTCAGGTTTACAGCGAATACCAACGCCGTCTAAAAGAAAATAACGCACTGGATTTTGACGATTTGATTTTTAAAACCGTAGAACTGTTCCGCACCAATCCGGATGTACTGGCTTATTATCAACGCCGGTTCCGCTATATTATGGTGGACGAGTACCAGGATACCAATACCGCCCAATTCCAGTTGATTAAGCTGCTGGCATCCTACGAAAATGAATACGGCGAAATTGAACACAATCTCTGCGTAGTAGGTGACGACGACCAGTCCATCTATAAATTCCGCGGTGCCAACATTTATAATATTTTAAATTTTGAAAAAGAATATCCGACTGCCAGAGTCATCAAGTTGGAGCAAAACTACCGCTCCACCAAAAATATTCTGGCGGCAGCCAATGAAGTTATCCATAACAACCGCGGTCGAAAGAACAAATCTTTATGGACGGATAATGTCGAAGGCGATGCGGTACATTTTACCCGCTATGAATCCGATATTGACGAAGGTAACTTTGTGGCAGAAAAAATCGAACAGCTTTTAGAGGAAAAAGGCTGCGAATTTAAAGATTTTGCCGTGCTCTACCGTACCAATGCCCAGTCTCTTGTGTTTGAAAAGGCCCTCCGGGCGAAGCACATCAAGGCAAAAACCATCGGCGCCTTAAGCTTCTTCCAGCGTAAAGAAGTAAAAGACATTATTGCTTATTTAAAAACTATCGACAATGCCAAAGACGACATTGCCTTGACCCGTATTATCAATGTCCCGAAGCGAGGTATCGGTCTCACCACTGTTGACCGCTTAAAAGACTATGCCACTGCCCACGAAATAAGCCTCTACTCTGCTTTAGAGCATGTAGAAAGCATTTCTTCCGTAGAACGTGCCAAGCCAAAGCTGCTTTCTTTTTTAGCTTTAATCGAAAGCCTGCGCTATGAACAGAACCAAAATAATATGCCGCTAAAGCAGTTAATCAAGAAGCTGCTTGCAGAAACCGGCTACCTGGATGAACTCCGGGCAGATGAACCGGACACCGCAGAAGAACGTATCCAGAATATCGATGCCCTTATCTCCTACGCCGAGCGCTATGAGCAAACCGAGGATTTACCATCTCTCACCGGATTTTTGGAATATTGCGGCTTAAACAGTGAGGAAGCCGCTTCCGAAGAAGACGAGGAAGAAGATGCAGACAACTATGTTTCCCTCATGACCTTACATAATGCCAAAGGTCTGGAATTCCCATATGTGTTTCTTTGCGGTATGGAAGAAGGCCTGTTTCCAAGTTTTATGTCCTTAAACGCAGATAATCCGGAAGCAGAAATCGAAGAAGAACGGCGTCTTTGTTATGTCGGCATTACCCGTGCCATGAACGAACTGTACTTAAGTGCCGCTTCCCGCCGTATGTTACGGGGCGAGAACCAGTACAATGCCGTTTCCCGGTTTATTAAAGAAATTCCGCGGTATCTGTTAAATGTTACCTCTCCTACCGGCGGAGATTCCTCCTTCCGGCAAAGCAGTGCTTTTGCAGACAGTCCAATCCGGCAGTCAAAAAGCACTTTTCAGGAGAGTAAAAAAGCATTTTCTTCTGCTGCATATGGTGGTTCACGCCCGTCTGTTCCTTACAGTACGCCCGGCTCAACCACCCGCAAGCCGGACAACACCTACACCATGTTTGACAAGCCTGCTTCCACATCTGCAAATACTCCACTCTCATATGATGTGGGGGATACCGTATTGCATATCAAATTCGGTACCGGTGTGGTTAAATCCATCGTAAAAGGAAAAAACGGTCACGAAGTAACCGTGGATTTCCCTCACTATGGTACAAAGAAGCTGCTTTCCACCTTTGCAAACTTAAAAAAGTTATAAAAATTCAAGTTTGATATAGTAAATTCTGAAAAAAGGTGGTATACTGTAACTAATAACATGAGTTATTACTTTTTCACAAGAAAGGATGCTGTTATGTACATGAAGAAGATTGATGAATTAATTGCAAGCAACGCAAAATTAGCAGAGCTCCTTGGCAGAAAGGAAGAAGAACCGGAAAAGAAGTGCGGTCGCGTCGTTGTATGGGTACTTGCCATCATCGGTGCTATTGCTGCAATCGCTGCTATTGCTTACGGTGTTTACCGTTATTTAAATCCTGATTACCTTGACGATTTCGACTTCGATGACTTCGAAGAGGAAGACTTTGAAGAAGATTACGATGATGATTTAGAAGACGACATCGTAGAAGATGTTATTGTAGAAACCGAAGAAGCTTAAGTTAAAATTTAGGGGTTGCCACAGCAGCCCCTTTTTACGTATAAAAAACATATCTCTGTACAAACCATCAGTAAAGCGGGTTTGAAAGAGATATGTTTTTTGTTTTATTACTTCGCTGCTTTCTCGGAATATGTGTTATCTACCAGATCTTCATAAGGAGGACGTTTCTCCAATTCTCCCGCGCTTTCCAAAATATCCAGTAATAACGTATACGCTTCCTTAGAAAATACCAGATCTTCCTTCCAGCTGTCCTGGTCATAATATCTTGTAATAATCGTAACCAAGGTATCTCTGTCAGTTTCAGCAAACTGCGGCTGGATAATTTCCGCAATTTCTTCCGGTGTATGGGAACTTACATAATCCATACCCTTCTGCAATGCTTTTACAAATCCCTCAATTACATCCGGATTTTTTTCAATGTAACTCTTTTTTGCAGAAAATGCAGTATACGGTACATATCCGCTTTCTACACCAAGGGAGGAAACCACATAACCTGCTCCCTCCTTTTCCAGTGCAGTTGCAGAAGGTTCAAACTCTACCGTATAGTCACCGCTTCCGCCGGAAAATGCCTGGGCGGTCATACCAAAATCAATATTTTGGATAATATTCAAATCGGTAGCCGGATCCATGCCGTATTTCTTTAAAATGTACTCAAACACCATCTGAGGCATACCGCCCTTTCTGCCACCAAGTACGGTTTTTCCCTTCAAATCTGTCATTTCAAAATCAGTTTCGGATTCTCTGGAAACAAGGAAATTACCTGCACGCTGGGTAAGCTGGGCAAAGTTAACCACATAGTCTGTAGCTCCTTCATTATACACATAAACCGATGCCTCGGAGCCCATGAAACCGATTTCTGATTCTCCGGATAAAACAGCCGTCATCGTCTTATCTGCCCCAAGACCGTTTACAAGCTCCACCTCAATGCCTTCTTCTTCAAAATAGCCTTCTTCAATGGCAACATACATCGGTGCATAAAAAATAGAATGAGCCACTTCCGTAAGCTTTACCTTGGTCATTCCCTCTTCTTTGCCACATGCCGTAAGCATCATACAAAGCATTACTGCAACCAGTAAGATACTACACTTTCTCTTCATAAAAACCTCCCGGTTAAGTTTTGACTACGTAGTCAATATACTCACCCGGGAGGTGCAATGTGTTTGTACTATTTTTTATTTTTACTTTTATTATTACTAAGATTCGTTTTAATCACCTGATTACCTTCTTTAAATAATGCAGACAGTGTCTTTCCAAGCATTGCTTTCGTTTCTTTGGAAAGACCACTGATTTCCTTTAGAACCACATTAGCAATTCTTCCCTTTTCTGCATTTAGGTCGTCAATACTTTTCGCCTGGGAAGCATCCAGAATTTTGTATAATGTATCTACAAAGGTTTCCCGTTCTTCATTAGATGTTTCCCTTAACCAGTTCTTTAAAATATCATTTACCATACGGCTGGCATCCGATACTCTGTTTACCGTAACAAACTTAGTGCCAAGAACTTCCCAGGACATGGCATCATGCTGAAGTAAGCCTTTGTTATTGCTTTTCACAACATGATGTTCGCCAACCTGTTCTAACAGCATACCTACCACTGCAGTTTCCGGAACAAAGGAATGAATCTTCGGCAACATTTCTTCAAAAGCATCACCCAGTCCATTAATATCATAAAATCCGGGACCGTCATGGTTATAGATGTCCAGTATCTTCCTTCTGGTCCGGTAAGAAGCTCGCACTCCGGCATAGACTGCCAAATTACCGCCCTTGGAATGACCGCATACATAAATTTTTCCTCTGATACGGCTCGCCACTCCTTCCAGATAAGAAAGCGCCATATTTTGGGCCGGGATTACCGGAAGAAAGCTCATGTTAAAATCCTCTTTCCATCCGATTAAGTTATCATCCGTTCCACGGAATACCACTGCATAGCGGTTCTTTTGCAAAAACACCGTCATGGCACAAAACTGACTCTCTTTTTTATAATCAATCCGATTCACAAATCCGGTCAATTCCAAATCTTTGAATCTTCTCGACAAAGCCAGTTTTTGTAACATCAATATGGATGTTTTTGTAAAAGATACATGCTCTTTTAAAATTTTGTCCACATCATGAGTCTTTATAAACTGCTCCGATGCTTTTTCTATAGTAATGGTATCTGTTTCGGAGCATTCCGCAGGCACAATACCGTCCAACGCCGCATAAGAAAGCCACGCAAGAATCATACTGTCTACTTCATTAAACTCCGCCTCATCGAAGGTAAGATCACCTCTCCAATCGAGATAGTCAAACATACCAGCCATGCAAACACTCCTGTCTTTCACTATTACTCAGTTGCAATATTACCAAGAATCTTTAACCGGGAAGCTTCTTCCCTGATACCATTTAAAGTATTTCGAACCGCTGCATCCGTAATCTTTCCTTCAAAGTCTACGAAGAAACGGTATTCAAAGCTGCGTCCCGGAATCGGTCTGGACTCAATCTTTGTCATATTTAAGTTATTGTACATAATATGACTCAGCATCTTATAAAGACTACCGGATTCATGAGGCAATTCAAAACAAATGCTGATTTTATTTGCCGTTGTTAAAAAGGTCTTTTTGTTCGTAACAATGATAAATCTGGTAGAATTTACATCCTCTGTATTTAAGCACTCCTTAAGAACCTCAAGGCCATAAATGCCCGCTGCCCGCTTACTGGCAATGGCTGCCAGTGTGCTGTCCTTTGCCTCCATTACCTTCTTTGCACTTTCGGAAGTACTGGATGATACCGCAGGACGGATATCCGGATATTCGTCAAAAAACTTCTTGCACTGACTTAGTCCCTGGGAATGGGAATATACCTTTCGAAGCTCTTCTATTTTGGCTCCCGGAATTCCAAGTAACGCATGCTCAATTTTTACTACGTGCTCTCCGATCAGATAGTTGTCATACTCCATTAAAAGGTCGTAGCTGTCAGTAATCCCGCCGGTAGTTGTATTTTCAATAGGGAGCACACCAAAGTCAGCTGCGCCGTTTTGCACAGCTTCCATAACATCTTTAAATGTAGCAGCCGGGAAACTTGTAACCTCTGTCCCAAAACAATCCTCCATGGCCTGCTCGGAATAAGAGCCCGGAGCACCGAAAAAACACACTTTGGTGTCCGCTGTTTTCGGAAGTCCGGTAAGTTCCTCAAAGCGTTCATTCTGCTCAGTCAACAGACTGTACTGATACTTTCTGCTGATAGACATAATCTGGGAAAATAATTCTCTCACTGCACGTTCGTTAAACTCCGAAGAAGCCATTGCGCCCAAGGTTTCCAGCTTTTGCAATTCCCGTTCCGGGTCAAAAACCTTCTTACCGGTATTTCTTTTATATTCTGCCACATCACCGGCTACTTTCATTCGTTCTTCAAACAAATCTACAATCTGTTTATCGATGCGGTCTATACTTTCTCTGGATTTTGTCAGGTCTATCATTGGTCGTTCCGCCTTTCTATTCGTTCGTCAGCTGTGAAGTATACAGCTGGAAATAGTGGCCCTTCTTTTCCATCAATTCATCATGATTGCCGCTTTCTGCAATCTGACCGTCATGAATATACATAATTCTGTCACAGCCCTTAATGGTGGAAATACGGTGTGCCACAATAAAAGAGGTTCTGTTCTTTAACAACTGCTTAATTCCTTCCTGTACCAACAGCTCTGTATTAGTATCAATGGAGGAGGTTGCTTCGTCCAAGATTAAAATCTTCGGGTCGGAAAGCAAGGTTCTTGCAAAGGATAACAGCTGTCGCTGACCTGCGGAAAGCACATCTCCACGCTCGTTTACTTGGGTAAAATAGCCGTCCGGCAGCTTGCTGATGAACTCATGTGCATATACCTGCTTTGCCGCAGCAATACATTCTTCATCCGTCGCATTTAAGTTACCGTAGCGGATATTATCCATAATGGTACCTGAGAAAATAAACGTATCCTGAAGCATAATGCCCATCTGGCTACGGATGGATTTTAAGGTAGCCTTTGCAATATCACAGTCGTCAATTAAAACCTTACCGCTTTTAATATTATAGAATCTTGAAACCAAATTTACAATAGTAGATTTTCCTGCACCGGTAGGACCAACCAAAGCAATACTTTCTCCTGCCGCCGCATGGAAGCTTACATCCTTTAATACAAGCCGGTCTTTTTCATATTCAAAAATAACCTGATCAAACTTTACATCGCCCTTAATCTCCGGAAGTTCTACAGCATCCGGTTCATCAGTTACGGTAACCGGCTCATCCATCAGCTGGAAAATACGTTCCAGGTAAGATACCGTATTAATCAACTGGTTATAGTTACTGCTGATATTCTGAATCGGCTGCCAAAACCGGCTGGCATAACTGGTCATGGCGATAATTACACCAACTTCCAGGCTTTCTCTGAAATACAGGATACCCACAATATATAATGCATAGTTTGTAATTTTGGTTAAAAACAGCGTAATCGGCCAAATACTGTGGTTTACGGTAACTGCCTTCATAAAAGCTCCCTTTGCTTCTAAGGAAAGCTCCTGATTAATACCGCTGTTATATTTTTCCCTGGCAAAGCTCTGGGTAACCCGTTCTCCGTTGATACTCTCCGCCAGATATGCAGTGTAATTAGAGGACTTATTAGCCTGCATCTGCCAGGCTTTTCTCTGTACTCCTTTTATCGCAAACAAATAGATTACAAAAATCGGGATGCCGGAAAATACTACCAGGGAGAGTCCCGGATGCATGTACAACATAAATCCGGCAATTACCAAAAGGCTCAAGCCTTCCAGTATCATATTAATCATACCGTTCGTTAAAAAGTCAGATACGGAATTTACATAATTAACTACTCTCACCAGAATTTTTCCGTGAGGTCTGCTGTCAAAGTAGTCAAACGGTAACTCCTGCAAATGAACAAACAAGTCACGACGGATGTCACGGATAATGGCCTGTCCTGCTCTGGCAGTCGCACGGGAACGGCTCTTATTGCAAATTGCCTGTAAAATTACGGTAATGATGATTGCCGCACCTGCGAGCAGTAAGGATTTTACATCCTTATCCGGGATAAACTTATCAATCGCATTCTGCGTAAATAATGGCATTAATAATCCACAGAAAATGGAAATCATACTAAAACAAAATGCTGCAATAAAAAGCGTTTTGTAGCGTTTCACATAAATCAGACTTCGCACCAACTGGGATATATCAAACTTCTTCTCTAAGTTTTCATCCACATTGTATTTATTTCTTGCCATTAGAATGCACCTCCTTCCAGAGCTGCCGCAATTTCATCCTCACCTGCAAGACCTTGCTGGATACGGTAAATCTTATAGTAGTATCCCTTCTTTTGAAGAAGTTCTTTGTGGGTTCCCTGCTCGGTAATTTTTCCGTTTTCCAATATTACAATAAAGTCTGCATTCTTTACGGCAGTAATTCTCTGGGCAACAATAATCTTTGTTGCCTTTTTCTCTCTTGCCGCAATGTGCTCCTGAATATACTTTTCTGTCTCTAAATCTACTGCAGATGTAGTATCATCAAGCATCAGAATCGGCGCATTCATAGCCAAGGCTCTCGCCAGGGCAAGACGCTGCTTCTGACCGCCGGATAATCCCATACCGCGCTCACCGACAATTGTATCATAACCTTCCGGAAGCTGGCTTACAAAGCTGTCCGCATCCGCATCCACCGCTGCCTTCTTTATCTCTTCCTCTGATACGTCCGGCACACCATAGGCAATGTTGGCTTCTGCTGTATCGGAAAACAGGAATATATCCTGCAGGGCAATACCGATGTTGCGGCGAAGATGCTGTAAATCATACTCTTTTACATCCACACCATCTACAAGAACACTGCCGCTTGTTACATCAACGAAACGGGTAATTACATTTAACAATGTAGTTTTACCGGAGCCGGTGGCACCCATAATTCCTACCGTGCTTCCCGCAGGAATATGCAGATTAATATTCTTTAGTACCTCATCTTCTCCGTATGCCAAAGTTACATCCTTTAAGGTGATTTCACCGGTAATTTCCTTTGTTACGGCATTCTCCGGACTCTTAATATCCGTCTCTGTATCATACAGTTCGTGGACACGCTCACAGCTTGCCATAAAGCGCTGTAAATCGTTAATAAAAAAGCCCAGCTGCTGCATCGGGTTATTCAACATCCAGGAAAGTGAAGTAAAAATAACCAGGTCTCCCAAGGTAATCTTTTCATAAATACAAAGCAAAGCACCAATGATGATGGCACAGCTGTTCATAATATTTGCGGCTGTTTCCAGAATCGGAGCATACTTTACCCATACTCTGTTACCTTCCAGCTGAAGCTCATAATACTTTTCATTTTCCGCATCAAACTTTTCTATTTCGAACGGTTCCCTGCAAAATGCCCGGACCACACGGTTACCGCTGATATTTTCCTGTACCATGGTATTTAAACGGGACAGTTGCGCTCTGGCATTACCGAAAATCGGACGCACAATTTTACCCATACGGATAGCCGTAATAAAGGCTAACGGTGAAATTGCCAGCAGACACAGGGTAAATTCCCAGCTGATGCTGAAAAATACGGAAAGAACCACCGCAACCATGACGAAACACTCAAACATATTATAGGATACCCAGCTCATAAAATGACGCATGGTATCCAAGTCACCGGTACATTTATTTATTAAATCACCAGAACGGTTCTTCATAAAGAAATTTCTGCTCTGGGCACCGATTTTTTCATACATATCTTCTCTTAAAATCAAAAGGGCACGATAGGCAACTTCATCACGTTCCACGTTTGCCCAAAACTTTAACAATGCTCTGGTTGCCACAACGCACAATGCCACTAAAAGCAGCGGAACAACCTCTGCAAGCACCTCTTCCGTTTTTACGGAAGAATCCGAAAACATCGGTTTTAAAATATCGTCTACAATATGGCTGATAATCTTTGGCTCCACAGTTAATAAAATAACCGATGCAATTCCTGCCAGCCATGCAAGAATCATCCATGCAATGTTTTTCCCTCGGATAAAAGAAAATACCCACTTAATTTCTCTCATGTTACTCTCCTACTCTCTCCTGTGTAATGGTAACCTCATTTTTAGTTGCAGTCTATTCATCATACCACTTTTTTTGCAAAAAACAAGTCCTTTTATGAACAAAAGCTTATTAAAAATTGCTAAAGTTTTGCCCCCTTTCCGCCGGGGTTGTTTTTGCGTATGTTTCTCCCGACTCAGCCACTTTTCACGGGTGCTTGCCAAGGCAGCGGATGCTTTCTTTTGATTAATGGATACTTTGGATGGAAGGCTAAAACTCGGTGCAGTAGGAAATGAGTTAATGTTGATGGAGTGTTTGTTATTTTTGATTTGGGTGTTCAAAAAGTCCAATGGACTATTTTTAAGGAAGTTCCGGCCTCTGTCAGACACACAAGGTGTCCACAGAGACCAGAACCTTCCTTAAAAGCGCTCTCGCGCCTTTTGAATACCCAAATCCTTTACACAGTTTCCAAAACATCATACACATTCTCCCCTGCACCTCAGACAGTTAGCCTCTCCATCCAAAGTATCCATATTTAAAAGCTGCCACTGCCTTGGAGCCTGCCGGAAAAGTACTGAATGTCAGAGCGAAACATACGCAAAAACAGTAGAACCGGCGATTGAGATACGCAAAAAATCCCTAGTTACTCTTTATGGAATTGTGGTTCATTGGGATATGTGATATAATTCAGATATCGTTAGATAAACTTGAATTTTCCAAATACATTACAACTCTACGTGGCGTAGAAACCGCTAAAATTCACCATATTCTACGTTCCGTGGGTGTAAAAACAAAATGGAAATCCATACAATAAATCCGGAAAGGAGGACACGAACCTATGGATCAAATTAAGATCGGTAAATTTATTGCTGAAGAAAGAAAAGCAAAAAAATATACGCAAAGGGAATTGGCAGATAAGCTTAGTATCAGCGATAAAACAATCTCAAAATGGGAAAGAGGTAATGGTTTCCCGGAAGTATCATTGTTACTGCCACTTTGCAATGAATTGGAAGTTACAGTAAATGAACTTCTATCCGGTGAACGATTACAAGAGACGGATTATAAAAAGAAAGCGGAGGAAAATATGGTGAATTTAGTAAAAGAAGCTCAAGAAAGTAAAAAGAAAATTATTATGTCCGCAATGATTGCGGCATTAGTGATTATTGCAGCAATGCCTTTGTTTATGATTGCAGGATTATTGGAAATGCAGGTGTGGACCAGAATACTGTTGCTGGGAATTGGATTTGTAGTGATGGCAATGGGAATTGCCATTGCATGTGTATTAGATAGAGAAGCAGGAGCCTTTGAATGCCCTGAATGCAAGGAGCGATTTGTTCCGGATATGAAATCTTATGTTATGGGACCTCATACAATTACCAAAAGAAAGTTAACTTGTCCTAAATGCGGATGTACAAAATATTGCAAACATGTTTTAACCAGATAATATGAAACTTTCAGTTTGGTGGAGTGTCAAATTCCAATTTGTCTAACTCTTGAAGCTTTGCTTTCGCACCAATTTTTCACACCGACATTCCGTGCTTTCCCGCCGACTCCGCACCGTTTTCTCTGGATGATATGGATGCGAGCGGCGTTTGAGCCAATTGTTTGAGGTGGAGGTTAAAAAATACTGCGTAACGCATTTGACTTGTTCTAAAAACGCGAAGCGTTGAAAAGAAGGGGCTGTGGCAGCTCAGACAACTTGTTGTCTATGAGTGCCCTGCCCCTTTCTTTTCGTCCTATCCGTAGGATAGTTAGAACAAGTCAAATATTTTTTATACCTTTACCTTCCCGACACCGAGTTTTGGTCAAACGTCAGAGAGCAGACATAGTCTTCATCAAGAGAAACGGTACGGCAAGACGACGCAGGAAGCAGCGGAGTCGGAAGAAAAAATGGTGCGAAACCCATATAAAAAGTAAAGGTGTACGCCAACCTGACGCACACCCTGAAAATTCATATATTCTTTTTACTCAGCCACTTCTGCTGTTGCTTCTACTTTCTCACCCACTGCAACATCCGGTGTTTCTGCCTTTTCCGGAGCCTCAATACCAAGAGCTTCGCGGATAGCTGCCATTAAGCCTTCCCTGGAATCTGCGTTAAACCAAAGGTCACCGTTCTTATGTAAACGATCCTTACCGGTTAACTTTTCTTCCGCCAGCTTTTCGTTACGCTTTTCCTCTGCCTTCTTTTCAGCTTCCTTCGCTTCGGCACGCTTCTCCTTTAACTTTGCATAGTAGGAATTGTTGTCGTCTCTCAGCTTTGCAAAGTACTCTACCATGCCGTTATCATCAACCTTGAAGCCAACAAATTCAATCTGCTCAGCAGCTTCTTCGCCAAGCTCTTCCTTTGCTTCTGCCTTCATTTCTTCAATCTGCTCACCGGCATTTGCAATAATCTTTTCGTATTTTTCGCGGGCAGCATCATCGGTTGCCATGCTTTCAATTAAAGAGGAACTGATAACGCAGGAGTATTTCTTGGTACCCATTGCAAAATAGCGGCCCATTTCTTCATCGGTAGCACAATCGGCTACGAAGAAATCAATATCACCAAACTTTTCTTTTAAAGAAGCTAAGTAATCCTTTGCCTCATCGCTTAAAGCTTCATATGTTTTATCAAGCTTTGCCTGAAGGTCATCTTCCTTTTCCTTCTTCTGGGCTACTGCTACCGGCTTTGTGTAGGTTGCCTTTGTCGGCTGTGTTACGCTGCCTTCATAAGTTGCTGCATTATCTTCCTTCTGTGCAGCTGCATTTTTATTATCTTTAACCTTGTCATTTTTAGTGTTTGTAGTCTCTTTTGCAGGCTTGTTGTACATGTTCTGTACATACTGTTCTGCCATCTTAGTTGTTGTAAATCTCATAAAAAAATCCTCCCTGATATAGTATTTTTTGAACAGGTCTCATCCATGAAGCCTTTCTATATCTACTATATCGGAAGGATTTTACTATTTCTTAACCCTTATTTCATAAAACTCTTAAAAAACAGCTAACTATTCATAATCCACATCGGAAAACCATTTAAAACTTGGTGAATACCGGAACAGCACCTTTGCTATGATATCTTCTTCCTTCAAATACGTGTTTTTCCACTTACGGGAATCCTGGGAAGAATTACGGTTATCCCCAAGCATAAAATAGCTTCCTTCCGGAACCACATAAGGTCCGTATTCGCCACGCATTTCTTCTTTCAGATAAGGCTCTTCGATTGGCGTGCCGTCAATATATACGTATCCATTCTTAATTTCCACCGTTTCTCCCGGCAGACCGATAACACGCTTTACATAAGTGGTTTCTGGGTTGTCCGGATATGGGAAGATAACTACATCTCCACGGTCCGGTCCGTCAAACAGATAAGCCAGTTGAAATCCTAAAATACAGTCATCCACCTCAATGGTATGCTCCATGGATCCGGTCGGTACTTCTGCTTTGATAATGACATACCGGTTAATCAGCATTGCCGCTACAACAGCAAATGCAAGGATAAGTATCCATTCAATAATTTCTTTTACCTGTTTCTTTACATTCTGATTCATGATGCTTTATTGATTGACTGCCTCCACAAATTTCAGGAATGCAGCTTTTCCTTCCTCTGTTCTTTTGTAGACACCGGCATGTTCTAATACTTTTACAAACACGTCGCCCACTTCCTTTTCAATTATAGCATCAATATTTTCTTTGTCAAAGGTTTTATATTTTTCCGCCAATTCTTCTGCCCACGGACCATGTGCCGCAATACTTTCTACGGAAGAAACAGGCACACCATTTACCAGGCACTGCTTTACCTCTTCCAGCTCATTTTTCAGTCTTGCCGGAAGCACCGCCAGACCCATAACTTCAATCAGGCCAATATTCTCCTTTTTGATATGATGTAGTTCTGCATGCGGATGATATACGCCCAATGGATGCTCTTCAGTGGTCAGATTATTACGAAGCACTAAATCCAGTTCAAACTTACCATTTTTTACTCTGGCAATCGGAGTAATTGTGTTGTGAGGCTCACCGTCGGTTTCCGCAAATACGGTTGCCGTTTCATCAGTATAGCCTCTCCAAACCTTAAGAATCTTTTCTGCCAGTTCTACCAGACGTTCCTTCTTTTCACTTCTGATTCGGATAACAGACATTGGCCATTTGACAATACCTGCTTCCACATCCTCAAAACCTTCAAAGCTTACCTTTGTTTCCGTTTCTGCCTTTGCCATAGGGAAATCGTATCTTCCGCCCTGGAAATGGTCATGGGTTAAAATGGAACCGCCCACAATCGGTAAATCTGCATTGGAACCAAGAATATAATGCGGGAACTGCTCTACAAAATCAAGGAGCTTTACGAAGCAGGCTCTGTCGATTTTCATCGGAGTATGCTTCTGGTTCAACACAATACAATGCTCGTTATAATATACATACGGGGAATACTGGAATCCCCAAGGTTCGTTATTGATGGTTAACGGAATAATACGCAGGTTCTGTCTTGCCGGATGATTGGTTCTGCCGGCATAACCCTGATTTTCCATACAAAGCTGGCACTTCGGATAACCGCTCTGCTTCATCAGCTTAGCTGCAGCAATCGCCTTCGGGTCTTTTTCCGGCTTGGAAAGATTGATGGTAATATCAATTTCACCATATTCGGAATCCACCTTCCACTTGCGGTCCTTAGAAACACGGTCGGTACGGATATAGTTCGTATCACGGCACAGCTTGTAGAAATAGTCGGTTGCTGTTTCGGTACTTTCTGCCTTTTTGTCTTCAAAGGTACGGATTACTTCACTTGGTCTTGGAGTCAACAGCCCCATTACTTTTGTATCAAACAAATCACGATAAGTAACCGTGTTATCTTCCATCAAACCATGCTCCGCCGCATAGTCGTTCATACGCTCTAATACCTCAGAAAGATGGGCAATATCACATGGTAAATTCAGCATTTCTTCTTCCCCTAAATCATCCATGCCAAACAGTTCCATCAATCGGTTGATGGTATAAATTCTATCCTCTTCTGTAATCAATCCGGTGTTTACACCATATTCTGCCAGCCAAAGAATTTCTCTTGTCATACTTATTCTCCATTCCGAAAACGCCGGAAGTTTAACTTCCGGCATTCTCTTAGACTCTCTTTCTAAAATTTACTGTAATTCCACAGGGCCGCTGCCGATGTCTACTACATAGAAATCTGCTGCATAACCAATCTTGTTCTTATAAACTTCACCAACCGTCTGAATGAAGTTATCAACGCAGTCTTCCTTTACAATGCTTACGGTACAGCCACCAAAACCTGCACCGGTCATACGGGAACCAATAACGCCTTCTACCGTCCAAGCAGTTTCTACTAAAGTGTCCAGCTCAATACCGGTAACTTCATAATCGTCACGAAGGGAAACATGGGAAGCGTTCATCAGCTGACCAAAGGTTGTTACGTCATTAGCCTTTAATGCTTCAACTGCGCGGATGGTTCTCTGGTTTTCATATACTGCATGCTTTGCACGGCGGATCTTTACTTCATCACCGATAACATCCTTGATTTCTTCAAATTCTGCCTCGGAAAGCTCGCCGAGAGACTTGATATCCTTCTTTGTCTGAAGTAAGGCAAGAGCAGCCTCACACTCACTTCTTCTTTCGTTATACTTGGAATCGCCAAGACCGCGCTTCTTGTTGGAACATGCAATAACAATCTTTGCGTTCTCAAGCACCAATGGAGCATATTCATAAGAAAGGTCTGCTGTATCAAGGAAGATTGCATGATTTTCCTTACCCATGGCAATGGCGAACTGGTCCATAATACCGCAGTTTACACCGATAAATTCATTTTCCGCCTTCTGGGCAAGCTTGGACATTTCAACAAAATCCATTTCAAAGCCAAACAGTTCTCTGCAGGCAAATGCAGTTAATACTTCAATGGATGCGGAGGAAGAAAGGCCGGAGGAGTTTGGAATGTTTCCGCAGAATACAAAATCCATACCCTCATCTATGTTAATGCCTGCTTCACGTAACTTTGCAATAATACCCATCGGATAATTTGCCCAGTCATTTGCTTCCTTGTCATATTCCAATTCTTCCAAATCTGCTGCAATAATTCCAAGATGTTCAAAGTTCATGGAATAAAAACGGCAGGTGTCCATACCATTTTTTCTTGCTGCTGCATACGTGCCGATGGTAAGTGCACATGGGAATACATGGCCGCCGTTATAGTCGGTGTGTTCACCAATCATATTCACACGGCCCGGTGCGAAAAACAGACGTACATCTTCTGTACCACCAAAAATACGTTCAAATTCCTGCATTAACTTCTCTTTCATAATACGCCTCCATTTGAAATAAAATCATTTGTTTTAATATTTTTGTTTTATAACAACTTTTCTGAATTCATTGTAGCAGACAGAAAGAAAAATGTAAAGTACCTTTTTGATTATTTTTAGATTTTTTTATTAAGAATTCCTGATATACCTTGAAATAACCATAACAAACCGTTAAAATAGAGCAAAAAGGAGACACAACGCCATGCAATATACTAAAAAAACCGGTCTGACCGGTTCTACTTTAAAATGGATTGCAATTATCACTATGCTGATTGATCATATCGGTGCCGCCTTGTTAGAAATTGGACTTCTTCCGAAAGTAGCAGACGCCGTTCTTGCCGGTAATTCCTTTGATTATGTCATGGCAGACTACCATTTCTGGTACCGCTTTGATGATATCCTCCGCTCTATCGGACGACTTGCCTTTCCAATCTTCTGCTTTTTATTAGTAGAAGGATTTCTGCACACCAAGGATGTAAAAAAATATGCTCTGAGACTTGGACTCTTTGCCCTGATTTCCGAAATCCCGTTTGACTTGGCATTTAACGAAAGGATTCTGGAAGTTTCCTATCAAAATGTGTTTTTTACCTTATTGATCGGGCTGTTGGTATTAATCGGTCATAAATATTTTGAAGAAACCCTGCCACTGCACTTATCCTGGCTCCGGTTTATTGTTGCCCTCACCGGCATCCTGTTTGCCGTATTCCTGCGCACAGACTATGATGCCTTTGGTATTATACTGATTGTGCTTCTCTACGAGTTCCGGAATTACAAACTCCTTCGCTGCATTGCAGGGGCCATCCTGATGCTGTTTAACAGTACTACCGGCTGTCTGGCTTTTATCCTCATCTGGTTTTACAACGGCGAACGTGGGAAACAACTGCCAAAATATTTCTTTTACGGGTTTTATCCGTTGCACCTGATTGTTTTATTCCTTGTGCGCTTAATTTTTCTATAATCAAAAAGAATCCCATCCGGACCGTCAGCGACGAGCGGGTCCGGGGGATTCTTTTTTGATTACTTAAAAATTACTCTGTTAAAGCTCTTCTTACCCTTCTTGACAATCTTGCCTTCACCGGATAAGTCTTCCTTAGTGAACTTCGTACCGATATCGGTTACCTTTTCACCTTCTACGGTTACACCACCCTGCTCAATGGCACGTCTGCCTTCGGAACGGGAAGCTACCATGCCTGCTGCTACCATCATGGAGATGATATCGATAGCGCCATCGGTAAACTGCTCGTCAGTAAGCTCTGTGGTTGGCATATTCTCTAAGCTGCCGCCGCCTGCAAACAGTGCCTTGGAAGCCTCTAATGCCTTGTTTGCTTCTTCCTCACCGTGAACCAGCTTGGTAAGCTCGAATGCAAGAATTTCCTTTGCCTGATTTAACTGGCTACCCTCCCAGGATTCCATCTTAGCAATTTCTTCTAATGGAAGGAAGGTTAACATCTTTAAGCACTTAATAACGTCCTGGTCACCTACATTTCTCCAGTACTGGAAGAACTCGAACGGTGTGGTCTTGTTTGGATCAAGCCATACAGCACCGGACTGGGTCTTACCCATCTTCTTACCTTCGGAATTTAACAGAAGGTTGATGGTCATAGCATGTGCATCCTTACCGAGCTTTCTACGGATAAGCTCGGTACCGCCCAGCATATTGCTCCACTGGTCGTCGCCGCCGAACTGCATATTACAGCCGTACTTCTGGAATAATGCTAAGAAGTCGTAGCTCTGCATAATCATGTAGTTAAACTCTAAGAAGCTGAGACCCTTTTCCATTCTCTGCTTGTAACACTCTGCGGTAAGCATACGGTTTACGGAAAAGTGAGGACCAACCTCACGAAGCACTTCGATGTAATTTAAGCCCATGAGCCAGTCAGCGTTATTTACCATCATTGCCTTGCCATCAGAGAAGTCGATGAACTTGCTCATCTGCTGCTTAAAGCATTCGCAGTTGTGGGCGATGGTTTCTGTTGTCATCATCTGACGCATATCGGTTCTGCCGGATGGGTCACCGATCATAGCAGTACCGCCACCAATTAAAGCGATTGGTTTGTTACCTGCCATCTGCAGTCTCTTCATTAAGCAAAGTGCCATGAAGTGACCTACATGAAGGCTGTCTGCAGTTGGGTCAAAGCCGATGTAAAATACGGCTTTACCTTCGTTAATCATTTCCTTGATTTCTTTTTCGTTTGTTACCTGTGCAATCAGGCCTCTTGCGACTAATTCTTCATAAACAGTCATCTTTTTTTCCTCCTATAAATGTGGATTTTTACAGCTCTCTTGCTAATGAATCTCTATTGCGGTATAAGCACTTCGAGAGCTATCGCTCTCTCAGTCGCGTTGCGCGGTTTGTTGAAGAAACTTTGCAATGAAATACATTTCTTACAAAGTTCTTCTAACAAACCTTTGCTTATACCCGCAAAAAAAGCCCCGTCCTACTATAAGGACGAGGCATAAACTCGTGTTACCACCTTAATTTATAAATGACTCACATCATTTACCTTAGCAAGTACAGCTATTGCGATACTCTGACACGTTAACGGTTGTCTTCCGTCGCAGCCTACTCATTTCTTTTCGGTGCGCAACTCCGGGATGTATTCATGATGGGTTACCTTGCGCCTCTCATCTGCCGGCAGCTTTCTGTAAGGATAGTTCACCACTACTTCTTCCTATCATCGTTTTTGATAGTGCAATTATACCACTCATTTTTCGTTTGTCAAGGCTTTTTCGCTATTGACTTATGAATCCTGGTATTTCATAATGGTTTTATTAACAATCGGAGACTTTTTCATGAGTATAAAACGCACCGAAAAACTGTATACCTTATCCGAGGCCTGCGAGCTTCTCTCCATTTCCACCGCCACCGGCAGAAACTGGATGAAGTCCGGACGCCTGATTCCTGTTTCTTTTGATTCCAAAGCGAAACCGCTTTTCAACGAAGACAATTTGCATACCTTAAAGGAAGCCCTCGCAAACGGAAGCATTGCCTGCTTAAAAAGCAGGAGAAATAAGACTTATATCAGTGCAAATATTCCTGCATCAGATGACAGTTCTCTTCGCTGCAGGCTCCGCTATTGTGCAGAACAGTTAATTCTTTCTGCCGGATATCCTGATGTTTCCCTGTTTCAGCTATTTCTGAATGAACTTGCAGAAGAAACTTGTTTTTGTCAATGGATAACAGCAAATCCGGAATATTGTGCCGAAACCACCTATACTTACATGCCCGCTGAAGACACTCTGGGACTCTTTTATCAGTCCTTACGTAATATGAAAGACCGCAAAGCTTCCGGCTCTTATTATACCTCAGCTTCGCTGGCAAAACGCCTGGTAGAGCATCACTTACCGGTTTTGCAATCCAGCCAAACCGTTTTTGACCCGAGCTGCGGCACCGGAATCTTTTTATTACAACTGCCAACGGATTTTCCAATGAAAAACATATACGGTAATGATATAAACCCGCTCAGCGCCGTGTTAACCAGAATCAACCTTGCTTTGAAGTATCATATTACTACTTTGAAGGAAGTTGAACTTTTACAGAAAAATATTACGGTTTCCGATTTTTTGGCTGACCACACCGGTACTTATGATATTATCATCGGTAACCCGCCTTGGGGCGCAAAGCTCTCTTCCGAAGAAAAGAAAACATACCGGAACTGCTTTTCCTGTGCAAAAGGAAGTTCTATCGAAATATATGATTTATTTATAGAACAGAGCTTGAACAAATTAAACCCGAAGGGATTACTTTCCTTTGTTTTACCGGAAGCAATTCTGACCGTAAAAGCGCACACGTCCGTACGGGAACTTCTGCTGAAAAGCACTTGCGTACATTCCGTAGAATACCTTGGGGAAGCCTTTGAACAGGTATATTGTCCAAGCATAATTTTTGCCGTAGAAAAAGATACCGCTAAGCCTTTTTTTCAAAACGTACCGGTCACCCTTTCCAACGGTGCTACCATTTCTACTAAAGTAGAACGCACTATATATGCAGATTTCTTCAATTTTGGTATCTCAGACCCGGAATACCTGCTGTTACATAAAATTACAACATGCCCAAGCATAACTACACTTGTAGAACGTTCTAAATTTGCCCTTGGCATTGTAACCGGAAACAATTCAGCATTATTACATAGCACTCCTGCCGAAGGTCTGGAACCAATCATCAAAGGCAGTGATATCAGCAAGTATCACATCAACTCTAACTCCGGTTATGTATCCTTTCAGCCGGAACTCTTTCAACAGACCGCACCGGAACACCTCTATCGTGCCCCGGAAAAACTGTTTTACCGCTTCATCAACAAGCAACTGATATTTGCCTACGATAACACCGGACTGCTTTCCTTAAACAGCTGCAATATTGTAATTCCACAAATACCGGGATTGTCCGTGAAATATATCCTGGCGATACTAAATTCCTCCGTGGCACAGTTCTTCTTTGAAAAGATGTTCCACTCCGTTAAGATACTCCGCTCCCACTTAGAGCAGATCCCGATACCGGTGGCAGATGAGGAAACCCAGAGGGAAATTGTGAAGTTAGTGGACAAACTAATGGTTTTAGAAGATGCAACACAAGAATTCAAAGAAACTTATTTTCTCCTGGACTACCGGATAGCAGAACAATATCATCTTACCACAGAAGAATACAAAATAATTTGTAACTGATTTTTCTTTTAATTAAACTGAGCCGATATATGGAACCCATACTTTCAAGAACCAGAAGCGTATGCGGGTTCAGAAAGTATGAGTTCCATATTCGGCTCTTTTAATAAAAAATATAGTTTAGTTACAAATTATTTTGCAATTTCTCTTCTGCGTAAGCTATCATTTCCCGCTCCCCCTCAATTTCATGAGGATACGGATATGTTTTTGCCACCTTTTCAAAGCCTGCCATTGCTGTAGCAGCTTTCTTCTCGTCTTTCTCTATGTACTTCGCGTACAAATACTCTACGCGGTAAGTGCTTGGAGATTTTCTCATAGCTTTCAGGAATTTCTTTAACTCATCATCGTAAAGTTCTTCCAGCTTTTCCGGACGGTTTTCTCCTACCATCTCGCAAAATACGCGGTCTGCCTTTAATATCTGCACATGGACACCTACCATGCCACCCTTTTCAGCAAGCACACGTTCCATCAGCTCATCTGCTTCTGCATACCGTCCCAAATCCATCAGGCGGTTGCAGGCAAATACTGCAATAGTAGCAATCAAAGTGTTCTGCATTCCTTCCTTGGATGGTAATTCAAACCATTCCTCCGGCAAATCCTTTAAACGCTTTCCAAGTGCCACCTGTTCATTAATCTTCATTTGCAGCCAAAAAGCCTTCATAGCCTCCGGATGCTTACCAAGGGACATGGCATTGTGACCGTCGTTTGGCATACCCTGCATTTTTAACGGAATACCATTCAGGAATGCAAAAAATAAACCAATGACTGACCACACAATGATGACACCGGTTACCAGGGAAAATTCACTGAAAACTAAAGCAATTACCAACGGAACCACCGAAACTACAATGTTAGCAATAGCACCACCCATATTATATAATACGTACGGAATTTTTCCGTCTACCATATCCGGAGGAGCCATTAAACACTGTCCGCCGGTTCCGGACATAGAATACCGCTTTAAACGGATTTTTCCGTCCAGCTTTACCCACATAAAACTGCCGATGCGAAACGAAGAATACTGATAGCCGGTCAACAGGCCAAAAACCAGGTGTCCGCCCTCGTGTATGACAATCTGCAAAAAGTAAGACAAAAGGAAGCTTATATAAATGACAACCAGACCGGTAATCAGCTCCCCTTTGGACATTTTATCTAACACAGGATTCATCACCGACCCGATAAACCAGCCCACTCCAAAGCTTGCTCCCAAAAACACCGCAATCATCACAATAGACTTCCACGGAAATTTCTTTTTCTTCTTACTTTCACTCATTTTTACATATACTCCTATTTGTTATTCTCCTTTTTGACAACTATTCTTGTCAAAACGAGTATAGCATTGACAAGGAAAGTTGTCAACCATGAATTTACTCCGCAAATTTATCTACTATTTTTTTCATCTGCTCTTCTGTTAAATCATCCAGATAAAGATGCATCGGAACAATTTTATTTTCTGTAAGAATCAGCCAGTCGTGGACTACCGGAAGTCCTTCGTAATACTGACGGTATATGGTGCCGCTTTCTGCTTCATATACGGCGCGATACTCTGTTTTCTGCTTTTCTTCCTCATCTGAATGGCGGAATTCCCGTTCATAAAAAGCTTCCAGCAGAAAATTATATAAAAACTTAGCTTTTACGGTAATTACCTCATACGTGTTTGCCACTTTTACCGATGTTACTTCTTTTCCCTCAAACAAAAATTCCTCATAATCACCGTAACCTGCCAAAAAGCTGGATTGTTCTCTTGCCTCCCTGGAGCTACCGCTATACCCTGTTTCTGCAAAGTCCTCCACGTAAAGCGGCAAAGTATCCTGATAAATCTTCCATTCCTTCCCGTTTAAAAGAATGGTACCGTCCGGTTCCTTTTTCCCGGTCAGGCTGATATCAAAACCAATAATTACTGCGACAAAAACACCTAAAAATAAAATCGTCAGAAACATGCACAAAAACATGGTAACTACCATGTTTCCGCCCTTGGAAACACCCTCTTTTTTCAAGTGAAGCTGCAGTTTTCGTACGCCGAAAATAATCAGAATAATTCCTGCCAGATATAGCAACATAAACCAAATCATTCCTGAGGTGTAGGAAGCAAACATTCCAACAACAAGCACCGCCAACCCGCACCAGGCCATCCGGTTCCAATAACGGTAGCCCTTTGGTGCCGGACAGCCAAGTCCCTCTTTTACTGCCTTCTTAGCTTTATGCATCCAGCCAAAATAAAAGGCAAGGTCAATCAATAATATGAGGATACCCCACATCCATACACTGGTGTTCCAAAGCCTGTGGCTGTCAGAAAGAAATTCTACCCAGTTTCTTTTTGCTGTGCTGAAGGTGGTAAACATATTCAATACAAATACAAGTAATAGTAAACCGTGGGAAACCAGCAGATTCTTTTTCATGCTCTTTTCGATAAATCCCAGACGTAATTCTTCATCGGTTTCAATGGGCACTGCTTCCGGATTGTCCGAACAAAAAATCAGCATCTGCAACCAGCTGCCTACCTTTTTCCATCCTGCTTCCTCACAATAAGCCTCTATCTCCTTTTGTTTTTCCAACGGCTCCGGGTCAAAATCCGAAGCCTCCGGAATATAAGTTACCGAATATTTTACCTGTGTCGGCTCCGCCTTTTTATATTTCCATCCGAAAGAACCGATAGAATCAAACTGCCAGCCCTTTGCAGCCATTTTTTCCAAGTGACGTTCCACACCGGCATAATCAAATAAATTAAAGGTACCAATCTGATATTTGTACTTTGCCATTCTCCTGCCTCCTTTACTGCATAAATATGTTTTCAAAATCATCCGTCAGCGTTTTTAACCGCTGATATTCTTCCCGAAGCATTGCTTCTCCCTTTTCCTGTAAGATGTAACTGCGTTTGCGGCCAACCACCTTGGTTTCTTTGATGAAACCTGCAGACTGAAACTGTTCCAGCAAATTGTAAAGTGTACCCGGACCCACCCGGACGCGGCCGTTTGTCAGTTCTTCCACCTGACTCATAATATCCATACCACAACACTCTTCTTTTAAACACAACAGAATGTAAAACATCTGCTCCGTGAGCGTTTGGAATTTTTCTCTTGGCATACCATTAACCTCCTTTTATATCGAATATCGTTATTAGTTACTTTTATTATATTATCGAATATCGACATTGTCAATATTTTTATATAAAATGACGGATGATTAATATACAATATAACGAAAAAAAATCGCTACAACACGCATATTCACTGGTGTTGCAGCGATTTTAATTTTAATAAACTGTCAAAGAAAAGATTATATAAATTTCACAACCTATTTGGAAAACATTGCTTTTTCGCTGTTGAATATTCTGGTTAATCCAAAGGTCATTAATCCGGCATAAATAATATTTACTCCAATGGTCAAAAGCACACGGGATACATCCGCCTGGAAAGCAAAAATGTTGTTCATGCAAAGCACACTGTTTAATACAGGAATAAACAACATACCAATACTCTTTAACCCTTCAGAGCCCATCATCGGAACCAGGCTTACCACCATAGTAAGAATTGTCATTGGAGAGCAGGTACTGGTGGCCTCCTTGATGCTCTTTGCAAAGGCAGAAATAATTGAAATAAAGGATACCAGCAATACTACCGTAGATAAAATAATTCCGAGCAGCATGGCATAATCACCAAAGGTATAAAAAGAAGCATCCACTCCGCCTGCCGCGCTCATCATATTCGGAAGGGAAAGCATGGTACCAATAAAACTGGAAACACCGGAAATCAAGGCAATACAGCTTAAGCTGATGATTTTTCCAAGAGCCAGAGAGCTTCTCTTCATAGGAGTTACCAGCAAAGTCGCAATGGTGCCGCGCTCCTTTTCACCGGCAATAGATTCCGGCGCTACCGAAATGCAACTGCTAAACATAAAGGTCATCATTAACATTGGAAGAAGCATGGAAAACAATTGACCGGTCATATCCTGGTCCGTTGCCATATCATATTTTCCCTGTCCCTCATTGATATCGAAACGATTGGTTAGGGATGCTTCGTATTGCTCCAGCATTGCATGCAACATTGCATTCACATCCGCAGATTCCGGCTTAGCAGAATTATAATAAATTTCAATCTGTGGAGCCGCATTCTCCGCTGACACCTCATAAGCCAGCATAGTTTCCATGAACTGCTCCGGGAAAAGCACTAACAGGTCAGCTTCCTTTTCCTCCAACGAAGTTTTAATTTCAGTCACAGCATCATTTTCCACAGACTTCCAATCAACCGGCAGCTCCTTTAACATAGGAGCAAGCTCTTCCGGCATATTCTGTACGTAACCGGTTGCCACAAAGCCTTCTTCAGAAACAAACTGTCCCATCATCAGGCTTCCCATTAACGTATACATAATATATATCATAAGACCCGGCATCAGTATAGTTGTAAACATCATTCTCTTATCACCGAAAAAGCGGGCAAATTCTTTTTTTATAATCGTAAGTGTATTATTTTTCATCTGTAGTACCCACCTTATCCTCGTAAATTTCAAAAAAACGTTCTTCTAAGCTCTTTCCCTGTTTGATTTGCTCTAAGGTATCGCAAATAACCATCTGACCGCTGATGACAATACCGACTCTGTCACAGATTTTTTCAATCAGGCTGAAAATATGGGTAGATACAATGATAGACTTTCCCCGTTCCTTTAAATCAAGCAGGAAATCGGTTACCACTTTTGCGGTAAGTACGTCCAAACCGTTGGTCGGTTCATCAAAAATAATGATATCCGGATCGTGCACCAGGGAAATAACCAGGGAAACCTTCTGCTTCATACCGGTAGACAAATTTCCCACCTTTACTTCTGCAAATTTATCAATTCCAAACCGTTCGAAATAGTCCTGTTTTCTTTTCTTTGCTTCTTCTGCCGGAACGCCATGCAGTTCAGAAAAGAAATCAAACAAGTAATTAGGTGTAAAAAATTCTTCTAATTTTAACTCACTGGTCAAAAATCCAATATTACTTCTTACCTTGGCGGGCTCAGAAACAATGCTTGCTCCATTTACCAAAGCATCTCCTGCATCCGGCTTAATTAAGGTTGCCAGCATACGAAGAGTGGTGGTTTTTCCGGCTCCGTTAGAACCAAGTAAACCAAACACTTCTCCCCGATACGCCGTGTAGGAAAGGTCATTTACCGCCACCTTTACCTTTTCATTTGTTTTTTCTATCTTCTGCTGTTTTGCAGAAAGCTTAAAGGTCTTTTTTAAACCATTAACTTCTAATATTTTCTCCATGAATTCTCCCTCTTACGTATTCTTTCCTGACTAATTTCCGGAAGTTGCTGCAGAACTTGCTGCTGTCGCAGCCGCAATACACGCGCACATAGCCGCCTGCTGTGCTGCCACTGCCGCTAAGGTTCCTGTCATTGCCGCAATGTCTGTATTGTCATTCTTTACATAGTCACAGGACACAATCATCGCCGCATGCATCAGTCTGGTCTTCTTATCAAGACCAAAGAAGCCGCCGTAGCCCTTCTGTTCTGTTAAGAAGGCGTCTACTGCCTTAATGTCCTCAACCAGAACACTCTGTTCTACCGGAAGCAACGCCAGGGAAGCTAACACCACCAGTTCGTGGTACTTACCGTACTTCACACCATCAGCCTTTAATGCCTCGTATAAAGCAACTACTTTGTTGCACTTTTCTTCGGCATTACCTTCTGCAATGGAAAGCACATGAGCCAAAGCCTGCACCTCATTACTTGCAGAAAAGCTTTCCTTTAACTTCTTGTAACAAACTTCCATTTCCTCCATCAAAGCATCATCGCTCTTTTCGGAAACTGCCATTAATACAGCATATACGCTGTCCTCGCCGGAAGTAAGGAACGGATGGTCCTTCTTCATCTTATCATAGATATTACGAGCCTTTTCTGTCATCTTTACTACCTGCTCATCAGATACCATATCTGCCATCACAGCCGCTGCAAGAACCAGATATTCGGAGCCTCTGAATTCCTGCTTTAAGGTTTCGTAAATCTTTAAGGTCTTTTTCATCTTGTCTGCCGGATTCTCAACCATGGCAAGCTGGGCAACCATCGGAACCTCTACGTTTCCGCGGAAATTGGAAAACACACCGGTGTTTTCCTTTAAAAGTGCCTTACAAGCCTCTAACTTAGTAGCATCTGCAAGTACACCACGGTTTAAAAAGCTGGTGGCGCTTGCTGCAATAATCTGGTCGTTTTCCCACTTAAAGGTAGCCTTTACTGCGTCTCTGTTGCTGATAAAGTTGTTGCAAAGCTGTTCTAATGTTGTTCTCATTTTCATTTCTCCTTTTACCCTTGTGTATTATTTTTTTATTCTCCTCAAATGTCCCAAATACTTGATGCCAAAATGCACCGTTACCAAAATATAAATTGTCATTGTGATTCCAAGAAGTACTGCAATCACTTTAAAAAACAAGCCTTCAAAAAAGTATCCAATCAATAGCTGCCAGAACAAATACAGGAAAAATACGATAAACATAGGAATCATGCGGCCTTTGAAGATACGCTGCATCATCTCAAGTTTAGAGCTGTCGTCAAAGAAAATTTCTTCCTCTTCCTTCATATCTGCCACCGGTTTGCGAAAGTATGCGTAACCCACATAAGTGGTGATATACTCCCAGCCACAGTCTTCAAACATGCGGGTGTACTCCTCATGATTGATGTTACCCTCGATGTTATAATCCAGCTGATAAACTACATCCTCCGGCTCACACTGTTCAAAATGATACATGCCGTATCCGGTAACCGCAGTAAACTTCCAGCCTTCCTTGTGGCGCTTGGAAAGATACTCCTGCTCCCTGTCGTATTCCGTAATGGTAAAAATCTTACGTTCCTGTTTTGTTGTCATTTCCATGACTAAAGTACCTCCGTAGAATTTCTGTACAAGCGCTTAATACGCGCCTTTTCCAGCTGTAAGACTTCCATGCCGAGCTCCGTAATGACATAGAGCTTACGCTTTTCTTCTTCTCTTACAAACTGAATCAGCTTATCTTTTTCCATTTTAGACAAACTTCCGTACATGGTTCCCGGACTCAGGCGGATTTCCCCGTCTGTCATTTTTTCCACCATCTGCACGACCCCGTATCCATGGTTTGGGACCTGCAGACAAAGCAGAATGTAAAAACCGGTTTCTGTCATAGGGACATAAACCTTTTTGATGTGTGCATCCATATTCAGTCTCCTTAATTATTTCCTGACTTATGAACTGCGATATATCGCACTGCAATACTCGTACTACGATATATACTATATCGCAGTGCAATATATTTGTCAACACTTTTTTCGAAAAAAAATAAGCCTTCCCGAACAGTATATAACGGAAAGGCTTATTTATAAAGCATTATTTGCATTTTAAAGTTTTTAAAAAGGCTTTTTGTTCCGGTGTAATACGGTAGCTTTCCACCGCCTTTTGAATAGTTTTATTGTGAGTCCAGGCATCCAAACGGTGTTCTAAAAGATAAGGTAACACAGCTTCATACTGCTTTGCCAGAGCCGTGGCAAAATACCACGCCACCACCATTTTTATGTAATACTCTTCTGAGCGGATGGATGCCACCAGCTCCGGATATTCCGGTCGGAATTCCTCCTCCAAATAGTATTTCATCAACATATTGACACCAAACCGGACGGTGTAGGTTTCTTTGCTTACTATCCATGTTTTCACCCACTCATATAACTTCACTAAATCGTTTTTCAGCGCCTTTGGTGACATCATATCACAGGTAGCCCAGTTATCCACGTAAGGAAGGAACGCATTCAAAATTGTGACACAGGCGTCAAACTCTTTTATGGATTCCAGTAAAAAACCATGGAGATTATTTTCCTCGTAATACTGATGCGGCAGTTCTGTCAGAAACCGTTCTGCCTCCGGTGTTCCTTTCAGCGTCTTAGCCAGTTTACGTAAGTCAGGAGTACGTACCCCGATAATCACGTCAGGATGTACCGTTGGCATCAGTTTACTGTGAAATTTTTTGTATTCCAAATCCTGCAGGGCAAATAATTGCTCCGTTATGCTTTGCATCGTCACTACTCCCAGTTCTTCCATACTTCCGGCTGATAGCCTATTGTTGCCTGTTTCCCGTTACGTACAATCGGTGTCTTTAACAGCTGCTGGTTTTCCAGTAACTTTTCTTCTTTATCCGCATCGGATAAATACTTAAGTAACGCCAGGGTATTCTTATCTTTATTATTTTCATCAAGCAGCTTACCTAAACCGCCTACTGCCTGCTTTACACTGGTAAACTCGCCTTTACTCATACCTTTTTCTTTGAGGTCGATAAACTGAAATTTGATACCACGCTCTTTAAAATAACGGTCTGCTTTTTTTGTATCAAAGCACTTTTTGGTGCCGAAAATTTGGATATTCATATAAATCATCCTTTGTTTTATTTTACAACAATCCTATACACTCTTGTTTTAGACTTAAATCCTGTACTCGGAAGCCCTGTTAATACATCCGGTTCGTCTACCGTATAGCGGTATTTTAGTGTTACGGTAGATTCTCCCGTCTTCATGGCAGTTACTTCACAATTTTCACTGACACCGTCAATGTATACGGCACTTCCGTCCGTTACTTCCCATTCATACACATTGGATTTTGCACCAAATTGCGTATCCGAAAAATGAATGGTATAGGTTTCTCCAACCGACAAGTAAATGGTATCATCAAAGGATGAGCCCACTTCAGCACTTAAGGATACCGCACATAAAGCTTCCAATTCCGCCGGGGTACCGGAAGTTTCGGCATAAATGTAATACACCGCCTCTACATCCTTTTCATAGTACATAACGCGTACCGTTACTGCCTTAAACTTACTGTCAGTAAGTTTAGGTCCTACCCAGCCGCCATCAACGGTTGCCAAAAATAACGGTTTTCCGTTCCAATTCCAATGAGTAATGTTTTCTTTTTCTTTTGGTTTGTTATAATACCGTTCTCTTTCAAAATCACTGTATTGGAATATATCCCCTGCCATAACATAGTTCATTGGCACCATAAAGCAGATTCCTTCATTCCGGTAATAATCATCCAGCCACAACCATTCCTCCATTTTATCCGGATTCTTCTCATTTCTGGCAACACAATGATATGTTTTATTTCCACAAAGCACCATGGCAGTATTCAAAGCAGCAGATAATCGTCCGTCAGAGGTCTGATAAGTACCATCCGGCATACGGTATAATCCGGCTCCGGCAGAAGGTCCCTTTACCGAGATATCCGCCGTAGCTCCTTTTATACGAAATCCCAAGTCATATTTCGTTAAATCAGCGGTATACGTGAAATAATATTCGTCTTCCTCTGATGACCAAATACAGAAATGGCAAGACACATCTTCTTTATATTGCATTTTTATCTTATCTGCATTTGGCAAATAGTCACAATTAAATGCCCAAGCGACAAAAGGATCACTTTTATATTGAAAAAAGTAAGAATCCACCTCTGTAAATCCATTCTTTTTCAAAAAATCCATATACTTCTCCACAGTTTCCTGATTCACCGTATATTTTATGATGTGCTTTGCGTTCTCCGGTTCTTCAAAATTACTTGTTACAGCTTTGCCATTGCTCCAGGCGGTAAAATCCTGAAACGCATTCTTAGGCGGTTGTATTATATTTTTCGTATCCACTTCCTGTGCTACCAGCACCGGTGCCTTAATCAGAGCCGGTGTTGCAGTTGCTTTGGCTTGAGGCTTTGATGTAGGTGTCGGTATAGGTGTTGATGTTGCGGCACCATTTCCCTTTCGTCTTTCCGGTTTTGACGTAGGCGTTGGTGTAGGTGTTGGTGTTCCGGCACCATTTCCCTTTCGTCTTTTCGGATTTGGAGTTGCCGTTGCCTGTGCTACTTCCCCATTATCTATAATATCTTCTCTTTCATAAGGGTTAGCATCAAGAAATTCACCGTTTTGATACCCCTCTATGTAAAACGTAACTTCGTATTCTTCCGTATATTCATTATAACCATACAATAAAGTTAATTCATCAGCATTATCTTCACAAAAAGAATAATCATGCCAAAATACATCTGACAACGCCACCAACCAGCTTATATGCAGTTGATACGGACCATTTTGTTCTTGAATATTTTTAAATTTAAGTAAACCATCATCTACCTGACACACCAGATCTGCATATTCCAACACTTTATCACGGAAATCTGTTTCCGATCTGAAATAAGCAATAGCCAAACTTTCTCCCGGGGCAGACTGCATGACATTATAAGAAGAGCATTCGCCAAAGTACAGTTCCGGATTCAAAAGCGTATATAATGTTCTATTCTCCAAATATGTAAAAAATCCAACTACTGCTACCGCAAGCACAACAAATACACCTGCAATTATTGCAAGTAGCTTTTTATTTCCTTTTCTGATTTTTTTCATAATTTTTTTGACTTTTTTGATACTCTTTCTGATTTTATGTGGCACAACCATCTCTGATTTTGCCTTCTTTGCTTCAGAATTTTCCTGGACTTCCGTCTTAACTTCTTTTACCTCTTCTGCAGCTTCTGCCTTCCATACCTTGGTTCCACAGTTAACGCAAAACTTTGCAGTTTCCGGCAACTTACTTCCACATTCCTGACAATACATGAAGCTACCTCCTCTTTGGTTCTGTAAAACTATTATAAAACAGCCCAAAAAAGTTTGCAACAAATAGAAGCAATCTTCATATTAACTCAAATTTTACTTCTCCGGAACAATATCCCCATATCATTCCGGAGAAGAATCGGGCCGTACATTTCCCTACATACAGCCGGTCACGTTACCATCAGGCTCTTCTGTTTTCTACAATTATCACTCCCTTTCTTCACAGAATTCAACATGTTATATTGTGAACTAATAAGCTTATTGGCACCTCAATTTTTATCTGTGTATGGTATACCGTCTATCACCGGCAAATCATGTTCCACTTTTCTTAGAAAAACGGCTGCATCCATACAGTTTCCGTAGGTGACATTTCCTGATGCATTTAGAGGCCATCCCTGAAACACAACAAAAAGCATAGGAAACTCCAACTTCTCTTCTGCATTTCCCAAAAAATCCGGCACATAGAACTGATAAGAAAGACCATATTGAGAAGCAATATAATTATGATTTGTAATAATCTCTGATGCAGCTTTTTCTAAAGCATCTGCAATAATCGTTTTTTTCTGCGCTTCTGTGCAATTATCGGGGTAGCTAAATCTCTTTTCCTCAGACCATTTACGCACAAGCGTATCACTACTTTTCTTCTGTTTTGCAGTAGTATAGTAAAAATATGCACCGTCCTCTTCCAACAACACTAACATCGGAATATGCATCCAGATCATTTCTTTTTTCTCTTCATCTTGAAATGCGTCTAAAAAAATGCAAAATGCTTCCAAAAAACTGTGCTCAAAAAAAGCTGTCTTTCTTTCTGCATCTTCATAAATCATGTCTTCGTATCCTTGCCCGGTAATTTCTATTGCATTTATCAATGCATTTTCAACCTTCTGTTTTTCTGCTTGTACATTATCATATCTTTTCTGTTCCGATGAAAGCATCAAAAAGCAAGCTGCATATACTATCCAGAACAATATTACTAAATGTCCTTGTTTCATTCTATAACTTACTCTCCGTCACGTCTTGTTTCTCTTTGCATTAAAGAAATTATTTTGTCTTGTTCCATAAGTCTTAATACTATATAGTCTCCTGCCAAAAAGAAAATCCCCTGCTTTTGTTCCAACTCCTGCATTAACTCTTCCTGTGAAATATGATGCTCCTCTATAAAATAATTACAAGTAAAAATTTCCTGTTTTCCAAGACAACTAATACAATATGGAAAACGCAGATAATCGGTATAATACCTGTCATTACAGCTGTTTCCGCATTGTGCACATTTCTCATTTTCAGATATTACCGTTAGTAATGCCGATTCTCCCCGGTATCTGATTTCAACCTGCTGTATTCCGCAAAAATCTTTATCATAGGAAGTCTGACATTCCGGCGAATTAATGAAAATTGTTTCCGAATGTCCATCCATGTATTCCACACAAAGTTCTACGTCATTCCTTTCAAGCCCGGTTCCGTTTTTCTTATAAATAATCGGACTGCTGCAACTAATTCTGCTGGGCAATGTTTCGCAATACAAGCAAGTCACCTCACCTGTCTGACAATACTTTTTAAGCACTGACTCTGTATTAACAACTTCATGACCAAATTTACAGGTCAATATTCTCGGATAACATAAAACATTTACCGGAACCTGATATGTCTCCATGCCTAATTGCAAATTTAAATATACAATTCCGGATTGATCTGCACACAGAGGCTCTGCCTCCGCATAATAACTCCCTTGGTCCGAAGTAATGCGACACAATGTAATTAACGGTTCTTTTTCATATACTTCCTGTGTCGGTCGTACTGCGTTAATTGTCCACACCGTATTGTCCTCAGGAAGAGGTAAACATTGTGCTTTTTCTTCAGATAGCAATATGGCATTTGTTTCTTCTTGCATAATCAGTTTCTCCGGATTTTCTTCCGAAACATTCAAATGATACTCTTGAAATATTGTATCTTTCTTCTGATTTCTTTCCGCAAAATATCTTGATAAATATTCCGTAGGAATTTGTGCGTATACCGGTTTTGTAATGTATTTTATCCCTTCAATACATACCTTATAGTCCGGAGATACATGACTCAAATTACCGGTCAGTATCTCCAGCATTTCTACCGTTATTTTTCCATTTACAGATGCCTTTGCCAAAAAATCCTGCATTATTACTTCCGCACATCTGATTTGAAACTCACCTTTCCAATAATATACAAAGCCAAACAACATCCCGATCATCAACATAAGAAATAAAAGTGTGTCAAACCACCGCTCCATCCATCTGTGTATCATTCCGTTTTCCTTCCGTTAATGATTCTCCAATATATTCCCACTGATGTTTCCGTATGATTCTGTCGTTTTATTGTTACATTCAATATACTTCCTTCTTCAAACGCACAACATCCATCTTTCCAAAGTTTATTTTTAAGCTCTTCCCATAAAATCAAGTGATAATACTCACTTCCGGATATATCTTGTTCCTTGCAAAATTCTTCTATTTCTATTCCTCGTAAATTTCCTGCCATTTCTAATCCGGCAAGCAGTTGCTGATAATCTGCCGTTTCAATACTTCCTCCCATACATATTTCCTTAAGAAATCTTTCTGTTTGTATTTTTTCCCACTGTTTCAATACTCTTTCTTGCCTTTGCAGTAAAGGCACAGCCGGAACACCAACCAGACACATCACACAAGCAATTACTATAACAATTCTTTGTAAAACCCGCATTTATTCATACTCCGTTTCGTATCGTACCTCAATGGATGGATGTGATACAAGCCTGCTTAATGCATGATATGCACTTTGATATATATAGAAACTTCGCAATAAATAAAATACCGTACCGAGGTATATCATAAAAGTGATTATCAGGGACAGCAGCTTTTTTATTTCTTTCATTACTTTTGCTCAAAAACAACAGAAGATATTTCTCTATTGTCATCGTATATCACATTAGATGTAAAGGAAGCATTTGGATTAATATATTTCTCTGAATTTGTCTTATCAATTATCTCCTGAAGTACTTTAGAATCATTTGCACAAATAATTTCATAAGTATATGTTTGAGGACTCTTTTTTTCTTTAATCGTATAACCGTTTGATACTACAATCGTTACTCCGTCTTCTTCTTTTAATGTCTTTAACAGATCTACAATTTGGCTTCCTGAAGCGGTAGAATTATCATAATTTTTCAATTTTGCATTGTCGAATTGTGATACAATTTCATCATAATCACTAATGGAACTATTAATACTCGCATTCCCTTTTTTATAAATTGTCACAGCTACAAAACATACTGCTACAACAATTAAAATCCCTACTGCATTTTTAATAAAACTTTTTGACGCGCTCATTTCTATTCTCCTTCTTTCTTTATTTCTATTTCTGCAACTACTCCGTTCTCATCCCGCTTCACACTGCATCGATACTTATTTAGCGGACTGATATATTTATCTGATTCAATATTTCTCAACTCGGCATATTCAAAATTCTCTTCTACAATAAAAGTTCCTTTTTCCGTAAACACCTTCACCGGAATTCCATACACACCTGTCATTCGCTTTATATAATTAATTACCGTCATTCCGTCAATCAATAATTCATCATATTTTACTATTTCATATTCTTCCATTTCAGCTATCTGTTGTTCCTGTCTTTCCTCAAGCAAAGCAGTCATTTTCATTGCCCGTTGAAACATTTGCATGCTGATTAATATCAAAGCAACCAACAAGGATAGCCCCACAGCTTCCATTAAGAATTCTTTGCTGACATTCATAAAAACCAGCCTCCTTTATAACTGCATTTCTTCTAAGATTTCAAAAACTTCATATACACCTCTTAAAGAATGCATAAACACAGGTACAATAAAATATACACCTAAGGCGAGTATTCCAGGTAATTTTGCAAGAATATCCGTGGTATCTCTTTTTTTCTCCATATTTATTTCCGCCTCCAACCGGGTCATTTTTTCCAGAAGCCGCCTATTACTTTCCACTTCAGCAAAGGCATTCTCTATTCCCACAGTATCTACGGAAAGAAACGCATCTGCAATTTCTTCAAACCCTTCATGCAATGCCGTACCTTCTTCTTTTAAGCGCACAAGTGATGCATATGGGTTATTGCCATAGGAATTAATACATCGGCTAAGACATTCCCTGAAACATACAGAAAATGCTTCCATATCTTCCAGTAAACTGATTATTGTTACTTCCTGTAACTTTCGCTCCATTAAAACAATCGATTGAAACTGCCCCACTTCGAATACGGCTCTCGCACGAACGACCGCTCCCTGATGATATAGTTTCAGCACCGGGAACAATCCAAAGCCAATACTGATTACTATGCTTATAATCCATTCCTTTATTGACATTCTGCTTTCCGAGTATTGTTTTAGTTTTTCTTGTATTTCCTTTATAGCAGCCTTTTCTGTCTCAACATTATGTATCTTAATATTCTCCCTCAAAAGAAATTCTATCTGCTTCTCTGTTACTTTTTCTAATTCGATACATTGCTCAGTTACCGATAAAATATGTTCTTTAATTTTTCCTTTCTTTTCCTCACCTGCGTTTGGCGCAATAATATCTATCACCTCAACATCAGATAAAATTATCTTTTTTTCCTTTCCATGAAGTCCTGTAAAAAAACAGGTTAAAATCAGAAATCCACCTAAAATAACGGTCAATATTCGTAAACACAAACGTCCATAGCTTATTCTTTCTCCTGCCTGTAATAACAAACGACGTATAAAACCACTAAACTTACCTTCGGATTCGTCAAAAAAGCGAATAATATTAAATACTAGTTTATTTTCATAAATCGGTTCTGTGTTCCAAAGATATTCTTTTGTTCTTTCATCCAAAGAAATAAGCTCTTTTGCCCTTATAATCAGCCCATAGACTAATATTGTTATTCCAAATGTAAGAGTTTCTATAAGTACACCGGTTCCTGTATAAAAATATTCTAATTCCGGAGAGAACTGTATTCCCCATTGTTTCAGCAACGGCATCATAAAAAAAGGGGTAACCGCAACAAACACATAACCTGCAAATTCAAAATTCTGTTTTTTGCTTCTATATATCTCTTCCATAAGTTCCAAACGAAGATGCTCTATATTTTCTGCAAAATGTTGATCACCTTTTTCAGAAACCTCATAGACCTGTATCATAAACAATTTCATAAATCTATTTGCTGCATTATGCTCAATATATTGCCGGATATTATCTTTTCTGTTTGTCTCCAACAAAAGATAATAAACCTCTTCTGCCAACCTATTCACTTCATATGACATATTCTCTGCAGCTGAAAGAATTGCATTTCCTATATGATGACAAGCCATATACCTATGTTTCACTCTCGAAAAAAAGATCAGTAATTCACGGTATAGCTTGTCTTTCATTTTTCTAAGACGATATCCCGGAACCTCTATACATATAATATAAAAAGCCAGTCCGACACATTCAGCCATATATAACCCAAAAGCATTTCCAAAGAATTTATTCCAAAAAAACAGAACTGCAACTGTCAAAACTGCTACGAAAAACAAATCACGTTTACAAACATACAATAATTTTTCCAATTGCTTCTTTCCATATGGACAAATATGTAAATACTTAGCCTTCAAAAAACCGGACAAATTCCAGATATTCTTCTTTTTCCAATAATTGCTTTGCTCTATCATAGGTATATTTACTCGGAGAATTAATCAGCACTCCCTGCTCCTTATCTTCATCGTATTGATATATTCGACGTATTTCATAAGTACTCATATTACACGATTGATTTTTTTCCTTCACAATGGGAATAATTTCATTGATCCACTGGACACGGCGTTGTCCCTGCCTTACTTTTAAGTGAACATCAAATTCCAAACACCTGACCACATCCAATTCTGCCAGCCTCTCTTCCGAATATCCTCCAACACAAAGCTTTGCATTCACAAAATCTGCAATCATATGCTCTGTAGTAATGTAATGGGCCGAAAAAAGTAATTGTGAAGCAATTTTAGATAAATCCATTGCCATTGCTGCCATTGCTGCAGAATTAATTTCTCCAATAGCAAAAATTTGTCCCGTGGTTTTTCTTGCAAATGCAAGAACATCGTCTGTTGGTGTTTTTTCTGTTATTCGCATAGTCAACGAATTAGCCTGCGGAAGAAATCCTCTGACATTTAGTTCAAAGGAGTCCGATTCAATTAAACGTATATTCATATCCCGTTTTATTTCTGCAAGACATGCTCTGAATAATGTAGTCTTCCCTGAAGCCATTTCCCCCGTAAATGCTATATTTTTCCCGGAACGTACTAATTGCTTTAATAGCTTTGGCAATATATCTCCTTCCGGATAACCGGAATATAATTGTTCCAAAGAAACCACCGGTACCGTATCAAATTTACGAATCAGACCAACCCACGTTTCTGTCATTGGCGGTCTGGAAATAGAAATTCGTCTTCCATCCGGGGTGTCAGCTACCAACATCGGTCGATTTTGGGTCAATTCTCCACCTGTTTCCCGAACGAAATTTCGTAACACACGCTGCAGTTCTTCCTCTGTTTCAAATGATAAATCTTTTAACCATATCGTAGTTCCTCTCACCATAACATGCAGACCATCCTTACTAAAGTTCTTTTCTCTTTTCTCTGAAAGAGTCTCTGCATAATCAAATTGTTGTTCTGCATGTCCGCTCATTCCAATTTGGATTTCTTCTATATACCCTTTTTGGTTATTCAATGTATCTACAATACCAAGACCTACTGTTTCCGCATACAACAACTGTGCCAATACTTTTCTTTCTTCCTCAATTGAAAAACACGGAGCCACTTCATAATAAGCCTGCAATATCTCTTCTTTTGAAATAATTCCCCCTTTTTTTCTCCAATCGCTCATTTCACACAGTTTTTCAAAGCCATTTCCTAAATTATCTTTATCCAAGTAGAAAATTAAAGCTTCTAATTGTTGCCATACTGTCATCTTCCTCGGTTCATGAAAGGGTATTAACAAAATCCATTCGTCTCTTACAATATGCAATTTTTTAACAAGGTACTCATCTATCAAATCCAAAACTGTTTCTCTTGTTCCCCGGTTTCCGGAGTTACAATACCGTATACAATGAGATATCATTCGCCGATATTCTTCCTGACTCTCATACACTTCCTCCGATAAGCCCACTTCCATCACTGACACCTCGGTATAATCCTGAAGCATCTGCAGTATCTTTGTTTTCAAACTCCGGAACGAGTATACGTTTTCGGAGAAAGTCGACAATTTTTTTGGTTTGAAAAATAAACTCATAATTCTCCTCTTTTTTTCTTACCCGTTGATTTTTATAAATAAAATCTAATGCTCTTCCTTCTGCCATTGCATCAAAAAATCCAGTATTAAATGGAATTCCCCCCATTAGTTCTCCCAATAACTTTTCACCGTTTCTTCGCATATAATAAGTCTTTGAAAATCTTGAATTTGTCAAATAGCCTCCTAACAGAATAAAGTGCTTCTTTTCCGACAGGTACTCCGCTTCATGTAACAAATAGTCTTTCCATATCTCCGGTTCCTGTGGTAAAACAACAACCACAAAATCAGCTTCCTTCAGGTATTTTTTTGAACAAGCATTAAAGCCGCTCTGCACATCCAAAAGCACGGCATCAAATTCATTTGGTATTAGCTCTGTTAGAATATACCCAGTCACCTGATTATTATAGTTCTCCATAACATTTGGGTAAAAATACAATGATTTCATTATAAGCGGAATTGCACTTCGCCTGACTCTATCTGCTGTCAATACCGCCTGCCTGCAATTTATTATCAGCGAAGCAATTCCGGATTTGCTGTATACTTCTTCTTTTATATTACATGCATACCGGCAATCTATTTTGTTGCCTAAATTCAATCCCTCTGACCCGGTGTGACTAATCGCAATACTATATTCCGGATATTCTGCGCCAAACATTCCGGCTATGGCACACAAAGATGATGTAACCTTTGCCCTTCCGGTATATGGAGACCAGAAAGCAACCAATTTCCCCATCAAAACTACTCCTTTCTAAAGTTGCTTCATAACCTTCCGTATACTACATTCCTGCTGTCCTACAGAAAGAAAATTTATCAGAATCAATAGCGCCTTTTTCATTCCTTTCGATAATTGTTTTATCATATCTCCGGAATAAGAACCCAAACTGTATTTCATACGAATATCATTTTCATCATAGGGAATCTCACAATAGTTTTCTTCATTATTGGCAAGAAGAGCCAGATAATGTTCTGTATGCTTCATTGGAACCAGATTTCTGATTAGCAAATACTGCTTTCGATTCCAATTGCCGATTTTTCTTAATAACGAAGCGTGAGCCGGCACTCCGTCTGTTACCATAATCAGTGCCTCACACTCATACAATTTTGGATGTATCAAACGATATCCGAATAGATAAATTATAATATCATATTCCTCATAACTGACTCCTTGGTCTGTTACCCTTATGCCATAATATTCTCCTTCACACACCTCCGTTTCTTCCTCTTTGCCAAATTCCAAAACCTCAAGTAACATTTCCTGCTCTGTACGGTCTACCACAGCTACTTTTTTCCCTAATGCAGTAATAATTCTTGCCAGATATAAAACAATATCCTCGCACTCATATCCAACAAATCCCACTAACTTCTCCATCCCAATTCTTCCTTTCCTGCAGCTCCATACAAAACCCGGATTCCCCATTCTCTTCCCGCCGGTGGTCGTACTGCCGTAATACAAGTACCATCTTCCTGTACAAAATCCACTATCGGATCTATCATTGTCAGTTCCCCTTTATTATCCAAAACTAATTTGTGTTTAATTATTCTTATCAATTCCTCTTTACTCTTCATGGCCAGAAACGGAAGCCGGATTATGGAACCTTTAGAGCACACTGCAATTCTCTGCTCTACAGCTTCCCGTTCATAGAATGACGGACAAAACTCTCCTACTAAAAATCCGTCCGGAGCCGCCCTCTTTAGAACTTCTAAAATATCCAGTCCTAACCTGTCCATCAAACTTTGTACAAAAAATTCTTTTTTTTCTTCTGAAGATAAAAATAACCTGTCTTCTTTCAGCCACTGCAGATAAACATAATCAATATCATCTCCTGTGATAACTAAATCATTTGCAGTACCTTCCAAAAACAAAAAGCAATTTCCGTAATCCTTTTCTAAAACAAATAACATTAGTTCAAATTTTTGCCTCGGGGTAAGATACCCCGCCTGTCCAAACGGAATAAATAAACGTTCAATGTCCTCTGCCGACAATTTCAATTCTCGAAATAAAATATTATTTATTTCGTATCTGAGTGTGCTTTTGTCTAATCTAACTTTATAAAACGCACTTCTTTTTTCCAGCTGTGCCCTTATCCATTGAAAAAATTTATCTGATTGCAATTCCGCACTTCTTCTCATAGCTACTTCTGCATCAACCGCTCCTCCAGAGCTGCTCTGCTTTCTCCCTCTGTTTTTTCTTTTCCCAAAAGACGTAGGATTTCTCTTTTGGCAATATAAGTCACTCTTCCTGATTCCTGTTGCTTATTTTCCGGATATTTTACTGCATACAACTTTGTATCTTTATACTCGTTTTTATCAGCTATTGCAGAAGAAAGCAGTAAGATTTCTTTATCTGACAACTCTATAACCATTCCCTTTGACGGAATGCAATTTACCAATATTTTGTCTGCCAGCACCGTATAATCTTCTGCATTATCATACCTGATTCTTATATCTACCCGGTCTCCTATCTGAAAGAACTCCGAAAGCTCCACTTCCGAAACAAATACTTCTCTGCTTTTTTCAGCGTTATATTCCAACATTGAAACCATCAAACAAGTACCGGCTTTTACATCATAATTCAAAGTCATTCCCAATTCATCCCGAGATATAAGCTCTTCTTGCGGAATATCTATATACCGGATTTCTTGACATACGTTTTCTTCGTTAATGACAGTACCCTTCGGTAAATTCTCCAACGCTGAATATACCGTCCTCTGGTAGGAAACCAGTTGTTTTTCTTGAATATTCAACTTCATCTGACATTCTTCCAGCTTTTGATACATAAGAACCATACCGGCTAACGCTGACAAAAACACCGTTACCATTCCTGCATATATAATTCCCTTCCATCTGCTACGTTTATAACTCCTTATAATGCTCACACTCCTTTTTCATGTTTGCACTCGAATAAGAGATTAGCAATACGTCGTATTCCAACCAAAAAACTATAATGAGGGCTTCTGGTTGACCGATTTCTTTTTAGAAAAGCTTCCAGTTTTCCTTCTACACATGCTTCATTAAATTCATTGCTTTGAGAAACACTTCCAATATTCTTACTATTGATTCCATATTCGGATATTAGTTTATTGAATAAACTTTTATTCCATTGGGAAGATTCTTTAAGCACAAATATCATTTTGGGAATTATCGGCGAAAACCGATAAAAGAAATTTTGAATTTCAACTATATTCTGCGGCAAAAACACAACGATTTTATCTGCTTCTTCTAATGCATTTTGAAAAGATAAATAATTACCTTCTGCTATTTCCAATAAATAAAATGACTGCTTTGATATTTCATGATAAAACATCCGTCTTTCTCCTACATCCGGAGGAAACAATACTGTTATCTTTTCCATTGGTCTTTCCAATATATCCTCCTGCCGACGGCCTTTCATCTTCCACAAGGCATCAGAATACTCAGAAGAATCATGAAAAAAGCAGTATGGTGCATGGGCAATTCCTTCTTCTTTCATTTTGCTGAAAAAACAATCCTGGAGCATATGATTACTAATATAATTGCTCCCCAGTACAACTTCACAACAAAACTCCGAAGCCAGAATTGTTCCGATAGCAGCCATATAATTTGTCACATCGTTGGACACACCAACTCCGTTCCAAAAGACTACTTTCATACAAACACTCCTTCTCTTGTCATAAGCATGAAAATGATTATTTTTTTGTTTTTTGTTAGGGAAATATTACTGAACTGTAACGTGTAGAAAGAAACCGAACGGGGATTTGGGAATTACAGTTTCTTTGCTTAGTAATATGATAGTCCCTGTTTTCAATTTTGTAAAGTTTTTTCTTCCTTTAAACATCCACAAATCTTACCCCTCATTTTTGTGACATTTTTACAAAAAAACAAGCATAAAATATAGATAAAAAGTCCTTCAAACCCTTTGTTTATCGGTCTTTTTCGTATTATTTCGATAAGGAGGAAAATATACACAATATGAACCCTTTTTCCATGAGTTCCGACAGCGTACTGAAAAAACTGGAAACTACCAAAGAGGGGCTAAGTTCAAAATCTGCCCGCGAACGGTTACAAAAATACGGCCCCAACGAACTGGCTTCCCAGAAAAAAGAAAGTCTGTTGCAACGTTTCTTCGCCCAGTTCCAGGACTTTATGATTGTAGTACTTCTTTGTGCCGCAGCCGTTTCCTTTCTGCTCTCTTTGTTGGAAGGTCATGCAGATTATGCAGACCCGGTTATCATCCTACTTGTTGTCACCTTAAACGCAATCCTTGGGGTAATTCAGGAAGCAAAAGCAGAGCATTCCCTGGAAGCTCTGCAAAAGCTCTCCGCTCCCCATGCCAATGTTCTCAGAGACGGTACACGCACCAATCTTCCATCTTCCGAACTGGTTCCCGGTGACATCATTTTCCTGGAAGCCGGAAACATGGTACCCGCAGATGCACGTATCTTGCAAAGTACCGGTCTTAAGGTAGATGAATCCTCCCTGACCGGTGAATCTACCGCAGTAGAAAAGCATAACAACAGGGTTTTTCCTGAAAGCACTCCTCTCGGCGACCGCTCCAATATGGTCTATTCTACTTCTGTAGTTTGCACTGGTCACGGTACTGCCGTGGTTACTGCTACCGGTATGCAGACGGAAGTTGGTAAAATTGCTTCCCTCATTCTTACCACAGAGCAAGTAGAAACTCCTCTTCAAAAGCGTCTTGCAGAGGCAGGAAAAATCCTAGCTTTGATGGTACTGGGAATCTGCGTTGTTCTCTTCTTCATCGGTATCTTCCAGGGCATCCCGATGATTTCCATGTTTATGACAGCGGTCAGTCTTGCGGTTGCTTCCATCCCGGAATCCCTGCCGTCAGTAGTTACCATTATGCTTTCTCTCGGTGTGCAGCGTATGGTAAAGCAAAATGCCATTATACGTAAGCTTCCGGCTGTGGAAACCCTAGGTAGTGCCACTTACATTTGTTCCGATAAAACCGGTACCCTGACCCAGAATCACATGACTGTCACCAAAACCTCAGTATTTACTTCTTCCGGGCAGCTTCCGTCCATGGAACTGATGGCGCTGCTGTGCAGTAATGTTACTGTGGACAATGATACAGTCAACGGAGAAGCTACGGAAAAAGCCCTGGCGGAATATGCGCTTCAAAAGGGGATTACTCCTGCCTTCTTAAAAGAATATCCACGTGTATTCGAAATTCCTTTTGATTCCAACCGTAAATGTATGACCACCGTACATAAACTGCCGGATAGCGACCGCCTGTTAGTAATCACCAAAGGCGGATATGATGTTTTACTGAAGAAATGTCATATATCTTCCTCCAAGCAAACCACTTCTCTTTTGGCCCACGATACCATGACCAAGGATGCTCTCCGGGTGCTTGCTCTTGCCTACAAGTTTGTACCGGCTGATACAAAGCTTTCGGAAGCCATAGAAAATGACCTCTCCTTATACGGTCTCTTTGGGTTGATGGACCCACCCCGTCCGGAAGCAGTTACTGCAGTAAAACAATGCCTGGAAGCCGGAATTACCCCTGTCATGATTACCGGTGACCATAAAAATACCGCCTGTGCCATTGCCGGCAAGCTTGGTATCTTAAATTCCGGTAACAGAGCCATGACCGGTGCCGAGCTGGATGCTCTCTCCGATAAGGAATTCGCTGAATGCGTCCGGGATTATACCGTATTTGCCAGAGTATCTCCGGAGCATAAGGTACGTATTGTAAAGGCCCTTCAGTCCCGGGGTGAAATCGTTGCCATGAGCGGTGACGGTACCAACGATGCTCCTGCCCTGAAAGCCGCTGATATCGGCTGTGCCATGGGGCAATCCGGTACCGATGTAGCCAAAAATGCTTCCGATATGATTTTAATGGATGATAATTTTGCCACCATTGTTTCCGCCGTTAAAGAAGGCCGGGGCATTTATGAAAATATCCGCAAAGCAATCCAATTCCTGCTTTCCTGCAACATCGGGGAAATCATCACCATATTTATGGCCATTTTATTCCGCCTGCCTTCCCCATTGGCCGCGGTACAATTATTATGGGTGAATCTGATTACCGATTCCCTTCCTGCCATCGCACTTGGTATGGAACCGCCGGAAAAAGACGTTATGAAGCGTCCTCCCATCTCCCCTAAAGAAGGTCTGTTTACCGGAAGTCTGGTATTCAGCATTGCCGTGGAAGGTATTCTTATCGGCGCCCTGACGCTGTTTTCCTATGTTGTGGGAATCAAGTATCTTGGCAATGGAAGTACCATGGCATTTGCTGTTTTAAGCTTTTCCCAGCTCTTCCACGCCTATAACATGCGAAGCCGCCATTCCCTGTTCCGGGTTGGTTTCTTCAGCAACAAAGTGATGAACCTGTCCTTCTGTGTCTGTGCCGCATTACAGCTTTTAGTTATTACTCATCCGTATCTGCAGACTGTATTTGAAGTCAGTGCCCTGACTCTCCCGCAATGGCTTGTGGTGGCTTCCTGCTCTGTTGCTCCGATTATTTTCATGGAATTACAAAAGCATGTTGCAAAATCAGACAAAGAGGATTAAAATAGTACTATTATGATGACAGAAAGGAAGTATACCACTATGGCAGATGATAAGAATTATACTCCGGTATTACCGTATGACTCTACCTTGGGTGAATATTTTTCCACCTATGATACCATGCCGTACCGTTGCGACCGTGACCGCTGTCATTCCAATATCGCAATAAACAGCGGAAATGTTGTAAAATACTACGAATACAAGGTAGATGAAGAAAAGGCAATCATTTCCGAAGAATAATACGGAGGTACAACACCATGAAACTTTGGGGCGGACGCTTTACCAAGGAAACCAACCAGCTCGTACATAACTTTAATGCATCCCTCTCCTTTGACCAGAAATTTTACAAGCAGGACATTAACGGCAGCATTGCCCATGTTACCATGCTTGCTAAGCAGGGAATTTTAACTGAAGAAGAAAGAGATACCATCATTGCCGGATTAAAAGGTATTGAAGCAGACATTACCTCCGGTGCTTTGGAATTTGATGAAGCCCAGGAAGATATCCACAGCTTTGTAGAAGCGGTTTTAATCGACCGAATCGGTACCGTTGGCAAAAAGCTTCATACAGGCCGCAGCCGTAACGACCAGGTTGCTCTTGACATGCGCCTTTATACCAGGGATGAAATCGATGAATTAGATAAGCTTCTCTATGACTTATTAAAAACCATCTACAACATCATGGAAACAAACCTTACCACCTATATGCCGGGCTTTACCCATTTGCAAAAAGCCCAGCCGGTAACATTAGCTCACCATTTCGGTGCTTATTTTGAAATGTTTCTTCGCGACCGCGACCGCTTAAAAGACATTCGTAAGCGCATGAACTACTGCCCTCTCGGTGCAGGTGCATTAGCCGGAACTACTTATCCGTTAGACCGCGCTTATACCGCACAGTTGCTTTCCTTTGACGGTCCGACCAGAAACAGCATGGACTCCGTTTCCGACCGAGACTATTTACTGGAAACCTTAAGTGCCCTTTCCATCTGTATGATGCACTTAAGCCGTTTCTGTGAAGAAATCATCATTTGGAATTCTAACGAATACCGTTTTGTTGATATCGACGACAGTTACTCCACCGGAAGCTCCATTATGCCGCAGAAAAAGAATCCGGACATCGCAGAACTTGTACGCGGTAAAACCGGCCGTGTTTACGGTGCATTAACTTCTCTTCTTACTACTATGAAGGGAATTCCTCTTGCATACAACAAAGATATGCAGGAAGATAAGGAAATGACCTTTGACGCCATCGACACCGTAAAGGGTTGTCTTGCCCTGTTTACCGGCATGATTGCCACCATGAAGTTCAACAATGACGTTATGGAAGCCAGCGCAAAGAACGGATTTACCAACGCAACCGACGCTGCAGACTATCTGGTAAACCACGGTGTACCGTTCCGCGACGCTCACGGCATCATCGGCCAGTTGGTACTGCTTTGTATCGAAAAGGATATTTCTCTGGATGAACTTCCGCTGGAAGATTACAAGAAAATCTCTCCTGTTTTTGAAGAAGACATTTACGAAGCAATCCGCATGCAGACCTGTGTAGAACGAAGAAACACCATCGGTGCTCCGGGCCTTGCTGCCATGCAGGAAGTGCTTGCCGTATACAAAGATTATTTGAATAATTAAGCAATAAAAAGCTCCGGTATGAAAACCGGAGCTTTTCAATAATTATTTTCTAATCACACTTTTCTCATCAGCTTCTTTGCCACACAAGCGCCCTTATCTACAAAACGCACATCGGTTCCAAAGCGGATTTCAATTCTCTTAACATCAGAGTTATCAAAAACTACACCCTTACCGAAATACTCATGATATACTAAATCACCCGGGCTTAAGTTTTCGATTTCTTCACGGAGTAATTCCTTTTCCTTTAAGCTTTCGGAAAGCTGTTTCAATTCATCCTCTTTTTTCTTTTCTTCATTCGGATCATAGAAACGGGACTTTTCCATAATTTCTTCATTCATCATGCGGGCATGCTCTTTTCTTGCAAGAATAGCAGCATCAGACTCATAGCCCCTGGACTGCGGACGTATTGCAGATGTGTCTCTGATATCCTCAGTTACTTCCTGTCTGCGCTTCATCACACTGATTGGATTACCGTTTGCATCCTCCGGACCTTTCTTCAGCTGGATGTTCTTTAAGCTGTCAATCTTTTCGGATGTTTCTGCACCGGCTGCTTCCCGCTTTTTATACAGGATAAACGCATATACACCTGCTGCAATCACCAACAAAAGAATTACTATACCGATTCCTTTCAGAATGGAGAACCCTCCCTCTTCTTTCGGTTCCGGAACCGGTGTCGGTGTTACCATTGGAGTCGGTGTTGCAATCGGTGTCGGTGTTGGTTCCGGTGTCGGTGTTGCAATCGGAAGAGCCTTCGTTTCTGAAAGAGTTACATACTTTCCGCGGACATAACCATGATATTCCATACCATCTTCTACCCAACGGATTTCATACCACTCATATCCACTGGAGGATTTGCCCTTAGACATAACCGCAACCTTGTCGCCCTTATTTAAAATAACTAATTTTCCGTTCACTTTAACCTGATCAAAATTCGCACCAAATCCGGTACGAACATTTAATTCATCCGTATTTACTTCCCCAACATAAGCGTCTGCCTGAGAAGTAGCTTCTGTTGATTCATACGTAGGCTCGGTCACCGCATACACTTTCACTGCCGGAGCAGTTACCGCAAGCAGACATGCACCGATTCCAAGAACGGCAAGCCATTCGCGCATTTTTCTCATCATATACCGTATCCTCCTTTACTATTCCTGTTTACTCAACAGATATGTGATAAACTGCTGGGCCGTTCTTCCTGATTTCCCACCGTGGGAAATCTCCCATGCATTGGCCTTTTGCAGTAATTCTTCCTCAATTAATGTAATCTCCGGATATTTTGCCGCAAGCCCCTTGACAATTCCGAAAAATTCTTTTTGATTTGGCGATAAGAATCCGATACTGATACCAAATCGTGCCACCAGGGATAATTTTTCCTGCATCGTATCCGACCGGTGTAATTCGTCCTTAGAGATATCGGAACGGTCAGACCATGTTTCCCTGATTAAATGTCTGCGGTTGGATGTCGCATAAATCAATACATTGTCCGGTTTAATTTCCAAACCGCCTTCGATGACCGCCTTTAAGTATTTATACTCAATTTCAAACTCTTCAAAGGACAAATCATCCATGTAAATGATAAATTTATAATTTCGGTTCTTGATTTTTGAAATCAAACCTGCCAGCTCAGAAAACTGGTGTTTGTAAATTTCTATCATACGAAGCCCGTCTTTATAATATTCATTTAAAATGGCTTTTACGCTGGTGGATTTACCCGTACCGGCATCACCGTACAAAAGCACATTATTTGCTTTTCTGCCTTCTACAAAGGCCTTGGTGTTTTCTACCAGCTTTTCCTTCTGGATTTCATATCCAATCAGGTCGGAAAGATGTACTTCTTCCGTGTTGGTAATTGGGACCAGACTATGCTCTCCGCCCGCTTCCTGAAGGCGGAATGCCTTGTTTAGACCGAACAGTCCAACACCATAGTCTTTATAAAAACCTGTTACCACCGCAAATATTTCTTCTTTATCTGCGGCTGCAGCAATCTTTTTACTTAATTCCTTTACCTTATCGCTCACGCTTTTATTGTAATACTTTTCTGCTTTGGCAATTGCACAGTAGTTAGTTATCACGGAAAAACAATCAATTTCCAGTTCCTGTTCCAATGCATAAAAATCATAATGAAAAAGCAAACGGAATATTTCAAAATCCGCTTTTGCGAAGGTGTTAACGCTTCCCTCAGCCGCTCCCCGTTTTTCACAAACAAGTCCAAACGGAGTTTCTGTCATTGCAATCAGATACGCCAGATAATTCTGCCAAAGATTGCCGTCAAATCCATATTTTGTCGACACCTCCAACAAGCGGTTTACCTGATGATATAAGCGGTTTACTATCTCTTCTTTTTCAGCCTTCTTCTTTTCCCATTGTTCCAGAATGTCGGCAAGCTCAAACAAGATACTGTCTTTTTCTATTGTTCGGTAAATGACCAGTTTTGATAAATAACGGTACATGTATCTCCTCTTTTCTGTAATTACAAATCTTCCAGTCCAACTAAAATAATTTTACAGTTTTCCAGGTCTTTACTACCTGCTTCTGCTCGCTCCCGAAGTTCTTCTGTAAATCCTGCTTTGGAAAACAAATATAATTCTTTCGGAGTAAGCATGGCAAGTTCCAAAAGCTCTTTGTACTGGGAAAAGTCCTTCACTGTCATCATTTTGCTGTCAAACCGGCAGAACCCGGCCAAAATAGCTCCTGCTTCATTGCCGGCCACCACATCAATCAAACCGGTTTTGCCATACCAGGTACCCCAGTTTTCATATTGTGATGCTAACCGTCCGTACTGATTCATCAGCTTCAAATATTCTCCGCAAACATTTGTAAAGCTTTCCTGCATATAGGACGCAAAATCTTTTGCTACCTCTTTTTCGTATACCAGATCTCCCTGTCCCATAAGAACAGCAGAAAGATTTGGGAAAACATACCGGTACCAAAATCTTAAATAATTGTCTTTAATTCGGTACAATCCTTTTTGTACATTGGCATGCACTAAATCTGCACTTTCGGAAGCATCAAAGGAAAAAACCTTTTCCACCACGTCCAGTTCAATCAAATTTTTAATATACACGCTGATTTTTGCTCTGGAAAAGCCGGTGCGGGCATAGATATCGTTTAATTTATTTTTTCCGGCCGCCATTGCTGTCAAAATCGCATTATAAGCTCCCAGTTCACGCAATTCCTTTTTTAAGAAAATCTCTGTTCCGTATAATAACGGAGAGTCTTTTCTGAAAAAAATCCTTTGGATATTTTCTTTTACACTGCTTTTTTCATTCCAGTAGTTTAAATACTCCGGTACGCCGCCAAGCACAGCATTAGCATAAATTGTTTTTTCCACCGACATATCAGGAAAGCGTTTTACCAGTTCCAGGAAAGAAAATTCTTTTAATTTTACGGTTCCGTATAATGCCCTTGCTGCCGGTCCGAAATCTTCCACCATAGAATTTTCTACCCAGTTTACGGAGGAACTTATAAACAAAAACATGCATTGCTCTTCCATAAGAATCTTCAGGAAGGCAACTTTAAAAGCATCACTTGTCTTTATCATAAAATGAAATTCATCAATGATAATCAGTGCCTTTTTTGACTTATCTTCCCTGTTTGCTACAGCAAGCTTTAAGCTTTCATAAAAATCAGGAACTTCATCATTTACCGGAACTCCCAGTTCTTTTGCAAAACAATACCGTTGCTCCTGTTCGGAAAGTTCTCGTGCCAGATAAACAAAAGTTGGTTTATCTTTCGCAAAAAGAGCAGCCGTTTCTGTTTTACCGATGCCATACCGTCCATATAAAACAACTGCAGCATTCCGCTCCTGACGATATGCATCTTCTAATTGTTTTAATTCCTGTGTACGTCCAACAAACATATTTTGCTGCTCCTCCAAACTTATCTTTTACATACGTTCCGGTGCTTCAAAGCCAAGTAAACCGATACAGGTTTCTAAGAGTTTTAACACTAAGGTAATCAGTGCAATCCATTCACTCTGCTTTTTCTTGTCTTCTTCACTCATAATCTTGTTTCCGTGATAGAAACTGTTAAATGCGTTTGCCATTTCGTAAATGTACTGACAAAGCTTGTGCGGTGCCAGTTCTTCATAGGTTTTGGCTACCACATCATTAAATTTTGCCGCAGTTAACATTAAGTCAATTTCTGCATCGCCATAAGTTCTGGTTTCAGTCTCACCACCGTAAGGATGGGCAATACTACCTTCTGCAGCACCCACAGTTTCTGCGTATTTTGCCAGGATGGACTTAATACGGACCATGGTGTAAAGAATATACGGACCTGTGTTTCCTTCGAAGGAAGTGAAACGGTCGATATCGAAAATATAGTCCTTTGCAATCTGGTTGGACAAATCTGCATACTTAAGGGCTGCCAGACCAACGGTTTTTGCAATAGCACGTGCTTCCTCTTCCGGCATTTCACGACCGGACATCACCTTGTTGAATACTTCTTCATTTACGCCTGCAATTAAGTTTTCCAGACGCATAACTCCGCCGTCACGGGTCTTAAACGGCTTACCGTCCTTGCCGTTTACGGTACCGAAACCAAGGAATAACAATTCCTTTTCTGCCGGTAACAAGCCACACTTCTTAGCAGCACGGAATACCTGAACAAAATGTAAATCCTGACGCTTGTCTACTACGTAGAGGTAGCGGTCCGGATTGAAATCCTTCTCACGCTGGATAATGGTTGCCAGGTCGGTAGTTTCATAAATTGCTGCACCGTCGGACTTTCTAACGATACACGGAGGAAGCTCCTTGGTATCGTTCTCCTGTGCAATATCCACAACCAGGGCACCCATGCTTTCTCTTGCATAACCCTTTGCCACCATATCTTCTAACATAGCAGGAATGTAAGGCTGTGCATCGCTTTCACCGAGCCAGTATTCAAAATCTACATTTAAGTTTTCATAGTTTTTCTTTAAATCCGCCACGGAAACCGCCAGGATGTGCTTCCATACTGCAATATAAGGTGCGTATCCGGACTGAAGCTTTGCAGTTGCCTCATGGGCCTTTGCCTTAAATTCTTCATCCACCTTAGACTTGGCACTTGCTGCCGGATAAATTTCTTCCAGCTCACTTATTGTAAATGGTGCTTCTGCCGGATATTCGCCGGTGTAGCTTTCATCAAAGTAGCAAAGTTCCGGCTGACGTACCTTTAATTCTTCAATAATAAGACCCATCTGTAAGCCCCAGTCGCCAAGATGCACATCGCCGATAGCATCGGCGCCCGCAAATTTGCAGATTCTCTTAATACTTTCACCGATAACCGCAGAACGAAGATGACCGATATGCAGTGGCTTTGCTACGTTTGGTCCGCCATAGTCTACAATTATCTTCTGACCCTTGCCCTGCTCTTCATAACCGTACTTTTTTGCAGTTATCATATCCTGCAGGTACAATGTAAGATAATATGGGCAAACCTTTATGTTGATGAATCCCGGTGCAATAGCAGTTACTTCTGCAAACTTCTTTTTGTCAAGTGCAGCCACAACCTCCTGGGCAATCATAATAGGCGCTTTTTTATATTCTTTTGCGGCAGCCATGGCACCGTTACACTGGTACTGGCATAAATCAGGACGGTTGGATACCGTTGCCTGACCATATTTCTCCGCATATCCGCAAGCAGCAAAAGCCTGCTTTAAATCTTCACTAATGATGTCAATAAAAGTTCTCATGACATTCCTCCGTTTTTCTAAAAATGTTATATCTTGTTTTAATCCTCATACATATTTCATGTTATCATACACGCGTAGAAAAAACAACTCAATTTTTGCTTTTTTCTACTAAAAAATCCGGGTTTTCAAATATCACTTTCCTGACCCGCTCATCGCTGACGGTCTGGCAAGTGATATTTAAAAACCCGGATTAGTTTACACTATAAAAAAGCAAAACTTCAACACATGGGATAATCTGCACTGTTATCCCATTTGAAAAATCATCCTACTATGCCTCCGGCATAATAATTGCTGCAATGATGTAGCAAAGAAGACCTGCACCACCTGCAAGGCTGAATAAGATCCATAATAAACGTACTAATGTCGGATCAATATTGAAGTATTCTGCAATACCTCCGCATACACCGCAAAGCTTCTTATCTACCTGAGATTTGTGTAATTTTTTCATGATTTAATCCTCCTTGTTTTCCGAAGGAAAATGCCCGCCCGCTTATGCGGGCAGAGGATTTATCCTCCTTGTTGTGTAAATTCTTTTGTTTGATATTAGTTTACAATGATTTTATATAAAATGCAACCGTTCCGGTTCATTTCTAATTTACTTCTAACCTTTTGTTAATTTCCGTTTACATCAATTTCGATATGACCGATACCGCAATCCAGTTCAAAATAATCTGCTTTTCCCCGGTCATAGCTGAAGTTTTCCGTATTACCGTTAAACCTCATATTTCCGATTTCTGCTTCACCAATACCACAGGTAACCTTGTAATTAAAATCCACCCGGCTACGGTCTGCTAAGGTCAGTTTTACTTCGCCGATGCCGCCTTTAATCATATTGTGTCCTGTCACTACTCCTGTAACATCAATGGCACCAATACCTTCTTCTATTGTAAGATTGTTTACTTTTGCATCATATATCTTTACTTCACCGACACCATTTTTAATTTTCAGGGAATTATCCGCCATCAGGTAAAATACTTTTATACTACCTGCATCCACTTCCAGCTGCATATCCTTTGCCACAAGATTTTCTGCATTCATCAAACCGGCAGCAAGATAAATTGTCATATCTTCCAAATCAAGATTCTCCGGTATCGTAATGGTTATCTCCGGTGAATACTCTGAATGTACACTTCCGCTGCCGATAAGACTATCTTTAATGTACCACACGCCATCCTCCACATAAGAAGAAATGGCATTTTCAAACATATCCGTCACCACAACCTCCATGGTGTCACCGGTTCTTATATCCACTTCACCTACTGCAATTTCAAAATTGATTCCGGTAACGATTTCTCCCTGTTCCGCTACAAAATGATAAGATTCCTTTGTTTCAGACGTATCATAACGTTTTCCGGATCTTGTTACGCTTACGAATCTGTCATTATCAAAGTATTCAAAAAAATTCTCTTCATTGATACTGAATTCATCCGCATGCTCCAACAATTCCTCATGAAAACCGAAGGTCAGAATCGCAGATAATACTAAACCTGCCAAAATGCAAATAACTCCGGGAATCAGTGTTGCTTTCCAAAACTTTTTCATGCTCTTGCCTCCTTTTTTCCGTGGAATATTCTGCCAAGCAGATTAATTAATCCTTTCATAACCCAAATAGCAAGCTTTATAATGCCTCCAACAACTGCAATCATTAAGCAACCGGCGCCAAACGCCAAAAGGCCCATAGCAATTAAACCTGCTCCGACTACCGGAACGGTAAGGGTTTTAAATACACCAACCGCAAAAGCAGCCACACCACCGATGATGCAACCGATACCGCCAACACCAAAACCTACGGTAATACCGATACTTGCACCGAACAATCCCATCAGAAGACCAAAGGCGGTCGCCAAAACAGAAATCCAGATTGGGAAGGTCAGAATTGCAATCAAAATAGCCACTACTAAGGAACCTCCGCTTAATCCCTTCTTTGTGATGGTGACTCCGGAACCTGACGAAGCATCACTTTGTTTTTCTTCTGCATAACGCACCGGTGTCTGTTTGTCACCTTCCGCGTCCCGGTATCCCTGTTCGGTGTAAACACCTCCACCGTTTTCCATGCGGTAATCACGTAATATCTGGGCTGCAATTCTTCCGGCGGAACCAAGCTCTTCTAATACTACCTGTTCCTGCTCTGCACCCGCTTCTTCAAAATATGACTCGTAATAACGAATCGCTTCTTCTCTCTCCTCTTTTGGGAGTTCTCCAAGCAATACCTGAAGTTCTTCCATAAATTCTTTTCTGGACACTTACATTACCTCCTCAAACAGCCTTGCGATTTTTCCGGAATAGTTCCTCCACTCCTGACAGTATAACATTAACTGTTTTCTTCCCTTTTCCGTGATTTTGTAATATCTTCGATTTCTGCCTCCGAATTCCATGTCATAGGTTTCCAGGCACTCATCCTTCTGCAATCTTCGCAACACCGGATACAGTGTGGATTCCGACAGTTCCAAAACACCTCTTGCCTCCTGGGTAATTTTATACCCATACGTGCCTTCCGGTTCTTTTTGTACCGCCGCCAGGACAATGGCATCCAGAAGCGCTGCTCCTGTATTAAATACCATTTAAACCTCCTTAACTGAAACAATATTGTTTTGATAGCAATACTATACGACGTATAATATTATATGTCAATATAGTTAATCATTTTCTAATTTGTTTCTAATATTAATCAAAAAGATTCCGATACAGTTCCACTGTTTATAAAGTCACTGTAACGGAATCTTTTTATTTTGACGTGATACGGTTTACATTTTTAATCAATACGGAAATGGTTCCGTCCGGATTTGTAATAAACTCCACATGCTGCTTGTTATTATATTCTTCCATCGGAATATTGATTTCAATCCCGGAATCTGTAGTTAAAAACTGTTTTTCAAACTTTTTAGTAGTTTTCTCATTTTTAACTGTGATTTCTTCTTTCGGAAGCTTGTACTTTTCCAATTTTTCTACAAACTCCTCTTTAATTTCGGGAACAGCACCAAACAATTCTTCCCCGATTTTTTCCGGAACCAACGCCCCCTGCTCCGCATACGTATTATGGATGACGCTTTTTGCCTCCATCTTCTTTTCAAAATCATCCTCAAAATACTTTTTATTTATCTGGTCTACCGCCTTGGTCACAATATCCAGCTTTGTCTTCTGAGACATTTTTGCATGGCACTGTAAATACACTTCGGACAGATAGTTTACCTTGGCCCCGTTGATTTCCGCCTTCTTTTCAATTAACTGTACCGTATTTTCTTCCAGGGAAATCGTCACTGCCTCGGAAAGTCTTCCTCCGTTGCCTGGCAAAGCACAGCATTGCTTCATTACATCATTCACATTACCATCCTCTTCATTCAAGGAAGTATAATGCATATACACTTCCTTGTAATTCATTTTCAGGATTGCAAGATGCTGCCGGGATTCCATCTGATAGGTTACAAAAAACACATCTGCCGGAGGAATCGCAATGTTAGCGTTCATAATACTATACAATAATTCAGCCAGCTTTTTCGTGGTTTCTACCATATTCTCTTCCGAAAATTCCTGAATCAGGTGGTACACCTCGGAATTCTCTTCATCAAATACACAGGTTTTTAATTCGTCTCCGGAAATCACTTTGTAAATATGGTTTCGAAGAAAATCATTCATATCCGGAGTCAATGTTAAAAGTTCATCCGAGAGCACCGGCATTCCTACGGTAGAATCTAAAATATGCATAATGGCACTGCGGATAATTATTTCATCTTTTTCCATTTATTTTGCCTTACTTTCTTTTGTTTTCTTTTTTCTGCGTCTTTTTTTTCGGTGTTTTACGTTCCGGTTCCGCTAACGTTTCCTGTAAAACAAAACCTTTCTTGCCGTTTCTGTTGGCTACATTTTCTTTCAGCAACGCATATACGGTCGACATCAACGGAATAAACACGAGCATACCGACTACACCAAACATGCTGCCGCCAACCGACACTGCCACAAGCACCCAGATAGCAGGAAGGCCAACGGAATTTCCTACTACCCTCGGATAAATCAAATTTCCCTCCAGTTGCTGCAACACAAGGAACATAATAACAAATATAAGGGCTTTTACAGGGCTGACCATTAAAATCAGGAACGCACCTACCGCACAGCCGATAAACGCACCCACAATCGGAATCAATGCCGTAAATGCAATCAGCACACCAACCAATACTGCATAAGGCATACCAAATATGGTCATGCAAACCACAAACATGGTACCAAGAATTATCGCCTCCAGGCACTGACCGGAAATGAACTTCGCAAAATTATGATTACAAAGGCTCAATACCTTCATAGTTTTTTCATAGGATTTTTCAGATAAATACGCGTGTAACAGTTTCTTTGCCTGAATAGCCAGTTTTTCCTTACCGCATAAAATATAAATAGCAAATACAAATGCAATAACACCATCAAACAGTGCACCTGCCACACTTCCGGCAAATCCGACAGTAGAGGAAAGGACATTTCCCAACCCATCTTTTAAGAAACCGGTTACATAACTAATCACCGAACTCCAGTCAATACTCAGTTCTTCCAAAGCTGCAAATGCATCTTTCCACTCAGGATATTCCATTGCCATTACTTCAAGTTTAGTAATAAAATCCCTAAAGAATGCCGGAATCACACTTCCAAGTTCCATAAGTGTTTTTGTTAACTGCGGAATTACCATCAAAGCCGCAAATACAAGCAATGCCACCACAAAAAGCAGGGCAAGCACTACACTTACTCCTCTTTTTAATCCCGCCGCTTTGGGATTTTTCCAATTGCCCAAAATCTTTCGTTCAATAAATCCTGTAGGCAAATTCAAAACAAAAGCCATGGCTGCACCTACCAGAAACGGTGTAAGCATGCCAAGCAACAATTTTCCTGCGTCAAGCACTTCTTTGCTGTACATTATTCCAAGAATAACTGCCCCGGCAAATAAAATAAGCTTACAGATCATTCGAAAAAATTTTTTATCGTCCACTTTGACTGTATCCCCCTTTACGCATCCTCACAAACCTGGAAGATATAGAATTTTAAATAGTAAGATTCCTCTGAAGACCACAAAATCGGATGATCCGGTGCCTGAGTACGATACTCTACCTGCTTCAATCTTCTATGCACACTTCTTGCTGCCTGACCTATAACTTCTGTAAACAGTTCCGGCGTCATAAAATGCGAGCAGGAACAGGTAGCAAAATAGCCCCCCGGCTTTACCAGCTTTAAGCCGCGCATATTAATTTCACGATAGCCCTTCATGGCATTTTTAACAGAATTTCTGGATTTTGTAAACGCCGGAGGGTCTAAAATAACCACATCAAACAGTTCACCTTTTTCCTCTAACTCCGGCAACAGTTCAAAAACATCCGCACACACGAAAGATACCGTATGTTCCAAGCCGTTGAGTTTTGCGTTTTCTTCTGCTTGACGGCATCCGAGATCAGATGCATCTACACCGATTACTTCTTTTGCCCCTGCGATACCTGCATTTAAAGCAAACGAACCGGTATGCGTAAAGCAATCCAATACCCGCGCATCCTTACAAAGTTTTTGGATAGCAAGACGATTGTACTTCTGGTCCAGGAAAAAACCGGTTTTTTGGCCGTCTTCCACATCTACGATATATTTTACGCCGTTTTCCACAATTTGTACCTTGGTTTCAAAAGGTTCGGATAAGAAGCCCTTTTCCCGCTTCATACCCTCCTGTTCTCTTACCTTGGCATCACTTCGTTCATAAATACCACGGATTACAATTCCATCGGCCGCCATTTCTTCTTTCAGCAAATCTAAAATCAGCATTTTATAGCGGTCAATACCAAGCGCTAAAGATTGCACCACGAGTACGTCTTCAAATTTGTCAATCACCATTCCGGGAACATAGTCCGCTTCACCGAAAATCACACGGCAACTGCTGGTATCCACTGTTTTTTTACGGTACTCCCAGGCATCCTTCACACGCTTTCTAAAGAATTCTTTATCGATTACTGCATCTTTGTTTCTGGTAAGCAAACGGATGGTAATCTTTGAGCTACGGTTAATAAAACCTATTCCCATAGGATAGCCGTTACAATCCTTTACTAATACAAGTTCTCCGTTTTCCACAGTGCCGGTAATAGAATCTATTTCATTATCGTACACCCATAAGCCACCGGCCCTGAGAGTTCTTCCTTCTCCTTTTTTTAATGCCACAATTGCTTTGATTTCATCTGCCATTGAATGTTTTCTCCCTTACATACAAAGTAAAACTTCTTACTCTGCTTTTTTCTTTGTAAATACAAATAACTTACTGAAGATGTAATTTAAAATAATCACTAATACTGCCACTATCGCTTTCATTACCAAATTATTACCATGAAGTAAATCTACCAAAATAAACATTCCCAATTCTTCCACTCCAAACGTAACAACCCGTGCTCCAAAAAACTTTGCTATTTTTTTGGATTCTCCTGCTGCATCCTCCTGCTTATCCTGAAATACCCAACGGGCATTTACCACATAAGCAAATGCCACAGCAATTACCCACGCAATAGCATTCGCAATCAGATTAGGAATCCCCATAATATTGCAAAGTAAGTGATACGCCACAAAATTTACTACTGTAGTGCTTACTCCTGCAATTCCATACGTGATTGTCTCACGGTTTACAAACATTTTCCAAAGCTTTTTTATCACTGTTTTTACTTCCTTTACCAAATCTTTGCCGTCTCTGATTTTCCAAAAAACCGCATAAACACATTATATATTACCTTTTCCGAATACTCAAGCAACAGTTTCACTTTTTCTGAAATTTTTAGAAATTTTAGTTCACTCCTAAGAAAAGTTATGCTATACTAACTTACAGATGGGTATTATTTGCATATGACATCAATAATGTACAGGGGGAAGCAACTTTATGCGCGAAAAGTATAGCAATCATTTTCGATGGGGCGTAACTGTAATTACCATTATCGCCTTTGGTATTCTGTTCTTTTTCTTCGTCTTCCGGATGGATGCCATCCTCGGTTTTTTCGGAGAAATTTTTTCGATTCTGGCTCCAATCATTTTGGGTGCCGTTATAGCGTATCTGATTAACCCTCTTGTTACCGTTACCGACAAATACACGTTTAATTTTTGTAAACGCTGCCATTTACCGGTTAAAGTTTCTTCATTTATTGCCTCTGCCTTTTCCATTGCTTTATGGCTTGGCTTGTTAATAGCAGGTATCAGTTTCCTGTTCAGTATGATTGTCCCTGAACTTTACAGCAGTATCTTAAAACTGGCAAGCGATTTAAGAATATATGTAAATATTATTTATGACTTTGTTAACGAGCATCTGCAAAGCAATCCGGAGATTTTAAAAATTGTGGAAGAAGTCTTAAATACCCTTACCAATTCCATATATAACTGGGTTAACAACGACTTAATTGTCCAGGCTCAAAACATTATGTCAAAGCTGACTGTCGGCATTTCCTGGGTAGTATCCCTGGTTACCAATATTGTTGTCAGTCTCATTGTTTCCGTTTATTTGCTTGTCAGCAAAAAGAAATTTCTCGGACAGGCAAAGAAATTGCTGTATGTCTTTTTAAAACCTGACACCGCCAATGCTGCCCTCTCCATATTCCGTCAGACAAACAAAATTTTCGGTGGCTTTATTTCCGGCAAACTTATCGATTCTTTAATCATCGGTATTCTTTGCTTCATCGGTGTATCCATTTTAAAGATGCCATATCCGCTATTGGTCAGCGTTTTTGTCGGTCTCACCAATATTATTCCGTTCTTTGGTCCGTTCATTGGTGCTATTCCAAGTGCTTTTTTAATTCTGCTGATTGACCCTGGAAAATGTCTCATCTTTATACTCTTCATCTTCCTGTTACAGCAATTAGATGGTAATATTATCGGACCGGCCATTCTCGGAGACTCCACCGGTGTTTCTCCATTCTGGATTGTTTTTTCTATCCTTTTGGGTGGCGGTTTGTTCGGATTTGTCGGCATGCTGCTGGCTGTTCCGACCTTTGCGGTTGTCTACTATCTGATTAAGACATTCTCCGAGTATTACTTAAAGAAAAAAGAACTGCCGACGGATTCCATGCTCTATTGTAAAATTGACAAAATTGATCCGGAAACAGGGGAACCTGTTTTACTCCCATTACGTACCGTCAGTCGCAGAAAACAAACCGACCATGGTTTATTGGAAGCATTGGACTCCATCTCAAACAGAAGAAAAAACGGGGAAGTCCGCATCGTTTCAAAACAAAAACCTTCCTCTGAATCCGCTGAAAAAGTATCTGAAAAAGTATCTGAAAAAGAATCAGAATAAGAATCAGAATAAATCAAAGGCTGCCTTACATATAGGCAGCCTTTAATTTATTTAGTGCTTTTTTTTCAATCCGTGATACATAACTTCTGGAAATATTCAGTTTATCTGCTATCTCACGCTGGGTTACTTCACATCCGTCACGCAATCCATAACGCAATGTAATAATTTCCTTTTCCCGTTTTGTCAGTATTTTATCTATGTATCCCTGTAATTTAGCCAGCTTCTGCTGTTCTTCCATTTGTTCAATAATATCTACTTCTTCTGCTACACAAATATCCAGCAATTGTATGGTATTTCCCTCTTTATCAGAACCGATAGGGTCAAACAGCGAAACCTCCCTGGATTGCTTTTTACTGCTCCGCATCAGCATTAATAGTTCATTTTCAATACATCTGGATGCATACGTTGCCAGCCGGATTCCTTTACTTTGGTTAAAAGAATCCACTGCCTTAATTAATCCGATGGTGCCGATGGAAATCAGATCATCAGTTTCGTAACCGGTATTGCTGTATTTTTTTACAACGTGCGCCACCAGACGCAGATTATGCTCAATCAGACGATTTCTGCAAGAGACATCTCCCTCAAACATCCCCTGCAGCAATTGTTCTTCTTCCTGCGTTGATAATGGCTTTGGAAAAGATTGCATATAGCATCAACCTTATTCATAAGGTTACTACTAATTTATGCAGGAATACTTCGTCCCGTGATGCTTTTCTGGTTTATTCTTCGTTATTAATTTCCTCTGCCTTTTGACGGATTAAATCAAATTCTTCCACCGGGCAGGAAAATTTCACGAATATTCTCTGCTTCGGATGCGGACAACTTTCCATGGAAACTCCTTCCTCATCCTTAATTTCCAGAACCGTAGCAAGTATATTGTCACCGTTCTTTCTCATGACTTCCACTTCATCGCCTACGAAAAATTTATTTCTCTGTTCCAGTACAGCAGTTCCGTCCCCCGTTACACTGCCCACAATACCCAGATAGGTATATTCCTTTACATAGACATTATTATCATAAATCTGGGCATCAGACTTAGGCTTATCAAAAAAGAACCCGGTAGTAAACTGACGATAAGTGCATTTGGCAATTTCCTGACGGTAATACTCCAAATTTTCCTGATATTTCATTGGATCTTCAAAGAAATCATCAATAGCACGACGATAGGTTCTTGCCACTGCAGCTACATAAAGAGCGGTCTTCATACGGCCTTCCACCTTTAAGCTGTCGATTCCTGCATCCACAATTTCAGGAATATATTCAATCATACATAAATCCTTGGAGTTAAAAATATAGGTACCCCGGTCATTTTCAAATACCGGAAGGTATTCACCCGGACGGTTTTCTTCCATAAGATAGTATTTCCAGCGGCAAGGGTGGGTACAAGCACCAAGATTTGCATCTCTTCCCGTAAAATAGTTACTAAGCAAGCATCTGCCGGAATAAGAAATGCACATAGCACCATGAATAAAGGTTTCAATCTCAAGATCTTCCGGAATATTCTCTCTAAGCTCCTTAATTTCTGCCAGAGAAAGTTCTCTTGCCGATACCACTCTGGTTGCACCCATACGATGCCAGAACCGGTAAGTTCCGTAATTAACATTATTTGCCTGGGTACTGATATGCACATCAATCTCAGGAGCATGTTCCTTTGCCAAGTCAAAGACGCCCGGATCGGAAATAATCAACGCATCCGGCCGGATTGGCGTTCCCTCTTCCGTGACATCCAGACAGGAAAGCTCTCTGAAATATTCTGCCACACCTTCCAAATCCCGGTTATGCGCAGTAATATTTGCCGTTACATATACCTTTTTTCCGTGTTCATGGGCAAAACGGATTCCTTCCGCCATATCTTCTCTGGAAAAGTTCTTTGCCTTTGCACGGAGACCATACATTTCTCCGCCGATATACACTGCATCAGCACCATATAATACCGCAACCTTTAAAACCTCCAGGCTGCTTGCCGGAATCAACAGCTCCGGTTTCTTTCTTCCTGCTATCATAGTTTGATTATTCTCCTTTCAGACAATACGGCTAACGTTTTACACTTAATGCCATACCGTCTCCCACTGCTACAATTGATGTAGTTAAACATTCATTATGCTTTAATTCATACAAATATTCCCTCATTCGCATATGAATGGTTCTGTCTCTTCTTGTAATACTGTATTTGGACTCCACAATAGAACCTTCCTGCAGTACATTGTCTGTAATCAGCAGTGCTCCGGATGGAAGCATCGGTAAAATGTGTGTCAGAAAACTCATATATTGAGCCTTTGCTGCATCCATAAACACAAAATCATACTGATTTCCCTGCTCTTTTAAGTTTTTTAATACATCTTCCGCATCTCCGGTTAAGAAAGTAATATCTCTGTTTCGCTCCAATGCGGCCAGATTTTTTTCTGCCTCAACGATACGCATCGGAACCTTTTCAATGGTAGTAAGATGACAATCCGAAGGCATATATTCACACAGCAAAGAGGCGGAAAAGCCTATTGCTGTTCCCACCTCTAAGATTTTCTTTGGTTGCTTTAAGTCAAGAAAAAATTTCAAAAGACTTTGAGCTTCTTTTCGGATAATCGGTACTTCATGTTCCAGAGCATACGCCTCCAGCTTTGCCAAATGCGGCGGCAGTTCTGTTTCCAGGGAATTTAAGTATTCCACAAGTCTCGGTTCTACAATCATATCAATCCTCCTTGGTTTTGTATAGCAAAATGCCCGCCCGATTATGCGGGCAGAGGATTTTACTCCGGAAGTTCCTGTACTATTGAGTTTGCATAATTCGTTATCTGGTCCAATATTTCATCATAAGTCATGGCTGTGTTTAGAATATACGTGCCGGCAAGAATTTTGTGTCCCATCAATTGCACTTTTAAATAAAAGGAATAGCGGTTGGGAATCAACCGGTACTGCTCCAGGGCAGCCGCCACTTCCATGGTGGATGCACCGTCTTCTATTGTAATTTCAGCATTAATTCCAGGTTCAGCATCCATGGTATACGCTCCAAACACCTGGTAACAAAAATCCTTTGCCGTAATTCCCACTTTATAAATTACAAAAATAACAACTGCATAAAAGACAATATTCAGCAACAGATGCAGAATAAATCCTATTATGTCGATTGCTATTTTTGCTCCATCATTTTTCTGCGCCATGCTGCCTTACCTCCTACGCTTCTACTTCCACAATAATCGGAAGAATCATCGGATTTCTCTTGGTACGCTTCCATACAAAGTCTCCGAGAGAATCCTTAATTACATTTTTTAACTTACTCCAATCGGCGCTGTTACGGTTTAAACAACGATCCAATGCATCTTCCACCACGGTTTTTGCTTCCACCAAAAGATTTTCAGACTCTCTGACATAAACAAAACCACGGGATACAATATCAGGACCTGCTAAAATCTCATTGGTATATTTAGCCAAAGTAACAACCACTACGAGAAGACCGTTTTCCGATAAATGCTGGCGGTCACGAAGGACAATATTACCCACGTCACCTACACCAAGACCGTCTACCAAAATGCCCTGTGCAGTTACTTTATCTACTACCTTGGCCTGATTTGCATCCAGTTCCAGTACATCACCGGAAGAGAGAATAAATACATTATCCTTTTCCACTCCCATTGTTTGTGCAAGTTCTGCATGACGCACCAAATGACGGTACTCACCATGCACCGGAATTGCATACTTCGGTTTTGTTAAGGCATAAATCAGTTTTAATTCTTCCTGACAGGCATGACCGGATACATGGGTATCCTGGAAAATAACCTTGGCGCCCATTCTGGACAGTTCATTAATAATCTTAGATACATGCTTCTCATTTCCCGGAATCGGAGAAGAACTTAAAATAACGGTATCCCCCGGCATAATGGAAACCTTTTTATGAATTCCGCCAGCCATTCTGGACAATGCTGCCATAGCTTCTCCCTGGCTTCCGGTAGTAATCAGTACTACCTTTTCCGGCGGATAGTTTTTAATCATATCAATATCAATCATTAAATTGTCCGGAATATTGATATATCCCAGCTCATTTGCCGTTGTAATAATATTAACCATGCTCCGGCCTTCAATTACTACTTTACGGTCATACTTAATTGCAGAATTGATAATTTGCTGCACACGGTCCACATTTGATGCAAAGGTTGCCACGATAATACGATGTGCCGTGTTCTCCGCAAATAAATTATCAAACGTCTTTCCCACAGTACGCTCGGACATCGTAAACCCAGGTCGTTCTACATTTGTAGAGTCTGCAAGCAATGCCAAAACACCCTTTTTGCCAATTTCGCCGAGACGCTGCAAGTCAAAACTGTCTCCGAACACCGGAGTGTAATCCACTTTAAAGTCACCGGTATGGACAATGGTACCTACCGGCGTATAAATTGCAAAGGCGGCAGAATCTGCAATACTATGATTGGTTCGGATAAACTCAATACGGAAGCAGCCAAGATTTATGGACTGCCCGTGCTTAATTACCTTGCGCTTTGTAGTCTTTACCAAATTATGTTCTTTTAATTTATTTTCGATAATTCCCATGGTCAGCTTTGTGGCATAAATCGGCACATTAATCTGCGGAAGAATATATGGCAGGGAACCGATATGATCTTCATGGGCATGGGTAATAACAAACCCCTTTACCTTATCAATATTGTCTTTTAAATATGTCACATCCGGAATAACCAGATCTACACCGAGCATATCCTCTGTCGGGAATGCAAGACCGCAGTCCACAACAATAATGGAATCCTCGTATTCATAGGCTGTAATATTCATACCAATCTGCTCTAAGCCGCCTAAAGGTATAATTTTTACGCCGTGAAGGTCAGGCAATACAGGTTTTGTTTCAGAAACAACAACTACTTCTTCCGCAGCAGCCTTTTTGGTTCTGCTTTTGGAAGAGGTTTGTTTTTTCTCCTTTGCCGGTGCCACTTTTTCTGCCGGAGCAATCTGCTCTGCCAACGATGCTTTTGTCTTCCTGGCAGACTTCTTCTCTGTCTTCACAGCAGCAGTACTTCTTGCTGTTTTTCCCGTTCTCTTTGTCTTTGGCTTACTTGCTTCAGACGTATTTTCTACAGCAGTAGTGCTCTTTTGGGACACTTCTTCCTTCGTATTCACTTTTTTGTTTCTCAAGTCAATCCTCCATTCTTTATTCCTGCGTCACCAATTCCAGGTCGTCCAGTAATTCCTCGAAAATTGCCGCAACCGCAGTTAGTTCTTTTTCGTCATCCACGATATCATAAAGCGCTTCCTCTGCGCCTTCATTTGATACTTCTTTTAAAATCAGTGCTTCTTCCTCTTCTTCTTCGATGTCATCCAATACAAGAAGATACTTAACACCATTAATTTTTGTTTCTTCTATCACACGAAAAACAGCCACATCGCCGTCTTCTGTTGTAAAATTCACCGTTGTTTCCTGATTTTTATTCATTTTCGTTTCCTTCCTGTGCTGCTCTTGCTGCTTCCAACGCTTTCTGATTAGCAAGATAATCCAAATATCCCTGCAGAATAAAAACTGCCGCCAGTTTATCTACCACTTGCATTTTTTTCTCTAATTTGACCATACCCTGGTCAAGTACCCTGTGCGCTGCCACTGTTGTAAGACGCTCATCCCAAAGTATTACCGGCAAACCGGTTCTTCTGCGTAAATCCTCTGCAAATTCCTCGGATTTCTGCGCACGTTCCCCAATGGAATTATTTAAATTCTTCGGATATCCCAAAACAATTTGTTCTACACCGTACTCCTTTACCAGTTCTTCTATACGCTGAAATGTCTGACGGAGCTGATTTTCTTTTTTTCTGCGAATGGTTTCGATGCCCTGGGCAGTAAGCAGCAATTCATCGCTGATGGCTACACCAACGGTAACGGAACCATAGTCTAATCCCATAATTCTCATTTGTATTTTCCCTAAAAGTGATGTTTAATATAGTCCTGTAATAGCTCTTCGATAATTTCGTCACGTTCCACCTTCATAATCAGGCTTCTTGCACCGTTATGACTGGTAATGTAGGTTGGATCTCCGGACATAACATAACCGACAATCTGGCTGATTGGATTGTAACCCTGTTCCGTCAGTGCCTCATATACGCTGTCGATTACGTCCTTTACCACCGGCTGGACTTCCTTCGGTACTCTGAAATACTGTGTTTTATTAATTTCGTTCATATAGTTCCTTCCTTTTTGTAAACTTCCGACCATTCTCTCTCAGAATATATATTAATATAGTTTTTCAAAAAAGTAAAGTAGTCAATCAAAAAGAAATTTTACGTTTCAGCGACCAGTGTTTCCTGCTCTCGTGCTTTTCTTACTATTTTTACGGTTCTCATGCAATTTGATAAATCCTCGTCCGATTTTGCTGCAATACGTACATAACGCTCATTATATCCGATTTGGCAAAGTTCACCATCTACCACGGCACTTTCTTCAAACAATACCGTTTCATCCTTCCCAAGAAATTGTTCCCTGTATGCTTCTCCCATGGAAGCCTCCAATGCCATTAATCTGTCGCTGCGCTCCGTTTTTACCTGTTCTTCTATCTGACCGGACATTCTGTCTGCTGCCGTTCCCCGTCTTCTGGAGTATTTAAATACATGAATTTTAGAAAAACCGATACGTTTTGCAAACTCCAGCGTTTCTGTAAACTCTTCCTCTGTCTCCTGAGGGAAACCAACAATAATATCTGTCGTAATCGCTGGCGCATCATAATATTTTTTTATGATTTCCACACTGGCTGCATATTCTTCTGTGGAATACTTCCGGTTCATCCGGGAAAGCACCGTATCACTGCCGCTCTGCAGGGAAAGATGAAAATGCGGACATACCTTTTCGCATTCACATAAAGTCTTGACAAATTTTTCCGTAATAATACGCGGTTCCAAAGATCCGAGACGGATTCTTTTTATTCCTTCGGTCCCATTGATTTGTTGTATCAGCTCCAATAAAGGTTGTCCGCTGTCTTCTGTCATTTTCTCGTAGGAAGTTCTTCCGTAAGATGAAAGATGAATTCCTGTCAGCACAACCTCCTGATATCCGGAGTCTGCAAGACGTTTTACCTCTTCCAATACATCCTTAGGATTTCTGGAACGGATACGGCCTCTGGCATACGGAATAATACAATAACTGCAAAACTGGTTACAACCGTCTTGGATTTTAATATACGCTCTTGTGTGTTCTACCTGTGTATCCAGACTCAGTTCCTCATACTCCGTTTCTTTTCCGATTTCCAGACGTCTATTCTCTATCCCGGACATATATTGTTCCAGAATTTCCACAATCTGTTTTTTCTGATTATTTCCGATAACCACATCGATTCCCGTTCCCTTCATTGCGCTCTCGTCCGCTGTCTGGGCATAGCAGCCCGCTGCCACAACAATTGCATCCGGATTTTTTTTCTTTGCCCGATGAAGCATCTGTCGGGATTTCCTGTCTGCCATATTGGTAACAGAGCAGGTATTTACCACATAAATATCTGCCACTTCATTAAACTCAACTACCAAAGCTCCGGCCGCGGTCATCAATGCCTGCATTGCTTCGGTTTCATAGGAATTCACCTTACATCCCAGCGTGAGAAACGCAACTTTTACACCATTTATTTTAAATTTTGCCTTATTTTCCATTTTATTCTCCATTATTTTCACTCATTCCGACACAAATTCACACATTTATATAAAATTCTTCTTATTTTTTTATCTACTTTGCATATTGATTTTTATCAGAAAAAGAAGTAGTATTATTATAGAATTTTTATAGGAGGTATTTATCATGACAACAGTTAACATTTGTTTAGATTCTATCGATAAGGTAAAGTCTTTTGTAAATGAAATTACAAAGTTTGATTCCGATTTCGATTTAATCTCCGGAAGATACGTTATCGATGCTAAGTCTATCATGGGTATTTTCAGTCTTGACTTATCCAAGCCAATCGAACTGACAATTCACAACGACGATGCTGCTGATATTCTTACTACATTAGCACCATACATCGTTAAGTAGTTTACATAAGATGTAAAAACCACTGAAGAATTCTGTTATATCGAAACAAATAACGTAGGGGTTAAAAACAACTGCGAAAGCTTGCTTTCAGCAGTTGTTTTTTTATTCCTATGTTCTCAAAAGATTTACTTTATCCTACTTGTACCACTTCTACCGTATCTAATGCTTCTTTTACCATTTCTTCTATTCTTTCATCCAAATGTGTCTCAGATTTTTCAATCACAGAAAGAATCGGATGGGTTACCGGATGCTTTGCCACAAAAATGGTACAGCAGTCTTCATACGGAAGAATGGAGGTTTCATATGTTTTAATCTTTTCGGAAATTGTCACAATATCCTGCTTATCAAAAGCGATTAATGGACGGTATACCGGTAAAGTACATACTGCATTGGTTGCCACTAAACTCTGCATGGTCTGGCTTGCCACCTGACCGATGCTTTCTCCTGTTACAAGACCGAGACACTTGCTGTCCAACGCCAGCTTTTCCGCAATACGCATCATATAACGGCGCATAATGATAGTCAGCTGCTCATGCGGACACTGCTCATAAATATAGAGCTGGATATCGGTAAAGTTAACAATATTTAACTTAATCGGGCCGGTATAAGCACTGATAATCTTTGCCAGATCCACAACCTTCTGCTTTGCTCTCTCGCTGGTGTATGGCGGCGCATGGAAATAGGTTGCTTCCAGGGCAACGCCGCGCTTTGCAATCATATAGCCTGCCACCGGACTGTCGATACCGCCGGAAAGCAGAAGCATTCCCTTACCGCCGGAGCCAACCGGCATACCGCCCGGACCCGGAATGATATGGGAATAAATATACGACTTATTTCTAACCTCTACCCAGATACGTACCTTCGGGTCATGCACATCTACCTTGATGCCCTGATCCATAAACTTATATAAAATGGATTCGCCAAGCTTCATGCACATTTCCGGAGAGGTAATTGGGTAACGCTTGTCGGCACGCTTTGCCTCTACCTTAAAGGTAAAGTTCTTATCTTCATAAAACTCATCCACATACTTTAACGCTTCCGCTGTAATAACATCCCAGTCGGTACTTTCCACTACCACAACCGGGCAAATACCTGCCACGCCAAATACCTTCTGTAATTCTTCAATAGTTTCATCAAAATCGTATTCCTCCGGACAGGAGACAAAAATTCTGCCCTGCTCTCTTGTTACTTCAAACGCTCCAAGTTTGTCCAGATGATACTGAATCTGGTCTCTTAAAATATTTTCAAACACATGACGGTTCTTGCCCTTTAAGCCGATTTCCGCATATTTAATCAAAAATGCTTTGTACATAAGGTTTTTCCTCCAAAAATTTATTTTCTAAAGAATCTGCGCAGCTGAGGAAGCAATGTTTCCACACACTCTGCTGCATAATCCACTTCTTCCAAGGTTGTTGTTACGGAAAAACTGAACCGTAAGGTGGCATCCAGTAATTCCTTTTTTACTCCGATTGCCACTAAGGTACCGCTGATGTCCGGATGGTTGGAAGAACAGGCGGAGCCGGAAGAAACATAGACTCCTCTTTCTTCCAATGCATGCAATAAAACCTCGCTGCGGATACCCGCAAAGCTGACACTTAAGACATGTGGTGCCGTAGCAGGAATGCCCTCCTTTGGAATCCCGTTTAAGGTGACTCCTTCTACTTTGGATAACCGCTCGGCCAGCCGTTCTTTTAAAGCAAACAAATGCTTTCGGTTTACCTCCAGATTGGCATACATATCCTTTGCCGCCTGTCCAAGGCCTGCTATGGCCGGCACATTTTCCGTACCGGAGCGCATACCCTTTTCCTGACCGCCGCCGTGCAGTATCGGCTTAATCTTTGTTTTATTTTTAATATATAAAAATCCGCTGCCCTTCGGTCCGTGAATTTTATGTCCGCTGACACTGAGCAAATCTATACCTTCCTTTGCCGGCTGGATTTTCAGCTTGCCATAGGCCTGAATGGCATCCACATGAAACAGCACCTTCGGATTTTTTTCTTTGATTCGTTTTGCGATTTCTGCAATTGGCTCCACACATCCGATTTCGTTATTGACATACATAACGGAAACTAAAATGGTTTCATCGGTTACCGCTTCTGCCAGCTCGTCGATTTTTACACGGCCGTCCTCATCCACCGGAGCAAAGGTCACATTAAAGCCAAGCTCCTCTAAAAACAACAACGGCTGATACACCGAAGCATGCTCAATACGGGTGGTAATAATATGATTTCCGGCCCTCTTATTGGCAAGCGCCGTACCGATAAGAGCCATATTGTTGGACTCCGTACCGCCGGAGGTAAATACAAGCTCGGATGGCTCGCACTTTAAAGTGTCCGCAATCTGTTTCTTCGCCTCTTTGATATACTGCTCCGCATCCATTCCTTTTTGATGCATGGAGGACGGATTACCAAAATCGGTCATAAATACCTGATTCATTTTTTCCATTACGGCATCACTCACACGGGTGGTTGCCGCATTATCTAAATATGCTTCCATAATAACCTCTCTATTCTTCGCACTGCACTTTTAGCATGTTTTCATATAACATACATATGGTCCTACATAAACAAAGCCCAGTTCTTGCAACGCTTCCAACATTTCCTCCTCTGCAAAAAAGGTCAGATACTTTGCACCCTCTTGCTTTCCGGCATTTAATGCCGTTGCCATCAGAGCCTTAAACACATCGTTTCGGTAAGTTTCCTCTAAAAATTCCACACCGTATATTTCAAGATAATCTGTTCCGCAGAAAAACAGGGACCCCACCGGCAGGTTATTTTCATAATACAGATAAATATCCCAGGAATCAATATCGGCAAGAAGTCGGTCACTGGTCCAATAACAGGTTTCTTCCTCCTGAGAATGAATTTTCCTGAAATCTTCAAAGTTGTCCTTTGTAATTTTGACGACTGCTTTACTCTCTTCCCGAAGTTCATACGAATCGAAGAAGAAAGATGTGTTATGGTCATCTTCAATGCAGGTAAACCCATTTTCTTGAAGAAACTCCAACGCATCTCTATTCACCTTTGAAAATCCAAAATATAATTCATACCCCGGAAACTGCTCTTCCAAACGTGGCAGCAATTCTCCCAAAGCCTGTTTTGTCCCGGAATTTATGTTGCAGCCATGCAGTTGAAAATAATTATCTTCCGAAATCCAATAATACTCTATCCACCCTTCCATACGACCTTCCTCAAAGTACAACAGCACTTCACATTCTTCTCCGGTCACATTTTTTTTCGCATTGACAAAAAAATCTTCTTTTGTCTTTATGCCATCGGTATAGGTCGGATAGCCGGACTTGATTTGGTCAAGGGAAATCTGGTAGACAAATTCTCCGTATTGTTCAATATCCTCTAACGTTGCTTTTATCAACATTGGTTCTTCTCCTTATTTTCCCTCACTTGCGCACTCTATCTCATACATCAAAATTGATAATGTTGTAAAGCCTGCGGTCTCCGTTCTCAAAATCCGTTTACCCAGAGATACCGGAATCACTCCGTTTTCCCGGGCAAAATCCACTTCTGCCTCTTCAAAACCGCCCTCCGGTCCGATAAACACGGAAATCACCTGCTGCTTTGAAGCATTTTCTGCTGCTTCTTTCATCGTTTTCATTCCCTCTGCCATTTCATAAGGAATTAGCGCCATGCCCTCTTCCGAAGCTTTTTTTATAGCTTCTTTGTAATTCAATACCTTGGCCACCTTTGGAATAATCCCCCGCCCGGACTGCTTAGCCGCACTTTCCGCAATGGCCTGCCAACGCTCCAGCTTCTTAGCCTCTTTTTTATCATCCTCCAGCTTGACAATGCAACGCTTGGTCATTACCGGAATAATTTCTGCAGCACCAAGTTCCACTGCCTTTTGGATGATAAGTTCCATCTTGTCTTTCTTCGGTAATCCCTGATACAGTTTTAAACGCACCGGAAGCTCCGTAGAAGCCTTTTCTGCTTTTAAGACAGAGAGTTTTACCTCTCCGGCAGGAAAATCTTCAATTTGGCAGGTATACTGCATTCCGGTGCCGTCGCATACCATCAGTTCTTCGCCCCGTTCCATGCGGAGGACATTTTTTATATGATTGACATCGGAGCCGGTAATAGTAATCTGCTCTCCTGCCACATTATTTGCTTCACAATAAAAACAATGCATTTTATTTAGCCTCCACCTGCTTAATGCTTGGCAGATTCCACTTAAAATGGGCTGCCAGAATACGTATTACAAATACCACTGCGGCACCGATTAACATTGCCGGCAGTTCACCAAACCAACGCTCCACCAGTACGCAGACAACAGCACCGAGGATGGAAGCACTGGCATATACATGCTTTACAAAAATGTAAGGAGTGTTACCTGCCATAATATCACGCAGCACACCACCACCGACACCGGTCAGTACGCCGACAAAAATCTGTAAAAAACCTGTAGTTTCATAACCGATGTTAATAGCAGTTGTAACACCGACCACCGTAAACAGACCAAGACCTAAGGAATCGAAAATCATCATCAGTTTATCGTAGACACCCTGAACCTTGCTTTGCGTAAGCTTATTATTAAAAAAATACAAGCCACAGAAAACCAGCACCGAAAACGCAATAGCAATCAGGGCATAGGTAGGATTTTGGAACATTACCGGAGGTGTTACCCCTAAAATCAGGTCACGGATCATACCACCACCTACAGCGGTCGTCATGCCAAGCACACAAACGCCAAGCAAGTCCATCTGCTTTTTGATTCCCACCATGGCACCGGAGGATGCAAAAGCAATGGTTCCGATAATTTCAATGATAAAAATGTACTTATTAAGCATCTTATCTGTCCTTCATCTTTGCTTCAATATCATCTGCTGTACGCACAATATCTGCCGAAAGTACCACACAGCCGTCTTCCGTAATCAGCAAATCATCTTCAATGCGGATACCTGTTTCTTCTTCGTCGATATAAAGTCCCGGCTCGTTGGTAATAATCATCCCCGGCTCCAGCTTATCCTTTTCCGGAACGGTTACATCATGTACATCAATTCCCAAATGGTGGGACACACTGTGCATGTAATACTTGCCCACCTCTTCTTCCTTCTCAATGAGGCCAAGCTCCATCAGTCCTTCTGCAAGAACCTTTTTACAAATGTCATTTAATACCTTTAAGGTAACCCCCGGACGTGCCTCGGCTGCCACTTCCTGATTCGCTTTCAGTACAATGTTATAAATCCGCTTCTGACGTTCGGTAAATTTACCGCTAACCGGATAAGTTCGGGTGATATCTGCATTATAACCCTTTACTCTGGCACCAAGATCTAATAAAATCAATGTGTTTTCCTTACAAACATCGTGGTTTGTTTCATAATGAAGCATAGTACCATTGATACCAGAACCTGCAATGGTAGGAAATGCCATACCGTCTGCACCAAGGGACTTTACCTTATATTCAAACTCCGCCTGCACCTGATATTCCATCATTCCCGGCTTTAAAGTCTTCAATACATGATTTAAGGCCTCTTCCGTCACCTTTACTGCTTCTTTGGTTACATTTACTTCCTCAGCATCCTTTACCATCCGGAGAGCAGCTACCGCCGGATAAATATTGTCTACTGCAATTCCTGGATAAGCAGCAGCAAATGCCTGTGCTTTTGCCACATTATAATCCGGCAAATCACTCATTTGATGACGATACGTGTCAAAATATACTTTCTTTGGAAGCTTACGGTTCATAATCCGGTCTAAGGTTGCCTGCAGATTATCAATCATTGCAATGCTTTCCACACCGCTGACTTCCTTCGCCTCTTCCTTTGTCATCTTCTTGCCAACCCAACGTTCCACGGATGGGTCAATTGGTTCGATAAACAAAGTTTCTTCTAACTTATCGCCGCACTTATCAATCACCAAAGCCATATTTTCCCTGCGGATACCGGTCAAATAGAAAAATTGACGGTTTGCTTCAAAATCATGATAAGCGTCTGCACTGATGTGCAAAGCTTCTCCGGAATATAAAACAAGAATACTCTTCTCCTCCATCTGACTGTATACTTTTTCTCTTCTCTCTCTATAATTCATGTTAATTTGCCTTTCTTTCTACATTACTGAAACTATTCTTTATACATTCCACTTTCGTAGAACGCATTTTACTCCGCTTAATTTTTTCTCGCAACATAGGAGAACCAGTCGCCCATCTGCGTTACTTCCAAAATTTCGAATCCATTGGCAAGCAAAGCTTCCTTTACCGCATCTGCCTTTAAATAAATGATTCCGGAGCTGATGAACACCGCACCCGGCTTCATAAACTCGTCTGCGATTTCAGAAAGCGGAATAATTACATCCGCTAAAATATTTGCTACCACAACATCATAGTCGTTACCCAGCACCACTCTGGACTCTTCTTCGGAAAGCACATTGCTAAGATAATATCCGCAACCCTTTTCCGCCATTTCAAATACGGTGTAATCGTTATCCTCATCAGTACCCGGCATTGTCAGTGCCGTTGCCGCACAAAGACCGTTCTGACAGGCATTTTCCCCGGATACATTGACCGCATTTTCATCAATATCGGTACCCATAACGAAGGAAGCCCCCAGCTTTCTTGCAACGATGGAAAGAATACCGCTGCCGCAGCCAAGGTCTAATACCTTGTCCCCTTCCTTTACATACTTCTTAAGGTTTAAAATGCAAAGCTTGGTTGTTTCGTGGGAGCCGGTACCAAAAGCAGTACCCGGGTCAATTTCGATAACCATGTCGTCTTCCTTAGTTTCCTCTAAGGTTTCCCAGGTTGGCTTAATTACAATGGTATCATCCACACGAAACGGCTTAAAGAACGCCTTCCAGTTATTAATCCAGTCTGCATCCTCCGTTTCCGATACGGTAAATATTTTTGCGCCGGTATCTACAAAGTTATCAAGTTCTTCAAGACCTGCTCTGACCTCAGCCAGCTTTGCGTCAATATCTTCGTCTTCGTCCAAATAGAAGGTTACGGTTGCCTTGCCCTCATCCGGCGGAAGCTCCGGTAAAAAGTCGATGAACATCTTCTTACGGTCTTCCTCGGAAATTCCTAAGTTATCTTCAATTTCGATACCGTCAATACCCAGCTCATTTAATAAATCACTGACCAAATCTACTGCCTCTGTGGTTGTTTCCAATGCAATTTTTATCCATTTCATGGTATAAACCCTCACTTTTTTACTTATCTTAAAAACGCAAAGATGCAGACTGGCACATTTTCACATGCCACTCTGCTCTCTTTTACTTATTTATCATCATCTACCAGATTGTCGAAGAATTCTTCTACTTTCTTCTTCATACTCTTTTTCTCCGGCTTCTTTTCGGTTCCGGAAGTATTCTTATCACCCGTCATTACTTCATCCAGATGGCGGATTGCTTCCTTTTGCTCGTTCGTCAGCTTTGTAGGCACCTGTACCACCAGCGTTACATAATGGTCGCCACGGACATCCTTATTTCTGAGAGAAGGAACACCTTTACCACGGAGACGTACTCTGGTACCTGTCTGGGTTCCCGGAGCCACGGTATACATAACATCACCGTCTACCGTGCTGATTCTTACATCACCGCCAAGAGCCGCTGTTGCAAAACTAAGCGGAGCATTGGAGAAAATGTCCATGTCCTGACGCTGGAAGGTCGGATGGGTACTTACCGCTACTTCTACCAGTAAATCACCGCGCTCACCGCCGCGTTCACCGGGTTCTCCTTTTCCGCGGATGCGGATACTCTGACCGTGATCTATACCTGCCGGAACAGACACCTGAATCTTTTTACGCACGGTCTGGTAACCCATACCACGGCAATCATTACATTTATCTTTTACAATTTTACCGGTACCGCGACAGTCCGGACATGCCTGAACACTCTGAGACATGCCAAACAAAGTCTGCTGTGTATATACAACCTGACCACGGCCACCACACTTACTACAGGTTTCCGGAGTACTTCCCGGCTTTGCACCGGAACCGTGACAGGTATTACATTCTTCTTTTAAATTTAAGTCCAGCTCTTTTTCTGTACCAAATACCGCTTCATCAAAGGTAATACGGATACCCGCACGGACATTTGCACCCTTTACCGGACCGTTATTATTACGGCGTCTTCCGCCGCCACCGAATAAGTCACCAAAGATATCGCCGAAGCTGCCGAACAAGTCGCTCATGTCGCCGGAGAAATCAAATCCTCCGCCGCCCATACCGCCCTGTTCAAAGGCTGCATGACCAAACTGGTCATACTGACGACGCTTATCGGCATCACTAAGTACCGCATACGCTTCCGCTGCTTCCTTAAACTTAACTTCTGCTTCCGCATCGCCCGGGTTTGCATCCGGATGATACTTCTTTGCTACCTTACGATATGCACTTTTTATTTCTGATTCAGAGGCACCCTTTGCTACGCCAAGGACCTCATAATAATCTCTTTTACTCTCTGCCATATTATCACCTAACAATGTAATAGAATGACACCTGCACAACTTGTGCAGATGCCATTACTATTTATATCACACTCCATGCTTTTATGCAAGCGGAACTATTCCGCTGTTTGAAAGCATCTTAAACTTCTCTGTAGTCTCCGTCAACTACATCATCCTGGTAGGAGTTAGACTGGCCGCCCATATCAGCGCCACCGTTAAATCCACCCATATCAGGGCCTGCACCTGTTGCACCCTGGTTCTGCTCGTAAAGCTTTGCAAAAAGTGCCTGCGCACTGTTCATCAGCTTTTCCTTAGCAGCCTTAATGTCAGCAACCTCACCTTCGGACATAACCTCAGGATTTGTCTTTTCGATGAGTTCCTTTAAGTGAGCAAGGTCTGCATCTACTGCTGCCTTGTCATCTGCGGAAATCTTATCGCCAACTTCAGAAAGTGCCTTTTCAGTTTGGAATACCATGGAATCAGCATCATTTCTTGTTTCTACAGCTTCCTTACGCTTCTTATCCTGTGCTTCGTACTCAGCAGCTTCCTTAACTGCCTTTTCGATATCAGCATCGGAAAGGTTGGAGCCTGCAGTAATGGTGATGTGCTGCTCTCTGCCTGTTCCAAGATCCTTAGCAGATACGTTTACAATACCGTTTGCATCGATATCGAAAGTAACTTCGATCTGTGGAACACCTCTTCTTGCTGGTGGAATACCATCCAGACGGAATTGTCCGAGAGACTTGTTATCTCTTGCAAACTGACGCTCACCCTGTACAACATTGATGTCTACAGCGCTCTGATTGTCTGCTGCTGTGGAGAAAATCTGGCTCTTCTTGGTTGGAATGGTTGTATTTCTTTCGATTAATCTGGTAGCTACACCACCCATGGTCTCGATGGACAGGGAAAGTGGAGTAACGTCCAGAAGAAGGATGTCGCCTGCACCGGCATCACCGGCAAGCTTACCACCCTGGATGGAAGCACCGAGTGCTACACATTCGTCAGGGTTTAAGGTCTTGCTTGGCTCATGGCCGGTTAACTGCTTTACCTTATCCTGTACTGCAGGGATTCTTGTGGAACCACCTACTAATAATACCTTGGAAAGCTCGGATGCGGAGATGCCTGCATCTCTTAACGCGTTCTGAACAGGAGTTGGTGTTCTTTCAACAAGGTCATGGGTTAATTCATCAAACTTAGCTCTTGTAAGGTTCATATCGAAGTGCTTTGGACCTTCTGCTGTTGCTGTGATGAAAGGAAGGTTGATGTTGGTTGTGGTCTGGGAAGAAAGTTCCTTCTTCGCCTTTTCTGCTGCTTCCTTTAATCTCTGCATAGCCATCTTATCTGTGGATAAGTCTACGCCTTCTGCCTTCTTGAACTCATCTACGAAGTAACGGGTTACTCTTTCGTCGAAGTCGTCACCACCGAGGCGGTTGTCACCGGAAGTAGCTAAAACTTCGATAACGCCGTCACCGATTTCAATTACGGATACGTCGAAGGTACCACCACCTAAGTCGTAAACCATAATCTTCTGTTCCTTTTCGTTATCAAGGCCATAAGCAAGTGCTGCTGCGGTTGGCTCGTTGATAATTCTCTTAACGTCAAGACCTGCAATACGTCCTGCGTCCTTGGTTGCCTGTCTCTGGGAGTCATTGAAGTAAGCAGGAACTGTAATAACAGCCTCTGTTACAGTCTCGCCGAGATAGCTTTCTGCATCTGCCTTTAACTTCTGCAGAATCATTGCGGAAATTTCCTGTGGGGAGAACTTCTTGTCATCAATTGTGATGCGGAAGTCTGTACCCATATGTCTCTTGATGGAAGCAATTGTCTTGTCAGCGTTTGTAACAGCCTGACGCTTTGCAGCCTCACCTACAATACGCTCACCAGTCTTTGTGAATGCAACAACGGAAGGTGTTGTTCTTGCGCCTTCAGTATTTGCGATAACTACCGGCTTGCCGCCTTCCATAACGGCAACGCAGGAGTTGGTTGTACCTAAGTCGATACCAATAATCTTTCCCATAGTTATTGTCTCCTTTCTATTCTTAAAAACTTAGTTCGCTACCTTTACCATAGAATGTCTTACGACACTCTCTTTATACATATAGCCCTTCTGAAACTCTTCTACAACGATGTTTTCGCCAACCTCTTCATCATCCACATGCATTACTGCGTTATGAAAGTCCGGGTTGAACTCGTTGCCTACCGCTTCGATTGGCTTTACGCCCGCCTGCTCCAGCACTGTCATAAAGTGCTTGTAAACCTTTTCCATACCCTGTGCAAAGGCATCTGTATCCAGAACCTCCGGTGCCACAGTGGCAAGGCCGCGCTCCATATTGTCGATAACCGGAAGGATTTTTTCTACAATATCCTTAGCTCCTAAGTCGAACATCTGGGATTTTTCCCGTTCGGAACGCTTTCTGAAATTATCGAATTCCGCCATCTGACGCATCAGTCTGTCGTTTAATTCTTCAATTTTTTCATCCTTTTTGTCTTTCTTTTCTTTCTTTTTGAAGAAGCCCTTCTTCTCTTCCGCTTCCTGCTCTTCTTCTGCAGATACCTCAGCCTCTTCTGCCTCTGCAGATTCTGACGCTGTTTCTTCTGCGCTTTCCGCTGTTTCTGCAGTACCTAACGTTTCTTCCGCTGTAGCTTCTGCTTCTACAGTTTCTTCTGCATCCATTTTTACCTGATTTTCTAAATCCTTGGCGTTCATTTCACGTCCTCTTTCTATTTCTTATATATTTCATCCAGCTGGGTACGGATTGTTTTTAAAGTGGAAACCACTTTTTCATAATCCATTCGTTTAGGTCCGACAATACCTATCTTTCCATAAACACCATCTGTTAATTCATAAGTTGCGGTAACCACAGAACAATCTTTCATGGATTCCACCGTGGTTTCATTACCGATATACACTTGAATTTCATTGGCATCACCAGCTTCTTTTTTCATGAGTTCGGTAATTTCTTTTTTCTCTTCCAGTGCATACAGTAACTGGGAAACATTTTGGTTATCACCAAGCTCCGGATACTTTAACATATTAGTAGTACCGCTGGTGTATACCTTAACTTTGTCTTCTTCACTGATAGCTTGTGCAATAGCATCTAAAATATCACTTACGATGCTTCCAAAACCGTCAGATTGCATTTTAATCTGCTGAATTACATCCAGGTTGATTTCGGATAAGTCAAGACCCTGTAAATACGTATTTAACAGGATGTTCAGCTTTAAGATAACCTCTTTATCTACGGCTACGCTGGTGGAAATCATTTTGTTCTTTACTATATTACCTTCGATGACAATAATAGCAAGAAGCTGTGTGGCATCCACTTCGGTAAGCTGGATAAACTTAATTTTACGGCTGCGGTACATCGGAGTAGTAACCATGGCAGCATAATTGGTGTTAACTGCCAGAAGTTTTGTTACCTGTTCCAGCATATTTTCCATTTTGTCGACCTTTTCCAGTTTTTCACGAAGCTGATTTCTCATTTCTTCAACTTCCTGGTCTTTGGTTTCCATCATGGTGTCTACATAAAGGCGGTAACCTTTATCAGAAGGAATACGACCGGCAGAGGTGTGTGGCTGAATGATGTAACCCATCTCCTCCAAATCTGCCATTTCGTTGCGGATTGTTGCCGAACTTAAATTCAAGTCGGTAAACTTAGAAATGGTTCGGGAACCTACCGGTTCACCGGTTTCTAAATAGTTACGGATAATAGCCTGCAAAATTTTCAGTTTTCTATCGTCTAACTGTTCCATCCGGCACCGTCCTTTCTTGTTGTTAGCACTCGTTTGATTGGAGTGCTAATACCTTCTGGATATAAAATAGCACCTGACCAAAGAAAAGTCAAGTGCTATTCTGAAAGTTTTTTTGATTTTAATGGTTTTCTAATAATCCACGTAAATTACCATTTACTTTTTGATATATCGGAAGGTTATTTCAAGTGTTTTTACCTGTCCGAACTGTTCCTGATCCATTGGAGTCGGTGTACAATTCATTGCACTTCCCATCATAGATCTGGCATCCGCAGGAGGTGCGGTTACCCATGCATTGTAAAGATTTACTCTGGTACAAATACCGTCATCACTGGTAGTATAAGGAAGACCGGTCATCTTAACCACTTCGCCATTAATCTTTATTTCTGTAATATGTACTACATAGCCCGGGAATAATTTTTCACCGTTACCGATACCTAACGCACAGAAGGTAACACCGTTTGCAAAACCACTGTATGTTCCGGTAAAATCAAGTGCCACGGTATAAGTACCCTCACCGGTGATTTCCGTATCTGTTGCTACCAGACCTGCGGTTGCAGACCCCGGAGCATAAACGTCACCTACGCTGTAGCTGGTTCCCCAGTCACTGGAAGTGTACATAATCCATGCCTTTGCTTCATCATCAGCAAGTGCTTCTGCCTCCGCAGCTGCTGCCAGTGCAGTATCCATTGCATTCTTGGCATTTGTCTCAATCTGTTCTCTTGTTAATGATTTTTCAGCTTCGTAATTTCTTCCGATAAAGAAATCTTTATAATCGTCAATAAGTTCACACTTATTTCTGTTGTACATATTATTGCAGTCCCAAAGAACCGGGCAATAACCGTATAAATCGCAGTTCGCCAGGAAGTTTGTCATATATTCTGTTCTCTGGTTCTTTACAGCATTTCCTTCATATAAAACGCCCCACTCACCGATAACAATACCGTATCCCTGTTCAGTATACTTTGTCATCTTGGCAAGCATATCATTCATGGACTGGTATTCCTGCTTGCTGCCCCAGTCTTCTACACTGGTGAAAATACAGTAGTTGGATGGATCATAATAATGTACCGATAATAACAGCTTACCGTCAACGGTATCGGTCGGCATCTTGAATCTGCTGTCACAGGTCATGGTAACATCAGTGTTATAGCCTGCGATTAATAAGAAGCGGTCTGCATTGTTTCCGCCGGTTGCACGGATAGTATCAACAAAAGCCTGATTAATCTTATGGGCAGTTTCATAACACTCACTCTCGGAAAGAGAACCGGAATCCGGACATACATCCTTATCATTTAAACGGTTACCTAATTCTTCATTACCGGATTCAAAAATCAGTTTGTAGGATCTGTCACCATACTCTTCCGCAATCTGTCTCCACATTTCGGTATACATTTCCATGGCAGCATTTCTGGTTACTTCGGTTGCGGAACCGAACATTCCCCACCAGCCGCCGTCCCAGTGGTCATTGACGATAACGAACATATCCGCATTGATGGCATAATCAATAATTTCACCTACACGGTCTAAATAAGCCTGATTGATGGTATAATCGCCATCCTCATAATTCATGGCATTGGTCCATGCCACAGGAACACGTAACGAGTCAAAGCCTGCCGCCTTCATGCCACTCACCATTTCCTGGGTAGTGATTGGCTGTCCCCATGCGGTTTCATAAAGGGAAGTTGCCTTACCCACGCCATGGGATGCACGGCCATAGGCTTCCATGGTATTTCCAAGGTTAATGCCGTTACCCATCAGCTCTGCTACTTCCAAAGCGTTTAACTTCTTTAAATCAGGAGCTGCTGCATCTGCTGCCGGATCTACGGTAAATTCCGGATCAACATCTCCGGTCTGATCCGGGGTCAGCGTAGGTGTCGGTGTTGCGGTAGCATCCGGTGCCTGCGTCGGTTCCGGAGCCTTAGTCGGCATTTCCCAGCCTTCCGGGGTTGGTGTTGGGGTAATTACCGGATGCTCATGGTCTGCACCACAGCCGGCAAATATTCCTACACACATCGTAGCAGCTAAAAACACTGCTGCCATTTTTTTCATTGCTTTTTTCATTTGTTGCCTCCTCCATTGCTACAACAGCACTCCTGTCATAGCCTCTCTTTATGTTTGAACGCCTAACGGCGGACAAATTCATCCGGAACAAACTCCACAAATACCTGATTACTTACATCAATTCCGGCATCTGTCAGGGCGATGACATCACCCTTAAGAACAAGCAAGCCTTGTCTTTCCAATTTTTTTATAGCACTTCCATACACCGTTTCTATCGGTCTGCCAAAACGCTTCTGAAATTCCGCACGGCTGATACCGCACATCATACGAAGACCGAGAATCATAAACTCTTCCATCTGCTCTTCCAGCACCAGGCGCTCGATTTCACGACGCACATCCCTACCGGCTTCTGCTTCTTCCATATAAGTAGGAAGGTCTGTTTCATTATGATATCTTGCATTAGTAAATAGCGAAGATGCTCCCAATCCTACGCCCAGGTATTCCGTTCCAATCCAATAAGAAGAATTGTGACGGCTTTCATATCCCTGCTTTGCATAGTTAGATATTTCGTAACGGTGATAACCAGCCTGCGCCAGACGCTCTTTTGTATACGCATACATCGTGCGGTCGGTTTCCTCATCCGGAAGTTCACTTTCCTTCGGCATCCCCTCTGCATATTGACTGTAAAACGGTGTACCCTCTTCCACAATTAAACTGTAGGAAGAAATATGCTCCGGATTCAGTGCAAGGATTTCCTCCACATTTTCCTTATAGTCTTCTAAACTCTGACCCGGCAGGGCAGACATCAAATCAAGACTGATATTGTCAAATCCGGCTTCTCTTGCCCACAAAACCGTCTGCTTTGCATCCTCAAAGGAATGGATTCTGCCAAGCAATGCTAACTCGTTATCCTTTGCAGACTGTACACCGATACTTAACCGGTTGATACCAAGCTCTTTATATCTTTTCAGCTTTTCTAAAGAAGCTGTGCCCGGATTTACCTCTAAGGTCACTTCGGCTGTTGCCAGATCTACAAGAAAGCTCTTTTTCACAGCATCCAGGATTTGTTCTATCAGTGAAACATCCAATACGGACGGAGTGCCGCCCCCGAAATAGATGGTGGCAAGTTCATACTCCTTTGTCAGTTCTTTATATCCGGCAATCTCCTTACAGAGAGCATCCGCATAACGCTTCTTTACCGCATCATCCGCAGGAGCAGATAAAAAATCACAATACTTACATTTTTGTACGCAGAACGGAATGTGGATATACAAGCCAAGCGGCCGTTTCGGTTCTGCTTTTTTCTTTTTAAAAAACAACATATTAGTTCTCGTCCAGCTTTAATACGCTCATGAAGGCCTTCTGCGGGATTTCCACGTTACCAACCTGTCTCATGCGCTTTTTACCTTCCTTCTGCTTTTCCAGAAGTTTTTTCTTACGGGAAATATCACCACCGTAGCACTTAGCCAAAACGTCCTTACGCATAGCCTCTACGGTTTCTCTGGCAATAATCTTACTGCCCACTGCTGCCTGAATCGGAATTTCAAACAGGTGTCTCGGAATTTCGTCCTTTAAGCGTTCACACATTCTGCGGCCGCGCTCATAAGCAGTATCTGCATGTACAATAAAGGACAGGGCATCCACTTCTTCCTTATTGATAAGGATATCCAGCTTCACAAGGTTGGACGGTACATAACCCTTTAATTCATAGTCAAAGGATGCATATCCCTTGGAACGGGACTTCAGGGCATCGAAGAAATCGTAAATAATTTCATTAAGCGGAAGCTCATACTTAAGCAGGGCTCTGGTCTGTTCCATATATTCCATGCCAAGATAAACACCGCGGCGTTCCTGACAAAGTGTCATAATGGCACCCACAAATTCGGTAGTTACCATGATTTCCGCAGAAACCATCGGTTCTTCCATATGTTCAATTTCCGATGGGTCCGGTAAGTTGGACGGATTGGTAATGTCAATCACTTCGCCATCGGTCTTATATACTTTATAAATAACACTCGGTGCGGTAGTTACTAAGTCTAAGTTATACTCACGCTCCAGACGCTCCTGAATGATTTCCAGATGAAGAAGTCCCAGGAAACCGCAACGGAAACCAAAGCCAAGGGCGATGGAAGTTTCCGGCTCATAGAACAGGGACGCATCATTTAACTGAAGCTTTTCCAGCGCGTCACGTAAATCCGGATACTTGGCGCCGTCTGCAGGATACATACCGCAGTACACCATCGGATTTACCTTCTTATAACCCGGCAGCGGCTCCGCACACGGACGGTCTGCATCGGTAACGGTATCACCCACACGGGTATCCTTTACGTTCTTTAAGCTGGCAGTAATATAGCCTACCATACCGGCAGACAGTTCGTCGCAAGGAATAAACTGACCCGGTCCGAAAATACCCAGTTCCACTACTTCTGCAGAAGCTCCTGTTGCCATCATTTTAATTTTGGTACCCTTCTTTACGGTACCCTCCATGACACGTAAGAATACAATAACGCCCTTATAGGAATCGTAAATGGAGTCAAAGATCAGTGCCTGCAAGGGAGCACCCGCATCCCCCTTAGGCGCAGGAACCTTTGCCACAATTGCCTCTAATACATCTTCAATATTTAAACCGTTCTTGGCAGAAATCAGCGGTGCATCCTCCGCTTCAATCCCAATCACATCTTCAATTTCTGCAATCACACGCTGTGGTTCTGCACTTGGAAGGTCAATCTTATTAATAACCGGAATAACGTCCAGATTGTGATCCACCGCAAGATAAACATTTGCTAATGTCTGGGCCTCAATACCCTGGGCAGCGTCTACCACCAGTACCGCACCCTCACAGGCTGCCAGACTGCGGGAAACCTCATAGTTAAAGTCTACGTGTCCCGGAGTATCAATCAAATTGAAGATATATTCCTCTCCGTCCTTTGCCTTATAAATGGTACGCACGGTCTGTGCTTTAATAGTGATACCACGCTCTCTTTCCAGTTCCATGTTGTCAAGCACCTGTGCCTGCATTTCCCTGCTGGTGAGAAGACCGGTTTTTTCAATAATACGGTCTGCCAGTGTGGATTTTCCGTGGTCGATGTGTGCAATAATGCAGAAATTTCTGATTTTGCTCTGGTCAACTGTTGCCATAGTTCCTCCATTTCCGGAGAAGTTTACGTTATCATTCTAGCCAAACCTCTCCTCAATTACTATCGTAAAAATTCTTGATAAAATACCTCACTTTTGTGCGCTTTACCTCTGCGCATACAAAACCAGAATAATAGTAACTGATTCCACGGATTCTGTCAAGATTTCCTTTCTTATCCGCCCAGCACCTGATGCAGCACATCAGCCAATGGTTCCATGGCATTTTTTGCTTCCTCCACCGTGTTTTTTTCCGTTCCCAATTCGACTAAAAGAAACCGTTCTTTTAAATGCATATTATACCGGTAATCCTTTAAAAAAATCCGGTTCATGAGTCCCGGATACATCTCATCTCCGATTAATTTCATCTGGAAGCTGAAAGCAAGATTATCTTTCAGATTATCGTTTGGAAGATACGTAAGCTTCCCCTTTGTATTTCTGCAAAGACCGTTAAACAGCATCACCTTTGCCGTCTGCCTTCCGTTTACGGTTACAACCCGCTTCTCTCCCGCATCCCTGTGTAAATCAATTACGACCTTTATGGACGGATACTCTTTCAGTAATTGTTCCAAATGCTTTAAAGCATCATTATATGCAAAGTTCCGGTTATCCTTTCCGTTTTTCCGGTCAAATACGGTAATGTCATGAAGTACCTGATACCCATATTTTTCTTCTAAAATCTCCGTAAGCAGAGTACCCACACCTACCACGGTGTCTTCTGTCACTCCCGGCCGGCTGTCTGCAAAGCCTTCCGACGCATGGGTATGAAAGATTAAAATCTGCGGTTCTTCCGGGTTTTCAGGTGTCTGCAGAGACAAATCCTTAGAAATAAAATACTCCGCATTAAAATCCGCCTCTGTCATTTTCGTTGTCGCATTTACTATGTAAAGATTATCTTTTAAATAAGTAACACTCAACAAATCTTCCATAACATAATTTTTCCCGACAATCTCTGCCACCCTGACAGACTGCTCCGGCACCGGTCCGTAGGTTGGCACCGGTGTTGCCGTAGGTAACGGAGTAGGCGGCACCGTAGGCGTTGGAATCCATATCCCGCTGACTTGTCTGTTTACTATGGCATCGTTGCCGGTGACGTACTCCACCACCAGCATGTTCCCTGTTGCCTGCTCGTCCTCCTTTTCCGCATACACCGAAGAAGAAAGCCCCATTGACTTTTCTTTCCACGCCTCCGGTAATGCCCGAAGAAACAAAATCGCAAAGCAGACAAACAACATAATTTCTATTTTAATATTTCTCTTTTTGATTGACACGATTAATCCCACCTGCTATCAATTCACTCACATACTGTACCGCACTGTCAATGGTCCGGGGCATAACAAAAAACTCCTTCACATCCTCTGCATCTTCTTCCTTCGCAATCGTTACCGCATCCAACACCGTCGGTACTCCGATGGCAATCACCGGACATCCCAGGCTTTTTTCATTTAATTCTTTCCGGTTATTTCCCACACCGGCCCCGGGACTGATTCCCGTATCCGTCAGCTGGATCGTTGTATTTAAGCGTTTCGGACTGCGGGCTGCCAAAGCATCCACCGCAAATATTACGTCCGGTTTCGTTTGTTCCACCACGCCACGGATCAGCTCCATGGTTTCCATACCGGTTTGTGCCATGACGCCCGGTACAAACGCACTGACCTTACGGTATTTCTTTCCTACCGCTTTCCCCACACTTTCTTCCTGAAAATAGTGCCTGGTAACAATCAAACTATCGATGGTCAGAGGTCCGACCGCATCTGCAGTTACTTCCCGGTTTCCAAGCCCTACAACTAACATATGCTCTGCCTTCTTTCCTGCCAGCAATTCCGTTAGTTGCCGCGAAAGCTCTGCTTCCGCAAATTCCTTAAGTGCTTCTTCCTCCGAAAGCAGTTCCGGAAATTCCATAGTAATATAAGTACCGGTTGGCCGTCCCAAAGCTTTCGCACCTTCTTCGTTTTGAATCTGTACCACGGTTACCTTCATGTTTTTTTCCGGATTCCGGTTTTCTGTTATAACAACACCCTTTTGATTCTCCGGTATTTTCCGGTACTGCTCTTCTCCGACTGAAGAACCGGTTTCCATTTCCATTGCTTCTATAATTAAATCACTGCGATATGTCATTCTTTACTTCCGACCTCCATTGACAAACATCTGAAATGCATCTTGTATATAGTATGTAAAAATGCCGCAAAAAAATACTACATATATTTTAAAAAGAGGGCTTGACTTTTTCTTTTTTATAGATTATTATTATACAGTATGTTTTTAGTGAAACGTCCGTGTCCTGTTTCACTAGAACAGGATCATGCAAGAGAAAAAAGAGATTATTGCATTGGAGGTGTTTTCATTGGCTAACATTAAATCTGCTAAGAAGAGAATCAAGGTTATCGAAACTAAGACTTTAAGAAACAAGATGACTAAGTCCAAAATCAAGACTTTAGTAAAGAAGGTTGAAGCTGCTGTTGCACAGAACGATAAGGCTGCTGCTACTGCTGCATTAACAGAAGCTGTTGTTGCTAACGACAAGGCTGCTGCTAAGGGAATCTTCCATAAGAACACAGCTGCTAGAAAGGTATCCAGACTCACTAAGGCTGTTAATACACTTGCTTAATTGGCATTTAACCACAAGGTTACTAAACGCCGTAGTGAAAACTACGGCGTTTTTTGCGTATATAAGCAAAGTTCTGATTTCAAGGAGGATTCAACATGAAAGTAAATTCTGTTAAGGGAACCAACGATTATTTACCAAAGGAAACTGCCCTGCGCGACTATCTTCAGGGCAAAATTTTAGAAACCTACCGTGCTTGCGGTTTTGAACGCATTACCACTCCGATTTTAGAAGATATTGAAAATCTGGATAAGAGTGAAGGCGGTGAAAACTTAAATCTCCTGTTCAAGATTTTAAAGCGCGGCGATAAATTACAGGAAGCCATTGCATCCGGAAATCCAAAGGAATTGTCCGACATGGGTCTGCGTTACGACTTAACTCTTCCGCTCTCCCGTTACTATGCATGTAACCGCAATTCCTTAAGCACTCCGTTTAAGGTAATCCAGATTGACCGCGTTTTCCGTGCAGAACGTCCGCAGAAAGGCCGTCTCCGTGAATTCGTGCAGTGTGACATCGATATTTTAGGTTCTTCTTCCACTAACTGTGAAGTAGAATTAATTGATACCACAGCAAAGGCATTGCTTAATATCGGCATTGAAAACTTCAAAATCCGTATCAACGACCGCCGCATCTTAAAGAACTTAATCGCTGCGGCAGGCTTTGAAACAGCGGATGCAGACAGCGTTTGTATCACCTTCGATAAATTAGATAAAATCGGTGCGGAGGGTGTCAGAAAGGAACTCCTTGATAAGGGATTTGCAGATGCTACCGTAGAAAAGTTTGTTTCTATGATGAGCATTACCCCATTCACCTTAGAGGAAGCAAGAAAATACTGTATCGATACAGAAGCCATCGACAGTGTTGCTTCTATCATCGATACCGTAAAACAGTTATCCGGTGACCGTTACCAGATTGAATACGACCGTTCCCTTGTTCGTGGTCAGGGCTACTATACCGGCACTATTTTTGAGGTAGAATCCTTAGACTTTGGCAGCTCCATTGCCGGCGGCGGCCGTTACGACAATATGATTGGTAAGTTCATCGGTGAAAGCGTTCCTGCAGTTGGTTTCTCCATCGGCTTTGAACGTATTGCCAGCATCTTAATGGACAAACAGGCAAAGCTTTCCGGTGCCCGTCCAAAGTTAGCGATTATTTATCCGGAAAGTGACGTAGTTGCTGCTATTAAGAAAGCCGACGAATACCGTGCAGAATATGATGTTACGTTATTTGAAAAGCCTAAGAAAATCGGTAAGCTTTTCGGTAAGTTAGAGGATGCCGGTTTCTATGGCTGTCTCATCTTAGACGAATCTTCCGATATTAAGATTTTACAAAAATAAAAAAATAACCGTGCATAGACCGTTAGCGTTGAGCGGGTCTGGCACGGTTATTTTTTTATTTCTTCTTTTGCAGTGCAAATTTCAGTACCTGCATTGCTGTTCTCTGCAGTTCTCCTCGGGTAATTCCCTCCGGCTTACCTAAGGTTTCCAAAAGTGTTCCGTCGGAAATATACTCTTTTTCCTTGCTTCCGACCACGCTACCCGGCATTAAAACATCTACCCCGGCACGAACGCGGTAGGCATTATCCCTCAGATTCGGGAATTCCGGACTTGCTGATTTCTGCATCCACCAGTCGGTCATAATAACACCGTCATACTTCCACTCATCCCTAAGTACCGTCTTTGCCAAATCAAAATTGTAGTGGCTCCATACCCCATTTACTTTATTGTAGGATGTCATAATATTCTTCGGATGAGCTTCCTTTACACAAATTTCAAAGCCACGCAGATAAATTTCACGCAATGCTCTTCCGGATACCCTGGAATCATTATGATGGCGGTTTACCTCCTGATTATTGCAGGCAAAATGCTTCGGGCAGGCAGAACGTCCTCTCTTTTGGATTCCCCGGACTGCTGCAGCTGCCATTTTACCGGATACGTACGGGTCTTCGGAAAAATATTCAAAGTTTCTTCCGCATAACGGATTTCTGTGTATATTTAAACCCGGAGACAGTAAAATGTCTACATCAAAACGATCCAGTTCATCTGCCATTTTCTCAAACATCTGCTCAATCAGTTCCACATTCCAGGTACATGCCAATGCAGTTCCGCACGGCATTAAGGAAGTATAGCGCTTAATACGCAAGCCTGCCGGTCCATCCGCTGTTACAATTACCGGCACCCCTTTTTCATGTAAAGATGGGTAAAAGCCTCCGAAAACACCGGTATTTCCGCCTACACCGGACGGACGGTCCATCGGGCCTTCTCCTCTGGTCAATGCTTCCAGTTCCTCATCCGTCAGCTGCGCTACAAAGGCTTCCAACGGAACATTTCCTTTGACAACCTCAGAGAAAAGGATTCCTCTGTCGCCGGTTACCGGAATCTCCTCCGGAAGTTCCTCTAAAATCCGGCGCTTCATATTCACCTGCCCCTTTTCCACGGTTTCTCTTCCCGGGAAATACTGTTTTCCGTCTTCAATCGGGAACAAACGCTCAAATTCCTGCTGCACCGGACAGATTTCTTCCAAACGGCGGAACAATCTTGTTTCCTTGATTGCCGTACCTCCGGCATTACGGAACACAACTCTTCCTTTTGTATTGCTTACACCAAAGAAATACCAGTAATCTCCCTTTTCTAAAACATAGGTATTTTTATAGCCGGTCTTTCCGGAATCGTCAAAGGCTGCCAGCTGCTCTAACGGCACTTTGAATACCAAATCCTGGGAAGTGCCCGGAGCCAGTTCTTCAGTCTTCTGGAACGCAAGAAGACTTCTCTTTTCTCTGCCGAGAGCTCCCTGCGGAGCTTCCACATACAACTGTACCACTTCTTTTCCTGCCACCTTACCGGTATTACTTACTCTGACGGAAATCTCAAAGTAATCATCGGTACCCTGTCCGCGGTAAGACAAAGGCAATACATCAAAGGTTGTATAGGACATACCATATCCGAAGGAATACAGAATTTTTTCCTTTGCAAAGGTTTCAAAATAACGGTAACCTACATAAATATCTTCTTCATAATAGTTATATTCTTTTTTACCGAAATTGGCTGCACTCGGATAGTCTTCATAGCTTACCGCAATGGTATCATTCAATTTTCCGCTCGGATTCTCTTTACCGGATAATACATCCGCCAGGGCATTTCCTGCTTCCATTCCCGGAAGCCATGCCATAAGCAAGGCACTAATGTTATATTCCAATGTCCAGGACATATCAATGATATTGCCACAATTTAAAACTACTACGGTATCTTCAAAATGCGCGGTTACCAAAGCAAGCATCTGTTTTTCTTCTTCTGTCAGATAATAACTTCCCTCGCCCAGGAAGTTTTCTCTTTCCTCACCGGCAGCACGTCCGATAAAAAGCAACGCAATTTCTGATTCTTTTGCTGCCTTTTCTACAAATGCTTCCTCTAACGGCATCTCCGGATAGTAATACGGCCACTTGCCCCATTCGGTGCCCGGGTCTGCTATGTTTTCCTTTCTATGACACCAGTCTTCGTACACTTTAGACACCGTTTCATTCAGAGAGATGCCTTCACAACTGCGGAGTCCCTCCAAAAACGATACCTTCTTCGGAGGATGCACATTACCTCCGCTGCCGTATCCTACATAAAAAGTATCCACCTGACATCTGCCGAATACGGAAACCGCTTTATCCTTTTTTAACGGAAGAACCCCGTTATTTTTCAAAAGAACACAGCCTTCTGCCGCACTCTTTCTTGCCAGTTCCTGCATTCCCGGCGTATAAATGCGTTCTCCCTCGATATCCTTAATTAACTCCTGCTCCAATCCGGTAGTTTCTGCTGTTGTACACATATGCTTCTCCTTTTATGCACTTTTTTTCTGCCAGGCATTTGCCCAGTCGGATTTTAATAAAAACACTAAAAATACAATACTGCTTAAAGACCATGTCAGAGGATATGCCCAGGAAATGGTCGCAAATTCCGGAATAAATTTCAACGTTTGTGTCACATACACAATACGTGTTCCGCACCAGAAAGCCAGCATGGTAACCATTGGCACAACGGCCTTTCCGCAGCCTCTGAGTACACCTGCCGCACAATGGGAAAATGCCAACAGGAAGAAAAACAGTGAAACTACCTTCGCATGAATTTCTCCGAAAGCAATTGCTTCCGGTACATCCACAAAAATACGGAGTGCATATGCTGCCCCAAAATAACACAGGATGCCGACTGCTTCTGCCATAAGCATTCCGGAAATAATACCAAATAAGGCACCTTTTTTTGCACGGTTCACCTTACCTGCACCTAAATTTTGACTGATAAAGGTAGGCAGGGTCATGGACATACTGGTAATCGGCATGAATACCAAACCCTCAATTTTTGCATAGGCTCCGTGTCCGGACATGGCAAAGGCGCCAAAACTATTAATATTGGTCTGCACCACCATATTTCCGATACTGATAACAGAGTTCTGAATACCGGACGGCAATCCCTGCCGGATAACCTCTCCCATGATTTTTTTATGAAATTTTATTTTTCTAAAGTCAAGCCGCGTGGTTTCATCCTTCATTCTGCACATTTGTATCATACAAAGAACGGCACTGAGTCCCTGGGAAATTACCGTAGCAACGGCAGCTCCCGAAACACCCCATTCAAACACTGCCACAAACAGCAAATCCAGGATAACATTGGTTACGGAAGAAATTGCCAGATAGTACAACGGATGAATGCTGTCACCCAATGCACGTAAAATGGACATGCCCACATTATACATAATCACCGTGGACACCCCGGCAAAATAAATCGAAAAATAGGTACCGGAATTGCCGATAACACTGTCCGGAACTTTCATCCATACAAGCAGCTTCGGCACTAATAAAAGCCCTACTACCGTGGCACCTATAGATGCTAAAATACCAAACAAAAAGTTAGTGTGTATGGAGCGGGAAATCATTTCTTTGTTTCCTGCTCCCACATAACGGGAAATCACAACACCACCGCCAATGGCAATACCACTGAAAAAACCTGTAATAAAAAAGATCAGGCTTCCTGCAGAGCTGACTGCGGCAAATGCATCATTGTCCGCAAAGTTTCCCACTACCCAGGCATCTGCCATATTGTACAGTTGCTGTAACAATTGACCCAAAAATACCGGAATAGCAAAAGAAATCATTCCTTTCACAATGGAACCGTTGGTTAAATCAACTACTGATTTGTCTTTTTTTGCTGTCTTACTCATACTGTCTAATTCCTTACTAATAACGCTATATTCTCCACGTGCCGGGTATGGCAGAAGCAATCCACTGCCTGCATTTTTTCCACACGGTAACCCTTTTTCTTTAACACATCAATGTCTGTTTTTTGTGTGTCCGGATTACAGGAAATATACACAATTTTCTTTGGTGCAAGCTTAACTACGGAATTTAGAAAGTTAGCATCACTGCCGCTGCGGGGTGGGTCCATAAATACTACATCCGGCTTTACAGCCTCCGGATTTTTTGCCAGCTGCACCATATATTCGCCGGCATCTGCCGCAATAAAATGAACATTGCTGCAGTTATTTTTCTTTGCATTCTTTTTTGCATCCTGAATGGCTGTTTCATTCAATTCCACACCCAAAACATCCTTTGCCTGTTTTGCTGCCACCATGGATATGGTTCCGATTCCGCAGTAAGCATCCAGCACCGTCTCTTTTCCTGTAAGTCCTACGAATTCTACAGCTGTAGTGTATAATTTTTCCGTCTGCACCGGATTCACCTGGTAAAAGGATCTGGAAGAAATATCAAACTTCAAACCGCACAGTTCATCTTCAATGGTTCCGGGGCCAAACAATACCGTTTCCGTTTTACCGAGCACCATACTGGTTTTTGCACTGTTAATATTATGAATGATGGTAGTAATCTGCGGAAACTGCTTCCTAAGACCATCTACAAAAACAGCCTTTTCCTTAAATTCTTTACTGCCGGTAACCAATACTACCATAACCTGTCCGGTTTTTTCCCCGATGCGGATATATATATGGCGCAGGACACCGGTCCCCTGATCCTCATTATAGGCCGGAATATGCCGTTTTTTCATCAATTCAGCTACATAAGAAATAATCTCATTTGCCAGCGGATGCTGAATCCGGCACTGCTTTGTCTTTACCACCCGGTGGGAATTTTCCTCATAAATTCCTGCAAGAATTTCTCCTTTTTTTCCGTTAGCAAAGGAAGCATAAATTTTGTGCCGGTAATGAAACGGATCTTCCATTCCGATAACAGGTGCCAGAATTCCCCTTCTGTCTTCCTCCGGAAATAAGTCCTTTATCTTCTGCTGTTTCCATTCAAGCTGCGTTGCATACTTCATATGAAGCACATGGCAGCCTCCGCAGGCTTCATACACCTGACATTCCGGTTCTACGCGGACTTCCGATAATTTGTCCAAAGATACCAGTTTCGCAGTAGTTTCCTTTGCCCGGAACACCAGCTCTATCTCTCCCTTTTCCCCGGGAAGCATATTGGAAACGGAAAACGGCTTGTTATTAAACACAATTTTTCCCTTTCCGAAGTCATCCAATCCTTTACATCCGACACGATATTTTTTACCCATTCTAAACCTCTGTTTTTCTATTATAAACTTGAAAATTTTTCATATATATTTATCTTTCATTATAGCTCTTTTTCCTTTGAAAAACAATGCCTGTTTTTGACATGTTCCGTAGAAAATGGTATACTGTCCATATGAAATTTTATTGTAAGGAAGGAACGTTTCCATGATTACTTTTATCACCGCCCTATATCCGGAGGCAAAAGGGCTGATTCAACGTCTGAGTTTAAAAAAGAATTCTGAAGAAACCCTGTATCAGTTGTTTGAAGGAGAAGAATTCCGTTTAATTATTACCGGCTCCGGCATGATTTCCGCTGCTGCTGTAACCGCCAGACATTTTGCAAAGTATCCTTCCTCCTCCGGACATGATATTGTAATTAATTTCGGAATTACCGGCGGCTGTTTTTCCCGGGATGGCGATACACATATCGGAGATTTGTTTTTAATATCCAAAATCACGGAACAACCGACCGGCCGTACCTTTTATCCGGATTTACTATACCGTCATTCGTTCCGCCTTGGAGAAGTTATTACATCGGCAACCGTATGCCATGATAATTCTACACTTGTAGACAATTTACTCATCGATATGGAAGCCTCTGCCCTGTATCAGGCACTACTTCCTCACGTTTCTCCCGACCGGATGTTTTTCTTTAAAGTAGTTTCCGATCTTCCGGGACAGCCGCAGGAAACTCCGGTCCAGCCGGATTTACTTCTTGCACCGCATCTGGATACTCTCCTGGCTTTCGCAAAACAGCTTCATGATTTTTTATGTAACACCCTTGCAGCTGTGCCTTCTCTGTCATTAGAAGAACTTTCTTTATCCGCTCCAGTCAAAGAGCGGCTTCCCATGACAGAGGCCATGTGTAAAGACTACGAACGTCTGCTTTTCTATGCAAAGCTGGACAATAAACCATTATCAAAACTATTGAAAGTATTTCTGATTTCCCTGGAGGATCTTTCCATCCGTGGAAAGAAACAGGCAATGCCCCACCTGTTGCGGTTACGGGAACAGATAATAAACGAAGCGGTTCCTCTGTCAAAACCGCAGGCACCAACCGCAGTTTCCATGTACCAACCGTTTTTTACAACGGTCTATGCAGAAAAAGAAGTTTGGAACAATGACTGGAAAAAACGTCTTTGCGCCACCCCGATAGGGATTGACCATTATAAAGATATTTTCAACCGCAGCCATCAGGATTTTGCCGCACAGAAAAAAGCACCGTCCCTGATTCTGGCAAAGAAAACCGGCACCTTGCTTTACAAAGGGGCTCCGGTCTGCCAAAGCTTTGGCAACGAACACTTTTACTATACCTCCTGCATGATGAACTGTATTTATCACTGTGATTATTGCTATCTGCAGGGCATGTACCCGTCCGGACACGTGGTGGTTTTTGTAAATTTGGAAGATTATTTTACAGAATTGGAAGCTTTGTTAAAAGAACACCCGGTATATCTGTGTGTTTCCTATGATACGGATTTACTTGCACTGGAGCACACCTTTTCCTTTGTGTCCCGGTGGCTTACCTTTGCCGCTGCGCACCCGGACCTTACCTTGGAAATCCGGACAAAATCCGGAAATCCGGCTGTTTTTGAAGCGCTGGCAGCTATTTACCAAAACAACAGAAACCTGCAAAAGCAGATTATTTTTGCCTGGACCCTTTCTCCGGAGCACCTGTGTCAAACAACGGAACACGGTGCCGCTTCCCTGCCGTTGCGCCTAAAAGCACTTACTGCGGCAAAACAGGCCGGCTTTTCCGTACGCCTTTGCTTCGACCCGATGATTTTCCACGGTGGTTGGAAAGAGTCTTATTCTACTCTTGTAGATAATGTGTTTTCCTTGATTTCTGCCGGTGATTTATATGACGTCAGCATCGGCGTATTCCGCATCAGCACGGAATATCTGAAAAACATGAGAAAGAAACGGCCTGACAGTGCCATCGTACAATATCCTTATATTACCGAAAACGGAGTATCCCACTATGGAACTTTATCCGAAGAAATGGTACAATATCTGAAAGAACGGCTATTGCACTATTTACCGGAAGAAAAAATATTTGTATGGAACGGAGGAGAATAATCCTATGAAAACCGTATTGCTTACCGGCGCATCCTCCGGTATCGGTCTTGCCACTGCTCTTCGTCTTAGCAGAGAGGGCTATGAAATATTCGGCATCGGCCGGACTTTTGATGAATCCCTTTCCTACCCGGAAAACTTTCATCGTTTTTCCTGTGATATTACGGACACAAAAGCTCTTGCAAAAACATTGCAGGATATCAGTAACCGTATGCCGCAGCCATCACCGGATATACTTATCCATAGTGCCGGCATCGGTCTGTACGGCTTACAGGAAACTCTTAAGCCAAGTGATATACAGCAGTTAATCCGCACAAACCTGGAAGCCCCTATCCTGATTACCACGGAATTTCTCAGCTTTATGAAGCAACGCAAAAGCGGACACATTATTTTCCTTTCTTCCGTTACTGCAAAGAAGAACAACACCTATGGCTGTGCTTACGGCGCCACCAAAGCGGGTTTACTCAGTTTTGCAAACAGTCTTTTCGAAGAAGCCAGAAAAAACAATATCAAAGTAACTACCCTTCTTCCGGATATGACACAGACCAACTTGTACCGCAATGCGGATTTTACTGCAGATGAAGCGGCCTGCCTGTTTCCTGAGGACATTGCGGATACTGTTTCCTATGTTCTCTCCTGCGGCAACCATGTCAACGTAACAGAGCTTACTATCCAGCCGCAAAAACACCGTATCCAGAAGAAATAACCGGTGTATACTATACTTTACTATAAAGGGAGGACTTACCATATGGACCAAAACATCACCCCGGAACTGAAAGAAAAAATTGAAGCTTTGCAAACCATTCTTGATAACGGCAAACGCATCGTCTTCTTTGGCGGTGCCGGTGTCAGCACAGAAAGCGGTATCCCCGATTTCCGCAGTGCTGACGGTCTGTATCATCAAAAATACAAATACAATCCGGAAACCATTTTAAGCCACAGCTTTTTTGTACAAAAGCCGGAGGAATTTTATGAGTTTTACCGGGATAAAATGATAGTCACCAATGTGGAGCCAAATATAACACACCGCTTCCTTGCAAAACTGGAAGAAGCCGGAAAGCTTTCCGGGGTCATCACCCAAAACATCGATGGCCTGCATCAGGCCGGAGGAAGCAAAAACGTCATTGAGCTTCACGGAAGCATCCACCGCAATTACTGTATGAGATGCAAAAAATTTCATCCGCTTACTGCCATGATTGGCAGCGAACCGATACCCCTTTGTGAATGCGGCGGCATGCTAAAACCGGATGTCGTATTGTATGAAGAAAGCTTAAAAGACAACGATATCGACACAGCCCTTGCCCTGATTTCCCATGCGGATGTACTGATTGTGGGCGGCACCTCCCTGTCCGTTTATCCCGCAGCTTCCTTTATCCGCTATTTCCAGGGAAACCATCTGGTGCTGATTAACAAATCCTCCACCCCGTATGATAACAATGCAGACTTACTGATTCAGGCGGGACTCGGTGAGGTGTTTTCCAATCTCAGCATTCATTAATCACTGTCCGAAAAAATTATATTATAATAAAGGAGACTCTCCATGTGCATGACCTTAGAAGAACAATTGGTAAATAAATTAACAGAAAAAGGCTGGCATATCGCTTGTGCGGAATCCTGTACCGGCGGTCTGATTGCCTCCCGTATTGTCAATGTGGCAAATGCTTCCAAAGTACTTAATGTCAGCTTTGTTACCTATGCCAACGAAGCAAAAATGAAATACCTTGGTGTTTCGCAGGACACTATTTTACAATATGGTGTCGTCAGCGAACCGGTGGTGGCAGAAATGGCTGCCGGAGTAGCAAAAGAATCCGGTTCCGAAGTCGGAATCTCCGTTTCCGGCATTGCAGGTCCCTCCGGCGGCACCGATAAAAAGCCGGTGGGCATGGTATGCTTCGGATTTTATATCAACGGAGAACTCACTACCAAAACCTGTCAGTTTAGTAATCCCGGAAGAAACGAGGTCCGGGCGCTCAGTACGGACTATGCCTTACAAACCGCGTTAGAGCTGTTATCTCAGTAAGTATTTCCGATATTGTTTACGGTGATAAAATTGAGGTTGAAAATGCAAAGTAAATAGCATAAAATAGAAACGTTCCTACCATACTAAGTTTATCTTAAACGGAAGGAACGTTTCTTCATGCATTTACTTAAATTTTTGAAAAACTTTATTACCTGCGGAGCCATTGGCTGGTGCATGGAATGTTTTTGGACCGGTATGGATGCTATCCGCCGTCATAAAGACAAAACCCTGCGTTGCCAGACTTCCGTCTGGATGTTTCCTATCTATGGTATGGCAGCATTATTCGCCCCCATCAGCAGACTGCTTGCCGGTGTACCAACCGTCGTCCGGGGAATTCTTTATACTATGCTGATTTTCACCGGGGAATTTGTCAGCGGTTCAATATTAAAAAAACATAAATCCTGTCCCTGGGACTACAGTAAAGCAAAATATAATTACAAGGGACTCATCCGTCTGGATTATGCTCCGGCCTGGTTTGTTTCCGGACTGATATTTGAAAAAGTTTTGAAAAGATAAAAACGATGACGCAAAAGGAGGTTTCCTTCGTGAAACAAAAGAATTACAATGCCTATCTAACAAACATTTTGCCGTGTATTGGCTACGGTATTCTCACCGGAGTCCTAACCGGCGGTACAATCTTTTTATTTAAATTTCTTGCCGGCAAAGCAGAGCATTTTTCCCGCTTTTTGTATCAGGAAGCAAAAAACTCCATTTGGACCATTTTGCTTGTATTTGCCGTATTAATCGGTCTGGCTTATCTTATGTCACTCCTTCATAAAGCTGTTCCGGAATGTAAGGGCGGCGGCATCCCGCGAAGCGAAGGAATCTTGCGCGGTATTTTACCTTTCCGCTGGGCAAAAACCCTTCTGGCAACCTTCTTTGGCAGTATGATTAGTTTTTTTGCCGGTCTGCCTTGCGGCAGCGAAGGTCCGGCCGTACTTATCGGTACTTCCATCGGATGTATGTCCGGAAAAGCTTCCCGCAAACAAATTGCCTGGAACCGCTATGTTATGACCGGCGGTGCGGGAGCAGGTTTTGCCGTTGCTACCGGAGCACCTCTTTCCGGTATTTTGTTTGCTTTGGAAGAAATTCATAAGCGTTTTTCTCCGATGCTGGTACTTACCGTTTCCATGGCTGTTATTTCTGCCACCGGAGCCAATCACCTGCTTTGTAATGCGTTCCATATGAATCCGGCGCTCTTTACTTTGGAAAACTTGCCTGCCTTTGAGCTTTCCCATGCAGGATATCTCATTTTACTGGGAGTTCTTATTTCTATTGCAGTAGCGATATTTGACGGTTCTATCCTGTTCTTCCGCCGTTTCACCGGCCGTGGAAAAAAAGGACCTGTTCCGGTAAAGCTTATGGTTACCTTCGTTTTAGCCGGTATCCTTTGCCTGTTTCTTGCTGATGGCACCTACAGCGGCCATCACATGATTGTACATATTTTAGAACATAATACAGGTACACTGCTTCTGCTTGCCCTGTTTATCATCCGTTTGGTGATGATGCTTTTAGTTACCGACAGCGGTGCCACCGGCGGCATCTTTATTCCAACTCTGGCCATCGGTGTTCTGGCAGCTGCACTAAGCAATAAACTTTTATTACTCCTTGGTATGCCTGCTGAACTGTCAACCCTTATAATTTTTCTTGGTATGTGTGCCTTTATCGGCGGAACCTTACGTGCTCCGCTTACCGCATCCGTGCTGTTTGTGGAGCTCTCCGGGCAGTTTACCGGACTGTTTTATGTTGCCCTTGTGGTATTTATAGTCAGTCTGATTACAGAACTCTTCAACCAGACTCCGTTCTACGACAAAGCCCTGGAGGAAATGACCGAAGCTTATCATCACGGCAAAGAAATGAAAATCTCCCGTTTCACGCTGATTGTTTCTCCAAATGACTTTGCCGTCGGAAAAGCAGTCCGTGACATTATGTGGCCGCATGCTTCTGTCATTGAAAGCATTTCCCATGCCGGCAGTGATGTTTTGGAAGAAATGGATGATGGAGAACAGCGGTTATACGAAGGTGACCGGGTTACCATCCGTGCCGCTTACTATGATGAAAAAGAAATCCTGGATATCTTAAAAGGAATCGCCGGGGATGATGTTATTATAGAATCAAAATAATCAATGAAAAACAGGAGCAATGTGAGCTATCCTCACTTGCTCCTGTTTTTATTCATATTAGTGTGAAATAATAAATTCCTTTGTTTTCGGGTGACCGCACATATATAACATCGGAATCAACGAGAGAACGGTACCAATGGTAAATACTATGTACAACGGGAACAAATCACCCAATACACCATATAACACTGTAGACAATGCCGTTCCGCCCACAGAAGCAGACTGAATGAATCCCAGAATTGCCCCTCTGTTTTCCTCCGGCAGCGCCAGCATCAGCGAAGCGTTGAAAACCGTATTGCCGGCGCAGTTCAAGAAGGCTCCTATAAAAGCCAGACCACACATCAACAGAAAACCTGTAGACAAATAGCCCAAAATCAAAAATATACCTGAAGCGCAAAATCCCACCGCCATAACAAAGAACCGTGTCTTAGGTTTCAGTTTTACCACGCCTAACAGTAATGTACAAATCACACATGCTGCTGTCCAGGCAGACATCAGATATCCGTACATATCCACGGTGAATCCCTTTTCCATACAAAACGGCAACAAAAGTGCTAAGGGACCCGCAGCCAGAAGATTCAGAATCAATGCACATGGTACAAACACCCTTAAACACGGATTCGAAAAAATCTCCTTTACCGCTGCTTTGGAATCTTTTAGAACATTCTTCACCGATACTTTCGTTCCCTGCTGTACGGTTTGAGGAACATGAATAAACATCTCTGAAACTGCGGAATACAAATTACTCAGACCATTAAGAACCACAATAAACGGAACTCCCAGAAATGCTACCATCACGCCGCTGAACGCCGTTCCTACCATGTTAACCAGGGAATTGATTCCCGAAAAAATGGATTGTCCACGCACCATATCATCGTCAGGAATGATATCAATCATTAACGTACTGACCGCCGGAGAATAAAACACACTGCCAAGGGCAGCCAAAAACGCCGCTATCAGTACCCCCGGAACATTCAATTTATCCATATAGGCAAAAATACCAATGGTCAGCATAACTGCACTTTGAAGCAAATCCATACCAACCAGCACCCACTTGCGGTTGCACTTATCAATAATGCTTCCGGTAAACGGCGATAAAAACATAGTAACAAACATCGAAATGGATGTCATGATGCCCATCAGACTACTGGAACCGGTCTGTTCAAACACCCAGTAACCGATAGCGACACTGTACATCAAATCACCGATAACACTAACCGTACTCCCCTGCAACAATAAAATAAAATCCTTATTCCATAACTTCTTCGACATAATGATGCTCTCCCTTGTTATTTCTTATAAAGATTCTATCATATGCAGTATTTCCATTCAATTAAAGGCAGATTAGAAATGTATTAAAAATCCGATATTTTATGAGGAGGTTGCCGGGCGTGTCGCTTATTATCCGTCTTGTGTCTGCTCGGTCGGCGAGACCTCGAACCGTTCGAGCGCGAGACGGGACAGTCGAACAAACGAAATGCAGTCGCATTTCGTTCCAACCTCCGCCAAATACAATGAATAGCAGTATTCTATGAGGAGGTTGCCGAGCGGCTTGTCTTCAGCCGTCTCGTGTTCTTGAGAAAGCAAAAAGACCGATACTTTCGTATCGGTCTTTCGCTTTCTCAAGAGCGCGAGACGGGACTCGAACCCGCGGCCTCGACCTTGGCAAGGTCGCGCTCCACCAACTGAGCCACTCGCGCATATTGTACTGTCTCTCAAGCACAAACATATAATACACCATAAAAGAAATTTTGTCAACAAGAATTTTTAAAATTTTTTATATTTTTTCTACAGTATATACAAAACGCTTGTTTCAGGCACATTCCTCAAAGAAAAAGGGAGGTCCCGCCCCGTTTTACCGGGGCAAAGACCTCCTCCATTGATCTTACTTATTTCTTAGTACCTTTTTTCTTCATTAAGAAGAATGCACCGCCGCCGCAAAGAAGCACTACCACTGCTACTACTGCAATGATAATACCACCGTTACCGCCTTCTGCCGGAGCATCTACGGTATCATCAGCAGGTGTTGTAGTTGGAGCTACGGTAGCTTCCGGAGCCACGGTTACTTCTGCTTCTGCTTCTGCCTTCTTGGCATCCTCAGCCTGAAGAGCTGCCAGTCTTACACTGTAATCAGTGTTTGGTGTGCCGCCCATAACTGCACCGCTGCCTGCTGCAGCCGCATCAGTTAACTGAAGGAGACCGTTCATATTGATGGTACCGTCAGCATTTCTGGTGATTTCAGTTGCAGTATCGGTATTTACGAACCAGGAAGCATCTACCTTCTTGCCTTCGGTATTTGCACCGGTCTGAGCTGCTGTGTCATAGAAGTAGTTGTTTACGCCGTAAACCTTGGACTGATCCTGTGTACCCTTTAACTTGAAGTTTTCAGATACATCCATAGCCTTGGTACGGAAGGAAACAACACCGTCAACCACATATGCGGTATCCGGACGGTCATTTGTATAAAGAGCTACGTTGGAGCCACCGTTGTTGAAGGTAGTACAATTGTAAAGCTCAATATTCGGACCGGAGTTACTGTCAAGACCCTTTGCCTTATTATCAAAAGCAAAGCTGTTGTATAACTTATGGTTACCAGGTAAGCTGTCGCCGCCCATCTTGAAGCCGTTACCGTTACCTGCGTTAGTACCGTCGGACATATAACCGTTGCCGTAAGCGATAGAGTTCTTAATCACTACAGAACCAATGGAACCGGTTTCAATCTTACCGAATAAATCCCAACCGTCATCGGCATTGTTGTGCGCGATACAACCATCAAATACGTTATTATCCGCAACTGTTAACTTACATGCGAAACCGTCGGCATCTTCGTAACCAACGTCTGCATTGTCCCAGGAAGTACAGTTAAGTACTAAGTTGTTGGATGGCCATTCGTTCCAAAGGTCCTGACCCTTCCATCTACCGATATTGATACCGGAGTTACCGTTCTTATAAGTATTTACATTCTGGATGATACAGTTGCTGCCGGAAATGGTAATACCCTTACTGGAATCCTTGGAATTTGTTACATCAAAACCGTCTAAAATCCAGTAATTACCGGCAATCGTCATACCGGAGCCCTTCTTATCGAAGTCAAGCACCGGACGGGTCTTTGCTTCCGGATCAGCCATGAGGATGATTGGATTTTCAGCTGTACCGTCGTTGCCGCGGCCTACGGTGATGGTGCTTAAGAAGTCTTTATATGTACCTTCTGCAAGTACGATAATCTGACCTTCCTTTGCATATTCCATAGCATTGTTTAAGTCGGTCGGGTTATCCTTGGTACCCTTACCGGTAAAGCTTGGGTCTACGTTTGGAGCAACGTAGATTACGTTCATATCGAATACCTTCTTGGAAACTGCCCACTGGATTTCGGTAGTATCATAAGTAGAAAGCATTTCGTATTCGCTGAACTTGAAGTCTGCATCCGGAGTAAAGAAAATACGGAAATTGGTTAATCCGGTTGGCAGGTCTTCTACTGTGATATGAGTATAAGTTTCTGCAGTTGCCTTAACGCCCTCTGCGAAAACTTCACCGTTATTACCCTTAACATCGATAACACCGTTTGCATTGGTGTAAATATTTAAGGTGTAATCATCGTTACCTGTAGTTTCTGCAGAGTTTACTGCTAACTCAGGTGCATAGTATGTAATTTCTCTTGCTTCTGCCGGTGCATCGGTTGCTGGGTCAGAAGTTGTAAGAACAACATCTGTTACGGTAATCTTTGCATTTCTTGCTGCATAGAAACCAACGTAGATGTTATCAGGGTCAATCTGTGTTAATGCAGTTCTTTCGATATCGTAGAATCTGCGGGTAAAATCTTCCCCTGTCTTAGGGTCATGATAGGTTACATAGTAACCTGTGTTGTTTCTTTCAATTGTGAACTTGAACTCGGTTACAAGTGCTCTTTCACCAAGAGTACCGGTAGGCTTTGTTTCGTTCTTGTAGTTACCAACGATATTGTAGGTACCTGCTGCGAATCTCTGGCTTAATTCCAAAGTTTCTGTATTTGTGATAAACAAATCAGCTGTATTGGAAACGATAGTGCCGTCTGCAATGTTAGCTGCAGTTACACCGCGCTTCTCCTGGGAACCGACACCAAGCTTCATGGAAATCTTGTTTGCTGTACCGGTGTCGCCGGTTACGATTTCCTGCTTCTCATAGTCGTACCAGTATTCTACCTTGGATACTACTGCGGAGAAGTAGTTATTCCAGAATGCAGAGGAATCACCGTGAGGGCCTACCGCATCGGCAACCATCATACCGAAACCGTCCTGACCATTGGAGAAGGTCCATTCGTCAACAGTAAGGGTTGCGGTTAACTTAAAGTTTTCCTTTTCAGGGTCAATGGCTGTATAGTAGAAAGCAAGACCGTCGGTGGAACCAGGAACAATCTTACCCTTACCGTTTAAGGATGCTACGGTTACGGAACCGTCGTTTACATTGCCTTCGTACCAGTTATCTGTAGTATTGGTACTGGAACCCCAGGTAGAGAAGGACCATTCACGCTGTGCATCCTGAGTAGCAGTTGCTTCTAAGGAACCGGCTGCAGAAGCATCAGTACCTCTGTTTGCAACAACTTCAAACACATATCTTGTTCCAACAGTAAGACCTGTTACAAGAAATTCTGTTGCATCTGTCTGTCCTGCCACTGCAACTGCATCGCTGCCAACTTCATGATAAGTAACTGTGTAGTTCTCAGCTTCAACAACAGGTAACCATACTACGCTTACGGTACCGTTACCCTTGCTGGTTGCGCTGGAAATTACTGGAGTGGTTAAAGGAAGAACATAACCCTTTACCGCAACCTCATTACCTGCTAAAGTAGTTGTTTCATCTGTTCTCATGGCTTCACACTTGAAGGTGTAGTCTCCGGATGCTGCAGGAGCAAATTCTGCAGTACCTGCTGTAGCCTGAACTGCCATGGTAACCTTTTCTACTTCATTGCCTGCTGCATCATACATGTAAATATATAATCTGTCACAACCGTCGGTTGCAGGACCGATTAACATAGTGTAAGGAACCTTGATTGTTCCGTTTTCTACGGATGGCTCACCAAGTACAGGAGCTGTAACCGTATTCCATGCTGCTCTGTTGGTTTCTGCTACTGCGCCGCCTTCCGGAACAACTTCTACGTAGTATACGTTGATACCGCTCTTTTCGGACCATAAGTAGTAGGTACCTGCTGCTGTTACTTCAAAAGTGATTACAGGAATGATACCGTCTGCCGGAGCACCGTATGCAGTACCGCGACCCACTTCACCTTCAGCACCAACCAATAATAATGGTCTGTCTTCGCCACTGGAAGAACTCATGGCATATACATTAACAGTTGCTGCGCCACTTGTAGTGAAGGAGATATTTCTAAGTTCCACGGAACCGGAACCGCCAAGCTTCATTCTCTTGGAAAATTCTGTACCGTTGTCGCCGGTCTTCTTATTGTCATCAATAACAACGTTTTTATCTGCGCTTGCTGCTACGGAGAAATCACCGTATGTAGTAAACTCTGTGATAGTTGCCGCATCTAATTCGCTGATATTTAACACACTAGGAGCTGCAGCTGCGCCGCCTGCTTCCTTAACTTCAATCGCATAAATATTGATGCCGCTCTTTTCGGACCACAGGTAGTAAGTACCTGCTGCTGTTACTTCGTATGTAATAGCCGGAATGATATTGTCTGCAGGAGCACCATATGCTGTGCCTCTTCCGATTTCTGTACCATCCGCACTAACTAATAACATTGGTCTGTCTTCGCCACTGGAAGAACTCATAGCATATACAGTAACGCTGGCTGCTCCGCTTGTAGTGAAGGAAACACTTCTAAGCTCTGCAGAACCGGAACCGCCAAGCTTCATTCTCTTGGTGAATTCCACACCATTGTCGCCAGTCTTCTTGTTATCGTCAATCACTACTGTTTTTTCTGCATTTGCCGCCACAGTGAAGTCACCATAGCTTGTTACCTCTGTAATAGTAGCTGCATCCAAGTCACTCACATTCATGGACATGGTCTTGCCTGCGCCACCTGCAGAAGCTGCAGCCTTTTCTGTTACCTCAACAGAATAAATGTTGATACCGCTCTTCTCGGACCAGAGATAATAGGTGCCTGCCGCACTTACCTCAAATGTAATGGCAGGAATAATATTATCTGCAGGAGCACCGTATGCTGTACCGCGACCCAGTTCAGTTCCGTCGGCAGACATGAATAATAATGGTCTGTCTTCACCGCTGGAAGAACTCATGGCATATACGGTTACGGTTGCCGCACCGCTTGTGGTAAAGAAAACATTTCTTGCTTCCAAGGAACCGGAACCACCAAGCTTTAATCTCTTGGTAAATTCGATACCATTATCACCTGTTTTCTTATTCTCATCGATGGTAACCTTTTTATCTGCATTTGCAGATACCGAGAAATAACCGTAAGAGGTCACTTCGGTAATGTCACCTGCCTCCATCTCGCTTACATTAAGAACCTGACTGTCTGCTGCTTCTGCCACAAGGGTAACACCGCCCATTACAGGAAGCATCATGCAGATACTTAACACAAAAGCAAGAACGGAAGAAATCAGCTTTCTTGTTTTGTTTTTCATATTGCTCCTTTCTTGTCACGGACAGTTTCCGTCTGCCCGAAACATTCGAAAAATAATTTTTTCATGTTTCATATTCTACCATATTTTTTGGTTTCTGTAAATGCTTACACTGGCATTTTTCACAGAAAAAATGCCCTGAAAATAAGGAAATCCAAAGATTTGCACAAAATCAAAAAAATTGGTTGTCCGTGTTTTTTACATAGAAGAAGCCCGCTTTTTCAAGCGGGCCTCTCCGATAAATTATTGCTTATTTTATTAATAGTCTAAACCAAGGTAGTAAAGAGGAAGCTTGGTACCGTTACCATAGAAGTAATAGGTCTTGCCGCCCTCTAACTTGTATTCCTTTGTTAAGTATTCGGACTCACTGCCTTCATTTGCATAAGTATCAATAATGTTCTTATCTCCGTCTACGAAATGATAGGACTTGCCGTTACCTAACTTAAATGCAACCTTGAATGTACAATCTGCTGCAGGAGAAACCTTAACAGCTGCACCTTCGGTAGGAATATCGCCATTCTTTGGACTTGGATTTACACTACCCTGTACACTTGCTGTATATGCAGTGCCATCCGGGAAAGTGTAGCCATCCTTAACAGACATGTTATCTAAAACAGAGATTCCGTTATAGTCAACATTTGCTAATAAGCCTGCAGAAAGATCAACTACTACGTCTTCTGCCTTAGCGCCTTCCGCCTTTGTTTCTTCCTTCTCAGGAGCTACTACGGTTCCTGCTACAGGAACAATGATTTGCTGACCAGGGAAAATCAACTCTGCCTTTTTAATAATATCACTGTTTCTAACAAGTAATTCTTTATATTTAGCACCGTTGCCAAGTAATTCCTTAGCAATCTTCCATAAGAAATCACCCTTCTTTACAGTGTAAACTGTTTCGCCAGGTAAAACTGCTCTGCCGTCCTTTGTCATTTCAACGCCTTCCAGCTCAACGGATTCATAACGAACCGGAGTCCAGGAGCCAAGTACGGTATCTGCAACACTTACTGCTGCGGTATCAAAATAGCTTACAACTGCAGACAGGTCATGATTGGTAGCTGCTGTGGAAGCATATGCTTCACCATTGCTTGTTACATTGTACTCGTTAAATACAGCTGTTACCATATCACCGCTGTTCATTTCACCCCAACCGGTAGCATCGATTAAACCATTGGTTTCAACGTTAATGTAGGAAGCATTGGAATTTGCACCCCATGTTCTACCTAACTTACCGAGAACTATTGCATCACCTTCGTTACCATCTGTTGTAATAGTACAATTTCTGAATACATATGGGCTTGTCTTAGGAGCTACAATGTAACCAACCTTAGCATTGTTGTTTGCGTCGTTGGCAAATGTCTTCCACTGTAATTCACAGTTATCAAATACAGCTGCAAATTCACCACAGATGTAGTCGGTATTACCACCGATTACACAATCCTTGAAGTATACATGGTATCCGATATTCGCAGAACCGTTTCTACCAAGGGTATCCTGGGAAGAAAGAATCTTACAGTTATATACTTCAATGTTGTTTGCCTCAATATAAAAAGCATTGGATCTTTCCTTGTATGCATAAGCCGCTACGTCAGCACCTTCTGCAAGTCTGTCTGTAGCTAAAGCAGTGCCTGCGATATCAGACTTTTCTGCATCTGTTAAATAGTAGTTATAAGTATTTAAGAATGTAGTATCTTCTGCGATGAAGTTGTCACCTCTTACGATGAACACACCACCCCAAAGGTTTCCGTTACCTTCTGCATAGGAATACTTATCCATAGCAAGTCTCTTATTGTAAAGACCTGTGCCAGGATCTACGGAGTAGTAAAGTGTACCAACACCATAGTACCAGGAAATGGTATGACCGTTACCCTTAAGAGTAACATACGGAGCATTCATAACAACCTGTTCAAAGAGGTCTGCTTTCAGGTTGATGGTTACTCTGCCGGCTTCACCTTCCGGTCTGTCTGTCATAGCAAGAATAGCATCGGAAGCTTCGTTTAATGTAGCATAATCACCAGGTACGTTGATTTCACTCTTGAACTCAACAAGTGGAAGTACCACAATGCTTGTCAGATAAGAAGTACCGTTAAATGTAATGGTAACATCGCTGTCTACAATCTGCTCATAAGCATCAATTGTGGATGTTGTTCCGGAATTACAAATCATCTGCTCGCCATTCATTGTGAAATCAGCTGCATAATAAGCGTTTACAACAATCTTGGACTTTCCGCTAATCGGAACAATCACTGTGTCACCTGCACGGCCAACACAATGAGCCTTTCCGTTTTCTACTGCAACGGAACCGGTCTTTTCAAGATTTGCAATATCTGTATAAGAGATTTCTCTCTTTGCTGTTAAATCAGCAACTTCTACATATACATCATTTGTATTTTCAACATTTTCTTTTACAGATACTCTGTCGAATGTAACACCACCGTTTGTTGTTACAACACTAGTGTTATATTCACCCGGCTTTAAGGAAACAGTATAGGTACCGTCTTTCAGAGTTGCTTCATATGCTGTGCCGTTAACCATGTTAGTAAATGTAAGCTTTGTAACAGCGGAAGCATCTGTTCCTACAATCTTACCGGTGAGGGTAAGGTCAGGAACATTGTTCAGTGTAATTGTTACGCCGCTCTCTGCAGCAACAAATGTATCAGCCTCACCGATGAGTGCCTTAACACCACCGTCATTGGTAGATACCTTATAGGTGTGACCCTTTAAAAGTTCAAGTGTTGCACCGGCTGTATTAAGTGCGATAGGCTTACCGCCCAGCTGTGCATCCACAAGTTCAATCTTTAATGTATCAGAAACAGTTGCATCAACATTAGTTACTGTTACAGGTACGCTTACCTTTTCATCAACAACATAGCTGTAACCGCCGTAGAACATGTTATTAGTCTTACCTGTGGTAGACATTACGTAAGTATGACCAGGTTTTACTTCAAAGGAATATTCTGTAAGTCCTACTTCAGCATCAACGTAACCGTTCTTGGTTCCGTCGTTATTGAAATCGTGAACTCTGATGAAGGAAGTGGAGTTGAAATATACCGTCATCATACCCTTATCAGCAGGCTTGAATACTGTTAAACAGCCATCGCCTTCGCCCGGAAGTGTAAAGATGTTGTTAACATCCGCATGTCTCTTACCGGATGTATAAGTATCATATGTCTTACCATTTACTGTGATGGTCTTACCGCTCTTCACTGTGTACTGTGTAATAACACCATTTACGGTTTCGCCGGCCAAGAGAAGTTCACTGTCTGCAAACTTATAAAGACCGGTTGCAACAACACCGTCAACAGCCTGTTCATCATACATAAATGTAAAGCTTTCAGCTTCACCAACAACGGTTGCTGCTACAGGTGTTACTGTAATCTTTGGAATATAACACTTTGCTTCAAATCCCAGAATCAAGGTGTTTGCTCCGCCCTGATACTCAAAAGCAACAACACTGCCGTCATTATGCTGGCAGCCCTTCTTGGCATCTGCTGTCTGTGTCCATGCACCGTCAGCACTTGTCATTGTAAGTGTATCATTACCGGAATACTGACAGTCACCCACTTCAATCTTAGCAGGACCGTCTACCTTGATTTCAATGGTATTGCCAACCTTAAATTCTACACCGTGCTGTGCGCCATTGTACTTGTACGCATTCTGTGTACCAACCTTTACTGTCAGATTACCGGAAGTAACGTTAGACTTACCGTCTGTATCAGTAGGGATAATAGAACCGTCTGTAAAGTCATAAGTAACAGGAGTTAAATCTCTTGTCTTAATAGGTGTTGTGGTAATCTTTGGGATATAACACTTTGCTTCAAAGCCAAGAACTAAGGTGTTTGCTCCGCCCTCGTATTCGAATACAACCACACTGCCGTCATTGTGCTGGCAACCCTTCTTAGCATCTGCTGTCTGTGTCCAGGTACCATCAGCACTTGTCATTGTAAGTGTATCATTACCGGAATACTGGCAGTCACCAACTTCAATCTTGGTAGGACCGTCTACCTTGATTTCGATGGTATTGCCAACCTTAAATTCTACACCGTGCTGTGCGCCGTTATATACGTACGCATTCTGTGTGCCAACCTTAACCGTCAGGTTGCCGGATGTAACATCAGACTTACCGTTGGTATCGGTAGGGATAATGGAACCGTCTGTAAAATCATAAACAACGGAACCTGTCGCCGCTTCTGCAGCGAATGCCACTTCGATGCCGCGACCTGCCACAGGTGTCAGCATCATACCTGCAACCAAAAGGCCTGCAAGTACTTTTTTCCATAATTTTCTCATTATGCCCGCTCCTATCTATCCGCTTTGCGGATGAAATTTTACCGTGGTACTATCTCCCTCTGCCAGAAGGGCGCACAAGTCCCACAAGTTACTTTAGAGTTTACCATATTTTCTCTTTTTCGTAAATGCTTACATTGCAATTTTCGTATATATAAAGTCAATTTCTCTATATTTGACGAAATTCGAGTCTTGTTTTTGGTACTTTTCACTAAAAGGATTAAGAAAAGACGAGGTGCTTTTTTAAGCATACTCGTCTTTTCTTTCATAACTTACATTACTTTTTGTAAGAGGTTACATTTTCTCTTTTTTCAATAAGCACACCGTCTCTACCTGGGCAGTTTGCGGAAACATATCCACGCATGCCACCTTTTCCACCTTGTAGCCACCCGCTGTCAGTGCTTCTAAGTCTCTTGCCAGGCTGGTTGGTTTACAGGAAATGTATACCATTCTTTCCACACCGTACGCAATGATTTTTTGCAGCGCCTTCGGATGTATGCCGTCCCGGGGTGGGTCTAAAATAATGTACTCCGGCTTTTCTTCAATGGTATCCAATACCTTTAATACATCACCTGCAATAAAATCACAATTAGTAAGACCGTTACCGGCTGCGTTTTCTTTTGCCGCTTCCACTGCTTCTTCAATAATTTCCACACCAATGACCTTTTCCGCTGCCGGAGCCATCAGCTGGGCAATCGTTCCGGTACCGCTGTATAAATCAAACACTACCTTACGGCTTCCCATGCCGATAAAATCTCTTGCCTGGCTGTAAAGCACCTCTGCTCCCAGGGAATTGGTCTGGAAAAAGGAGTAGGTGGAAATCTTAAACCGCAGGCCTAAAATCTCTTCATAAAAATATTCTTTGCCGTATAAAAGATGGGTTTCTTCACTGCGGACCACGTCTGCCAAACCATCATTAATACTGTGAATAATTCCCGCAAAGCTTCCATTAAGAGGAAGGGCCAGTAAACGCTCCTTTAAAGGTTGCATGTCCACTGCCATTTGGGATGTTGTGACTAAATTCACCAGGATCTCTCCTGTTTTTTCCGCACGGCGGACTAACAAATGGCGTAAATAGCCTTCATGGCTCATTTTGTGATAATACGGCAAATTCTGTTCTCTGCAAAACTCCAACACACAAACCAGAATTTTTCTGAAATCCGGATGCACCAGGGTACAATTCCTTACATCCACAATATCATAAAAACTTCCCCTTTTATGAAGTCCCAGCATCAGTTCGCCGCCTTTCACTTCATCCCCAAAGGAAAATTCCATTTTATTTCTGTATTCCGCAAACTTCGGACTACCCTTGATACCGAGAAATTCATACTCTCCCGCCACCGGAGTAAGAAGGGCACGGACCTGCTTTTCCTTCAGCGCCAACTGCTCTTCATACGGCAGCATCTGGTACACACAGCCCCCGCAAATTCCAAAATGCGGACAAGCCGGTTGCGGTAATTCATTTACCGCAGGTTCTACCACCTCAAGCAGCGTTCCTTCACCTTTCCCCTGCTTTAACTTTGCAATGCGGAAGCGGACTTTTTGTCCAGGCACCGTATTCTTCACAATGATTTTTCTGTCTTCCAGTTCTACAATTCCTTTATTCGGAAACTCGGTGCGCACAACCACGCCGATGTATTCTTCACCTTTTTTCATGTTCGCCTTATTCTCCATTCTTTACCGATACTATACTAGTCCTGTTCATTTGTCTCCAGCGGATTTCCCTTCCAGGCACGCAGTTCTTCCAACCCGGAAAACTGTGATAAGAACGAATTCCGGTAGCGCTTGTCGAAGGTCACATCTTCCAAAAACCAGTCCGGCATCTGATAAGCTGCGGATTCCTCTTCACTGGCGAATTCCACTTCTGCAAAAACAAGCCCTTCCAGACTGCCGTGAAATACATCCAGCTCAATTTTGTGGGTTGCATCAATCGGAATCAGGTATCTGGTTTTGGAAATAACATTTCCGTCTGATTTTTCCTTTAAATGCTCATATGCCTTTTTTGAAAGCGGTAATTCCACTTCCTCACAGGTTCTTGATGTTATGGTTTCCGGCAAATCAAGCCCCAGTCTGGATTTATAGGTTAAAATATAGTTTTCATTGCTTTTTCTGATCCGAATGGTCGGTTTACTGCATAAATATGCCTGTTCAATCTCTTTTTTTTCATACCGTTCCAAATTTTCCGGCATTGTTTTTATTGTAAATTTACGTTCAATTTCCATATTTTTGTTTCCTCCCAAAATCATAAAACAAAATCCGTACTTATTGTACCAAAAAAAAATCCATCTGTCACTATTCTTTCCATGCATAACATTTTCTCTGACGCAAATACTACATACAGACGAAATTATCGTCAAAACAATATTTTCCTATAGGAGGTGCTTTATGAAAAAGCAAAGAATTTACATTCTTGCCCTTTGCTGTTTACTGGTTTGTGGCTTAGGCGCTTGCGGCAGAGATAAGGACGGAAATAATAACAACTCTGTTACTGACAGAACCCAGAACTATACCACCACCACGCCTACTCCTACCCTTGCTCCAACCACTGCTCCTGACAATGTCGGCGACGGCATTTTAGATGGCGTGGAAGATGTCGGTGACGGCATCATCAACGGCACTGAGGATGTTATTGACGGTGTAGGCGATGCCGTAAATGACATTGGTGACGGTATGACAGGTAATGATACCAACGGCACTGATACTACCGGTACCGGAACCAACGGCCAGTAGTCAAACAAAAATAGGCCCGGAATTATATTCTGAGCCTATTACATATTACACCGCATTTTTCTGCAACCCGCAGGGATGCCGTGTTTCTTTCATCAATATTTGCATAGATTTGTGTACAGTCCAGTTCTTCTTTTGCATACTGCACTAATTCTTTCAGTACTTCTGTTGCATAACCTTGATTCCAATAAGAACGCTTCACAACATACCCTGCTTCCAAAGGAAATTCTCCTTCTTTGAATCCTGCCCTGCCGATGAGTTCTCCGTTTTCTTTGGAAAAAACGCCCCAGTAACCATAGCCAAAAAAAGAATACACACAGGATACATAAGAAATCAGTTTTTCCAACTCCTCTTCTTTGGTTCCCGCTTTGGCCGGAAGATACTTTGCTGTTTCTTCTTCCGTTAATATTTCGTACAGAGAATCCATATCCTCTGCCGTCATTTCCCTGATAAAACAGCGTTGCGTTTCCGCAATGGTAGCCGGAATCCTCACCGCATGACAATACACCTGATTCAGATAATTCACCGATACTTCTGATGGGTCTTCCAGCAGTGTTACTGCCTTAGGCACTTCAAAATGACCTTCCATACAGCCGGCAACCGCCATGCCAAGTTCGGATGCAAGTTTGGCATGTTGCTGATGATTGGTAAGAAACAGGCACTCATTAAACTGAACGCCGGTTCCGGATAAAATTTCTTTTATGGTTTGTTCCACCTGCAGTCCAAAAAAGGGAACAACAATGGCTATACCGGATTCCGCCAGGTCCTGTTTTAACTGTTTGCATTCTTCCTGAATATCAAACACGACTGCCTTGACCTGAAACCTGGTAAACTTATATTTTTTATTCTCCATGTTCTTCCCCTTTCTGTAAAGTAGCTTTGGGTAATCCGCTGTGTTGGAATTCCGGCATATAGGTTCTGAAATGCAACGGAATATTGTTTTGTTGCAGTTTTTTGTTTTCCCGCTCTTTAATGCTGATATTATCCACAAAGGTTTTCCACAGTTGCTCTGCCTCCATATTATCTTCTGCATATTGTTGAAGCATGGCAACCTGCCCTTCTGTGAGTTTCATCATAAGATAAGTTTGCCCCGGGACATGAACTCCTGCCTCATTGCGCACCGTGTCCCAAATTACAAAACGTTCCTCCGGAAAGCGGTCAACAAAATGGGGAATAATTAGCTCCGTAAGCCTTGGCTTTGGTGCAAATCTGGCAAGTAAAATGTTACTCGGAATTTCTATAAAGCGAAGAAATCCCAAATAGTGATGTTCTGCATTACCAACGGCCCTGGAAAGCTCCATGACACGGACTACCGCAGGGTCTGTTAAATGATTTCGCACTTTGCTTCCCATCCGCAAAGCGGTTTGGATATAACGGTAAATGGCATCTGCTTTGTCTGCCGCATCGGAACAGGCTACACGGAATAAGGCTTCATATACCATATCAGAGCAGATGCGGCGTATCGTATTTAACACCTTCTGTGCTTTTTCCGCGTCCGGCTCCAGCGAAATATAGTTGCAAAACAATTCGATATTGCTGTTTTTAAAACCGAGAACCTGTAACTCGGTATTTTCATGACCGTATTTTAATTCCCAGGCTGCATATACAGCAGAGAAAATACCCTCGATGCTGTCTTCACATTGTAATACATATTTCATGCAGACCCACACTCCTGTAAAAACTCGCGGTAAGTTCCGTCAAACAGGGTAAGCTGCTGAAAACAGGTATCTTCCTGTTTTGGCGGTTTTTCTGCCAATAAAAGATTTTGAAATATCATACCCTCTGATAATTTTAAGGAGTAATAAGAAGAACCGCTGCAGGTAATAAAATAAATTGCCCTTTTCAGTACCACACCCACCTTTTTTAAATCATTGAAATCCAGGCGGGCAGTTTTTCTGGCTTGTATAATACGTCTTGCAGACTTGACACCGATGCCGGGAACACGTAACAGCGTGTAATAGTCTGCGTGGTTTACTTCTACCGGAAACTGTTCCGGATGGCGCAGTGCCCAATCGCATTTGGGATCTAAAAACTCATTAAAATTTGGCTGTTGCTCGGATAACAGCTCGTTAGCTTCAAAACCGTAATAGCGAAGCAGCCAATCCGCCTGATACAAGCGGTGTTCCCGCCGTAGCGGAGGACCGCCCGGCAATACCGGAAGAGCAGAATCTTCATTTACACGGATGAATGCAGAATAAAACACCCGCTTTAAATCAAACCTTTTATATAATGCCTCGGATACCGCTAAAATCTGGTAGTCGCTTTCACCGGTTGCACCAATGATCATTTGCGTAGACTGACCTGCGGGTACAAACCGCCCTGTATGGCTCTGATTTGCCCATTTAGCCTCTTTTTGCATATGCAAGCCCGGAAGCCCGGTGTTTGATGTATCTTCCCTTAAAACAGCCGGTAGCGCGCCTGTTTTGCTGTTCTGTTCTTTTTCAGAAATCGTATTCTCCTGCACATACTCTTGCAGGGCTATTTTTTGCCGTAATTTTTCTCTTAACAACAGGGTGGCGTTTTCTTCTTTGCGCCCCAGTTCTCTTGCTGTGTACCAGTATCGGCCGCGGCTGTCATTCACGCCCAGTGCCTGCATATTTTCTTCTATGCCGGCCTGAATTTGACGCATAGGAAGCAAAATGTTTTTCCGGTTTTTATGGGGTGCCAAGGCACGCAAGCCTTCTGTGGTCGGTAACTCCAGGTTAACACTCATTCGGTCAGCATACCAGCCGGCAAGCTCCACCAAATCAGGGTCTGCCCCCGGAATGGCTTTGCAATGGATATAACCGTTAAAATGATATTTTTCACGCAGAAGCATGAGGGCTTCTACAATTTCTGCCATGGTTTCATTTGGAGTATGATTGATGCCGGAACTTAAAAACAATCCTTCAATATAATTTCTGCGGTAAAACTCTATGGTGAGGCGGCACACCTCTTCCGGTGTAAAGCTGACCCGCTGTACATCATTAGAAGAACGGTTAATGCAATATTTACAATCAAAAATACAGTGATTGGTATACAAAATTTTGAGAAGTGAAATGCACCTGCCATCCGCCGAAAACGTATGGCAAATGCCCGGAGCCACGGAATTACCGATGGCACCTGCAACACCTTTACGGTTAGAACCGCTGGAGGTGCAGGCAACATCGAATTTAGCTGAATCTGCCAGTATTTGAAGTTTTTCCATAACATCCATAGCGGCCTCCCATAAAGCAGCCCGCCTAAATATAAGAACGGCGGGTTAATAATAGAACGTTTGTTTGTCTATATATTACCACGCCGTTTTCTTAATGTCAAGATAAAATCGAATGTTTGTTCTGTTTTATTTCTTTCTTTTTTTTGCATACATTGCAGCACCGATAATAAGAAGTACAAATGAAAAAGGACCAAAAATCGGGATAATAAAAATCAAGGCAATTACGATACCTATAATGAGTTTTGCCTTTTTATCCATCTTGTTCCCGGAATTACGCACTTCTAAATTTACTTTATGGTCTGCCCCCATAACTTCACGCAATGTTTCCTGCACTCCGGATAACTGATTCGCGTGAGGATTCTTATTATTATCATACCTTTGGTGATAGGAGTGATGGTCATCCTGTGCAGTATGGCTGTATCCTCCATCATATTTATCATGGTACTCCTGATGTTCCCTTGCTGCTGATGATTCTCTGTTATATCTGGCACATTTCGGACAGATGCCGTTATATTTCTCATAGTCGTATATTCTTCCGCATTTTGAACAAGTTATCAATCCCATGTTGTTATTCTCCTATTCTATCATCCTAAGTAACCTTAATAAAAAGCAGATTATGTAAAACACTTCCTATAGTGTTTGTAACACAATCTGCCCGTAAATTCAATACTTATTTACCGTTTGTTATCACAAAAAAGAATAGAGAACAACAAAAACAACACTGAGAAGAATTCCCGCCAAACCGATAAAGAAAAGATTTGGGAACCACACTCTGCCTTTTTTGTCCTTGGCCACTTTATAATCATAAAAGGATTCCGCATCCTCCCTTGGCATTCCGGGAATCAGATGATGAATGCCGATTTTGGACACTCCATAGGACAAGGTGTCATACGTACCTTTGGAACCAATAAAACTCAGTGCACCCACGCCGGCAAACAATCCTCCTGTAATAAAAAAGCCGTTGCTGATACTTCCCATTACCTCTTTTACACTTTCTTTTTCAAAAATACCGTCATTCCACATAAATGCAAGAGAAATTACCAAAAAAATGATGCCTGTTATCAGATATTTCACCTTATCTATCTTTTTTTTCCCTGTTTTCACCGTTTCTTTTTCGTCCATACTTACCTCAAATTAAATTTCTGCGTAACCGCTATGCAGCTACGCAGAAACTTCATCATTACTTATTTAACTGCTTTAAAATTTCCTGATACTCTGCTTCATTACACTGAACAAAGTGTCCCGGAGAAACTTCTCTCAAGGATGGCTTATCTACAGAGTAGTCATGCTCTGCCAGAGGATTGTAAACAATTCTCTTTCTCTTCTTTTCGTACTCAGGGTCCGGAAGAGGAATTGCAGACAGCAGGGAACGGGTATACGGATGCAGCGGATGTGCAAATAACTCGTCGGAGCTTGCCAGCTCTACCATCTTACCAAAGTACATAACACCGATTCTGTCGGAGAAATACTTTACGACAGAAAGGTCATGGGCAATGAAGAGAATGGTCAGACCAAACTTTTCACGTAATTCATTTAACAGATTAATAACCTGTGCCTGAATGGAAACGTCCAGAGCAGAAACCGGCTCATCGGCAATGATTAAGTCCGGATTCATAACGATAGCACGTGCTACACCGATACGCTGACGCTGACCGCCGGAGAACTCGTGAGGATATCTTCCTGCATGCTCACGAACAAGACCAACCAGCTCTAACATTTCATAAACCTTTTTATCAATAACTTCCTGGTTCTTTTCGCCCTGGATTACCAGACCTTCTGCGATAATTTCGCGGACAGTCATACGTGGATCCAAGGAAGCAATAGGATCCTGGAAAATCATCTGAATCTGAGTGGTCAGACGGGTTTTCTTTGCTTTACGGAGTTCATCCTTATACTGAGCCTGTAACTGCGCCTTTTCCGCACCGGATGCCTTTTTCAGTAAAGGAAGATATTTTGCCTTTACTGCAGCTGTCTGCTGGAGCTGATAGTCTTTGTCACAGTTCTTCTGATCGTAGGAGGCAACTTTTAATTCTTTCTTCTGCTCTGCTACATAAGCGTCAAGTTCTTTCTTTAAACGGTCTTTTTCTGTTGGGTCGGAAGCGGCATCAATCTTTGCCTTATACTCTTTCTTTGCTTCCAAAATGTTTTTACGGTAAGCGCCGGTACCTGCACAGGTACGGATGCCCTTAAAGTATACATTACCGGAAGTAATGTCATATAAACGGATGATGGAACGTCCGGTAGTTGTTTTACCACAGCCGGATTCACCAACCAGACCAAAAACTTCACCCTTTTTAATATCAAAGCTTACGTCATCTACAGCTTTTGTTACAAACTGACCGCTACCGAAGTACTGGCACAGATGCTCAACTTTTAATAAAACTTCTTCATTATTCTGCATCCTTAGCACCTCTTTCCTTCATTCTGGCAATTCTGTCTGTGATGCTCTTTGGAGGTTCTACCTTCGGAGCATCCGGATGACGGAGCCATGTTGCTGCAAAATGAGTGTCAGAAATTTGGAACATTGGCGGCTGACGCTCAAAGTCAATCTTCATGGCATATTTATTTCTGGCTGCAAAAGCATCACCAACCGGAGGATAAATCATGTTTGGAGGCGTGCCAGGGATTGCATCCAGCTTTTCGTTGGTATCAAGATCAGGCATGGAAGAAAGCAATGCCCAGGTATACGGATGTGCTGCATCATAGAAGATATCTTCCGCAGTACCCATTTCCACAATTTTACCTGCATACATAACCGCAATTCTGTCTGCCATATTGGCAACAACACCCAGGTCGTGAGTAATGAAAATTACGGAAATATGTCTCTCTGCCTTTAACTTATTGATTAACTCCAGAATCTGAGCCTGGATAGTTACGTCAAGCGCTGTGGTAGGTTCGTCACAGATTAAGATATCCGGGTCAGCTGCTAATGCAATGGCAATAACGATACGCTGTCTCATACCGCCGGAAAACTCGAACGGATACTGGTTGTATCTCTTTCTTGGTTCTGCAATACCTACTTCTTCCATGAGCTTGATAGCCTTTTTCTTAGCCATGCTCTTGGTTACCTTATTAACAACACCGGAAGCATTTGCTTTTAAGTAGTCAATCACTGCAACGGTTTCTGCGTCGTAGTCACGCTGATCTTTATTGGCAATCTTTGTTTCATAATGCTCAATCAGACGGTCAATCTGACGAAGCATGTTGCCTCTAACCTGTTCCAGGTCAAGAATAGATGCCGGTACAACTTCCATACCCGGAGTTTTGCCCTTGGCAACCTTAGCATCGTATGCAGCCTTCTGCTTTGCATAACGTGCTTCTTCCTTGGCATTGTTAATCTTTGCATTATAATACTTTTCAATTTCTGCTTCCAGAATGGAGGCAAATGCGAAAGCAAGACTGTCTTTCACGATTTCCATCTTGTCTACGCTTTCTGCAACTTCCTTGGCAAATGCCTTCTGGGCAGACAGACATTCCTTTTTATCCAATGGATTCTTTTCAAATACCGGACGGTATTTCTTTAAGAATTCAATTGCTTCTTTCTTTTCATTATAAGAAGCTTCTGCAGAGAACTGAATTGCCTTCTTAGCATCTGCAATGAAGTCTAACATAAAGTTATCATCCAGATACTTACGAAGATATGCATTCAACTCATCCACAGGAAGATTTGGCAGCTGTTCTTTACCGAAGGTATAAAAATATCCCAAAGCAAAGAAATTTGGTGCTGTCTTATTTGTAGCCGCAGTAAGAATTTCGTTTACTCTGGTCAGATTGGAGCTTAAAGAAGTTAAGTCTGCAGTATCCTGCTTATTTAACAACTTTGCTTCACTCTTAATCTGCTTTGCAAGAATACGGATTTCCTCTGCTTCTTCCTTTACTACATATTCGTGGATAGCATCAACCGCAAGGTCTGCTACCTTTCTCGCACGGAACACACCGTCCTTGGCAGCCTTCTTACTGATTTCAAAAATAAGGGCTTCCAACTCGAAAACCGCATCCTGTGCAGCTTCAAATGCCTTATTATAAGCACCCTCTAATTCCAAATGTTTGTATTCGAACTTATCGAAATTCTTACACTTTGCCTTCAGCTCTGCTGCTCTCTGACCGCCGTTTGCAGCAATCATCTGCTCTTCTAACAGCTTTAAGTAAGTGTTAAAATTCTTACGGCTCTCTCTCTGGCGAACCTTGCCCTTTAAAATCATGGCTTCGGTCAGCTGACGGCCAATCTTAATGATTGGATTTAAGCTGGACATCGGGTCCTGGAAAATCATAGCGATTTTATCACCACGGATGGCATGGAACTCATCTTCGGAAATACGAAGGAGATTCTTACCGTCATAAATGATTTCACCGTCTTCGATAATGGAGTTGCCTGCTAAAATACCAAGAATTGCCTTGGAGGTAACAGACTTACCGGAACCGGATTCACCTACGATTGCCAGAGTTTCACCTTTATTTAAATCAAAATTAATACCTCTTACCGCCTGCACTTTACCATCGGTAGTACGGAAGGAAACGGTCAGGTTATTTACTTGTAATTTCTTTTCCATGATTAGTCCTCCGTTCCTCTGGTAGATGGATTAAATGCATCTCTGAGTCCGTTACCGAAAAGGTTAAAGGAAATCAGAAGTAAGGATACAAAAATTGACGGGAACAGCATTGCGTGCGGAGATGTTGTCATCGCAGCCTGTCCCTGGCTCATTAAGTCACCGATGGTAGTACCTGCAAAGGAAGACAGGTTTACAATACCAAGGTAGGTCATGGATGTTTCGGAGTTAATAACACCCGGAATAACCAGTGCACAGCTTGTAATGATGGTACCGATGGAGTTCGGGAAAATATGCTTAAACATGAGTCTGAAGTCAGATGCACCTAATGTTTTTGCTGCAAATACAAATTCCTGACTCTTAAAGCGGTAAAACTGCTTTCTTGTAAGAGCAGCCATACCAAGCCAGCCGGTTAATACAAAGGCAAACAAGAAGCCCGGTACAACACCAACCTTCTGTGCCAAATGTAACTGGAACAAGGTTGCCACTACGACAAACGGAATACCACCTAAAATATCACAAATACGGTCCATTACAAGGTCGATAGTTCCGCCGTAGTAACCCTGGATTGCACCATAGAATGCACCAATTGTCAGATTGATAGCAGATACTAAAACAGCAAATACCAAGGAGAAACGTGCACCGGTACCGATGGCACCAAACAAGTCACGTCCCAAGGTGTCGGTACCCATAATATATTCCGGCACATGACCATTCTTAAAGGTATAGTAGTTGTAATAGTTGACACGAACCTGTACGGAACCTGACTTAGCAAGGCTATAGATATAGCTGCCGTCGTCGCCTGCAATACGCTGACTGTAATATTCTGCACCTTCTTTTGCCTTATCAGTAGAATATGCAGGGGTTAAATTACCCTCTTTATCGGTTTTTGGAGTACCCTTCGTATCGGTACATACATACCAGGTATTTACATTATCCGGAACAGTAGATAAATCCTTTACTCTTGGATAAACCTTTGCTTTATCTACGATTGGATATAATACCTGCCGACCGGTTTCATTCTGGAACTGCTGGATTTTGTCAAATTCATCAAAGGAAATAACCATAGTACGGTTACCAACCATAAAGTAGGTGTTTACTTCTACCTTATAGCTGTACTTAATTCGCTCTTTACCACGGTAAATTTCTGTAGTTTCTGTAGTGCCAAGAATATTAATTACCGGGTCCATGCCGGTTTCCTGACCGATAGCCCTTAACGCAATCAGCTGATTTTCACTCTGGCTGTTTAAGGTATAAGCGCCATCAAAAATGCCCTTTCCTTCTAATGCAAAGGATTCAATATAAGGAGCATAGTTGGTATATACATTATCCTTGTCGTTAATATCATACTTAGAAATAATCGGTGCAAAAATTGCTACCAAAACAAGAAAAACAAGGATATATGCCGCTACTACGGAAGACTTATTCTTCTTAAAACGAAGCATGGCATCCGCAAAGAAGCCACGGGACTTTGTTTTTAATTTTTCATCATGAATGTACGCATCCTTCTGCGCAAACTCAAATTTCTCCGGGGAGATATGTTCGTAATTCTGATTTTCCATATTCTTGTCCTCCCTTTATTTCTTTGAGCCCATACGGATACGTGGGTCGATGAAGCCGTAACTGATGTCTACAACAATAGATGCAGCCAGACCGATTACGGTATAGAATGCAGTGTCTAACATAAAGATATTATAATCTCTCGCATTGATGGCATTGATGTAAAGTCCACCTACACCAGGAATGGAGAAGATTTTTTCAATAATCAGGGAACCGCTTAAGATTCCGACAAAGTTACCGAAGATTGCCGGCACAATAACTACCATACAGTTTTTAAACGCATGGCGTACGGTTGCCTGACGCTTGGTAAGACCCTTGGTACGGGCAAGCAGCATAAATTCGCTGGTTAATACTTCGGTTAATTCCGCACGGGTTGTTCTTGTAAATCCGGCAATAACGCCAAAGGATAAGGACAATACCGCAGGAACCATACTGATAAACATTTCTTTTGAAAACCAGTCTGTACCACCCTTCATTAAGAACGGGAACAGAGAAAGCTTATAAGAAAGAAAATACTGGATTAAAAATGCGTAAACAAAGGACGGTACGGAAATTACCACCATCGTTAAGGTAGAAATGGTATGGTCAATCCAGGTGTTCTTCTTTAATGCCGCAAACACACCAAGAATAATACCAACCGGAATACTCCAGATAATGGAATATAAATTCACAATAATGGAAGCCGGAAGCTTAGATACGAAAATACTCCAAACATCCTGGCCAAAATATAAACTATCACTAATACCCCAATCCCAACGTGTAAAAATATCCTTGAGAAAAATACCGAGCTGTACAATAATCGGTTTATTGTACCCCATTGCTTCTCTACGAGCCATCAGCACTTCTGTATGAGGGTCTCCCTGTGGCAATGGAACGGGCGGAAGCATTCTGATAAGAATAAAACACATACACATAATGATAAATACGGTCATTAACATGAGCGCTATTCTTTTTAAAGCATATTTGAACATAGTCTCTTCCTCCAGTTTTAAGCACCGGGTCGGAATTTTTCCAAAAGAAATTTTCCCTTCGTTACGGCACCTAAACAAATTTTTTATAGTCTTTTAGCGCGCCAAATCCGTGGCAGCACCGCTGCCACGGATAAGACGAGCCAATCATGAAAGATTAATCTCTAAAAGATTTCAGTCTCACAAATTAGTAGCTGAGTTCACCATTTGGCTGAGAATTTACATAATCAGCCCATGCCTTCTCATCATAGTTGTACTTCATGTAAGTGATACCACCACGGCCAAGAATTGGGTTGTAGTCTTCAATTACATAGAATACCTGTTGGGATAACAGGGACATACCTGCATCCTGAAGCATTGGGATGTAGTCGTAGGTACCAAGTACGGTGGACTCGATCTTAGCAAGGATGTTAAGTCTTGTCTCAACGTCAGCCATACCACTACCGAAGTTATAGGTCTTGCCGTTAACTTCAACTGCTGCACCGTTAAGTGCATCAGACCACTGCTTTAAGTTCATGGTTACAGTTTCAACCTTTGCAGGAGCATCCACACCAGCGGTGTTAACATCCATAGTAACATCTACTGTGGAAGCGTTGAACCACTTAGCGTCATACTGGTAAGCAGGGTTTGTGTAAAGGTCTGTTAAACCGAATGGATCAAGTGCGGAACCGGACCAACCTGCAAGACAGGTATCAGCCATACCGTCTTTAAGCTTTGTAGACCAGTCATTTCCTAAAGGAGCGGATTCCTTGAACATAATCTTGCCTGCAAATGGTGTACCTGCAGTTACTTCATTCATCTTAGCATTTAAGTAGTCAAGAGTCTTTGTGATAAATGCGGAAGATGCAGAAGAAGCGTATGTGATTTCAACAGTCTGATCGGAAACGCCGTCGCCGTCAGCATCAGTAATGAATCCTGCTGCAAGAGCTTCATCATATGCCTGCTTGTAAAGAGCCTTAGCTGCAACTTCATCGTAACCTGTGATGGAATCTACAGCATCATCAAGGCTTGCGAACTTGGAAACATCAACAGAGTAGAAGTCACAAAGTGCCTGCTTAGCCTGATCTGTATCACGGTACTTAGCACCTGTATCAGGGTCATAGATGTAGTTGTTACCGATAAGACCGTAACCACCGGAACGAGCAGGGGAAACTGCTGTACAAAGGGCTTCCTTATCGTAAGTAACTGCTACAGCCTGTCTGAAGGATGTAAGTGTCATTGTTTCAAGGTCGAACTTAGTCTGATCGAAATCAGTTACGAATGTACCGTCAGCCTGAGCCTTCTTACCTTCTCTGATCTGGATTGCATCCATGTAACCGTTGAAGATGAAGAAGAAGATAGTTTCGGATGGAGTTACATAAGTGTATTCACTGTCTCTGTATTCAGCAAAGTCTTCAGTCTGTAAGCCGTAGCCCATTAACTGTCCCTTTAAGAACATTAACTTTCTTGTAGCTGCTTCAGCAACAACCTGAGTGTCGATTGCTGTTGTCTGGTACATTGGATATACAAGACCGTCAACAGGGTCAACATAGATGTGCTTGCCGTCGGTATAACCATACCACTTTTCATTTCTTTCAAATCTCATGGACTTGTCAGTCTGGAACTGAGTCATCTTGTAAGGACCATAAGACATAGTTGTTTCAACGCTGGTGTTATAAGTTGTAGCCCATGCACCTGTCTCACCGATCTGGGACTTGCATGCATCATAATATGGCTGGTAAACAATCCAGTTACCTGTTAAGTTGTACAGAAGGTTGAAACCAACTAAAGACTTACCAAGTACGATAGTGATGGAGTAATCATCATTCTTAAGGATACCAACGTTTGCAAAATCATAATCAGCTGCATATTCCTTAGCTTCTACAAAGTAGTTAGGAAGATCTGCATCTGTTTCGCCCCAAGCAGGGTTGCCTGTTGTAACAGGTGTGAAGAGAGCAAGGTTTTCATCTGTTAAAGGAATTAAACCGTTACCATCCATCATAGCTACTAAAGCTTCCCAGTTAGTTACATCGAAATAACCTGTGCCGTAAGCATCAACATAGTCCTTTAATGTGTTACCGCCACACCAGTCAAGTGCGATGTTAAGACCGATGTACATCTTGTTGCCGTTTGGAGCAAGGTACTGGCCGTCATCACCCTTAGTCAGGTCTGCCATAGCAAATGCGTTATTAACACCGTTATCCATGTAGTCTGTTGTGCCCTGATAGTAGTAGTTCTTTGCGTTAGCAATAACGAAGCTGCTATCCATGTAGTCAGATGCACGGTAGTTCTTCATGAGCGGATCAAATAATTCCTTCATGGAATATACATAAGTGTCTGCATTGATTGGAGTGCCGTCTTCCCATGTTGCTAATGGGTTTAATTTGATTTCGTATGCATAGCCTTCGGTTGCATCTGCAGGAATGTTGAATTCCGGATGTGCAGCCTTGATTGCTTCTGTAACGTCGATTGGCATTTCTGCAGCCATTTCAGGAACAATCTTGTAACCTGCATATGGATCTTTGCCTTCTACCGGATTTAACTCATCGTTGAAGATGAAGCTGTAAAGACCTACACGAAGGAAATCGCCAGGGTAGCTGTCATCTGTTGTCTGATAAGTATGTGGGTTCCAGTTGGAAGCCAGTGTGGATACGGAATCCTTAAACACATAGTCAGCATCGCCGAAATCTTCGATAACGAGTTCCGGTTCCGGAGCTGTTGTTGGCTCTGTAGTTGTACCAGGTGTTTCTGTGTTGCCTGTATCAGGTGTCTCTGTACCAGGCTTTTCTGTGTTGTCTGTAGCTGCCTGTGTAGGAGCAACGGTAGGTGTTGTGCCTTCGTCGTCACCCTTCTTACCACAACCTGCAGCTGCGCTTACCATCATACTTGCAACGAGTACAAGGGTAATTGCTTTCTTCAGATTCTTTTTGAACATAAATTGTCCTCCTTTTTTGTTAAGCTCCTCTTCCTAATTAGTCCTTTCTGCTTGTCCTGTATATACCGCTTTTTTCTTTCTTGGAGTTTGCCACCGAATGTTTTGAAGTAGTGTTTTACCATGGTGACGTGCTACCACGAAAGAGAAAAGCCGTATATACAAGTAAAAGCGCAGAAACTTTCTTTTTTTAGCACTCCGTGGAAAGTCTCTTCGCTTTATTAAACAGTCAGGATAAAAATCTGATTCACTTTTCTTAACAGTGACATTATAGTATTATTGTATACGTTTTGTCAAGGAAAAATTGTCGAATATTTTCGTTGGAAGCCCTTTCATTAAGCCCTTTTCCGTAATTTTGTACAAAAAATGGCAATTACGGAAAAAGGCTTGTATACAACCCTGCTTTTTATTTCTTCTCCAATTTTGCAATTCCATGATACAGAAGGACAGATATCATACACAAAAGAAAGATACTGGATATCACAATATCCAACTTGAACACCTGACTGGCATAAATGATCAGATAGCCAAGTCCTGCCTTTGCCGCAAGAAATTCCCCGATGATTACTCCCACCAGTGCAAGCCCCAAATTTACCTTCATCAGACTGACCACCGTAGGAATATTTCCGGGCAGAATTACTTTTTTCAGTATATCTTTCTTTCCTCCTCCTAAGGTAGTTATCAATTTCAGTTTATCCTCTTCCGTTTCCGAAAAACTATGATACAGTGTAAGAACCGTACCAAATACCGCTACGGATACTGCCGCCACAATAATAGTCTTCATATTAGCTCCCAGCCAGACAATAAACACCGGTGCCAATGCAGATTTCGGAAGGCTGTTCAGCATTACCAGATATGGTTCAAAAATTCCGGATAGTCTAGTATTCCACCAAAGAAGCACCGCTATTCCGATTCCGAATAATAAAATTAAAAAAAAGCTTAAGAATGTTTCCGCCAGTGTAATGCCGGTATGGTACCAGAGGCTTCCGTCCTTTGCCATGGAAATCACTGTATTCCATACCCTGGACGGAGAACTGAATACAAATGCGTTGATAAAACCGGTCCGCGCTCCTACTTCCCAAAAACCGAGAAAAAAGAGCATAATCATCCATTGCCAGCTACGGATAAACCTTTTTTCCCGTTTGCAGTTTCTCAGATATTCCACCTGAGCCGAAGAAATCTCTGTTTTTATCTTGTTCCGGTCAAGATTGCCGTCAAGCAATTGTTTCGACTTCATCATCATGATTCATCAGCTCCTTCCATATTTTTTGATAATACACCGCAAATTCCCTGGCACTTCTGCCCTCGGAAGGCTTTGCCGGCTTTTTCCCGTCTTCCATGGTAAGCGAAATCTCTATTTCCTTTTTGATACGTCCCGGCCGTCTGGTCAGCACAATGATGCGTTCCGACAGACTGATTGCTTCCGCAATGTCGTGGGTAATCAAAATTGCCGTTTTTCCTTCCTTTTTCAAAATTTCGTGAATGTCGTCTGCCACGCTGAGTCTGGTCTGATAATCCAATGCTGAGAAAGGTTCATCCAATAACAAAAGCTCCGGTTCCATCACCAGCGTCCGGATTAGTGCCGCCCTCTGCTTCATACCGCCGGATAATTCCGCCGGTTTCACCTTACGGAATTCATACAAACCATATTGTTTTAGCAGGTGTTCCACCAGCTCCAGTTTTTCCTTTGTCTGTATTTTATTTATCTCTAAACCCAGGTGAATGTTTTCCTCTGTAGTCCGCCAAGGCAGCAAATGATCCTTCTGTAACATGTATCCTATTTTATTCCGATACTCCTGTATCGGTGCCCCTTCCATGGTAATACTGCCTTCCTTAAGAGGCAATAATCCTGCAATGATATTCAGCAGCGTAGATTTACCGCAACCGCTGGGACCGACAATAGCCAGGAACTCTCCCTTTCTGACATTGAAATCAATACCAGAGAGTGCCTTTGTCTCACCCGCTTTTGTATGATATGAATAGTTCAAGTCTGATATTTCTAAAAAGCTCATACCTCTTTTACCCTTTACCCTCTGATACCTTAAATATATGAAATAAAAGAAATACTGTTCCTATAGTATTTTTCTAAAAATCTCTTGACTTTTTGTTGTTTTAGTTGCATAATATTATAGTCGGTTAACGCTGACTACATATCGAGGCGTGGCTCAGTTTGGTAGAGCGCTGCGTTCGGGACGCAGAGGCCGCGTGTTCGAATCACGTCGCCTCGATTATTTTGTTTATTACAAGTGAAAAACTCGTGCATACGAGTTTTTTCTCGTATATAAGCAAATTTGCTGGAATAGCTCAGTCGGTAGAGCACTTCACTCGTAATGAAGGGGTCGAGGGTTCAAGTCCCTTTTCCAGCTTTCGCAAATAAGCAAAGGTCAGAAAAAAGAAATGTCCTATGGAACTTTATGTTCCGATAGGACATTTTTCTTTTTCTGACCGCGCAATGCGACTGAGGAAACACGCAGTGTTTTCGAAGTTGCTTATTTGCGGTTTTCTATTGTCCGCGCAACGCGACTGAAAGAGCGTCAGCTCTTGAAGTGCCTATTCGCGCAATGTTTTTCTGTCCGCGCAGTGTTTTCGAAGTTGCTTATTTGCACTAATAACTCACTATAATCCCGCCATCATTGGCATAGAGCGTAGATATCCCCGCTGCATTTACAATAATACAGTCCCTAAACGGTAATCTCTTCAAAATCTCTTTTTTCACCCATTCTGCCCGCTCCGGGCTATTACAATGGGTAATTCCGAGAATCTTATGCGCCACGTCCTTCGCATCTTTCTCTATATGCTCAATCATCCGCATCAATGCCTTATTATGCCCGCGCACCTGATCAATCTTTACGATTTCACCGTCATCTGCCGCCATCACCGGCCGAATATTCAGAACGTTGCAAATGGTAAACGTAACACGGCTGAGTCTTCCGTTCTTACGAAGGTTTTCCAAGGATTCCAAAACGAACTTAGTTTCCATCGTATCACGGAACTCCGTAATTTTTTCTTTCACTGATTCAAAATCCAGACCTTTTTCTTTCAATTCCCTCAGCTTCACGGCAATCAGCATCTGACCGCAGGATGCAGAACGGGAATCCACAATTTCAATTTTTGCCTCCGGATGCTCTTCCAGATACATTTCTTTTGCTACCACGGCACTGTTATAAGAACCACTGAGTCTGGAAGAAAGGGTTACCACGTAACATTCTTCCTGATCCTCAAATTCCTGCATATACCGCTCCGGAGACGGACAGGCGGATTTTGGGCACTCCTGACTTGCTTTCATTTTTGTAATAAACTCCTTTTGGTTAAAGGTTTCGTCATCCACGAACTCCTCATCCTCTATCGTGAGTGTCAACGGCACCAGACTTACCATACCGGTTGCTTTCATTTCCTCTGTAATATCGGTACAACTATCCCCTATAATTTTGTACGCCATAATGACCTCCATTAAAAATGGTTTTTTTCTGCTTTTGATATGGTTTTAAAAACCACATATTCAAGTACATAATAACACAATCATTTTCATTTGAAAAGAGGTTCATAGAAATTTTATGCTTTTTTTCTCGTCTTAAAATCAAAAAATCCGACGCAGTTCTTTTCCCGTGTTGGGAACTGCGTCGGAATTTTTGATTTTATAATTTAACGAGTTAATAACATCATAATTTCATTAGAACGTTCCACAAACTTAGTCATTGCATCCGGTTCTAACGGCTTGTGGGAAAGCATCGCCAAATCATACAACTGTTCGCAAAGCATAGCTGCATGCTCGCTCTCCTTGTTTTCGCCAAGGAACTTTACCAATGGATGATTTGCATTTAATACCAGCTTTTCGCCACCGGCAAACATATCATCATTCATGCCGGACATACGGTACATTTTCATCATATCCTGCATTCTGCGGCTTTCCTCAGAAAGGGTAATCATGGCAGAAATCTTTTCGCTCTTAATCTTCTCTACCTTAACCTCCAGCTTTTCCTTGTTCAGCACCTTTTTGAACAGTTCGGAAAGCTCTGTATTTAATGTTTCAAGCTCCTCGCCGCCTTCGGTAAAGCTATCCGTCAGGTCAGCATCGATACGCTGGAACTTCACATCCTTGTTCTCGTACTCTAACTGGGAAATAAACGGCTGATCAATATTATGGGTCATCATTAGGGCATCAATACCGTTTTCCTTAAACATATTGATGTACTGACTCTGCTGCTTTTCGTCGGTTACATAATAAACCGTATCCTTCTTTGCCGCAGCTTCTGTATATTCCGGCAGGGTCAGATACTTGCCTTCCAGATTCTTGAAAATAATGAAATCCTTCATCTTTTCACGGAACTTTTCATCCTTTAAGCAGCCAAACTTGATAAACGGACAAATATCATCCCAAAACTTTTCATATTCTTCCCTGTCTACCTTGTACATACCGGACAGCTTATCCGCCACCTTCTTGGTAATGTAATCGGAAATCTTCTTTACAAATCCATCATTCTGCAGGGCACTTCTGGAAACATTGAGCGGAAGATCCGGACAGTCAATAACGCCCTTTAAGAGCATTAAGAATTCCGGAATAACCTCTTTAATATTATCCGCAATAAACACCTGGTTGCTGTAAAGCTTAATGGTGCCTTCCAGGCTGTCATATTCAGTATTTAACTTAGGGAAATATAAAATACCCTTTAAGTTAAACGGATAGTCCATGTTTAAATGAATCCAGAACAACGGCTCCTTAAAGTCCATGAATACATCACGATAGAACTTCTTATACTCTTCCTCGGTGCACTCATTCGGATGCTTATTCCACAACGGATTTGGTGTGTTGATAGGTTCCGGCTTCTTTTCTTCCTTTTCTTCGGAAGCTTCTACCGCTTCACCGTCTACTACCTCAGCATCAATCACCTTATCTTCTGCTTCTTCCTCTGTTTCTTCCGCTCCCGCATTCATAAAGAAAATCGGAATCGGCATAAAGGAACAGTACTTTTCGATAACTTCCTTGGCACGGTACTCATTGGAGAATTCATAGCTGTCCTCATTTAAGAAAAGCTTAATGGTGGTTCCGCGTACCTCTCTGTCGCCTTCGCCCATTTCATATTCCATGCCGCCTTCGGATTCCCAGTGAACCGGTGCAGCATCCTTTTTGTAAGAAAGGGTATCAATGGTAACCTTATCTGCTACCATGAATGCAGAATAAAAACCTAAACCAAAGTGACCGATAATCTGATCTTCATTTGCTTTATCCTTGTACTTTTCCAGGAAATCCTTGGCACCGGAAAACGCAATTTGGTTAATATATTCATTTACTTCATCGGAAGTCATACCGATACCGTTATCGATAAAGGTAAGGCTCTTTTCCTCAGAATTAACAATCACCTGTATCTTGTACTCGTTATCCTCCGGAACTTCAGCCTCGCCAATCATCTCTAACTTTTTTAACTTAGTGATGGCATCACAGCCGTTGGAGATTAACTCACGAAAAAATATGTCATGGTCGGAATATAACCACTTTTTAATAATTGGGAATATGTTTTCGGAATTGATGGAAAGATTTCCTTTTGTTGTACTCATATTGTGTTACTCCTTTCAACTTCATAAAGCAACTGGCGCTTTCTTCTTTCGATGTAATATACTATACCCCCGAAAAATTGAAAAGTCAAGAAAAATATTAGCACTCATGCCGGATGAGTGCTAATTTAATAAATTCTTTATTTTTAATCGCTTTATTCTTCCTCCACGGTTAATTCCATGGCCTTCATCAGCTGCCGTACCTCTGCATCCCAGGCCTCTTCCAGGGATTTATCCAGAGTAAAGACATTTCTGGCCGTTCCGGTAACCATATGTCCGGTTCCGTGTTCAAACCGGATTTGCAAAAACAGGGACGGCGAATCCTCTCCCACGTTCACCTGTCGTCTGGCAAGCAGCTGTGTAGTATCATTTTTTGTTAAAAGTAATGTGAAAGAAAATGCCAATGGGGTTTTCTTTCCCTTAATCAGTTCAAATACGGTCGGACGAAGTTCTCCCCAGTACACATATTTTTCCTCTAACTTGGCCTGTTCCTCCGTATCAAAATATTCTGCAAACAGCTGTCCCTGAAAGCGGTATTCTATGTTAGTACGCAGGAATCCTTCTTTTAATAAAAATCCATCAAAAGTTTCACCCTTCAACAGTTTCCCCATAAACCGGTTCATTTCCAGTATTTTTAACGAAATCATTTTCTTCCTCCCCGAAATTGCCGGTTACTACAGCAACTTTGCCAAAATTCCAAGCACACAATATGCCACCGGGAACGCAAAATAAAACACTGCCCTGGCAACCTTGCCAGTTTTTCCCTGTTCTCCGTTATAAAGCCAGGTCAAAAGAATGCTGATGGCCGGAACAAATTCCAATCCGGTAGTTCCCCTGACGAACAAAAGATATAGTGCTGCCACGGAAACCAGAGAAAACATTTTATTTCCGTAAAACAAATAGAGTGTTATTACCATCAGCACGCCAATGCTGCTCTGCTCCGTTCTCAAAAGAATAGAAAGAAATGCACCCAGCAGATATACACCTAAGGTAGAAATCGTATTTCCCATACTTCCCACCGCAAGCTTTTTCCCGATGGCATCCACTGCCATCAGTACTCCGAGGGCAATGCATAAGGTAAAGAAATAATTCTGGTTCAACCCCCAGTTTTTCCACTCGGAAATTCCAAAGGTTGCCATATCCATAGGTACTTCCACAATCAGCGCCGTCACGAACAAACGCAATAAAAGTTTTTTCCTGTCCGAAGTCTTTTTTGCTGCTTCCACTAAAAGAAATGCTGCCAGCGGAAATGCTGCCAAATAAATCAGATAACCCATGTTATAGGTCAGGGTAAGTCCCGCGGACAACTGCTCCCCAGCAAGGATGGTCTCCTCATTTAAAGTGTATATCAGCTGTTGCAGATAGATTCCCACAATCATCAAACCGATACAAATACATTTTAAGTGAAAAGAATTTAGTTCTTTTTTCATAGGTACCTCTTCTCAAAAACTACGCTTTCTTTGCATGTTTCTTTGCTACACTCGGATTTGGAACGGATTTTAACAGCACCACACTTCGCGGCTCCAGTTCCATACTCTTTCCGTCAAATGCTCCGTCTTTTTTCAGCTGCTTCCCTGCAGCAGTATCAAAAACAATTTCCCAGATTACGCCTTCCATTTCCGGAAGCTCAAACTCATGCTTTTCCCAGTGCATGTTAAACATCATGTAGAAATTATCTTCAAAAGTACGGTCTGCGCGTCTGACATAACTGCCGCAGTAAAGATATGCCGCCAAACGGTTATAGGCACTGTAATCCACCTGCCACGGAGCAGTTCCGTGAACAGAAATTTCCGGCCATCCGCATCCGATAAAATCAGTTTCCCGTAACATCCGCTCCATGGTAAACAACGGATGTTCCTTACGTATAGCCAGTAAAAACTTTACAAATTCCAGTAAATCTTTATTTTTTCTTACCAGACTCCAGTCCAGCCAGGAAATCTCATTGTCCTGACAATACGCATTATTGTTACCCTGCTTGGTTCTGCCGAACTCATCCCCTGCAAGCAGCATCGGAGTCCCCTGAGAAAGAAACGTCACTGCCAACGCATTTTTCACCATACGGTTACGGAGGGTCTGTACCTTTTTACTCTTGGTCGGACCTTCTTCCCCACAGTTCCAGCTGAAATTATATTCTGAGCCGTCTTTACCGTTCTCTCCGTTGGCCTCGTTATGACGCACATCATACGAATACAAATCCGCCAGGGAAAAACCGTTATGGTCTGCAATAAAATGCACTCTTGCTGCCTCTTCCCGACGGTCCTTCATGTAATGGGTTACTGCAGGCACCATGCCCTCATCCCCTTTCAGGAAACGGCGCATTTCCATGCAGAAGCTTTCCCGATACTCTAGCAACCGGTCCGGATACTGATTCTTTAACCATTCCGGTACATCCGAAATAAAAAATGCCGCATTCTTTAAATAAGCATCTCCTGCCACCAGGCTAACCGGCAGCTGCTGTTCGCTGATATGAAAGCCGTCAATACCATAAACCCTTACCCAGTGCCGCAAGCATTCCAGCATAAAGCTTTGGCTGACCGAGCTGTCGAACATCATTTCCAGATATACATCAATACCGGCAGCATGCAGTTTTTCCACCATCTGCTTAAATTCCGCACATGCCTTTTCCTTATTTGCAGCATAGGCAGTCTTTGGGGCAAAATAGTAGGATGCTGCACCGTAGCCCCAGTAATTTACCTTCGTTGCAGCCTTTTTTTCTTCCTCTGCTTCCCGGAATACTTTTTTTGCCTTTTTACTGTTTTTATCCACTGTCTGACCAATATATGTTCTTGCCGGTTCCCCAATCACCGGACCTTTTCCGTTTTTATGGGACGCTTCCAGTTCATCAAACTCCGTTACCGGAAGAAGCAGAACAGCATTCACTCCCAGTTCCTTCAGATACGGAATCTTCTCTGTAAGACCGGCATAGGTTCCTTTTTTTCTCACACCCGAGCCGTTTCCCATGGTAAATCCCCGCACATGAAGCTTGTACAGCACCAAATCGGAAAGTGCATGCCGTTTATAAGACGCCACATCTTCCGTGGAAGCATATACTTCAGCCCGGACAGGATGTTTTGGTTCTTCTCCAAACACCTCTCTTCCGTTTATCTTTGCTGCATACGGATCACAAATATAGTTCTCTCCTGCCTGATACAGATACTCATATTCGGTATACCCGGCCTTTTTCGGAATCTGTACCGCCACCGTAAAAATACCTAAGGCAGAGGCTTCCATAGGGATAACCTCTGCCGGATCTGTTTCACCTTTTTTATATAACACAAGATTACAGGAGGAACTTCCGGGCATGGCTGCAGCAAAATTAAACATATTGTTTTGAAGGGACACACCCAGTGGCATATCCTTTCCCTGCTTTGTCAAAAATCCCTTGTTTTCCTTTTCCATTCAAACCTCGATTCCAAGAGCAATTGCTCTCATAATATTTTACTCTTCTTCTGCTTCTAAATCGTCTCCTACATTGTCAATTGCAGTAAGAACAGTTCTCTTACGAGCCATTTCATCGCTTTCGAGATATTCGTCGTAGGTAGTTGTCTTATCGATAAGACTTCCGCCCGGTACAATTTCCATGATACGGTTTGCGGTAGTCTGGATAAACTGATGGTCCAAAGCGGTAAACAAAATCACGCCTGGGAACTTAATTAAGCCGTTATTTAAGGCTGTAATGGATTCCATGTCCAGATGGTTGGTCGGCTCATCCATAACAAGTACATTGGAACCCATAATCATCATCTTGGAAAGCATTACTCTTACCTTTTCACCACCGGATAAAACATTAACCTTCTTCACACCTTCTTCGCCGGCAAACAGCATTCTGCCAAGGAAGCCGCGGACATAAGTAACATCCTTTTCCGGAGAGAACGGCATTAAGAAATCTACGATAGTTTCATCCACGGAGAACATTTGGGTATTGTCCTTCGGGAAATATGCCTGGGAAGTGGTAATACCCCACTTATAGGTACCGGAATCCGGTTCCATTTCGCCCATTAAAATCTTGAATAATGTAGTAGCAGCTAATGTATTGCCACCAACAAAGGCAATTTTATCCTCACGGTTTACAATAAAGGAAATATTGTCCAATACCTTTACACCGTTAATTGTCTTGGAAAGATTGGTAACCGTAAGAACCTCGTTACCGATTTCTCTTGCCGGACGGAAGTCAATGTAAGGATATTTTCTGGAGGATGGACGAATATCATCCAATTCAATTTTTTCCAGTGCTCTCTTACGGGAAGTAGCCTGCTTAGACTTGGAAGCGTTAGCGGAGAAACGCTGGATAAATTCCTGTAACTCTTTAATCTTTTCTTCCTTCTTCTTGTTGGCTTCCTTCATCTGCTTTACCATTAACTGGCTGGACTCATACCAGAAGTCATAGTTACCGGCATACAGCTGAATCTTAGCATAGTCAATATCTGCAATATGGGTGCAGACCTTATTTAAGAAATAACGGTCGTGGGATACCACGATTACGGTATTTTCAAAATTGATTAAGAACTCTTCCAACCAACGGATTGCTTCTAAGTCTAAGTGGTTGGTGGGCTCGTCCAGAAGCAGAATGTCAGGATTACCGAATAATGCCTGGGCAAGTAATACCTTCACCTTCTGGGAACCGTTTAAATCTGCCATCTGATAATAGTGGAACTCCGGCTCAATACCAAGACCGTTAAGGAGTGTAGCCGCATCAGATTCTGCTTCCCAGCCGTTTAAGTCTGCAAATTCCGCTTCCAATTCGCTGGCTCTGTTGCCGTCTTCTTCGGTGAAATCTTCCTTTGCATAGATTTCATCCTTTTCTTTCATGATATCGTATAATCTCTGGTTACCCATAATTACGGTATCCAGTACATTGTACGCATCGTATTTAAAGTGATCCTGCTGTAAGAAAGAAAGTCTCTGGCCCGGTGTGATTACCACTTCACCCTTACTTGGTTCCAGCTGTCCGTTTAAAATCTTTAAAAAAGTAGACTTTCCCGCACCGTTAGCACCAATTAAGCCATAGCAGTTTCCTTCGGTAAACTTAATATTTACATCCTCAAACAATGCGCGCTTACCAAGACGCAGTGTTACATTACATGCCTGTATCATTATTTCCCTCCAAGTATATAAAAAATCTGTTTATTTAACCCAACTAAATACTTTACCTTATATTTTCCAATTTGTAAAGTCCCTACCACGGAGAACGTATCTGATACTGGCCGTTTATTACAAATTCATTTAAAGGTTTCGGGTGAACACTTACCTTTCCTTCCCTCACTGCCGCTTCACTTACCAGTATGGTAGCATCATCCAGCCAATCCATAAAGAAGATAACGTGTTCGCCGGGATAGACAAAAATATCCATTTGCTCCAGTTCTTTTATATTTGTCACGCCGGACCCAATATCGGACAAAGCACTGGTATTGTACTTCTTGGTAAATCCAAAGGCTGCACCTACATAACCGGAACAATCTACTCCGGCTGTCATATATTTTAAATTGCCTACAGGATTAATATTTCCGGCAACATATTTTTTATCCAGCATCTTCTGAAAAGTATTTCCTTTGAATCCGGTATCCAGGGCATAAAAGCCTCCCCAGCAATACGGAATACCGATCACTGTTTCTTTCCAGGAAGAATCATTCGCATGCTTTTCTTTTAAGAAAGCAATTTCTCTTGGCAGCACAACTCCTTTTTCTGCCTTAGAAATATTGGTATGCGTCTTTTTTAATGTCCACTTATAAGTAGCCATTGCCAAAGCCCGTTCCTTCGCTTCTTCCCTGGAAAAACGTATTTTTTCCGTGCAGGAAGTTCCGTTCCGCTTTCTGGTTCTGGTCTTATCTGCATATATATGCTCCAGTTTTTCTGCTTCTTCTCCCAATTCTAAGAGCGAAGATTCCGTAGAACTGGCCAAAGAGATTTTCCGGATTTCTACCGTTGTATCTGACGGAACCATCAGATATACATTTCCGTTTTGATGTACTTGGATATATCGGTCCGGCAAATATGTATACTCCGATACCGGTAAAATATAGCTTCCCTTCAGTTCCCCGTCTGCAGACACCGCACGAAGTGTTAGCTCTCCTGAAATTACAACGCAGTCTTCTACCAACGACGTATGCACGGAATATACCGTACCGTCTTCATCGGTTTCTAAATATTCCGCATAGTCATAATCACCCACAGTTACCGCCGGAAGTTTCTTTTCTTCCTGCAGGCTGACAGCTGCGGTTTCCGGATGTACCAAATACCGGCAATGTCCATAGGTTTCCAACCATACTGTTCCGTTTACACAGGATAACTGTTTTACATAATCTTTATCCTGTTGTATTTTATTATGCGCCAAAAGCTCACCCTGCTTTGTGTATATAAGGATTTCAGACAGTAAATCATCAAATATCACTATATTTTCATCACAGGTCACAATATCTGCGGGAAGAACCGTGCCGGGAAGCAGAATTTCCCTGGAACCTTCCTTGGAAAATTCCAATACGCGTTTGCCGTAAGTATCCAAAAGATATGCTGTTTCGTCCTCTTCTACCCAAAAGCTGTCGGTATAGCCCAGTGTCATTCCTCTTTCTGCCGAAGAAATTCCACTGCCGTTTTCCGTTTTCACTTCCACAGAGCAAACGATACATTCTCTCAGATTATCAATTTCTTTGGTCAGTCCGATGTTTTTTCCGCCAAACAAAGAAATCGACAAATATGAGGTTATCAGCAAAATACATTGCAAGCTTTTTATCATATGCACCTCAAAAATTATACCTCAAATACAAGATCCCCGTAGGTTGGCACCGGCCAAAACTTCTTGTCTACTATAGTTTCCAGCTTGTCTACCGGAATACGCAGTGCTTCCATCGCAGGAACTACATTTTCACGGTAGGCTTCTGCCTTTTCTTTCGCATTAGTAAGAGCAACTGCCGCAAGACGGACTTCTCTTACCTTTTCCTTTGCTGCTTCTGTTTCTGCCAGCAATTCGGAAACCTGGCTAAGAAGCTTTTCCTGCACTGTAAAGTTTGCACCCGGAACTGCCGCACGCACAGAGTTAATAGAGTTTGCCAGCTCTGTTGCATAACTGATGACTGCAGGAATATACATTCTTCTTACCATATCTACCATGGTTTTTGCTTCGATATTGATGGTTTTTGCATAATTTTCATAGTTCATTTCTGCACGGGCTTCCAGCTCTGTACGGCTGAAAACCTTATGCTTTGTGAATACTTCCACCGTTTTATCATATAACAGAGCTTTAGTTGCCCCTACAATCGATGCCTCATTCGGAAGACCTCTGCGCTCTGCTTCTTTGGTCCATTCCTCGGAATAACCGTCCCCATTAAAGATAATTCTTTCATGGGCAGTTAATTCCCTCTGCAAAAGTTTCTTCAATGCAGTTTCGAATTCTTCTGCGGATACCTGTTCCAGCTCATCAGAAAACTGACTTAACGTATCAGCAACAATGGTGTTTAATACTGTATTCGGACCTGCTACCGACATGGAAGAGCCCAGCATTCTGAACTCAAATTTATTACCGGTAAATGCAAACGGAGATGTACGGTTTCTGTCCGTAGCATCCTTACGGATTTCCGGCAGGGTATGTACACCAATGTTCATGTAAACCTTCTGTTTGCAATCCTTTGCTTCTCCGGTTTTAATAATCTGACGGACAATATCTTCTAGCTGCTCTCCCAGGAAAATAGAGATAATGGCAGGCGGAGCTTCATGACCGCCGAGACGGTGGTCATTTCCCGGATTGGATGCCGCATAGCGCAGCAAGGTTGCATGCTCATCTACCGCTTTAATTACCGCAGTGATAAATAACAAAAACTCTAAGTTTTCATTCGGGTTCTTGCCCGGACTTAACAGATTCTTTCCTGTATTGGTTACGATAGACCAGTTATTATGCTTACCGGAGCCATGAAGATGTTTAAATGGTTTTTCATGTAACAGACACTCTAAGCCGTGACGCTTTGCCACCTTTTTCATGACCTCCATCACCAGCTGGTTGTGGTCTACGGAAATGTTGGCAGTAGAATAAATCGGCGCCAGCTCATGCTGTGCCGGAGCCGCTTCATTATGCTGGGTCTTTGCGAGCACGCCAAGCTTCCAAAGTTCATAATTCAATTCTTTCATATAAGCTGCCACACGCTCTTTCAGCGCACCGAAGTAGTGGTCGTCCATTTCGGAGCCCTTTGGAGGCTTTGCACCAAATAACGTACGGCCGGTAAAAATCAAATCTTCTCTCTGTAAAAACTTGTCCCGGTCAATCAAGAAGTATTCCTGTTCCGGTCCTACAGAACAGGAAACATTGGTCACATCGCTATGGCCAAATAATTTCAAAATACGGACAGCCTCTCTGTCAATAGCTTCCATGGAACGGAGCAACGGCGTTTTTTTATCCAATGCTTCACCGGTATAAGAACAGAATGCTGTCGGGATACAAAGGGTTACACCTGCAGCATCTTCCTTTACAAAAGCCGGAGAGGTACAATCCCAGGTAGTATATCCTCTCGCCTCGCAAGTGGCACGTAAACCTCCGGACGGGAATGAAGAAGCATCCGGTTCGCCTTTAATCAGTTCCTTACCGGAAAACTCTAACATAACCTTGCCTTCTTCGGCCGGGGTAATAAACGCATCATGCTTTTCCGCAGTAATGCCGGTCATTGGCTGGAACCAGTGAGTATAGTGGGTAGCTCCCTTTTCCAATGCCCATTCTTTCATGGCACCGGCAACCACATCCGCAATTTGGGAATCCAAATCTTCTCCATTTTCCATTGTCTTCTTTAATGCCCGAAATGTTGCTTCAGGAAGACGCTCCTTCATTACTGCTTCATTAAACACGTCAATACCGAAAAAATCAGTTACTTTCTCTGCCATATGTAAGCCTGCCTTTCTTAGCTTTGCTGCTTCATCTTATACAGTAAAAGGTGCCCTAAACTTCCATTTAGAACACCCCTACTAAAATTGATATTATATTATCATATTTTTTTGAAAAAGAAAAGGATTTTCTGTCTATTTATTTATCACAGTTTCTTATCTTTTTCATTATTTCTTACTGATTCTGCATATGAACGTCTAACTGGTTGAACGGAATTTCGATATTATTTGCATCGAATGCATCCTTTACCTTCTCCATTAAATCCCATTTTACGGTCCAATAATCGGAATTCTTACACCATACGCGGAAACCGAAATCAATGGAGCTTGCACCAAATTCGTTAATGAAAACGGTAACCGGATGTGCTTCATCATGAAGTGCCAACTCATGTCTGTCACCAATCTGCTGAAGAAGATTCTTCACCAGCTTCAGGTCACTTTCATAAGCAACACCAAAAACTAAATCAACACGACGGAACTCTTCACGGGATACATTGGTAATGTTGCTGTTAGCCAGGGAACCGTTTGGAATAATAACTACTTTGTTATCAACGGTAAGTAACTTTGTACAAAGAATTTCAATGCTGGTAACTGTACCCTCTGCGCCACAAGCAATAATGTATTCACCAACCTTAAACGGCTTTAATACTAAAATAAGTACACCGCCTGCCAGATTGGATAAGCTGCCCTGCAAAGCAAGACCTACGGTAACACCGGCAGATGCAAATAATGCCGCAATACCTGTGGTTGCAATACCAAGATAGCTGATAATTGCAAATACCAGAACTACAAATAATACAATTTTAAGTGCGGACTTTAAGAAAGACTGTACGCCTGCATCCAGGTTTGCCTTCTCCATAGCTTTGCCTGTTAAGTTGAGTACAAACTTAATCAGCTTGTTGCCAATCCAGTAAATAACCAGGGCAATTAAAATCTTAATTAATGCCGGTAATAATGTTGCTGTGATAAATGTAAGAACTACTTCCATTGTTCTTATGCCTCCTTAGTTTTCTTTGTTGATTTTGTTGTTTTCTTTGTTGTCTTTTTTTCTTCCGGTAATTCCGGTTTAATCCGGAATACAGCTGTACCAAGCGGAGCCAATGCCATTTCAATAGAGCATTCTCTGCCGTCGCAAGGTTCGTCTGTAGCCACAATTTGTCTGGAATTTACCATACCGGTACCGCCATACTTAACAGAATCACTATTGAAAATTTCTTTATATTTACCCGGAACAGGAACAGCCTGTCGGAAGTTTTCATAAGCAACCGGAGTAAAGTTACATACAAACAGCAACATGTCATTGTTATCCTTTGCACGTCTTACAAAAGAAACAATACTTCTGTCTGCATCCATGCAGCTCATCCATTCAAAACCGTTTGGATTAAAGTCCTGCTCATAAAGAGAAGGCTCTGTCCGATACAGCTTATTCATATCTTTACTGAATTTGTGGAATTCCTGGTGCTTTTCATACTCGGAAAGCAGGTGCCAGTCAAGTCCCCTTGCCTCGCTCCACTCGGAGAACTGTGCAAACTCCTGACCCATGAATAAGAACTTCTTACCCGGATGTCCTGTCATAAACATCATGGCGGTACGCAGGTTTGCAAATTTCTGCTCATATTCGCCAGGCATCTTATTCACAAGAGAGCCCTTGCCGTGAACTACTTCATCGTGAGAGAACACTAACAGGAACTTTTCACTGTAAGCATACATCATACTGAACGTAATGCAACCATGACAATGCTTACGGAACAGAGGATCTGTCTTCATATAGGTGAGGAAATCGTTCATCCATCCCATATTCCACTTCATGTTGAATCCGAGGCCGCCATTTTCCACATCACCGGTTACCATCGGCCAAGCCGTAGATTCTTCCGCAATCATTAACACATTTTTATTGCGTTTTGCCATCATGGAATTCAAGTGCTTTAACAATTCGATAGCTTCCAGATTTTCCTTGCCGCCATACTTGTTTGCCACCCATTCGCCGTCGTTTTTACCATAGTCCAGATACAGCATGGAAGCAACTGCATCCATACGGATACCGTCCGCATGATACTGCTCTACCCAGTACAACGCATTGGCGATAAGGAAGTTGGAAACCTGTGGCCGTCCATAGTTAAAAATCAATGTACCCCAGTGCGGATGTTCACCTTGACGCTTATCCTGATGCTCGTACAGGCAGGTACCGTCAAAGCAGGCAAGACCAAAAGCATCCTTCGGGAAATGTGCCGGTACCCAGTCTAAAATAACACCGATACCTTTCTGATGCATATAGTCCATAAAGTACATAAAATCCTTCGGGGTTCCGTAACGGGAAGTTGGTGCGTAGTATCCGGTTACCTGGTATCCCCAGGAACCGTCAAACGGATGCTCCATTACCGGTAAAAGCTCGATGTGGGTGTAGCCCATTTCCAGTACATACTTTGCCAGTTCCGGTGCGATTTCACGGTAATTATAGAATGGTCTGCCCTCTTCTTCCTCCGGCTTTTTCCAGGAGCCGAGATGCACTTCGTAAATATTTACCGGACCATCCAACGGATTATGTTTCTTTCTGGCAGTCATGTACTCTTTATCCTGCCATTCATAACCGGATAAATCTGCCACTACAGAAGCATTATCCGGACGCAACTGGGAACTGAAGCCGTAAGGGTCTGCCTTTAATACGTTAGCACCGCCCTTAACACGGATTTCGTATTTATAAATATCGCCTTCCTTAATTCCAGGAATGAACAAAGCAAAAATACCGGAATCCTTTTGCATTTCCATGAGGTGACGTCTGCCGTCCCACATATTAAAGTCACCTACAACACTGACTTTTTGTGCATTTGGTGCCCATACCGCAAATTCCACACCTTCTACGCTGCCGATTTTTTTCTTATGTGCACCGAGAAGCTTATAAATGTTGTAGTTGATACCCTGAGCAAACAATTCCAGCTCATCGTCCGGTAGTACCGGAAGAAACGCATATGCGTCCTCCTGTTCCCAAACAGTATCGTCTTCATTGGTAATTACATAGGTGTATTTGAAAATCTTATCCTTGTCAACTAAAACGCCAAAGAAACCTGTTTCATCCAGACGGACCATTTCATAAACCTCTTTGGAACGTTTTACCTTAACAGACACGCTTTTTGCACCCGGATACATACAACAAATCTGAACTCCGTTTTCTGTCATACGCGGTCCGAGAATCTGGAACGGATACTTTGTATCTGCATATACCACTGCTTCCACTTTTTCCCAATCCATCTGTGCGTTTAATCGGTTTTCCATACAACTACCTCCTCTTTCTCTTATGGATTTATTCTAAATACCATTCATCTTTTTCCTGTCCGATTTCTTCACCGGCAGCATCAAGCTCCGGTTCTTCTTTTTCCGGCATGTATTTCTTAAATACTTTTTCAATCATGAAAGATGCTACTAAGGTTGCTGCTGCAGGTAAAAAGAACATACCCGGCAACAAAATGTAACATCCCAGTACTACCCCGACCAAAAGAACAAGCAGTACTACTGTAGTAAGTAAATGCCTTGCTGCCATAACAAAAGCAGTTTTTAATATTCCGGCAGTCTTCATCTCAAATCTGGAAAGAATCGGACACACATAAGAATACATTGCACAAAACAGCAGGGTAATTACAATAAACACTCCCAAATACACACTTCCGGAAGGTTGCTGGGCTTCCAAAAGTCCCCATGTATACTGGAAATCAATATAAAGTACTATCGCAAAAACTATAGCAATTGCAGAAAAAACAACTCCCTGTTTCAAATTTCTCATAAAGGAGCGGAAAAATTCCTTTACGGCATAGCTTCTTTCTCTGCGGACAGACTTCACAATGGAATAATACAACGCGGTGGTTGCCGGTACAATGGGAAGTAATGTTATAGCAGTAAGTAACAGGAAAAGAATATTTTCTGTTTTAGCAATCCACACCACCGTAAGTATCGGAAGCGGAATACAGAGCAACAACCAGACAGTATTCAACACCAACGTATCAAATACCTTTCCCATAAAGGTAAAAAATTTATTATCAGGATTTAGCCAGTTATTCATTTGTTATTGTTCTCCTCTCGTAAAAGATGTCATAAGCTCCATCTCTCCCGAAAGCTTATATACTCCGTAACCGGTCGGTAAAATAAAATGATCCCCCTTCTTTACCGGAATACCGTCTACCGTACCATTTCCCTCGATTACACTGAACAACTGATAGTCACCGTCCATAGAAAGCTCTGCTTCTCCCTTTAAGCAGATTTTCTTTACCGTGTAAAACGGACAGGTTACCATCGTTTGCACTCTCGCATCTCCTGCCCGGTCAAACTTGTTTTCTGCCGTTCTGTCACGGTGCGGACATTCGATGACATCAATACTCTTTTCAATATGTAATTCTCTTGGCTTACCGTTTTGCAGTCTGCCGTAATCATATAAACGATATGTAATATCGCTGCTCTGCTGGGTTTCTAAAATAAGAGTTCCTGCTTTAATGGCATGAACCGTGCCCGGCTCAATTTGGAAGAAATCTCCCTTCTTAATTGGACGTACGGAAATCAGTTCGTCCCAACGGTTTTCTTCTATCATGCTGCGAAGTTCTGCTTTATCCTTTGCGTTATGACCGATAACAATAGTAGCATCTTCGTCACAATCCAGAATATACCAACACTCGGTTTTTCCGAGGGAACCGTTTTCATTTACATTTGCGTAAGCATCATCTGGATGTACCTGGATGGAAAGGTCCGCTTTTGCATCAATAATTTTAATTAACAGCGGAAATACTTCTTCTTTGCTGTTACCGAATAATTCTCTGTGTTCTTTGTACAGTGTGCTCAAATTCACACCGTCATAGGTGCCTCCGCAAATAGTGCCGTCACCATTCGCATGAGCGCTGATTGCCCAGCATTCTCCGGTATTATCCCCCGGAATGTCATAACCGTATTCCGATGCCATCCGGTTGCCGCCCCAAATCATTTGTTTAAAAACAGGCTTTAAAAATAAAATTTCTCTCAAGGTAGTTTTCCCAGCCTTTCTACATTAGTCATCAACTTATAGTATAACACATTTTATTCGTACTGTGAAGTATACAATCCATAATAAAAACCTTTTTTTGCAATCAGTTCTTTATGATTTCCCCGTTCTGCAATCTGTCCGTCATCTACCACTAAAATTAAATCTGCATGCTGAATCGTAGATAAACGATGGGCAATAATGAAGCAGGTTTTTCCTTCCATCAGTTTTTCCATTGCCTTTTGGATGCGGATTTCCGTGCGGGTATCCACATTCGAAGTAGCTTCGTCCAAAATCAGCATTTTAGAGTCCAAAAGCATGGCTCTTGCAATGGTAAGCAGCTGTTTCTGTCCCTTGGAAATATTCACGCCGTCTTCCGTTAAAATTGTATTGTAGCCATCCGGCAGACGTTTAATGTAGGAGTGAATATGTGCCGCTTTCGCCGCTTCCACCACCTCTTCCATGGTAGCGTCTTCTTTTCCGTAGGCAATATTTTCAAAAATAGTTCCGCCGAACACCCAGGTATCCTGTAACACCATGGCATAGGCCCTGCGCAAATCATCTCTCTTAATCTCCCGGTTTTCTTTCCCGTCAATACGGATTTCTCCTTTTTGCGGGTCATAAAAACGCATCAAAAGGTTAATCAGCGTAGTTTTTCCTGCGCCGGTCGGTCCCACAACCGCAATCAGCTTGCCCTGTTCTACATCCAATGAGAAATCCTTCAAAATCGGCGTTTCTTCACTGTAGCCGAAGGTAACATTCTGAATTTCCACATGTCCTTCTACGGTATCAAGGTCTACCGCGCCATAAATATCTGCCACTTCTTCCTCTTCGGAAAGTACGCGGAACACTCGCTCTGCAGCAGCAAGGGCAGACTGGATTTCTCCGGCAATGTTGGCCACTTCGTTAATCGGTCCGGAAAACTTTCTGGAGTACTGTACAAAGGAGGAAATATTACCGATAGATAATACTCCCTTTAGATAAAGCAATGCGCCGAATACCGTAACCAGTGTCAGGGACAGGTTATTAATAAAGTTAACGGTAGGTCCCATGGTAGCGTTGCAATAATCTGCATCATAGTAGGCATCCATCGCAGCTTTATTCACATCGTAAAACCGCTTCTCCATCACTTCTTCCCTGGCATAGGCCTGAATTACCTTTTGCCCGGTAATCATTTCTTCCACAAAGCCGTTCATTTCACCAAGCTTAGCGGAACGTTTGGAATACCGTGGTCTTGTTTTCTTTGTCATATATCTGGTATACAGAATGGACATCGGAATGGTAACCAGCATTACTACCACCAATGACGGCGCAATAATAACCATCATAATAAAGGAGCCGGTAACGGTTACCACACTGGCACAAATCTGCACCACATCATTGGAAAGGGATGTGTTAATCACATCGATATCATAGGAAATACGGCTGATAATATCACCGGATAAATGAGTATCAAAATATCCCACCGGAAGTTCCATCAGCTTGTCAAATACGTCCTGTCGCATTTTCCGTACAGTTTTCTGGGTGATAGTACGCATAAGCAGTGCCAATCCGTAGGAAAGCACGGAAGATGCCGCATAAAAAATGACCATCCAGCCGGCATAATAAAATACCGTTTCAAAATCTACTTTTCCGATTCCTGCGATAGCATCAATTGCCTTACCTGACAACATCGGTCCCACCAATGCCAGACCATTTCCTGCAAAAGTAAGCAGTATTGCCGCTAGCAGCAACCATTGATATAATTTTAAATATCCCCACAATCCGCGAAGTGCTTTTTTCGGGTCTCTTGCCCGTTCATACTTCTTGGATGCGGGAGTCTTCGGTCCCGGTGCCGCCATTAGTTATTCACCCCTCCCATTTGGGATTTATAAATTTCCCGGTAAGTTTCACAAGCTTCCATCAGTTCTTCATGGGTTCCCTGTCCGATTACTGCACCGTCATCCAGAACAAGAATTAAATCGGATTGCATGACAGAACTGATTCTCTGGGCTACGGTCACCGTAGTAATCCCCTGTTTATGTTCCCGGATTTGCTTTCGGATATAAGCATCCGTTTTATAATCCAGAGCAGAGGAAGCATCATCCAGCAGAAGGAACTCGTTATCTCCTGCCAAGGCTCTTGCCACCAGCATACGCTGTTTCTGACCGCCGGAAAAGTCCGCACCCTTAATCGCTGCCACATGGTCCAGGCCGCCCTCTTTTTCCATAATAAACTCATACGCTTTTGCCTGTTTTGCCGCCTCTATAATTTTTTCATCTGTCAAGTCACGGCCAAAACTGATGTTTTCGCGCACTGTATCATGGAACACCACATCATTTTGGAACGCCACACCGAATTTTTGACGGAGTTCCTGTAACGGATAGGATTTGATATTCTTACCGTCAATATAAATTTCACCTTCCGTTACATCGTAAAATCTCATCAGCAGATTAAGCAATGTTGTTTTACCGGAGCCGGTAGCTCCGATAATGCCCAGGTTTTCCCCCGTTTTTAACGTAAAGCTTACATTCTCCAAACAAAGCTTATCTACATCATCCTGATAGCTGAAAGATACATTTTTAAATTCCAAACGGTTATTACTTGCAGAACCGAGCAGTTTTTCTACCTGCAGATTATCCTCTGCATCAAGAACTAACCCTACACGCTCTGAAGAAGCCAAGGCTTTGGAAAACATAACAAAAATACGGTTAATTGCAATTACCGCATTGGAAATCATCGTAAAGTAGGTAAGAAATGCCACAATTTTTCCCGCCTGGGTAAGGCCTGCGTTTACACGGTAAGCCCCCACAATTACCACTAAGGTCAAGCCCATATTTAGGAAAAGGTTAATGAGCGGGCTGGACGCAGCCATCACGCCGGAAGCCAGCAGTTCCTTATCGGAAACTTCCGCATTGGCTTTTTCGAAACGTTTCTTTTCATATTCTTTTTTGGACAGTGCTTTAATAACACGGATACCTGCCACATCCTCACGCAATGTCCGCACCATCACGTCAATGGATTGCTGTACTTTACCGTACAGCGGAATGCCTTTCTTGGAAATAACTACGATAACCGCCACAATAAACGGCATGGTTCCCGCCAGTACCAGGGTTAATACCGGATCCAATGTGGCAGTAATCACCAGACCGCCCAGAATAATCATTGGTGCGCGGACACCCATGCGCTGCATCATATTGATGGCATGATGGATGTTGTAAGTATCTGTTGTCATTCTTGAAATCAGGGATGGAATGCCGACCTTATCCGTCTGCTTTCCCGATAAATGGAGAATCTTTGTGAATAAATCATTTCGCAGAACAAAGATTGTATTTTTAGAAACTTCTGCCGCTTTACGGTTTGCAAATACATTGAAGTTTCTGGCAAGAATTGCCATCAGAAGCATCATCAGACTCCAGAAAATCATGCTGTTCATACTGCCGGAAAGCTTTGTTTCCGGAATCACATTATCTAAAATATGGGCCAAAATCCATGGCATAAACAGTTCTGCCACGGTACCGCAGATTTTGACAAAAAGTCCAAACAGCATACGGCCGTAATATGGTTTTAAATATTTAAAAATCAATTTCATACTGTAACCTCTTCGACTCTCTTCCTTCGTTCTATTTCATTCCGCTGCGTTTCTGCCGCAGGTAAAATCTCCTGCGGTACTTTATCTCCGCATATTCCATAATTTGTTTCATATATATGGCATCATAAGCTCCGCCGATAGCACCTACTACCGGAATGCCCTGTAAAAATTTCATATATAATAATTCTTTGGATAAGCAGCCTGCTGCTAATTTAATAGCGTCTTCTGTACTTCTTGGCTTGGCATAAGCACCGTAATCCATGTAGAAGTTCAATTCTTCATTGATACTTTGCAGTTCCTTTCCATAGCTTAACGCACCACGAATTAAAAGGAGTATAAACCTTTTCTCCTCTTCATCCTCATAATCAAAGCCATAATTCAAAGCAATCTCATATACTCCCTTTAGCATAAGCCCTGTAAACAGAGCAATATCCGGCAAACCAATGCCAAGTACACCAAGACCGACACCCGCTGCTCCGGACATCAGCAAATTTCCTGCCCCGGCGCCCTTCGCTTTACCGGAAAATATCTTCAGGGCCTTTTTATTTCCGTACACCTTGACCGCATACTCATTGATTTGATACTTCTTTTTCATTTCATCCTTGTTGTAAGTTTTTTCAATTACACCGGTGCCCTTTTCGAATACCAGACGGAAAGCCTTTCCAAAAGCAGTATCCAATGTGTTTTGCAATCCTGTCGGTATTTTCTTTTCCAACATCTGATTCAATTTGGAATCCGTTTTCTCGGCCCGTTTACTGATATAAGCCAGTTCCTGGTTTACTACCCTGCCCCACTCTTTTTCTAACGGTGTCAATTTTGCTTTTTTCATATCAATCCTCACTGGCCGATTTCGGCTGCTCTATCTCTTTCCACTCTCCCGGTGTAAGTTCCGGGTCCAAAACAATATCTCCCATAGAGATTCTTTTTAAATATATGACAAGGCAGCCCACTGCTTTCATCATACGGCGGATTTGCCTCTTTCTGCCCTCCGTAATAGTGATTCTACCCTTTGTCACCGGATGAAAGAGCCGGTTGTGGGCATATTTTTGCCGTAAAACCTCCGGCAATTCCGGCAGTACATACTGAAGCTCGGTAAATTCCGTCAGCTCCAGCTTTGCAGGTGCCGTCAGCTTATCTGAACCTATCACCATCACTCCCTGTTCCAGTTTATGCTTCTTATCTTCTGTCAGTTCACCCAGCACAAAAAATTCATAGCACTTTTCTTTTCCATACTCCGGACGGGTCATCCGCTGGTTCCAGGCACCGTCATCCGTAATGATAAGAAGTCCCTCTGTTTCCAGGTCCAGACGCCCCACCGGAGAGAGCTTTTCGTTATTCAATTCTTTGAAATAATCCATCACCGTTGGATATCGTTCATCCGTTCTGGCTGTAACACAACCCACGGGTTTATTGAACATGTAATAATGGTACATTTAATCCTCTATTGTCTCAATTACAATATTTAACTTACCGTCCGGAAACTCCAGTCTGCCCTGCAGATTTGCAGTTTCCAGCCACTTAAGTGCCGGGCTGTCGGTAATAATGGTCGGTGTTGTTGTGCTGTTGGTTGGTGCATTATTCTCAATAAACATTCTGCAGTTATTACCTTCACAATCCACACCATCAATCATATATCTGGCGGAAAGCGTGCCGTTACCCTCCAAATCTGTCTTTTGGGTGTCTACACCCCCCTGTAAAATAGTCCCTTTAAAGTACGGTCCGTCACAGGTACCTTCAAAAGGCAACATTTTTACCACCCTGTTCCCGGAGGTCACCTCCAGCCATCCTGTTAAATTTACATAAACCCGTAATACTTCCATCATCTTACTCCCCTTTATTTTTATTTTACCGTTCTGAAGGGAACGGACTATTCCCTTCCTAAGCAATCATGGATAAAATACAATCCCATAGCCTCCATACGGCGGTTTCCTTCCTTGGTAAAGCCATGATTTTCATCTAAAAATGTTTCTAATCTGGCATCTTTATAAAACGTCTTTGCCTTGTGGCTGTAAGCAATCGGTACAATATTGTCCGCTGTTCCATGCATAAACAGTACCGGATTCTCAAAGGAACCTAAGTGCTCCCAAATGATGTAATCCTTGGAAATCTCAAAAAACTGGTGTCCCAGCGGCACACCCCAGAAAGCAAAATCACCTTCCATATGCTCCGGCTTCGGGAAACGGGTTTCCTGATTGTCCAACATACAAAATGCAGGAAATAAAAGAATCAAGCCTCTGATTCTGTCCTTTAATTGTTCTGCGGTCATAGCGGAAACCAAACCACCCATGCTGCTGCCGAGCAAGAACACTTTTGTCTCGTCAATCCAGTCCCAGCTTGTTACTTCATCAATGACGGAAATCAAATCCTCCATCTCGGTAAAATGATTCATTTCTGTGGTGGAAAAGCCACTGACCTCGTCCTTTCTGCCACCACCGCAGAAAGTGTGACACACACCGCAGATGCCTGCCCCGGCATAATACTTGGCGGAAGTTCTGAAATCACGCTTAAAGCCATCAAAACCGTGGCTGAAAATTACCACCGGACATTTGTCTCCTTCCTGCATATTGTCCGGCTTATAATAAAAACAATCACTGGTTCTACCGTGATGCGGTACTTTGAATTCTTTTTTATGCATACTATGTCCTCCTTGTTGTCGGTTCTATGTGAAATGTATCATGAACAATGCTTTTCTTTGCCATACAGTATACTACAACTTTTCTTACTTTTACATAAAAATTTTAAAAAATTTCATTTTTACCAAATACTTCTTTCCCATAAATGCATGGCAAAGGAGCGTCTCCGGTCCTCTCGCCGGAAACGCTCCTCCTTTTTACTCCCTTTTCTCTGCACTCTTCATGGCAGCTGTATTATGTCCGCAGGTTTTCATGGCAATTTTTGTGTTCTCTCTGACATAGAAAGCAAGCGGTCCTTCTACCTCCGAAACAGTCAGTTCTCCTGATTCTACCGCAAATCCGCCGAATAACCCGACACAACGGAACAACAATGTCTGGAACACGATTTTCTCCGTTACCGCTGCTACCTGTTCCGGTGCATGCTGCTTCAATATCTCACAAGCGCAGGCATACATTTTTTCATAAAGCTCCGTCATCTGACCTGACAGGGAGTCCAGAATCCTGCACAAAGTATCCTCTTCTTTCTCGGTGAAAATAAGGAATTCCGGTTCTAATGTTCCCGCAACCGTTTCGTATAATTTTTTACGGAATACCTCCATGGCCTGTCCGGTAAAATATCTGTTTTTCTCCGGAAGCACACCAAAATCCGCTGCCACAGCATAATAGTTTTCATCAATTCCGCTATACCCTGCAAAAGTGTAACATCCGTACTTTCCTTCGTATTCGTTTTCTACCGTACCATAATTGGTTCCCGCGGCCCCCTGATAAATTTCTCCTTTTTTTGAAAGTTCCGGATATTTTTCCGAAAAGTGCCGATTTCCAAGAAGAATAATCGGCCAGAGAAGTCCCCATAAAAGGCGCTCTTCGGAAAGTGCGGCACAACACTCATTGATACTGCGGATATCGGTCACTTTTTCTTTTAAAGCCTGCAAAATGCTCTTCATTGCAGGCACTGCAAACTTCCTTGCCTCCCGCTGAAACTCCTTTGTATAGTCATCGGTATAAATCACCAGATTGGTCTGATACTTTCCGTGGGAATTCTTCACAATCAAGTGATACTTTTCCAAAAGTGACAGCTCGTCCTCCAGATAAACCGATGCTACTCCAAGCTCAATTGCCAGTTCCCTGACTGACATCGGAGTATAATATGCCGAAAGCAAAATCTGCCCCGGAAGCTTCCGGTTAAACATATTATGATATTCCCGGTTAAAATTATCCGCAAAAATAGTTACAAACTCAAATGGTTCCGGCTTAAAGCTCTTTTCTCCAAATTCACGTTCCATACTGATACCTTCTTTCAAAATTTTTCTCGTTTTAAACAAATAATACTTTACCATTTCAAGAGAGATACCAAGTCGCTTTGCCACCTCAGCACAGGTTAATTCCTCGAAATAATAGGCCACGGTACATTCCCGGTGTTCCTTGGACAACAGTGCAATTTCCCGGTGAAGCTTTGCTACATTTTCTTTCAAAGCCATCTTATCGGCCAGTTCTTCCGCAAAATCATCTTCTGCCGGCAACTTATCAAAAACTCTTTCATTTCCATCTTCCTGCATTTCCTCCGCAGATACCTCCTGTTTGCGTCTGTTTCTCTTATACAGAAACTTCCGATAAGTATTTGCTGCTATTCCCCAAACATATCCGTAAAACGCCTCCTGATTTTGGATTTTATCCGCGCTTTGCAGCATAGCAACTACAATATCGTTAGTTAAGTCTTCCGCATCCTCTTTATTAGACACTCTGGATAATGCATAAGCAAAAATGGTTTTTAAGTTTTCTTCGATGAACTGTATCACATCCGGTTGCTGTAACATATCATTTTCTCTCCATGGTAACTGTTTTTGAAAGCTTTCATTCCTATAGTACCAAAAATTTCTGATTCGTTAATATATTTTCAAAAAAAACAGGAAACATTTTTTGTTTCCTGTTTCATCATCATTCTTTTGGCATTTCCGTCGGTGTTGGTGTTGTGTTTTCCCTCTGTTCAGCTCTTTCTTTACGGGCGGCTTCCCGTTCGGCTTCTCTCTGCTCCTGACGCTCCTGCCTGGCCGCTTCCTGGTCTGCTTTTCTCTGTTCCTCGCGCTCTATGCGTGCCGCTTCACGTTCTGCAGCACGTTGTTCTTCTCTCTCTTCCCGAGCCGCTTCCCGTTCTGTCCGGGCCACTTCCCGTTCTGCAGAAGAAATTTCCAAATAAATTTTACGAACAGATAATTCTTCTAAAAAAGTAATATTTTCTTCCAGTTCTCCGCCAAAATATTCCGTGTATGCTTTAATTGCTTCCAGACGTCCGGCGGAAATTCCTACTTCCATGGCCTCCTCACACTCTTTTTCCGAAACTGTCATTGCCGCAATTGCCAGGTTGTCCGAGTTCTGCTCCACTAAAGATGCCACCACTGCAATTACTTCTTCATCTGCCGACATAACACTGATTTCTACATCTGTATTTGTTTCATTGATATACTCTGCCGTTTCACTGGCTGCAATAATATTTTCCACACAGGTCCTTATATCTTTGCTATACACCTTGGAAGTACTTAGCAGCATTTTTGCATCCTCATTTAACGGCACAACATCTATTACAGAGTCAAACGGATTAATATCTAAGCGGATACTTGGATTAATATCCACATACACATAAGATGTCGCTGTATTAGCCACTGCATAACCGGAAGTTCCACCTAAAAGAAGCACTGCAAAACCAGCCGCCAGGGCAGCATATTTTTTATAGTTCTTCTCAGGTATTACTATTGTCTGTCCGATAGAATAGTTTCTGTTTTTTACTTCAATAAAAGTACCATCTTGCTTCAGGGCAACCGCGCGACCCTCATGGATTGCTGTAATTATTCCTTTCTTCATTTGTTGCCCTCCTCTCCGATATGCAAATACTCTGCTATTATTTCATACTCACCGCTTAACACAATGCACGCTGTAATAATATACTTTCTGTGCCGTTCTAAAAGTTTATCGCTTACTTTAACCTTTTCTTTAATTAATTTTGCCGGAATATTCTTTTTTTCTCTCACACCATGAAGAACCTCCGGGTTTTCCACCAAATACCGGATTACTGCATTACAGGCAGTTTTCGTTTTTTTTGATTTCGGTGATGCTTTTGGTAAATCAAAAAAGGAAATCTGATATTTCTCCAATTCTTCTGACAGCGCCTGTATTTCTAAAGCAGCATCGCTGATTCCCTCATTGGGAGCTTCCGCATCAAATTCCAATTCATTCCCTTCATCATCCCAGCTACCGAGACTGCTAAAAGGGATACTATTTTTATGTCTGTTTTCTGCACGTATATGGTTTAACAACCGATTCCGGATTACCAATGCCGCAAACGCCAGAAAATTCCCTTTAGTCCTGTCATAGGAGTCCATTGCTTCGTTAAATGCAATCAAAGCAACGGAATATTCATCATCCTGTTCTGTAATAATCCGATTCATAGTATTAGAAGCTCTTGCACGGATAAACTTTGAGTATTCATGGATGATGTCTTCCTTTTGTTCCTTATTTAGTTTTGCATCTTCCACTCTTTGTTCCAGTTCCATGCTTTTCCCCTATGCAAGAAGGCAATGGCGCTGTTTGCACCATTGCCTGTCCACCATATATGTATTTGATTGCAGGATATCCAATTACTCTGCTTCCTCGTCGGAGTCCGTATGACTTCCTTTCGCGTACAACACTTCACCGTTTGCATAAGCTCCGTTTGCATCCAATGTCACATTAACTGTAATGCCATCTTTTGTCAAGATAAGAGTTCTGTTTTTGGCATTATAAGTAATTTCCGCATCTAAGTTCTTTCTGGTATCTGCAACAGAAACTACATAACCCTCGGATTTTACGGAATCATTGCCGTATGACAACACCAGATTATCCAGAAATTTTTCTATAGAGTCATACTTCTTATTCTCCCGCAGGTCAGCAATTGCTGCACGAAGTTCTTTCTTCGCTTCTTTATCTGCGCCTTCCAATTGCTCACGCAGGTTATAAATCCGGCTGTTCGTAATGGTTCTTTCTTCTTTTTTTGCTTCACGCTGTGCCTTGAATATCTCTCTGACAACTTTTTTTGCCTCGCGCAACAAGCGCTCTTCTTCCCTTTGCGGATCCTTTGTTCTTCTGCTGCTTACGTCTTCAGAAACAACCGCATCATTTTGCGCCGCTTCTGTGGTTATTGTAGGTGCTGCCAGGATTCCGGCAACCAGTAAAAATAAAAACATCTTCTTCATATTTCTTTATCCTTTCTTTGCTTCATAGATTCATCCATAATTATGTGTCTATAGTATATAATTCACATACGATAATCAAAAAAAGGGGGAAAGAATAAAAATTTTTAAAATATACCTGTAATAAAAATTTCCAGTCCGATTAAAATCAGAATAACTCCGCCAAATACGGAAGCTTTATTTGCAAGTTTTGTACCAAACTTTTTCCCGATAGCAATACCGGCATAACAAATGAAGAAGGTTACCATCGCAATAATTGCCGCACAGACGATTGCCATTACTAATCCATATTCTGCAATGGTAAACCCAACGGAAAGCGCATCGATGGAAGTAGCGACACCCTGTACCAATAACGCAGAAAGACAGACTGCCTTGCATTCTTCCTCGTCTTCTTCTTTCTTTTTCAAACCTTCCAACAGCATCTTTCCGCCAATGTAAACAAGTAAAATCAAAGCAATGAACGGAATAAACTTCTCAAATGCCTGAAACTTTTCAACTATTGTATGTACACAAATCCAACCAATCATCGGCATTGCCGCCTGGAACAGGGCAAATATACCTGCCACACCGCACATTTTCTTCTGCTTCATGCAGGTTTCATTTAAGCCGTTGGCAAGAGATACAGAAAAGGCATCCATGGCAAGTCCGACACCCAGTAAGACACTGTTAAAGAAAAACACAAAATTCCATTCCATCTTCATTTCCTCCGTTACGTCAATTGTATGCTGCTTCTTTTCCAAACATGAAAGAAACCAAGTACAGCCAAAGCCATACTTGGTTATATCTCAAAAATTAGTAGACTCCATGTATAGCCTTCTGCTACAACATGAGTCTCGCGATTTAAAACAAGCCAGACCTTACGGCCAGTATGTTGACTTGCTACGTTTACACGCTCGCTACTCCCTCACAGGTTTTCAGTTCGAAAGGATTATCGCATAATTTTTCTCAATTGTCAATGAATTACTGCATATATTTGGAGTATTTCTCTATGAAGTCCGAATACTCTTCTTTCTCTGTTATCCACACAATTACATAATACTCTGTAATTCCAAGTCTCTGATAAGCCTCATAACGATGGTTACCGTCGTTTAGTTCAAACCCATCTAAGCTATAATGAACAATGAGCGGCGGCAGATCAGTTTCCCGCTTGATAACTTCCATCAGCTGTTGAACTTTTCTCTCAAATGGTTCCTTGGGAATCTGCCACTTCATGCCGTCCTCCGGACCACAGTCTCTGGAAAACAGGTTCAACGGAATTTTTACCGGACCTATAAAATAACGGTCAAAGAGCTTTAATCCATCAGAAAACTCCTTATTATGCCCATCCGACAAAAGATAGCAGTGAATCCATTCTTCCAACTTTCCATTACGTGCATAATTTACCGCCGATGACAGGGTACATTTGTAATCCATAATAAACACCTCTTTCTTTGAGTAAGCAATCTTTTTGATTGTTTCATGAGAGAGGCAATATTCCTCCGCCAGCTGTCCGATGGTAACGCCATTGCGAAACTTCAACTGAATATCCAGATTTCGCTTCTGCAGATACTGCCGGTAGCCGGAGGCTTCTCCCCAGTCCTTTTTCTTTTCCTCTGGGGAAGGTATGTATACTAGCTTTCCGGACACGTACTTTTGAATCTGTTTCAATAAGCGCTCCGGAAAAATATCTTTACCGTTTTCGTATTTCACTTCTATCACCTCTCTAAAGTTTCTCAGAACGTGTTTTGTGGCCACACTCTTGCCCTGAACAATTTAGAGTATACAACAGCAAATGAGAAAAAGAAATTCTCAGATTATTTTAAACCGTTCTCTACCTACATTCCAATATTATTATGCGATTATCTGCGATTCCTCCGCTAACTTCCTACCAGAGAGTTCTTTCAAAATTCGGACAACATCTTTTGAAAAAAATTCATCCTTGGATTGCTCAATTTCCTCTATGGCCCACCACTTTCCAGCCCGCATCCGTTTCTTCTCGCTCTCGGTCCAGTGATCAAAAGAAAATGTATTTTCGTCCAAAACAACAAGGAAAAACTTTTCCACACTTTGTACCTTTTCGCCATTTTTTAATGTGTATATCGGATTCCGGTAATAAACCTCCGGGCATTCTTTTGTAAGCTGTACTCCAAGTTCTTCGTAAACCTCTCTTTTTAATGCATCCACGAAGGACTCTCCTTCTTCCAGACTTCCACCGGGAGTAATCCAGACTGCTTTACTGTCTTCCAGATAATCAAACATATATTGAAACAGAAACATCTGATTCTTGCTATTTATTACAATTGCCCTGGCAGATTTTCTTATTTTCATCTTACGCTCCACCTATTTTACTCATTGTCACTTTCAAACGCGCTCTCATGCTTCTTAAAAAAGTCATAATACGCCCGTACATTTGCAAGCTCCGTCCACCGCTTCACGCATGCCTTTTCGCCGGACAAATCATAGATTTTGGCATCTCTCATGGCAAGAAAAAACGGGGAATGGGTAGCAATCACAAACTGGCATCCGAAGAACCGTACAGAATCCTCCAAAAATTTTACCAGTTCCATTTGACGTTCCGGAGACAGGCTGTTTTCCGGCTCATCCAGCAAATACAAACCATTTTCCTGAATCTTGTTTGTAAAGTACATGAGCGCACTTTCTCCGTTAGACCGTTCCCTGATGTTACTGCCCAAATAATCCCTGACGTACTGGGATTTGGTTTTACGCCTGGCGGCCGTTACGCGTTTTAACTGCTCATAGTCATCCAGAGAATGCAGTTGAAACCGTGGTGCAAAGGGATCCGTTAATCTGCGGTATTCTTCCAGCAAATCTTCCCTGGAATTATCAATACCCTCATTTAAGCTTCTTAAATTCAGCATAAAGTCAAACACATCATCGCTGGTAATAATTCGGCTGTCCTTTGGAATCTCCCGCTCAGATACAGAATAACAAAGACCTGTATATCCTTCAAAAAAGGCAGACCGGTTGTACAACGCATCCCGCTGTAAGCCGAGCTTTTCTGCCATCACATTTAATGCCGTGGTTTTACCGGAGCCGTTTCCTCCATACAAAATAGTCACCGGCTCAAAATTCAGACATTTTAACTGATGCTCTGACAAAATTTTGAAGGGATAATAGGTATCATAGCAGGTTTTCTTTTGTTTTAAAATATAGTCGAATTCCTCCTCTGCATCCGGGAATTCGAACTGGGAAAGGTAAAGCATTGGCATTCTCCGTAATATATATCCATTTGAAAATAATTTAATAGTTAATCCTAAAATAGTCCAAATATGCTTTATACTTGTCCTGCGCCGTCAGACAGGTATCTTTCAGATAGCCTTTCTCATTGTTCCATTCTTTCAGCCCACGATAATAGAACATCTTCAGATTATCCTCGATAATGAAGGGAACAATATTATATTTCAGACATTCTTTGAACATAATCAGTCTGCCCACACGACCGTTGCCATCCTGAAACGGATGAATACGTTCAAACCGCACATGAAAATCCAAAATATCTTCAAAAGATTTTACTTCTTTTCCATTGTACTCTGCCAGCAGAGCTTTCATTTTCTCGGCAACTTCTTCCGGAAGCGCAGTATCTGTGCCGCCCACTTCATTCGGCATCTTTTTATAAGCTCCTACAGCAAACCAATCTTTTCTGGAATCACTGGTACCATTCTTTAAAACCAGATGAAGTTCCTTGATAAGCTTCTCTGTCAGAGACGCCTTTGCATTATCAATAATCATATCAATACAGCGGAAATGATTTGCAGTTTCAATCAAATCGTCCACATTCAACACTTCTTTTTCTACACCGATGGTGTTGGTTTCAAAGATATATCTGGTCTGATCGCGAGTCAGCCGACTACCTTCCATATGATTAGAATTATAAGTTAATTCAATCTGTGTTTTATGATAAATTCCACCGGAGTACCTGCTTGATTTCTGCTCCTGCAGAATATCCAGCAAAATAACCGGCCGCTCTTTCTTTTTATTGGAACGTTCCGGTTTTTCTGCATTTTCAGGAATGTTCCAGGTCTTTCCGGTAAGAAATGCACCGTTCACTCGTCCATGAGCACAGTAGTTCCTGACACTACGTTCCGAAACTCCCCATTTTTCTGCTATTTCAGTAACCGAAAGGTATCTCATCTGCACTCCTCCGTTATAGAATTAATTTCTTATTACACTTAACTATGATATAGTATATCACATTATCGGCAATAAATGCAATATGCCTGCATGCGTATAATCACATTTTTGCCGTTACCGGCATTTTTGATTTATTTTTAGCTAGTGACATTGGAGTAAAACAGCCTGATTTCTTTCCTTTTTATGCTTTATTTTATATCTCTGCCAACATTTTTTCCGGGTTCTCTGCTGCCTTGACCTTACCAAATGCCTTGACAATTACGCCATCTTCATCAATCAGATAAGTGGTACGAACCACGCCCATGGTAATTTTACCGTACATGTTCTTTTCCTGCCACACATCATAGGCTTTAATTGCCGCAAGCTCCACATCGGAAAGCAAAGTAAACGGCAGACCGAACTTTTCTTCAAACTTCTTATGGGATGCCACACTGTCCTTGCTGACACCGATTACCACAGCACCTTTTTCCGTGAACTGCGGATACAATTCTGCAAAACCGCAGGCCTGCTTGGAACAACCGGAAGTATTGTCCTTCGGATAAAAATACAACACTACCTTTTTGCCCTTATAATCTTCTAAGATATGAACGGTTCCGTTCTGATCCGGCAGGGAAAATGCCGGTGCTTTTGTTCCGATTTCTAACATAATGCTCCTCCTTTTATGCAATACTCCACTAATGGTTTCACTGCCTCTTTCTTCGCATTATCTGCACCATCGAAGGTTTTTATGATATATAAATCTTCTTCTGTCTTTTCCGGCTTCTTTTCGATGGACTTCTTTAACATTTTCATCATAGTACGCATGATAAAATTCACCTTTTCCGGACGGTAACCGCCTTCCAAGTAGAAGAACCGTTCTGCATCAAATCCGTTGTCCGCAATAATTTTATTTGCCACTTCCGGGACGGATGGTGCCATCCCCACCGCAAACAGCACCACATTCTTTACATTCAGCTTTACAAACTTATCATATCCCATGACCTTTCCGGCACACATCCAACCGCCGAAAATCACCTGGTCATAATCTGCAACATTCACTGTTTTTGCATTCTTTAATGCAACACTTTCACACTGTAATTCTTCTGCAATCCATGCGGCATACTGAGCTGTGAAACCGGTGCCGCTTTCATATAGTACAATTCGTTTCATATTTCTTTCCCCCTTATTTACTTTAGCACACCATCTGCACCCCTAATGAATTACTTTCGAAAATTTACCTCTGCCACCACGCCGTAGTGGTCGCTGGCTGCATAACCGGTTTTCTTAGAAACTTCCGTACCAAACAAGTTTACCGACTCAAGCTCTGATTCATTCCAGTGGCCCATCAGGTAAATCCGGTCCATAACTTCCGGTGCATAGATAGACTTCTTTCCTGCCCAACGCGGGTTATGTACGATATCTAACGTTGGTTTTACTACCTCACCATAGCGTGCCGCATATGTTCTCGCCAAGTCGTTCCAAGGCGGATTTGCCTCACAGCCGTGCAAGGTCTGTTCCCCACGCAAATAACGGTCCACGGAAGAACCAATATCTCCGTTAAAATCCCCCAAAAGGATGTGAAAATCCGCATTCTGTTCATGCAAATGCCGGTCAATGGCAAGAATCTGATGCTCTCTTGCACCCACGGAATCCCATGGCAGATGAACATTTGTCAAAGAAAACCTGATTCCATCCACCATAAAGAATGCATTCATTGCCGTGCTGTTAGCATAGTTCTCCCGCTGATACAGCGCTTCCAGGAAAATCAGCGGATACCGGCAAAGAATTGCCAAGCCTTCTTCTTCCCCCGGATACTGCATAAATGCGTGATGCACATAACCTATTTCCGTTGCCAAATATTTGTGATAAAATCCCGTGGAAACCTCCTGCAAGCCGATTACATCCGCATCTACTGCAAGTATTTCCTCGAGAACTTGCTTTGCACGAAGCTCCAAAGTTGCTTCATCATTCCAAATGTTATACGTTGCTATTTTCATTGTTCTGCCTTTCTCAATTGTCCTTTTTATATTCTACGTACCAGCTCGGTACCACACTCCTAAAACCATTGTAATGCTCCATAGCCGCCAGACATCGCCTTACCATGCCATCCATATCCTCTTGCCCGAACTTCTCCGCCCATTTGATGGAATACAGGGACGCATGGGCCACATACACCGCCAGAGTTTCCCAAAACTGCATCGGGACGTTGTCATCAAAATAAGCATCAATCTGTCCGACACAATACGGCACACTGAGTTCCACACCGAAGCTTTCCAGCTTGTAAAACTCCTCGTATGGGTCACCCACTTCCCAACGGTTGAAATCAATCACACCAAGAACCTTTTGCGGCGTAAATATCAGATTGCCCGGATGAAAGTCCCCGTGCATATATACCGGCGGTTCCAGCCAGAGCTTGTCTATATTATCTTTGACATACTGCACCGCAGTTTCATCCTCTGCAATGCGCACCGCAGACTGCTCATAGCGCTCTAATTGCGTTAATTTCTTCATTTTCTTGCTTTGGGCAGGAACATCCTTCTCCGCCACGGGAATGCTGTGAATTTGGCGCAGAATGCGTCCTGCACTGCGTCCCAATTCGTACTGCTCCTTTTCTGTGAGTTTTGGCAGGGCATCTTCCAAATCCTCGCCCTCTACCCAGGTAAGCAGCATATAGGTATGTGCTCCGCCATCACAAAAACCAAAGCCTAGCGGTTTTGACATTTCAAACCCAAGGGTAGCATACTCACAGATGATGTCGTACTCTTTTTTCTTCGGTTCAAAACATTCAACGTCTGCAATACGGAGAAGAAGTTTTTCCCCTGCTTTTGTTTTTACTATGTACTTTTTGTCTGTGGACCAGCCTTTACTAAGCAGTTCCACACTCTCCCAGGTATCAAAACCCGGAATATCGGAAAATTTTTGATTCATATTTTTGCTCCTTTTATATAACACTTCTTATTCCCCGAAAACAGGAAGCACATTCGTGTAATGATTCATGCTGTCAAAATGCTGATAATATAATTTTTCTGCTTTCAGCACAATCTCCATTTCATTTTCCAATTCAGCACAGTTTAATTGACATACCAGCTCTTCCAATTTTCCTGCCGATGTTTCATTAAATCCGTGCACATTATAATATGCCAGTGTAATATGCGGTGTCAAAGGATACGAAAGCTTTTTCACTTCATTAAATGTATCATATAACGTCATTAAATTTCTATACTCTGTCTCATCCGCCGGATACAACCCCAGCACAAGACTGGTATTTACCATGTTGAAGATGTATTTGCTTTTCATTTTGATAGCATCAAAGTTTAAAAGTTCTTTGCACAAGCTCTGAACCTTTTTCCTATTTATCTCGACTTCTTCCGCAATTTCAGAAAACTCTTCGGAATTGCAAAGATCATGCAACGTCATATGTAAAGTATCGGTAGCCAGACGTTCCGAAAAGCATTCCGGCACTATGGCATACAATTCATCCAGCCATTTTGTCAACCGTTCTTTTGTTGTATCATCTAAATCAAATACCACTGTATCCCCGTAAAACGGACGAAACGTATTATTCGAATGAACTTTCTTTTCAAGAGATGGATTTCCTTTGAAATCTCCGGGTGCAAATCTCCAAGATTTCTTTTCAAAGGAATCGATTCTGTTCAAAAATTCCCGGTAAGTTTCCATGCTATACTCCATATACTACAACACCGGCAACCGCTGAAATCACAATCAGCAATATTGGTGATGGTTTCTTGATTTTAAACCTAGGTAGCACATACAAAATCACAGCCAAAATACAGGTAATTAGTAATGCCCGCTCGTCTATCCTCTGCACTGAAAAGCAATGACTTACCATCATATACAGACCCGTCGCCAGAATAATACCGATGATACAAGGCTTCATGCCCTGCAACACCGCCTGTACCGCCGGATGTTTAATTGCATGTTTCAATACCGCCGTAATGAGCAGCATAATTACGAAAGACGGAATCACCACCGCCGTGGTAGCAATAAGACTTCCCAAAATTCCCGCCTGGGTACTTCCCACATAGGTGGCCAGATTAATCATAATCGGTCCCGGGGTAGATTCACTGACTGCAATCATATAAGTCAGTTCTTCCTCCGCAAGCCACCCGTACTTTAGTACCACATCACGAATGAGGGGAATTGCTCCGTAGGCTCCGCCGAAAGCAAAGCAGCCAACATATAAAAATCCGAGAAACAGTTCCAGATAAATCATGCGTTCCTGCCTCCCTTCGCAAAATGCACAGCCAGACTAACAATTGCTGCGGTAAGCATCACCAGCACAGAGGAAATCCGTATAGAAAACAGATTGACGCACAGCATAGTCACTAAACCAAACAGCATCAGCCCACGGCTTAATTTCTTTGCCGGCATTTTCTTCATCATTTTTAAGCCTGCATCAAAAATAAGCAGACCGACTCCGATTTTTATGCCTTGAAACGCATTGGCAATCAGGGTAAATTCCATAAACTGTTCCAAAAACATGGAAATCAAAAAGATGATAACAAAGGACGGCAGAACCATACCAACCGTTGCCGCCAGTGCACCCATAACACCTGCCCGCTTATACCCCACATGGGTTGCTGTGTTAATGGCAATTGGCCCCGGCGTGGACTCTGCTATAACCGCAATATCCATCATCTCATCGTGGGTCATCCACTTTTTCTGCTCCACGCAAGTATTTTCAATAATGGCAATCATGGCATATCCCCCGCCAAAGGTGAACAGCCCGATTTTTGCAAAGCATAAAAATAGTTCAAGTAATAGATTCATTGTTTTTCTTCTTTCTCGTTATTTGCGCACCACATAGAGATACCGCACCATGTTCTTTTTAAACTCTTCATATGGCACCTGTGCATATTCTGTCTGCCCAATCAGCATCTCGTACCAGTTCTGATGACCTTCTGTCTCAAATTCCTGCTTATGTTTTTCCGTAGCTTCACGTTTTTTATGAAGTAGTTCATAAACTTGTTCCGTTATATCTTCCACTTCATATGGCATTCCGTTTTCACGCAGTGCTTCTGCCAACACTGTTGTATGGGCATCTTTTGTTTTAGGCATCACATCACCTTCCTGATAACCCACAAAGAAGATGCCCTCCTGTTTCATCCAGCGTTTTATCTGCGCCACAAAAGAAGACATATCCTTAGCAAAATACATAGTATCCATGGAGATGATAACGTCAAATTGCTCTGCTTCGTAATCGATTTCTCCAATGATTCCTTCCCGAAATTCAGAGTTTTCCGGATACAGTTTTTTAGCTGTTTCGATAGCCTTTTCCGAATAATCAAAACCATGAATAAATGCGCCTGTCTGTTTTTGCAAATAGCCAAGCATCTTGCCGTTGCCGCAGCCTATGTCCAGGATATGGACGTTGCCTTGCTTCGGTATATATTGCAATATTCTATCAATCTGCTCTATGTCACTAAATCCGTCCTGAGAAAAATCTTCACCGAAGGCATCCTTACAAAAGTTTTGAAAAGTGTTGGACTTTGCTGCCATGGTGTAAAATTCCTCGTAGGCATCGTAAAAAAGTAAGTCGTTTTTATTTATGATATACTCATCCGTCCAAAGCTGTACTTCTATATAACCATGCTTTTCCCGGATCTCTTCCATGAATTCTTCCAGCGTTCCACGGTATTCCTGTACTTTTTGTAACAGTTCTTCTTTTGAAAGCATTTGAAGGTTGCCATTCCGCTTTAAAGAAGACATGCTGTCTCCCAAAGTAAAGCTAATATGCTCGGACGCAATCTTTGAAAGTGGTATTTTAGTCACAATGCCATTGTCAAACCATTTATCTAAATACTCACTTCCCTGCAAAACAAAAGACAGCGGGTGCTTCTCCAAAGGTTTTCCGCCCATTGCCACAAAGCGTTCGTACGACAGCTTATCGGTCGCCAATCGTTCCGGATAATACACTGCAAAATCCGCAAAGCGCCAGAATGCGGTACTTCCTTTATTTTCTTCTGCAAGCTTTTCCGCCAAAGCAAAGGCTTCGTCCTTTGGCAGACGCATTATGTTTTTCAACGGTTCACAATTGTTGTGGCAATAATTTATGATGTAAAGTTGGTCTATTGTAATCATTTTTAGCTGTTCTCCAAACTCTTTCCAATTGCATTTATTATATCACATATCGTTTGTCCTGCAAAGAAAAAGAAAATTCCTTCTTCATTATTACATACAACCTTCGCCCTCCTAATTTCTACTGCGGACATAAATTTTTCTCACGCCCCTCTTTCGGCATTCTTCATATCTTTTGCAACATCCCGGATGAAAATTTCTTCGTACAAAACCCTTGAGCGACGTCGGTACTTAGTGAGGTTTTTTCGAACTTAGTACCGCTACGTCGCGAGGGAGCGAGAGCGCGTTTTGGTAGAAGAAATTTTTATCCGGGATTTTATAAAGAACTAAAGAATGCCGAAAGCGGGCGTAGAAAAATCTACGCCCGCCTCCGCATTAGAAAGAGAGTCTATAAAAAGTATGTAGTCAGCTTAACCCTTGATTACGCGCACCTTTCTTACGCCCGCAATCGCTTCTAACTTTGCTGCAATATCTTCATTTGCAGCATCCACATCAAGTACAGTGTAAGAATCATCGCCCTTACTCTTATTTACCATGTGGTCAATGTTGATACCCTCTGCAGAGAATACAGCAGTAAACTGAGCCAACATGTTTGGTACATTGTCGTGGAAAATACCAACTCTGGCAGCTGCTGCGCAGATACCTGCATCTACTGCCGGGAAGTTTACGGAATTGGTAATGTTACCGTTTTCTAAGAAATCCATTACCTGCTTAACTGCCATTACTGCACAGTTATCCTCAGATTCTTCGGTGGAAGCACCAAGGTGAGGAATGCAGATAGTGTTCTTCATAGCTGCGGATGCTGTGTTCGGGAAGTCGGTTACGTACTTAGCAACCTTACCGGACTCTAATGCAGCAGCCATATCTGTGTCGTTTACCAAAGCGTCTCTGGAGAAGTTAAGAATCTTAACGCCATCCTTCATCATAGCCATGGTATCCTTGTTAATCATGCCCTTTGTGGAATCCATAAGAGGAACATGAACAGTGATATAGTCACACTCGGAGTAAATTTCACCGAGGGATTTTACATTCTTTACATACTGGGATAACTTCCAAGCGTTAGCAACGGAAATGTATGGGTCGTAGCCATAAACTTCCATACCAAGAGCGGTAGCTGCGTTGGCAACTTCAACACCGATGGCACCAAGACCGATAACACCAAGCTTCTTGCCCTTGATTTCATAGCCGGCATAAGCACTCTTTGCCTTTTCTACCTGCTTTGCAAGGTCCGGAAGTTCCTTGTTTTCCTTAACCCAGTCAATACCGCCAACCACATCTCTTGCAGCCAGTAATAAACCGGCAAGCACTAACTCCTTAACGCCGTTTGCGTTTGCACCCGGTGTATTGAATACTACGATACCCTGCTGTGCGCACTTATCCAGCGGAATGTTGTTAACGCCGGCACCTGCTCTTGCAATTGCCTTTAAGTTCTTAGAAAACTCCATGTCATGCATTGCTGCACTACGAACTAAAATAGCGTCTGCCGCTTCGATGGTTTCGGTTGTAATATAGTTATCGCTTAAGCAGGAAGTACCCACTTTGGAAATTTTATTCAGACAATGAACTTTATACATAATGGATTACCTCCAACTCTTACTTTGTATTTTCTTCTTCAAACTTCTTCATGAATGCAACGAGAGCTTCTACACCTTCCTTAGGCATAGCGTTGTAGATACTTGCTCTCATACCACCAACAGTACGGTGACCCTTTAAGTTTTCAAGGCCTGCTGCCTTTGCTTCCTTAACGAACTTTGCATCAAGGTCTGCGTCGCCGGTTACGAAAGGAACGTTCATTAAGGAACGGTCTTCCTTGCGAACGGTACCCTTGAACATCTTGCTGTTATCAAGGAAATCGTAGAGAATCTTTGCCTTCTCTTCGTTGCGCTTCTTCATAGCCTCAAGGCCGCCCATCTTCTTTAACCACTTGAATACCTTACCGCAAATGTAGATGCCGTATGCAGGTGGTGTATTGTAAAGGGATGCGTTGTCTGCATGAATCTTATACTTTAACATGGTTGGTGTGCCAGGTAATGTATCTTCTGTAATCAGGTCTTCTCTGATGATTACGATAACAACGCCGGCAGGACCGATATTCTTCTGAACACCGCCGTAGATAACACCGTACTTAGTTACGTCAACCGGCTCGGATAAGAAGCAGGAAGAAACGTCGGATACTAAGGTCTTACCCTTGGTGTTTGGAAGTTCTTTAAACTTTGTACCATAAATGGTATTGTTTTCACAAATATATACATAGTCAGCATCTTCGCTGATTGGAAGATCGGAACAATCCGGTATGTAGGAGAAAGTTTCATCTGCGGAAGACGCAATGGCATTTGCTTTACCATAAACTTGCGCTTCCTGATATGCCTTCTTTGCCCACTGACCGGTGATGATGTAGTCAGCAACCTTATTCTTCATCAGGTTCATAGGAATCATTGCAAACTGCTGGGAAGCACCGCCCTGTAAGAACAGTACCTTGTAATTGTCAGGAATGTTCATCAGGTCTCTTAAATCCTGCTCTGCACCCTGAATAATTTCTTCATATGCCTTGGAACGATGGCTCATCTCCATTACGGACATGCCTGTTCCATTGTAATCCAGCATTTCAGCTGCTGCTTCTTTTAAAACTTCCTCAGGAAGTACTGCAGGACCTGCAGAAAAATTGTACACTCTACTCATCGTCTTATCCTCTCTCTCTTTTCTTTTTCACTATAACTCTATGATTCAACAACGCTTTACCTTGCTAAATCATTGAATTTCTCTCATTGTATTACTTCTGCGGACATTTGTCAAGGGTTTAACAGAGTTTTTTTTGCTCAATTTTTGCTAATATAATTTATAGATAACTATATGCATGAGATTCTAATAATTATTCTTAATCTTTCTTTCCTTCTTCTCCCGATATACCGTAAAATCCACTTGTTTCTTCCAACATCTTTTTATCCTGCGATTTTGTTCTTCGCTCCAGCTTTTTAATGTCTTCTGCAGGCGGTAACTCTTCCGGTTTAATTCCACGTCCACCAAGCATTTTTCTTATTTCGATATTATTTTGCACATGCTCATTCGTAATTGGTGCTTCTCCAAACAAGTCTTTGTTTTCCACATTGTAATTTGTCATTTCTGTTGCCAGATTTTTTGCTGCGATTGTTAATGTTGGAAGAAAATCTGCTAATGGTCTACTATCTTTTACCCCTAACCTTTCTTTCATCTCCTTTGTAGAATGTCCTCCAAATAATGTCTGGTCACCTCTCGATCTTATTCTGGCAAATCCTGCATCATCGACACCACGCTCATATATGTTCTGTGATAACCTTTTTTCAGACTCCTTTAAGCGATTTCTTGCCTGTGTCCGCTCAATATAGGCAATTCGTTCCTCTATTAACTCAGTTTTACGTGTCTGTACTGCAAAATAACTTTGGGCAAATGCAATTTCTTCTTTTGATGTGTCACCATTCATAGCTATCAAATAGCAGGCATAACGGGTAAGCATATAATCTTTTACTTTTCTGTTAGCACCGCTTCCAAGAGAGACCATTTTCGTGACCTCACGAAAATGGTCTAACGCCTTTATTTGTGTAGTTTCACAAGATTCCTTTGCCCGTTCAATAGCCTTTTCAAAATTTTCCCATCTGCTATATCCCAATAGCTTCATCAAATCTCTTGCATACCAGAATTCGATTTTTTCTTCCTCTGTTACCTGAATTGCTAAATCAAATTGTTCCTTTACCTGTTCAATTCTTTTGGAATCCATAAGTTCACATTCCTCCTCTTAATGTGATCCAACAACTACTTTTCTTTCTCCCTCATCATCTGCTCATACTTTAACTGATACGCTATCAGTCTTGGGATATACTCCGGTGGCGTTCGCCGTGCCGCCTCCCAGTCTTCTAATGTACGAACCGGAATTCCGGTATGCTCTGAAAATTCCTTTCGGTTCATGCCTACACTTTGTCTGAGTTCTTTTATTTTTGCGGCTGTGTCCATGAATGTTCTCCTTTTGATACAAGTTTGATGAATTTATTATAACATAGAATTAATATTTTCGCAATGCGTGGATTGTTTTATATAAAATAATTAAAAGAGAAAAGGAAGTGTTGCTACCACAATAACATCCACTTCCCTTATCAGAATTCTTAATACTATATCTTACTTCTTTTTCAACGCTTCGAATTCACTTTTCCCTATTTCCTACTTTTTATTAACTGCTTCTCTCAAGCATCTAAGCATTATATATTTCTTCTAACTTCCTGTAATCCACTTTTCCAGCAGCAGTTAAAGGCATTTCTTTAATAAACTCATAATATGTCGGTCTATAGAACTCCGTCATATCTCTGTCAAACAATTCTCTGATTTTGCCTTCAACCTCATCTTCTCTCCCGATAGCTTCATCCTTTAGTACGACACAAGCCCTTAACACCTTATCATTGCCTTTCATCGCACCAATAACACAGGCCTGGAAAACCTCACTGATCTCCTTGATTTTTTCCTCAATAATATTTGGGAACGCTTTATATCCCATTTCGCTGTTACCAACAAGAATAATCCTTTTAATTCTTCCTACCAAAAATACAAACCCATCTTCATCTATATAACCCAAATCGCCTGTATGTACCCATTTTTTATTATCAGAATGAATATGTATCAACTCATTTGTGGCCTCTTCATTATCCTTATACCCAAGCATTACCGCAGGGCACTGAAGACAAAGCTCACCAACGACGCCATACGTACACTCTTTTTTTGTGTCTACATCAATTACCTTAACACTATTCTTCACCAACGGAATTCCAATACTTCCTACCTTGCTAACCCCTTTCATAGCGGTTATGGCTGAAGCGCAAACTTCTGACATTCCATAACCCTTAACAAGCTCAATGTCAGCATTATGTTGTTGGAAAAACTCATTAATTTCTCTTTCAATTGCTTCTGTCATTCCATCTCCGCCTACTCCGACTAATTTCAAACTTGACATATCCACATCCTTAAGCTTGGAATCCTTTAACATCGGAATAATAAATGAGGGAATTGCACCTATAAAGTTAGGTTTATATTTTTTCATATATCCTGCCCAGTTTGTATCATCAAACTTGGGAATTACCACAAGACACATTCCCAATGACAACGGCATATGCATACACGAAATAAGTCCGTATATAACAAACGGAATCAGAAGATTTAAATACTTGTCTCCACGTTCCCTTTCAAATGTCAAGTAATACTGGTGCGCAATCGCATTGACACTTAAATCATTAAGTAGCACGGTCTTAGGGAAACCTGTAGTTCCACCCGTGTGTCCATACACACATACGCTTTCAGATGATTTGGCATAATGTTTAAGCACCTTGCCATCTGCCTTCTTAAGGAAATCCTTCCACATAAGTACATTATCATCTTTTAAAAATGAATTATCAAAATTGCGCATTTTGAAAGAAAAGCCTACACTTACCAGTCCCGACATCCACTCTTTTAGTGAGTAAACAATCACATTTTTCACATTGCATTTCTTAGATGCTTTAAGCACCCTTTCAGCAAACAAATCAAGAGATACTAAATATCTTGATTCAGCATCAGTAATATACTTCTCGATTTCCTCCTCCGTAGACATGACGCTTATAAAATCAGATACCGCTCCTATTTTGTTAAGAGCATAAAAACTCATTATACTCGTTACACACGAAAGCGATACAATAGTGACTACATCTCCCGGCTTAACACCAATCTCCTGATATGCTACTGCAACCCTATCAATATTCTCAAACAACTCTGCAAATGTAATCTTTCTTCCAAAATAGTCTAATGCGATACCTTTGGGATAATTCTTATTTTTACGATACATGTACTCGTATACAGTACACTCAGGAAGTTGCGCATCAATTGCCTCCTCACTAAAATATTTCAACCATGGCTTATCTATAGATGGATAGCCAGTTAACTTTTGTTCCATAATCCTCTTCTCCTTTGGTTTAGTTTACTTCCTCAATATCGTTGTCTTCTCAAACTCCACATCCAGTTTCGGATACTCGTCCAGCCGGACTTTTGTATAAGCATAATAATCCTCTATGGAAACCACTTCCCGTTTGCTCTGCGCGAACTCCTCCCATGCTTCCCAGCGCATGGTTGACATTTCGTCCCGAAGCTTTGCAATCATTTCCGCTTTGTCATCCGTCCCGGAAACATATAGGGGTTGTCCAATGCTGTAACGACAAATTTTCTTTCCCTCGTATTCCAGCGTAATCGGCACAATTGGGCAGCCTGCCTTTTGCGCCAGTTCAATGATTCCCCAGTGGAGCGGAAGCATTGGTTTTTCCGGTGTCAGATTCCATGTGGCTTCCGGAAAAATCAGAAGATTCTTTCCTTTGCCAAGAAGCTTTAGCATATTGTTTTTGGCATCCTGCCTGCTTTCCTTATAGGCACGCTTCACCCAGATAACACCGTTTACAGCAAGGGCAATCCCATTGAAATCTCCCCGCGGCTCATCTCCCGCCAAGGTGAACGCATGCTTTTTCACAATTTCCCATACTGTAGGAATATCATGGATATTGGAATGATTTGCCGCAAAGATTACTTGTCCCTTTGGTATTTCATGGCATCGAAACGACACCAGCTTATAAGTTCTGATGATTGGTACAATGCGGACAAATAAAGGGTGTAGAAGGCTGCAGAGTGTTATGTATGGGGTTCGTAATTTATAATGTTTCATTTTCTTCTCTTTTCCTCCGGTATAACAAAACCGTCTCTATCCTGCCGTATCATTTCCATATCCCGCTTACCGTTATTTTTTACCGGGAATGCATCGCAAAATTTATATCCATATGGAATGCACTCTTTTGGCAGTTTGTTGATACAGTTTTGATGAACTTCTTCTAAAATTTCTTTTTGACTCTTTGCACATGTGTCTTCCAGAACAATATGTACTGCCGGAACTTCAAAACCTCCTTGGTCATGTCCCACTACTTCACACTGAGCAATGTTCGCATTTTCCATGATTATATTCTTATCTTTCTTGCATCCTTTCCGCCATCTCCTCCAACACTCTGTAATTAATCTTACCGATAGGTGTAAGTGGAATACTCTCGATAAATTTATATTCTACGGGTTGCGAATACTCTGTAAGCTTTTCTAAACATAACTCTTTTAATTCACCAATAATTTTTTCCTCACTTCCCTTGTATTCTTCTTTGCATATAGCAAATACCATCGGTAACTTTCCCTGCATGTGTGCTTTATCGATTAAACCTACCACACTACAATTTTCAATCGCTTCGTGCTCTAGAACCACATTCTCTATAAAGGTCGGAAACACTTTATATCCATCAAATCTAATGATTAACCTCTTTACTCTTCCGTTTACAGTAACAAACCCGTTTTCATCTACATTACCCATATCCCCAGTATGAATCCATTTGGAACCATCACTATGTTCCTTTATTACTTTATCTGTTTCCTCTTTTCGATTGAAATACCCCATCATCATTGTAGGTGTTTGTATGCATAATTCGCCCAATTCATTATATGGTAGTTCTTTTCCTGTTTCTGGATTAAATGCTGCTATTACAGTCTTACTTAACGGAATACCGTTGGTCCCAGCTTTATTCGCATTTTCGAAAGAAATTGTTGCAGTAGAACTTGCTTCCGTCATACTATAACCTTTGCTGAGTTGCATCTCACACCCATGTTGATAAAAGAACTGATTTACTTTTTTTTCGAATTCTGTAAATGTTCTATCGCCACCTACCAATACTACCTTTAAAAAAGATAAATCCATATTCTTTAACAACTTACTTTCCATGATTTTTTCGAAATAAGTAGGAATACCCATGATACCTGCCGGATGATATTTCACAAGCAGTTTATCAAACTCACTTACATCAAACTTCGGAATAATTACAGAGTGCCAGCCGGCCGATACTGCGGTATGAATTCCCAACACCATTCCATACGCAATAAAAGGGGGCAAAATATTTAAAAATCTATCTTGTTCTTTCATCAAAAGAGGTGAATTCAATGCTTGGTGCGCAGCAGCATTCAAATTATCATTACTTAACATCACTCCCTTCGGAGAACCGGTTGTTCCACCAGTATGAACAATTACACAACATACATCCTTTTTATATTGTGCGTGACAAATATTTGCATTCTTCCCCATTTTAAGAAAATCTCTCCATCGTACACATCTTCCAGAAAATTTCAAAGAACGATTGGACATCTGATAAAAAAATTTCTTTACCATAGTCAATGAATCACTCGGGGAAGTAATGATAATCTGTTCAACCTTTGTACCTTCTATTGCCTTTTCAATTTTCGGATATGCTACGTCCAAGGTAATAACATACCTCGCCTCTACTTCATTGATATAATCTCGAATTCCATCAACACCTGTCCGTGGGTCAACCATATTGGGAATCGCACCAATACAATTCAATGCATAAAGAACATATATCGTCTCCGGTATTGTTACTGTTGCTATTACAATTACATCTCCATACTTTACACCCATTGCAACAAAAGCCTTTGCAGTCTTCTCAATATTTTCAAATAACTCCTTATATGTAATCTTTCGATCAAAATAGTCAATTGCAACCCACCCTAAGTGTTTCTCATGCATATTCCTCATGTACTCATAAATTGTACACTCCGGTAATGGTGCATTGATTGCTTCCTCACTGTAGTATTTCAACCATGGCTTATCTATGGATGGATAGCCGGTTAAGGTTTGTGCCATAACGTTCTTCTCCTTTGCTACCTAGTTTCTGCTGCTTCTTTTCCAATCTCTGCAATCACTTTTATTCTTCCTCTGGTTCTCCTGTAGCAGCACTTTCCACGGCAGATATGGAAGGTATCTTTTTCCCTTTGAGTTGGTTGCATGATGTATATTCAGTCACTACTTCTGACCCAGTATCTTTTGTATTAAATGAATTTTTACGATTCCTGTATAAAAATTCGTAGCAATCTTCTCTTATTTTTGACTTTCCTGTTTTCTTATATCTGTAATTTCTAAATATAATAATTAGTATTCCTATCAATTCTACAATCAGGAGAACTCCGAATGGAAAATATTGAACTATCAGTTGAACTATTTCTTCAAAATAAATTATTCCCACTACAGCCAAAGAACAAAATATAATGCCACCCGAAAGAGTTGTTACATATGTAAAATTACTCTTTTTATTTATTATTCGATAATGCAACTCTCCCTGAAAGAAAAGGGCATCAACACCGTAAACCTCCTCAATATAATTATCAATTGCCCTTATAAAATCTCTATCGTTATTCATTGCTAAAAGTAATCCTATAACATAGCAAGCCAATGCTAATACAACTTGAAATGCCAAAAACACAAATACAAATGGTATCTTTTCATTGGCAAATATTGCCGTAATTAAATTTGCTGATATGAAAGTCAGTATTGAAAAAATAGCTGTATGAAATGATTTCTTATTTCCATCAATCTCATTAATAATTTGCCTCCTCTGTTCTAACAAAACCACATAATTCTCATGTTTAATATCTTTCATGATTATTCGATATATTTTTCATATATCGCTCCTTTCCTTTCTAGATTCCCTCTGTCTGCCTCTCAAGTGCCCTATAATCCACCTTACCAATCGGAGTCAACGGTAAACTTTTCCGTACTTTAAAGTCAATTGGTTGTGCATACTCCGGCAATTCACGCTGACACAAATCCCGAAGTTCTTCCAGAATTGCATTCGTATTTTTCGCATTCTCATCCTTCAACACAATATGTACCAAAGGTAATCTTCCCTGACTGTGTTCTTCGTCTTTTGCGCCAACCGCACAACATTCTTTTACTGCCGAATGTCCTGCTATAACGCTCTCAATCATAGAAGGAAATACTTTAAAGCCATCATGACGGACAATCATTCTTTTCATTCTATCTACAATAAACAAACTGCCGTTCTCATTGATATAGCCCAAATCGCCGGAATGCACCCACCGTTGTCCATCTTCATGTGTCTTAATTATTTGATTTGTCGCTGCCTCATTATTGTAATAACCTAACATAACATTGGGTCCACTAATGCAGACTTCACCAATTTTATTGTAAGGCAATTCTTTTCCTGTTTCTTCATCGAAAATAGCCACAATCGATTTTACAAAAGGAACTCCTACACTACCGATTTCATTATTCGCATCCACCGTACCAGTCACACCTGCACACACTTCTGTCATTCCATATCCTTTTGTTATTGGATAACTGCAACCATGTGCTTTTAAATAGGCATTCGCACGTTTCTCCAACTCCTCATTCATTGTGTCCCCGCCAACAGTAGGCGCAATGATGTAAGACAGGGATTTATTTTTCAGCTTCCTGCTGTTAATAATTGTACCCCAATAAGAAGGAACCCCTATCATATGTACTGGTTTATGCTTAATTAGTAATTCATCGAACTTATCCGCTTGAAACGAAGGAATCAGAATAGTTTCCATTCCAATAACCAACGGTAAATGAAGTCCCATTCCTACTCCATACGCAATAAACGGCGGCATAATATCCATCCATGTATGCTCACGCTTCATGTCGATGCCCGTCATTATACTTTGAAATACTAATGCGTTGATATTATCATTACTTAGCATAACCCCTTTGGGAACACCTGTGGTTCCTCCGGTATGAACTATGACACAGCATGAATTCTTTTTATACTGCGCTGCTTTTAATTCTTTATTTTCGCCAGCCTTTATGAATTCATCCCATCGAAGGCAGTTTCTTTGAAGTTCAACAATTTTGCCTTCCATCCAATTTTTCAATTTAAACGCTTGTTTTTTCACTATAGGCAGGGAATCTCCCGGAGAAACAACAACTATTTTTTCTACATCTGTACCCTCTATTGCACTTCTAATCTTTGGATATGCCACGTCAATTGTCAGAACAAACTTTGCATGTACTTCCGTGATATACTCCCGTATGCCTTCCTCGCTTGTCCGAGGATCGACCATGTTGGAAATTGCACCAATTCTGTTCAGTGCATAAAATGTATATACTGTTTCCGGTGTAGTAACTGTGGATACTACCACAATATCACCTTCCTGCACACCCAGGGTCAAAAATGCTTTTGCAGCTTTGTCAATATTTGAAAAAATTTCTGTAAAAGTAAACTTACTGCCAAAATAGTTTAATGCAACATTATGTAAATAATCTTTATTACTTTCGTAAAGATACTCATAAATCGTACATTCCGGTAACGGGGCATTGATTGCCTCCTCACTATAGTATTTCAACCACGGCTTATCTATGGATGGATAGCCGATTAAGTTATGTGCCATAATGTACTTCTCCCTTTCACTAATAGAATTTTCTAAAGAAATAGTGGTATTCTGTAAAGGTTACATTCGTTTCTTCACTTCCAATTATCTCTTCCCAGTATTGCACACCATTCACATACCAACCGGAATCTGTTTCTTCTACAGGAGAATACAACACTTCCGATTGCAGAATATTATATTTTTGATTACTCGTAGTTGTGATGCGATTGTAGCCTCCTGTTGTTATTCCTACATAATTACTCCAATCATCCTCTGTTAAGTATTTATTAAATTCGTAACCATCCGGAACTAACGCATAGGATGTATATCTTGTTCTTCCAGCGGAATTATACCAATAACATCCTCTGTAGACATATGTAGTTACGGTTTCTTTTCTAATGCTTTCCTTGGTTACTGTATCATATAATTCCCAATCTCCATAAACACTATTATTCCACTGGTCATAGTAATGCCATGTAGCTCTGTACGCATTACAATAATCACAATATGCATCACTCTCATCACTGTATTTGTGGTCTGTCATCGGTATAACTTTCTGTTCTACACTCACATATTTGCATATTGAGCAATGACTACCTTCTGTCTTTCCTGTTGCGACACAAGTTGCTGCTACCGCCTTATCAGTTACCAATGAATGTTCACGCATAGGAATTGTTTCTGTCCAATAATCTCCACACACACAAACATGCTCTTTTTTTCCCTCCGAGGTACATGTTGCCTCTTTTGTAGTCTTAACCCTCCAAGAGTAGTCATGCACATGTGGTGGCGTTGGTGTTGGTGTGCTTGTTGCCGTTGGTACTGGCGTATTTGTCGCCGTTGGCACTGGTGTGTTTGTTGCCGTTGGTGCTGGTGTATCTGTCGGCGTTGGCTCTGGTGTGTTTGTTGCCGTTGGTGCCGGTGTATCTGTCGGCTCTGGTGTTGTTGTATTCGTCGCTGTTGGCGTTGGAGGGACTGTCGGTTCTTGCGACTCTGTCGGTGTTAGTGTTCCAGTTATCATCGAATTATTGTCATTCTCTAGAAATGTACCTTTTTCTTTCGAACTTTCCAAAATTTCCGCCAAAAAGAATACCAAAATACTTACTGCAACAAAAATCACTATTATTGCCATAAATTGTTTTGAATTATCATGAGTTGATCTCTTTCCCATAAAAAATAGTATCATTCCCCCTATAATTAACCAAAGCAATAATCCAACAAACCACCACATATTAAAGTATCCCAATATTTTTTCAATAATTACCGTTATTATTGTGGTAATCAACGTAGTAACAAATGTAAACCCTAAATCTATTTTCTGAATATTTTTTTCATTATCTTGTTCCATTTTCTCATTATTCCTTTCATTTGATATTCTAGTAATTTCCGACTTAATATTAAGGAGACTTTTCACTATACTCAATCCTTTTTCGAGTAACCCCAAAATATTTCCATGCTCCTCTTTAGTCCTCCTCTCTCTGCATTTATCAATACCCTTACATCTCACATAACCAATTCCATGTAAAACGCTTATCTACCTCCATCACAATTTCTCCGCTCCAGCTACCCCTAGTTCTTCCAAGCCTCGGACATTTCGTTTTCCGCTACCGCCTATAAGCATAGTATCTCTTGCACTAAAAACCCTGTAATACATTTTAGATACCAGTTTTCCAGAAAAACGTTCCGCACAGTTCTGTCTGATACTATTTACGATTTCCGTTTCTGTCTTCTTAGCATCCGGCTGAAACTGCACATTCACAACTGCAACATCCTGACCTCTGTGCTGTGTAGCGACAACAGTACACGAAAGAACATTTTTAGCATCAGCACTAATCACATCCTCTACTTGATAGGTTGGAATCTTTTCCTCACCCGCTAATGTGATACAGTTTTCAACTCTGCCTTTCACATGAACACCACCAATACGGTCAATATAACCATATACATTACAGGAAACCCAATCTCTTCCCTGCACATCTCGAATAAGCATTCGCTCCGTAGCCTCTGGATTATTCTTATACCCTTTCATAGTTGTTACAGAATTTGCCGCAAGAATTCCATATTGATTGTAATCGCATTCTTCATACAATCCATCTGCTCGTAACTTAAATGCACTTATCTGCACGTATGGAACCGGCATCAGTCCATACTCTTGCCCTTTTAATTGGATGAAATGCAATTTTTCCTGCAATGTTTTCCATAAGGAATAATAGATTCCACCATGTTCACAATCTCCTCCGCCTGTAGAAACTGTGACATATGGTAAAGAAAGACCTAAAATCTTAACTCCGCTTCCTGCTTTAGCTTCCTTTAAAAAACGATTAATAAAACGTTCCTCGCCACTGGACAGTTTTTCTCCTACTACAAATGCCGCAAGAAGAAACGGAAGCTTTCTTCTACCCGTGCGATAGCGACCATCAAGTAGATATTGCTTTCCTGCTTCTAACCAAAATGCGACTGTCATATTTGCATAGTTCGGTTTATTCAACATCAAATAATCCAGTGCATGTTCAACGCAATACTCCGGTTCCAGTGCCACAGACCATAGCTGCATCAAATTATCAGAGATACAGGTAACTAAATCTGTATTGGAATCCGGATGTACAATCGCCAGACCACGTAAGCCTTTTATTTTAGGATTCCCTGACAATTCCGGATCATGAAACATTCCCATTGCAATCATGCTGCGATTAGTATGGATAATCGCCTTCGGATATCCTATCTTTGTCGAACCACTGGTATATGTAATCAGAAATTCTCT
>JAZSFC010000033.1:0-9024 GCA_045531955.1 Lachnospiraceae bacterium | reverse complement strand
CGCTCCTTCAAAACGTAGTGGACGCTAAGCTCGTGCAACCTTTGGTTGCATTACCTCGCTAAGCGCCAACGTTTTTCAAGGGTCTGCTTCAGAATAAATTGGTAGCGGCGGCCTTTGTTTATTTGTGAAACTATGTTATTTATTTTGTGTGGTGTGAGAGCGAAGTTTTTCGAAAAGTGTTGAGAAGTAAAAAAAGAGTTGGTATACTGGGATAGAGGTATTTGGGAGGAATAACTATGGGCATTGCAATTTTTGGCTTAAACGGTGCTGGAAAATCAACTCTTACACATGCGTTGGCAAAAGAACTGAATTACTATGAAATGGATGTGGAGGATTATTATTTTCCGGAGCAGAAGAAATCCAGACAGAATGCCTTGGAAAATATAGCGACAAATGCCGCTGACTTTTCAGAGGAACTTCCCTACTCTAATTCCAAAAGCAAAGAAGAAGTGCAGAAAGCACTTTTGGAGGACGTCAAAATACATCCAAATTTCATTTTGGCCGGTGTTAATATGAACTGGTGTGAGGAGATTCTTTCCAGTATCGAGTTTGCCTTTTTGGTGAAAGCACCGCTTGAAAAACGCTTGGAACGGATTCAGTATAGAGAAGAAAAACGTTTTGGAGCAAGAGCACTTCAAGGCGGTGACATGTATGAGCAACAGGAGGAGTTTCGGAAAGTTGTGGCAAGCAGGGAAGAAGCATCACTGGAAGAATGTGTGAAGAAGCTTTCCTGCCCGGTGGTTGTTTTGGACGGAACATTACCGGTGGAGTTCAACATAAAGAAAATAAAAGAAACTATCAAGAGTCAGGAGCACTGATGATATGAGTGAGAATACATCTACAGAAAAGCAAATCGGCAAACCGGACGGTCCTACCGCGTATTTCGTCATTGGCGGCAAGAATCACAAGCCAACATTAAAGCAGCGGTTTCAGAAATGGCGGTTTGATAAAAAGAAAGCCCGGGTAGCAAAGAAAGTAAAAGCAAATCCCCATACGTTGGATGAGGTGTGTGAGTATATAAAGACAATACTTGGTTTTGAAGAACTGAGTCAGGAATCGAAAGTGTATCAGCATGAGTATAAAGAACTGCGAGCCGGCTTTTTAATGCAACATGCGCCGGAGCTTTTAGGAGAGCACAGAGAAAGGCCACAGCTGAAGGGACAAAGCGAAGAAGAAATCAGGGAATTTATGGATGCAGTAGAGGCACAGAAGCAGGTGGCATTGCAGGTGCCGCAGGAGGACTTTGATATTGAGTTCCGGATGTTTAAAAAGAAGCTTGGTGACGGTGAACAGCATATTTTAATAGAAAAGCGTTACGCCTATATCGGTGGCGGAGCCAGCGGAAATGCAAAAATGGTAAAGCAATTCAAAAAAGTATTCCGGGCGGTTCACTGTTACTACGGTGTAACAAAGGAAGATATTGAAAATAAGACAAGACGATACGAGGATTATTTAAAACAATTGGCAAGATGATTGCGAAAAAAATAATCCGGTGTTAAAATAGATACAATTCATTTTATATACAAAGGGAGAAATAATCATGGCAACAAACAGACCAAGAGGAAGAGTAAAAAATGTAACCAATAACAGTAAAGGAGTAAAGAAACGCGGCGACGGCCTTGGTACCGGTCCGGTGGGAAGCACCGGCGGTTCTGTGGGTGGCAGTAGCAGTGCACCATCAGGCGGAGAGAGAGCAACCCGTGCCAGCGGTAAGGGCGGGTTGATAAAAATCATCCTGATTGTAGTATTGCTGCTGGGCGGCGGTGGCGGCGCAACTGGCCTGCTTACAAGCCTGCTTGGCGGCGGTTCCGACAGCGGAAGCAGTAGCGGTTCCGGTATCGGTTCTGTTGTCGGTGATTTAGTCGGTGGTCTGATTAGTACCGACACTTCCGGAAATTCCGGCGGTTCCGATCTGGTGGGCGATTTAGTTGGTGGCCTGGTCGGTGGCGATTCCTCCGGCCTTGGAAATTTGGCAGGCAGTCTCGGCGGCTTGCTGGGCAATTTAAATTCCGGCAGTACAAGTTCCGGCTGGGAGCTTTCCAGTAACACAGGAAAGTTAAACGGCGACGTGGATATTGCGGCAAGAGAGAAGAGAACTGTCATCAAGGGCAAGGGTAAAGACGAAGTTACCATTATGGTATACATGTGCGGTACTGACTTGGAATCCAAGTATGGTATGGGTACCTCCGACCTGCAGGAAATGTTAGGTGCGGACCTTGGAGATAATGTGAACCTTATTGTTTACACCGGTGGTTGTAAGCAGTGGAAAAACAATGTGGTAAGCAGTAGTGACAACCAGATTTACCAGGTGGTAGACGGCAAGTTAAAGGTGCTTGATAAGGATGCGGGCGAAGTAGCCATGACCGATCCTGACACCCTGGTTGATTTTATTAAATATTGTGATAAGAAGTTCCCGGCTAACCGTAACATGTTAATTTTCTGGGATCACGGCGGTGGTTCCATCAGCGGTTACGGCTATGATGAAAAGTTTGTAAGAGTTGGTTCCATGGACTTGGCAGAAATTAATAGTGCCCTGAAGGAGGCGGATGTGGTTTTTGACTTTGTCGGATTTGATGCCTGCCTTATGGCAACCTTGGAAACTGCGCTTATGTTAGCTCCTTATGCGGATTACATGATTGCATCCGAAGAAACCGAACCGGGTGTGGGCTGGTATTATACCGATTGGTTAACCGCGCTTGGTGAGAATACTTCCATGCCAACCATTGAGATTGGTAAAAATATCGTAGATGACTTTGTGGACACCTGCGCAAAGAAGTGCCAGGGTCAGAAAACCACACTTTCTGTAGTGGATTTGGCTGAGTTAGAAAAAACCGTGCCGGAAGAACTTGCGGCTTTTGCTAAGTCCACCAGTGAGTTAATGAAAGACAATGAATATAAGACCGTATCGGATGCACGTTATAACACAAGGGAATTTGCCCAGTCCAACGGCATTGACCAGGTAGACCTGGCGCATTTGGCACAGAATTTGGGAACAGAGGAAGGCAAGGAATTGGCAGAGGCGCTGCTTAGTGCGGTAAAATACAACAGAACCTCTTCCAACATGACCAATGCTTACGGTCTTTCCATTTATTTCCCATATAAAAAGGCATCTTCCGTAGACCAGGCTGTAGATACTTACGCAGCTATTGGTATGGATTCCGAATATGCACGCTGCATTCAGGAATTTGCCAGCATGGAAGTAAGCGGTCAGGCGGTAACCGGCGGTACCAGCTCTGCGTTACCATCCCTGTTGGGAAGTTTGCTTGGCGGAGCAGCCGGCGGCAATAGCGGCTCCGACATGGTGTCCCAGATGTTGGGAAGCTTTTTATCCGGTCAGTTAAGCAATATTGTGGGTATGGATAAATCCAACACAGCGTTCCTTGGTGAACGTGCCATGAGTGATGATGCAATGGCTCAGTATTTATCCGACAACTATTTTGATGCGGCTAACCTGATGTGGACAGAAAATGCAGCCGGTCAGAGAGTGCTTTCCCTTAGCGAAGAGCAGTGGAGTCTGGTGCATACCTTGGAACTTAACATGTTCTATGATGACGGAGAAGGCTTTATTGATTTAGGTTTAGATAATGTATATGATTTTGATGAAACAGGTGCCTTAATCGGTGATACCGACCGCACCTGGCTTGCCATTAACGGCCAGCCGGTGGCGTATTATTACATGGACACCGTGGATGACGGCACTAACTATACCATCACCGGTTATGTTCCTGCATTACTGAACGGAGAGCGTGTAGAACTGATGCTGGTATTTGATAACGCAAATCCTTATGGTTATATTGCAGGTGCACGTCCGGTTTATACCGAGGGTGAAACCGAAACCGTAGCAAAGGGCATGACCGAAATTAACGTGGGCGATACTCTGGATTTCCTCTGTGATTACTATTCCTACGAAGGTGAGTATCAGGACAGCTATTTCCTCGGGGAGCAGATGGTGGTTACCGAAAATATGGAAATCAGCAATGTGGATGTAGGCGAAGGCAAGGTAAGAGTAACGTACCGCTTTACCGACATTTACAATCAGCAGTACTGGACACCGGTATTCACACAGTAAAAATGGTAATATATTTCTCAGATGCTTCATATAATATAAGATAGTAGTTTTTATGAGGAGACTTATTATGATAAAGTTATTGCAAAACAGCTTATTCCGTAGCCTGCTTTCTACACTTGTTTTTGGCGGACTGTATGCACTGCTGACGTTACTTTTTAATGGGGCATTGGATGTTAAGAATCTCATTATTTCTGTAGTGACTTATTTTGTTATGTTGCAATTGATGTATTTTATTGCACCCAAACTGCAGAAACTTACAGGATGGGATAAAAAGAGTTCTGAAAAATAAATAGATAAGAGGGGCCAAAGATGAAAGTAATTGATGTTTATAAACAGTATTTTGCTGCAGACTGTATGTTCAATACCGTGCAACGCAATGGTGCGGTTGTAACATTAACCGCCACCTCTGACAGTGGAATGATTAAGTATGAAGTGGGAGTATCCTTCTTTCCGCATCGTGACCCGGAGGATTTTGGTATATCCTATGATGCTTATGCTTCTAAGGAGATTTATAATGCCAAGGGCAGACGTTCCAAGAAGAAGGAAGCGGTGTTCATGGAACAGTTAAGAGAGCATGCGGATGCTGCGGCAGCAGAACTTGGCGGTACCATCTTTTGGGATAAGCCGCTTCGGGATGCACAGTTAGGATAGCAAGAAAGGATGCAATGCGTACAAGAATGTGCAACTTAACTGCTGGTTGAGTGAAAAAACAACTAACAAGGGAGAAAATAAGAGGTTTTTCAACTAATGTTCCCTGTTTTTTTGTATTTTCGGCTGATAAGATATAGGCAAGAGCAAAGCAAACGCTCTGGTGGCCACGGAACGAAAAACAGGAACATTAGTGAAAAGGAGAATAAACATTATGGAAATGACAATCGGTAAAAGAATAGCGCAGCTTAGAAAGGAAAAAGGACTTACCCAGGAGGAATTATCCCAGATGATGGAGGTTAGCGCCCAGGCAGTAAGTAAGTGGGAAAATGACCAGACCTGCCCGGATATTGCCTCCCTTCCAAAGCTGGCAAAAATTTTAGGCGTAACGGTGGATGAATTATTATCCGGCAAGGAAGAAAACGCGCCGGTAGCCCGGGTGCTTGAACCGGAGGCCCGCAAGGAACTGAAGGACATGATGCTTCGGATTGTGGTGGATGAAACCTATGGGGACCATGTAAAGGTAAATATCCCTATGGCACTGGTTCAGGTAGCTCTTGAAATGGGAATGGAGCTTCCGCAGTTGTCCGGAAACAGTGCATTAAAAAATCTGGATTTAGCGCAGTTGGTAAATATGGTTCGTCAGGGTGCCATCGGAAATCTTTTGGAAGTAGAATCGGATAATGAAGTTGTCCGTATCTTTGTGGAGTAGCCTATGAAATTAATGATTCAAGAAAAAAACGGCGAAAAACATAACATCAATCTACCGACAGGAATGGTGCTGAACCGTGTTTCTGCAGGAATTGTATGCAGGGTATTAAAAAAGTACGATGTGGAGCTTCAAAAAAAGCAGCTGGTAGAACTGATGAAAGTAGCTAAGAATTACAAAAAACTCCATCCGGAATGGAAACTGTTAGAAGTGGACGATGCGGGCGGAGAACACGTGGAAGTTATTATATAATAGAAGAAACAGGTCATAACTCACATGGAAACATGCGGTTTTGACCTGTTTTTTTACTTATTTGGCAGAAATTTCGAAGAAAAATAAAAAAGTTTAAAAAAGTGGAATTTTTTGCTTGCAAAATAAATCATTTGGTGCTACAATAACAAATGGACTTTTTTCGAAAGGAGAGAAATGAAATGAAGGTTAGATCTTCTGTAAAACCAATTTGTGAAAAGTGCAAAATCATTAAGAGAAAGGGTAGCATCAGAGTAATCTGCGAAAACCCAAAACACAAGCAAAGACAGGGCTAATACCGATGTTCGGATATTAAAAATCCGAAGAATCGTTTCATAAAGTGTCAAGAAAAGGCACTTATATAGAAACTGGTTCTGCTTTCTGTGTTACAATGTTCTGCCTGCATTACAGGGCAGATGCCTGCAGCGTCCTGCAGGAAAACCTCAGCTCATGAGGTTGTTGTGATACCGTGGGTACGGCGGTACACGATACAAGTATGTAAATTTTGCTTCGCAAAATTGGAATCTAAAAAACAGATTCCGGGCTGTGAAATAATTTTTATGTATCTAATACTTGTTGGTTTATGCGATTTATCGCAGAAGTACCTAAGTGCTTTAGTCACTGCAAAAGGCAGTGCTTTCGGATGAACCTTTGGTTCGATGAACTTTAGTTCATTTGTCACGGTTTAAAGCGGCTGGAGTCCACTTCATATCCTTGGCAGCAGGCCATGCGGAAGATGGACAAACGTGGTGCATAAGCATCACAAAACATTATTTTATCATTTTAACGGAGGTGCAATACACATGGCTCGTATTAGTGGTGTAGACTTACCAAGAGAGAAACGTGTAGAAATCGGACTTACTTACATCTACGGTATCGGTAGAGTAACGTCCAATCGTATTCTTGCTCAGGCAAATGTTAATCCTGACACTCGTGTTAGAGACTTAACAGACGAAGAAGTAGCTAGAATTCGTGATGTAATTGATGAAACTGTAACTGTAGAAGGTGATTTAAGAAGAGAAATCGCTTTAAACATTAAGAGACTTCAGGAAATCGGTTGCTACCGTGGTATCCGTCATCGTAAGGGTCTGCCTGTTCGTGGTCAGAAGACTAAGAACAACGCAAGAACAAGAAAGGGCCCAAGAAGAACGGTTGCCAATAAGAAGAAATAATAAATAGGAGGTTTCGAAATGGCTAAGAAGGTTGCAGCAAAGAAAGTAACTAAGAAGCATGTGAAGAAGAATGTCGGCCACGGTCAGGCACACATTCAGTCTTCTTTCAACAATACAATCGTAACATTAACAGATGCCGAAGGTAATGCTCTTTCCTGGGCAAGTGCCGGCGGTTTAGGATTCAGAGGTTCCAGAAAGTCCACTCCTTACGCTGCTCAGATGGCAGCTGAGACTGCGGCTAAGGCAGCTTTACCACACAACTTAAAGTCCGTTGACGTAATGGTTAAGGGACCAGGTTCCGGTAGAGAAGCAGCTATCCGTGCCCTTCAGGCATGCGGTATCGAAGTAACAAGCATTAAGGACGTTACTCCAGTACCTCACAACGGATGCCGCCCACCAAAGCGTAGAAGAGTCTAATTAAGGAGGTAAAATTATCATGGCTAGAGATATGGGTCCAGTTTTAAAGAGATGTAGATCCCTTGGCGTTGATCCTATGGTTCTTGGTATCAACAAGAAGTCCAACAGAACAAACGCTAGAGCAGGCAAGAAGGTAAGCGAATATGGCTTACAGTTAAGAGAAAAGCAGAAGGCTAAGTTCATCTATGGCGTATTAGAGAAGCCTTTCCGCAACAACTTTGAAAAGGCACAGAAGATCAAGGAAGGTACTACCGGTGATAACATGTTAGTTCTCCTTGAGTTAAGACTTGACAATGTTATGTTCCGTCTTGGTTACGCAAGAACCAGAAAGGAAGCTAGACAGATCGTTGGTCATAAGCACGTATTAGTAAACGGCAAGTGCGTAAACATTCCTTCCTACCAGGTTAAGGCTGGAGATGTAATCTCCATCTGCGAAAAGGGTAAGAACAAGGGCGCACAGAGATATAAGGATATCTTCGAAGTAACAGAAGGAAGAACAGTTCCATCCTGGTTAGAGGCTGATCATGAGAACTTTACAGGCAAGGTTGTTGAAATTCCTTCCAGAGACGTAATTGATGTTCCTGTAAACCCAACACTTATCGTCGAATTATATTCCAAATAATAAGATTGCAGTATTGTACTGTTGCCCAAAAAAGGAGGGTCCGCTTTGTTTGATTTTGATTTTAAACCGGCAAAAATTGAGATTGCTGAAATATCTGAAGATAAAAAATATGGTCGTTTTGTAGTAGAACCTCTGGAAAGAGGATACGGCATTACGTTAGGTAATTCTTTAAGAAGAATTATGCTTTCTTCATTACCGGGTGCTGCTGTTAGTCAGGTTAAGATTGACGGCGTAGTTCATGAATTTAGTGGCATTCCTGGCGTAAAGGAAGATGTTACTGAAATTATCATGAACATTAAGAGTCTGGCTATCAAGAACACAAGCGAGACAAATGAGCCTAAAACAGCTTATATCGAGTTTGAGGGCGAAGGCGTAGTAACTGCAGCTGATATTAAGGCTGATCCGGATATTGAAATCATCAATAAGGATCAGGTGATTGCAACATTAAACGGTGGCGCAGATTCCAAGCTGTACATGGAACTTATCATTACCAACGGCAGAGGATATGCAAGTGCAGATAAGAACAAGAACGATGAACTTCCAATCGGAGTTATCGCTGTTGACTCCATCTACACACCGGTTGAACGTGTAAATCTTACTGTAGAAAATACACGTGTTGGTCAGATTACTGACTTCGATAAGCTGACTTTGGATGTATTTACAAAGGGTACACTTGCTCCTGATGAGGCAGTAAGCCTTGCAGCAAAGGTACTTAGCGCGCATTTGGATTCTTTCATTAACCTGTCCGAAAACGCTCAGAAGGCTGAGATTATCGTGGCTAAGGAAGATGAAGGAAAAGAAAAGGTTCTTGAAATGAGCATTGATGAACTTGAACTTTCCGTTCGTTCCTACAACTGCTTAAAGAGAGCCGGCATCAATACGGTTGAAGAATTAACAAACAGAACTCCGGAAGACATGATGAAGGTTCGTAACCTTGGTCGTAAGTCTTTAGAGGAGGTACTTGCAAAATTAAAGGAACTCGGCTTAGAACTTAATCCGAGTGAAGATTAGTCATAGGAGGTAAAACAATGGCAGGCTATAGAAAACTTGGCAGAACTTCCAGCCAGAGAAAAGCATTGTTAAGAAATCAGGTAACAAATCTGTTATACCATGGCAAGATTGTTACTACAGAATCTAA
>JAZSFC010000031.1:0-148431 GCA_045531955.1 Lachnospiraceae bacterium | reverse complement strand
ATGGATGACTGGTTGATTATTGATAAGATTGAGGATGTAGTTGTTGGTTCAAGTATTCCATACAATTATGAGAAATCAAGATTTTAGGTGGGGTAAGAAATGTCAATGTGGAACCCGTGGCGTGGATGTAAAAAATGTAGTTTATGTTCAGCATAACAATTTGTCAGCAGGAACAAGAACCTTTAAGGCCGGTACACATGGCGCAGAGTTGGTGCCGGAGATGAAAGTTGTTTCTGACCACATTTTTACCAAAACAAAGAGCAATGCTTTGACAAGTGAAGATTTCATCAGCTTCATTAAGGAACATGGTATCACGGTATTTTTCATCGCCGGAGCAGATGCGACAGCTTGTATCAAATCTACCTGCTTTAATATGGCAAAAAACGGATATGCCGTGCATGTACTGTCTGACTGTATCACCAGCTACGACAAAAAGAAGTTGCCTGAGATGCTTGACTATTATGAAAGCAAAGGCTGTTCTGTCAAGAAGCTTAGTGAAATCATATAGTGGTAACGGCTGTGACAAATTTGAAGTTGTAGGTGTCAATATAATAATAAAATTATGACTTGGGAGGGCACTAATGAAAGAACGAATTAAAGTTGTTACTGGAAGTAATGAAATGCAGTGGTTATATTCGCAGGATTGGGAATATTATGATTATGGTAATTGCAAAAGGTATTTACAAATTATTTTTCCATATAAGCGTGAGATGAATAAGGAAGAAAAATATCCGCTTATTTTATTTATTCCAGGTTCAGCATGGCATAAGCAAGAGATGTATAATGATATTCCACAGTATGCAACATTGGCAAAGAGAGGCTATGTAGTAGCGGTAATGCAGTATCGTGAATCTGATATTGCTCCATTCCCTGCACAAGTAGAAGATGTTTGCAATGCACTTAAATTTATTCCGTCTATTGCTGAGAATTTCCATATTGATACTGAACGGATTTTTCTTATGGGCAATTCCTCTGGTGGGCATATTGCTATGATGACTGTATTATTTAGTGAACATGGTTTATGTGAAAAAATCACGAATATTTCTGGTGTGATTTTGGAAAGTGCATCAACAGATATACTGATTTGTGCAAAAGACCCACTGCCACCATGGATGCAAGTGCGTCCTTCGGTGGTATTACTTGGTGTGGATAAAATTGAGGGCAATGAAGAGTTGGCAAGGAAGGCTTCTTGTGGAATGTATATAACAAAGGACATAGAACTACCAGCGGTGTTGCTTTTACATAGTGAACTAGACCCAATAGTATCGGTAGAAAATAGCAGAGTGTTATATGATAATCTTGTAGCTACTGGACATGAAACAAGTTATTATGAACTGGAAGATAATGATGCTCATGGTGGCGCAACTTATTATGATAGTGAAGTTTTAAATATAATACAGAAATTCTGTACAGAACATACAGTTTACTAAATTCCAATTTGTCTAACAGATGAGAGTTCCAGTTCAAAACACCTATCCACTTATGGCTAGGTGTTTTGCGTCATTATTTGACTAAATTTTTACTGCTAAACTATGTTTACACTTTGTTTACACACCCCAGTCAGTGTTCCGGCAAGCTCCTTTCTATACGGGTTTGCAGGTGGTAAGCTTTGGTTCAAGTCCCGCCACCAGCACTAAAAGCACTGAATTTCAGTGCTTTTTCTTTTTTGGGCGGTGTGATACGGCAAGAATGTTTTTGACAAAAAGGTGAGTTAGTGGTAAAGTAAGAGAGTAGAATTTTTATCGGGAGGCTTGGCAAATGCAGATTATTCTCAGAAACATTATGGAAGACTATGTAATTGTGATATTGGACCGCATTCTGGATAATCTGGACTGCTGTAAATGTGAAAAGTGTCGTTTGGATATTGCATCTTATGCACTGAACCGTCTGCCGTCAAAATATGTAGCAACGACGCAGGGGGAATTAATGACCAAGCTTTGCGAGTTTGATAATAATTTTGAAACCCAGGTAATGGCGTCTTTAACATTAGCTGCTAATGTCATTAAGCGGAATCCAAAACATGATGCGGAAGACAGGGAAGAAATTGATTTAGAATAGGGAAGATAAAAAAGCCGATGCATTTTATTATGCATCGGCTTTTTTGAAAAAACTTTCATTCCACATTGAAAATCATACAAAGTTCGGTTATACTGGATAGTGAGGAAGTTTGTAAAAAAGTGAGGTTGCCATGGGAAGAAAATCAAATAAGCGTACCTGTTATGAAGTACAGCGTTCCATAAAAGAATACTTGACCGAAGAAATGTCCATAGAGGACGCAGCTGCTTTTGTAAAACATGTCCGTTCCTGTCCGGCATGCAGGGCAGAATTGGAGGAATACTATGCCTTTTCCTCGGCCCTGATGCAGTTGGAAGCATTGGATGAAGGAGAAGAAAAGGGCAACTTCTTTTTGAATATTGAAAAACGGTTGGAAAAGACGGAGCTGACTGCCATAAAGCAGAAAAATGACCATCGTCTGCGGAGGTTTGTGTACGCTGTAATTGCATTGGCATTGGCAGCAGTTATGGGTGTTAGTATGGGGGTATAAATTTGTATGAGTGAGAAAATCGTATTAATTGATGGTAACAGTATAGTAAACCGTGCTTTTTACGGACTGCCGGATCTGACTACAACCGATGGCAGACATACCAACGGCATTTTAGGCTTTTTCAATATTTTATTAAAGCTTTTGGAGGAGGAAAAGCCTCAGTATCTGGCGGTAGCTTTTGACGTAAAACATCCCACCTTCCGCCATGAAATGTATGCGGAGTACAAAGGGACAAGAAAGGGTATGCCGGAGGAACTCAGGGAGCAGATTCCGATGTTAAAAGAGTTGCTGGATGCCTGTGTCATTTTACGGTTGGAGCGTCCGGGTTACGAAGCAGATGACATTTTAGGTACGCTGGCAAAGCGGAGCGCAACGGCAGGCTATCAGGTTTCTCTGGTATCCGGAGACAGGGATTTGCTACAGATTGCGGATGATGTTATTAAGGTGCGTATTCCGAAAACTAAACGTACCGGCACGGAAATTGAAGATTACAATACACAGGATGTAATTGATAAATATGGGTTAAAACCGGCGCAGATAATTGATTTAAAGGGGCTTATGGGAGATGCTTCCGATAACATTCCCGGCGTACCGGGCATCGGTGAAAAAACGGCAGTAAAGCTGCTTTCACAGTTTGAATCGGTGGAAAATACCATTGCACATATCGATGAAGTGATGCCAAACAAGGCGAGGGAATCCCTGCGGGAAAATACCCACCTGGCAATTTTAAGCAAAGAACTTGCTACGATTAAAACCGATTGTGAACTGGAATTTTCCTATGAGGCTGCAAGACTCGGAAATATTTTTACCAAGGAAGCGTATCAGATTTTAAAACAATTGGAAATCAAGTCCCTGCTCGGAAGATTTAATTTGTCGGAAGAAGAAATGACATCCCGGGCAACTGTTTCTGATGAATATGAGGTTGTAGAGGATGCCGCAAAGGCAGAAAAGCTGTTCAAAACCTTTGCTAAAGAAGAGTTGCTGGCGATTTCTCCAACGGTTCGTCAGGAGAATATGCAGCTGGACTTATTCAGTACCGGAAAAACGGGTCTGATGGTGGCAGATAAAAATAAAACGTATTATGTGATTACAGAAGGCGGATTTACGGAAGAACTGTTATGGCAACGCTTAAATTCTTTGGCAGAAAGTGGTGTGACCATTTCTTTATTCGGTGCAAAGTCCGTGGCAGAGCATTTTTCCGGCAAGGCACGAACCAGAATTTTTGATGCAGAAATTGCGGCATATCTGTTAAATCCTTTGAAAGATACGTATCTTCCGGTGGATGTGGCAAGAGATTATCTTGGCGTCAATATTCCATCCGTGGAGGATATTTTACACAAGCAATCCCTTTCCGAAGCTATTTCCGAAGGAAGGGAAGAAGCGTACCGCCTGCTTGCAAGAAACACCAGGGTAACGTATCTTGCCAAGGATGTGCTGGTGAATAAGCTTTCGGAAGAAGAAATGCTGAAATTGTTTGAAGAAGTGGAACTGCCGCTTGCCTTTGTATTGTATGAAATGGAGGCGGAAGGTATCCATATCAACAAGGAAGAACTTTTCCGATACGGCGCCAGATTGCAGGAAGGAATTCTTAAACTGGAAACCGAAATTTATGCCATGGCGGGAGAAACATTTAATATCAATTCGCCAAAGCAGTTAGGTGTTATTCTGTTTGAAAAGCTGAAACTGCCGGGAGGCAAAAAAACGAAAACAGGTTACTCCACTTCGGCAGAAGTGTTGGAAAAATTGAAACCGGAAGACCCTGTCATTGAAAAGATTTTAGAGTATCGTACCTTAACAAAATTGAAGAGTACCTATGCGGACGGCCTGGATGCGTTTATTAAAGAGGACGGAAGAATCCACACTAAGTTTCAGCAAACAGTGACTGCCACCGGCAGACTCAGCAGTGCGGAACCAAATTTGCAGAATATTCCGGTGCGTATCGAGCTTGGCAGACAAATCCGTAAGATGTTTACGCCAAAGGAAGGCTGCGTGTTTGTGGATGCGGACTATTCCCAGATAGAACTGCGCATTCTCGCCCATATGTCCGGAGACGACAGCCTGATTCAGGCATACAGGGAAGAGCAGGACATTCACCGGATGACTGCCTCTAAAGTGTTTCACATTCCGTTTGAGGAAGTAACTTCTGCCCAAAGAAGCAATGCCAAAGCAGTAAATTTTGGTATTGTTTATGGTATCAGTTCTTTCGGCTTGGGGCAGGATTTAAATATCACAAGAAAAGAAGCGGAAGGGTATATTAACCAGTATTTTGCAACGTACCCGGGCATTAAACAGTATTTGGATTCCCTGGTGGCGGAAGCAAAGGAAACCGGAAGCGTATCCACTATGTACGGACGTAAGCGTCCGGTGCCGGAAATAGCTTCTTCTAATTTCATGCAGAGAAGTTTTGGCGAACGTATTGCCATGAATTCTCCAATCCAGGGTACGGCGGCAGACATTATGAAAATTGCGATGTTGCGTGTATACAGGGCATTAAAAGAGGAAAACCTGTGTGCGAAAATATTATTGCAGATTCACGATGAATTGTTAATTGAGGCACCAAAAGAAGAAGCATCCAAGGTGGCGGAACTGTTGCAGCGGGAGATGATGGCAGCAGCGAATTTACGAGTTCCGCTTTCTGTGGAAGTAAAAACAGGAGACAACTGGTATGAAACAAAATAGAGACTTCCTGATTCTCGGTATTACCGGAGGTGCGGGAAGCGGCAAATCAACAATTGTTGAATATATTCAAGCTATGGTGCCGACAGTGTTTTTGCATTGTGATGTGATTGCCCATGAACTGATGGAACCGGGCGGTGCATCCTATGAGGTACTGGTAAAGGAATTCGGAGACGGGATTTTAGAAGCTGCGGATAGTGAGAAATTGTCCGAACGTCGTCCGATTTCCCGTCCGAAATTATCCGCAGTTGCCATGGCAACGGAAGAAACCAGAAAGCGTTTAAATGAATTGACGCATCCGTTGGTGCAGCAAAAGGTGGAGCAGGAATTGGACCGTCTTGCAAAGGAAGGCTTCCGGGGAGTTGCAATTATTGAAGCGGCTCTGTTGATTGAAGCAGGATATAAAAGCATCTGTGATTTTCTTTGGTATGTGCATGCACCGCTTGGTGACCGTATCCGGCGGATGAAAGAAAAACGGGGATATTCCGATGAAAAAATAGCCAATATTCTGGCGGGACAGTTGTCGGAGGATGAGTTTTTTTCTAATGCGGACATGGTAATTGAAAACCCGGATGTAAAGGGATATAAATCTAATAAACGGCTGGAAAAACAAATTCGCGCCCGTTTAAAAGAATGTATGGAAAAAGCGGAAGAAATGTGTTAAAATAATAAGAGTGTCTTTTTTACGGCAGAAAAAGATTTGAGGTGAATTGTATGGCGAATTCGGAACAATTAGTATTCGGTCTTGATATCGGAACCAGAAGCATTGTGGGAACTGTAGGTTATAAACAGTCTTTAAACGGTTTTACGGTGGTTGCGCAGGAAATAAAAATGCATGATACCCGTGCCATGATGGACGGTCAGATTCATGATATTAACAAAGTTGCGGAAACCATCGGACAGGTAAAGCGCAGTCTGGAAAAGCAGATTGGACAAAAACTGGAAGAAGTATGTATTGCGGCAGCCGGACGTGTGTTAAAAACGGTTACCGTACATGTTGATACCGAGTTTACGCAGGAAGTTACGGTCAATACGGAAATGATTCGTGCTTTGGAACTGTTGGGAGTGGAAAATGCATACCAGCAGATTAAAAATGAGGCCAAAGAGGATGACACCAACTATTATTGTGTGGCATATACCGTAATTAAATACTATTTGAACGATTTCCCAATTACCAATTTGGAAGACCATAAGGCAAATAAAATTGCAGCGGATGTTTTGGCAACCTTCTTGCCGGACGAGGTTATCGGCGGTCTCTATACTGCCGTAGAAAAAGCAGGCCTTCGGGTGGCTAACCTGACACTGGAGCCGATTGCTGCTATCCAGGTGGCAATTCCGGAAAAATTCCGTTTGTTAAATATTGCACTGGTGGATGTAGGGGCCGGTACCTCCGATATTTCCATTACCAGGGAAGGTAGTATCATTGCTTACGGCATGATTCCAATGGCAGGGGATGCTTTAACAGAGCATATCACCGGAGCACACTTGGTGGATTTTGCAACAGCTGAAAAAATCAAGTTGGATTCCAATACAAAGAAAAAGAGTATTTCTTATAAAGACATTATGGGATTGTCCCAGAAGACCACGCCGGCGGATGTCAGAGAGGAACTGGTGCCTGTAGTAGAGCATATGACGAAGCAGGTAGCAGATAAAATTAAAGAGTTAAATGGCGGCAAGCCGGTCAGTGCCGTGTTTGTGGTTGGCGGTGGCGGAAAGATTTCCGGTTATACCGAAAGTCTGGCAGCCCAGCTAGGTATTCCGAAGGAACGAGTTGCGCTTCGTGGAGAAGAAGTCCTTGGCTTTGTCCGCTTTGAACAGGAAGGAATCAAGAAGGATCCAACCTTGGTTACTCCAATCGGTATCTGCCTGAATTATTACGAAAACAAAAACAACTTCATTTTTGTTACAGTGAATGGCGAAAGCGTGAAGTTATATGATAACAACAAATTAACGGTGATTGATGCAGCATTGCAGAACGGATTCCCGAATGAATATCTGTTCCCGAGACGCGGTAAGGAGCTTAACTTTACCTTGGATGGTGTAAAGCGTATGGTTCGAGGCGAAGCGGGTGAAGCAGCAGAAATCACGGTAAACGGCAAGCCGGCAGCCTTCAATTCTCCGATAGAACCGAATGCAAAAATTGAAATCAAGGAATCTACAGTGGGCAAGGACGCTTCTTATGAAGTGCGTCAGCTTCCGGAATACCGCTCTACCATTACCTTCGAGGTGAATAAAAAGCAGGTGGTTTGTCCAAAGTTTATAGAAGTAAACGGTGAACTGGTTTCTGAATACTACAGCATTCAGGAGGGCGATGAATTAAAGCTTCTTTCTTACTATACGTTGGAAAATCTGCTGGCATTTATGGATTTACCGTATACCGATCATATTTACGTAAACAACCGCCCGGCAGGCAAGGACGAAAAGGTATATGAAAATTTCTCCGTAGAGTGGTCTTTGGAGGAAAAACGTCCGGAAATGACCTTGGATGAGGTGCTCAATATAGAGGCCGAAGCGGCGGTAACCGTATATGCGGCAGTAGAGGAAACTGCAGCGTCAGCTGAAACGCCTGCATCGGAAGCCCGGGCGGAGTCTGCACCGGTTGTTCCTTCCGTGGCAGCGGATATGCTGGTGATTGTCAACGGCCGTCCGGTAACATTAAAGGGCAAGAGCGGCTACTGCTTTGTGGATATTTTAGATTTTTATCCATTTGATGTAAGTCAGGCCCACGGTCAGACCGTGGTAATGCAGATAAACGGGGAAAAGGCTGAGTTTACCAGTCCGTTGGCGGCAGGGGACGTCATTGATTTATACTGGAAATAACAGAAAGAGAATTAAGAAACATGAGATTATGCAGCATAGCAAGTGGAAGCAGCGGCAACTGTATTTATGTGGGCCATGCTTCCACCCATCTGCTGGTTGATGCAGGCATCAGCGGAAAGAGGATAGAACAGGGTCTTGCAGAAATCGGAGTAGGACCGGAAACATTAAGCGGAATTTTAGTAACTCATGAGCATTCCGATCACATTCAGGGCATCGGTGTTTTGGCAAGAAAATATCAGATTCCGATTTATGGTACGGTGGAAACGTTCTGTGCCATGAAAAAAGGAAAAACCAACATTGGCAAGGTGGAAGATGCCCTATTCCAGCAGGTGTTTCCGGAAAAAGAAGTAACCATAGGGGAAATCAGTGTGACCCCGTTTTCTATATCCCATGATGCGGCTAATCCGGTGGCATATAAGTTTTTGGCGGATGGTCAGAAAATCGGAATGGCAACAGACCTTGGCGTATATACGGAACGGATTATGGAGCATTTAATGGATTCCGGGATTTTGTATCTGGAATCTAATCACGATGTGAATATGTTAATGGTGGGCAGCTATCCGTATTACCTGAAACAGCGCATCTTAGGAGAATACGGGCATTTGTCCAATGATATGGCGGCGGAGTTGTTGTGCCGGCTGTATCACAAGGGATTACAGCATGTGTTGTTAGCCCATTTAAGTAAAGAAAACAATTATCCTGAACTGGCATATGAAACTGTGAAAGCAGAACTTTTGATGAAAGTGGGAGAGGCGTCCATGCCAAATCTTTTAGTGGCGCCCCGGGATGTGCCGTCCGGGATATTTGAGATAAATTAAACTTTTTTAACGGAAAAAGAATCAAATCTATAAAGGGAATAAAGAAAGGAAATCAAGTTATGAAAAAAGCAGTGATTACAGTAGTAGGTAAAGACAGTGTAGGTATTATCGCAAAGGTTTGTACATACCTTGCAGAGAACAATATCAATATTTTAGACATTTCCCAGACTATTGTTCAGGAATATTTCAACATGATGATGATTGTGGATTTTAGTAAGACGGAAAAAGACTTTTTGGTTGCGGCAAATGAATTGGAAAACATCGGCGAGAGCATTGGTGTTATCATCAAGGCACAGAGAGAAGACATTTTTGATATGATGCACCGTATCTAAAGAAAGGTAGGAACAGCCGTGATTAATATACAGGAAGTAATTGAAACCAATAAAATGATAGAAAAAGAAAACCTGGATGTAAGAACCATTACACTGGGTATCAGTTTGCTCGATTGTATCGATGCGGATTTACAGGAATGTAAAAAGAAGATTTACAACAAGATTACCACAGTAGCGGAAAAACTGGTAGAAACCGGTAATCTCATTGAAAAGGAATATAAGATTCCGGTAGTAAATAAGAGAATTTCCGTTACACCGATTGCGCTGGTGGGCGGCGCCTGCTGTAAGACACCGGAGGACTTTGTGGAAATCGCAGAAACCCTGGATGCAGCAGCAAAGATTGTGGGTGTAAATTTTCTTGGCGGATATTCCGCTTTAGTAAGTAAGGGTATGACAACCGCAGACAAGAACCTGATTTTATCCATACCGAAGGCACTGGCAAAAACAGAACGTGTCTGCAGTTCCGTAAATGTAGGCTCTACCAAAACCGGTATTAACATGGATGCGGTAAAGCTTCTTGGTGAAATTGTATTACAGGCAGCGGAAGAAACAAAGGAAGCAGATTCCCTTGGCTGCGCTAAACTGGTTATTTTCTGTAATGCGCCGGATGACAACCCATTCATGGCAGGTGCTTTCCACGGTGTAACAGAAGCGGATGCCATCATCAATGTCGGTGTCAGTGGCCCGGGTGTAGTAAAAACTGCATTAGAGCAGGTTCGCGGAGAAAACTTCGAGGTTCTTTGCGAAACCATCAAGAAAACAGCATTTAAGATTACCAGAGTCGGCCAGCTGGTGGCAAAGGAAGCATCCCAGATGCTTGGCATTCCGTTTGGTATTGTAGACCTTTCCTTGGCGCCTACTCCTGCTATCGGTGACTCTGTAGCAGATATTTTAAAGGAAATCGGTCTGGAGCATCCGGGTGCACCGGGTACTACAGCGGCATTGGCTCTGTTAAACGACCAGGTAAAGAAGGGCGGTGTCATGGCATCTTCTTACGTAGGCGGCCTTTCCGGTGCGTTTATTCCGGTCAGTGAAGACCAGGGCATGATCGATGCAGTTCGTGCAGGTGCTCTTACTTTAGAAAAGTTAGAGGCTATGACCTGTGTCTGCTCCGTAGGTTTAGATATGATTGCCATCCCTGGAGACACACCGGCAACTACCATTTCCGGTATTATTGCAGATGAAATGGCAATCGGTATGATTAACCAAAAAACAACTGCAGTACGTCTGATTCCGGTTATCGGTAAGGGCGTAGGTGAGGTTGTGGAATTTGGCGGTCTACTTGGTTATGCACCGGTTATGCCGGTAAATACCTTTGCATGCGATGCGTTTGTAAACCGTGGCGGCAGAATCCCGGCACCAATTCACAGTTTTAAGAACTAAAATAACATGAAATCGTAACAAAGTTGCCATATATTGAACAAAATTAGTAATTATACTGGCAGACAATGGAACAAATATAGAGGAAGAAAGGCAGAAAAGAGGAACATCATGAGTTATTTTTTGGAATCCTACGATTATAAAAAGGTGCTGTATTACTTTGAACAGCTGACTAAAATACCTCACGGCTCCGGCAATGTGCAGGCAATATCTGATTATCTGGTGGAGTTTGCAAAAGAACAGGGCGTGCGCTATGTACAGGATGAAGCCTTAAATGTAGTAATGTTTAAGGAAGCAAGTCCGGGTTATGAAAATGCACCGGTGGTAATGATTCAGGGACATATGGATATGGTATGTGAAAAGAATGCGGATTCCAATCATGACTTTGAAAAGGATGCTCTGGAGCTTCGTATTGTCGGCGATGATTTAATGGCAAATGGTACGACCCTTGGTGGGGATGACGGTGTTGCAGTGGCTTATGCCATGGCACTGATTGCTGATAAAGAAGCAAAGCATCCGGCATTAGAACTGGTTATCACTACAGAAGAAGAAACCGGTATGGATGGTGCCAAGGCATTGGATATGTCCGGCTTAAAAGCATCTTATATGATTAACGTGGATTCGGAAGATGAGGGTGTTGTTCTTTGCAGTTGTGCAGGCGGAATGCGTCAGACCTGCACTCTTCCGATGGGCAGAATGGCAGCAGACGGTGTGGCGTATGATATTGCGTTAACCGGTTTATATGGTGGCCATTCCGGTGCAGAAATAGATAAAAACCGTGTCAATTCTGTATATGCCATGACCAGACTCTTGTTTGAAGCAAGAGAGCAGGTAGAGTTTTTCCTGATTGATTTCCATGGTGGTTTAAAAGACAATGCCATTCCGAGAGAAGCTTTTGCAACTGTAGTGGTAGAAGAGGAAGATACTGCTTTATTTGTAAAAACAGTGAATGAATTAACTATAAAATACAAAAATGAACTGGCTTCCATCGAACCGGGCTTTACTGTGCAGGTAACAGCGGGAGAAACTTCTGCATTTAACGTACTTGATCCGGTCTCTTTTGAAAAACTTCTGTTTTTCTTGATGCAGGCACCAAACGGTATACAGCGTATGAGCGGCGATATTGAAGGTTTGGTGGAAAGTTCATTAAATCTTGGTATTTTTGAGGTGAAAGAAGACGAAGCAGAGTTTAATTTTGCTCTCAGAAGTTCTTCTAAAACGTATAAATATTTTATGAGAGACAAGGTAGAATACCTTATCGGTTTTTTGGGAGGCGAAAGCTCTACACACAGCGAATATCCTGCCTGGGAATACCGCAGGGAATCCAAGCTTCGTGAAATTTTCCGTGAGGTATTTACCGAGATGTATCAAAGGGAACCAAAGATGGAAGCCATTCATGCCGGACTGGAATGCGGTCTTGTGGCAGAAAAAATGCCGGAGCTTGATATGATTTCCATAGGACCGAATATGCGGGACATCCATACACCGATGGAGGCGCTCAACTTACCGTCTACCATCCGGATGTATCAGTTTATAGAAAATTTACTGGCAAGAATCAAATAAGCGTATTACCTTTCCTTGTACAATCATAGGATACAATACCAAGGAAAAGAAAAGAGGAAGTATGGAGAACGAAAACAAAGAACTGGAGTTTGAACCACAGGATGAAAGTGTGACCATAGAAGAAACTGTGGAAGAGATTGTGGAAGAGATTGTGGAAGAAACAGAGTTTGATCCGACAGAAAGTGAAGACTTTTATAACAACCTGGAGGCCGCTATCAGCGGTGTGGGCGAACCGGATACCGATGATCTTCCGGAACTTCTTTTGTCCGAAGATTTATTTGGCGGGGTAGAGGATGAAGAATTTCCGCAGACAGTGGATTCATCTATTGATGAAGAATTGTTTGCAGGAGTAGATGCTGCACTGACAGAACAGATAGAAAATGAATTCGGCCGTGATACGGAAATCAGTTCCGCTGAGGAAAATGAATCAAATAAATTTGTCACGGGGTGGAGAGCAATTCCTACTTGGACGAAGGTGTTGGTAGGAGTTATTTTGGCTGTGTTAATTTCCGTCGGTTTGCTGTTTGGAACCAAGGGCGGAAGAAAAATTGTATACAAAGTGATTGTAGGCATTGCGTTTAACTGGGTGAAAGAAGATGATGAAACTCCGGAGGATATTTCTCCGCTTCCGGAACTGACAGTTACCATAACACCGGAGCCGTCATCAGAACCTACTCAGAGCCCGGATACTACACCGGAACCAACGGTAGATCCTAATCAGAATCCGGATGTGACACCTGAGCCTACCACTGAGCCGGATGTAACTTTGCCGCCAACGGCAACTCCTACACCTGCGATAAAAATCATGGATGATGAGGATGTTATCAACGTCCTGCTGATTGGTGAAGAAAACATTTATGGCGTAAAACGAGGAAGAACTGACGCTATTATTGTAGTTTCCATAAATTTAAATGGTGGTCCGTTAAAGATGATTTCTTTCCTGAGAGACATCTATGTGCAAATTCCTGGTTATCCGGATGATAAGTTGAATGCGGCTTACGCTCACAGGGGTGCTAATCTGATGATAGAAACCATTGAGAAAAACTTTGGCATTGATATAGATTCTTATGTTAAGGTTGGATTCGACGGTTTTGAAAATATCATTGACCAGCTGGGTGGCTTGCGTTTGTCCTTAACGGCAAGAGAATCCGAATATTTAAATACTACCAAGTATATTTCTAAGCCGGAAGAAAGAAATACGGTTGCAGGATATCAAAATATGACAGGAGCTCAGGTACTGGGTTATTGTCGTGTCAGATATGTACCGACGGCAGAGGGACTTGCAGATGATTTCGGACGAACTTATCGCCATCGTGTGGTATTACAGGCTATCTTTGACCAGTACAAGAGTAAGAGTTTTCCGGAATTAGTAACGGTAATGCGTCAGTGTTTTGACTATGTTTCTGTTCCGTCCAATCTGGAATCTTTGGCGGTTGACTGCTTGCAGACAGTAATTGAAAATAAAATGTTTGAAATTGAAACGATGCAGTTCCCGAAGAAAGGAAAGTACAGCAATCAGATTATCAATGGTAAGGATGTGATTGTAGCATCTCCTGAGAACATTGAAATACTTCAGGATTTCCTGTATGGCGACAATTAAGAGTAATAAATAGTTAGAGGAGTTTAGTTTCATGGAAATACAGCTTTGGAGAGAAATCTTAGAGCCTTATCAGTTAGCGGTAGATGAGCTGGTGGTAAAATTCCGCCATCTCATCAAAGCAAACCGCCAGGGCGGAAAATACTCTCCGATTGAACAGGTAAACGGAAGAGTAAAAACCATATCCAGTATTTTGGAAAAATGCCAGAAAAAGGATGTGGAGTTTGATCAGTTTGAAAATCAGATTGAGGATATTGCAGGTATCCGTATTATCTGTCAGTTTGTGGAAGACATTTATAAGGTGGCGGAAATAATTCATAACCGTACCGATATGAAGGTCAAAAGCGAAAAGGACTATATCAGTAATGTAAAAGACAGCGGATACCGTAGTTATCATATGATTGTATATTATACGGTAGAGTCTGTAAAAGGACCGAAGGAGCTTCAGGTGGAAATCCAAATCCGTACTTTGGCTATGGATTTCTGGGCAACAATTGAGCATTCCTTACAGTACAAGTATAAAAAGAATATGCCGGCTGTGCTTAGAGAACGTTTGCATAAGGCAGCAGATGCCATCGTTGTTCTGGATGAAGAAATGGCGTCTGTACGCGACGAAATCATGGATGCACAGAATTCCTTTAATATCAAGGCCGGTGTGGTATCTGAAATATTAACAACCATCCAAAATCTTTACAAAGTAGCAAATAAACGGGAAGTTGTCCGAATTCAGGATGAATTTTTCCGTGTATATAACGAGGGCGATTTAAACGAACTGGTCCGCTTTGGAAAGGAATTGGATGTGATTGCAGAAAGTTACCGGGCGCAGAGTTTGCACTAGGTAGAAAGAGGAAAACAGTGATTACTTTACCGAGAGAATTTGAACAACGGATGAAGGAACTGCTGAAGGATGAGTTTCCGGAATTTGTACGGGGCTTTGAAGAAGAAAGACACGGAGGTGTCCGTTTTAACTCCTTGAAGGTAAACAAAGAGGAGTGGGAACGGATAGCTCCGTTTGCCGCTTTGCAGGTTCCTTGGATTCACAACGGATATTATTATAATTTAAATGACCAGCCGGCGAAACACCCGTTTTATTTTGCCGGTCTTTACTACATTCAGGAACCAAGTGCCATGACACCTGCAGAAATATTGCCGGTAAAGCCGGGAGACAGGGTGTTGGATATTTGTGCCGCACCGGGCGGAAAAAGCACGGAACTGGCGGCAAAATTACAGGGACAAGGTGTTCTTGTATCAAATGACATCAGTAATTCCAGGGCAAAAGCACTTCTTAAAAATTTGGAGTTGTTCGGTTCCAGAAACTCTTTAATAATTAGCGAGGCACCGGGAAAACTGACAGAACGGTTCCGTGGATATTTTGATAAAATTTTAGTGGATGCTCCGTGCTCCGGTGAAGGTATGTTCCGCAAGAGTCCCGCTATTATGAAAAACTGGGAACAGTACGGTGTGGAATATTATCATAAACTTCAATTGGAAATTTTGGACGCTGTACTTCCGATGCTGGCGCCGGGCGGAATGTTAGTATATTCCACCTGTACCTTTTCTCCGGAAGAGGACGAAGGCAGTCTTCAGTATATTTTGGAAAATTACCCGGACATGCATGTGGTTAAGCCGGAACTTAACTATGAGGGCTTTTCCTACGGACATCCGGAATGGATAGAAAACGGACGGGAGGAAATTTCCAATTCCATTCGCCTGTGGCCTCATAAGTTAAATGGGGAAGGACATTTTGTAGCGCTTTTACAAAAGGATGATACGGGAGAAAGAAAATTCTATCCGGCCAATAACAAGAGGGTAAAGCTTCATGAGGAAGTAAAAGAATTTTTAGGAAGATTGCAGATGGATATTCCGGAGGAGCGTTTGGAAATCAGGGAAGACAGGCTGTATTTACTTCCGGAGAATATCCCGGATTTAAAAGGTCTTCGTATTATGCGTTCCGGGTTATTGCTGGGAGAAATAAAAAAGAACCGCTTTGAACCGAGTCAGGCACTGGCCTGTGCTCTCCGTATGGAGGAATATGACGCAGTTTACAACATGGACATTGAGGATGAGGACGTCATCCGTTACTTAAAGTGTGAGACCATTGAGGCAAAAACAGAGGTTACAGATGGATTTGTGCTGGTTTGTGCCGGCGGTTTTCCGCTTGGGTGGGCAAAGTCCCAAAGAGGAACGTTAAAGAATAAATATCTTCCGGGTTGGAGAATGATGTAATGGCGGAAAAAGACGCAAGATTAGATAAATATGTGGCAGAAAGTGCAGGAATCACAAGAAAAGAAGCTAAAACGGCTCTGTCTAAAGGACGGGTGCAGGTGAATGGCGAGGTTTGCAAAAACGGGGACCGAAAGGTTTCTGCGTCTGATACGGTAACGTTGGATGGTAAGAGCCTAAAAACAGAGGATTTCTTGTATTTGATGCTTCATAAGCCTGCCGGTGTAGTTTCTGCCACAGAAGACGGCAGAGACAGAACCGTACTGGATCTGGTACGGGAGCAGAGTGCAGATTCTTTGGAAGAAGCCGGAGCAACGGGATATTTTCTCGGAAAGAAGGAAGTGTTTCCGGTTGGCCGTTTGGACAAAGATACAGAAGGGCTTTTGCTTTTGACTGATGACGGGGAACTGGCACATAAACTGCTGTCTCCGAAAAAGCACGTGGATAAGGTTTACTTTGCCCGATTGGATGGTGTAGTGCCGGAGGATGCGCCGGTCCGTTTTGCCGAAGGTATTCAGGTAGGACAGGAGTATAAAGCTCTGCCTGCAAAGCTGGAAGTGTTGTCGGTACAGGATGCTGTTTCCGAAGTGCATATTACCCTTCGGGAAGGAAAGTTCCACCAGGTGAAGCGCATGTGTCATGAAATCGGATGTGAGGTAACTTATTTAAAGAGGATTTCCATGGGAAATCTGAAATTAGATGAAACACTTGCACCGGGCGAGTGTCGAAAGCTGACAACAGAAGAAATCGCAATGCTGAAGGCATAATTTACATTAGAGGAAGAATGTTATGTTAGAAAATATAAAGGCAGTCATCTTTGATTTGGATGGCACTTTAGTTGACTCCATGTGGATGTGGAGAGATATTGATATCGAATATTTGGGCCGTTTTGGTATTCCGCTGCCGGAAACCTTACAAAAAGATATTTCAGGTATGAGTTTTTCGGAAACTGCGGTATATTTTAAAGAAACTTTTGGCATTCCGGATTCTTTGGAGGAAATCAAAAAAACCTGGAATGAAATGGCGTTTTATAAATATACCCATGAAGTACCGTTAAAACCGGGAGTTCTGGAATTTCTAAAGCGGTTAAAAGAACGGGGAATCCGCACCGGAATTGCTACCAGTAACTCTAAGGAATTGGTGGAAGCAGTGGTGGAAAGTTTACATATTTCCGGGTATTTTGATGAAATCCATACCTCTTGTGAGGTAGCAACGGGGAAGCCGGCACCGGACATTTATCTTTTGGTGGCAGAGTACCTTAAAGTAAAGCCAGAAGAATGTTTGGTATTTGAAGATATTCCGGAGGGGATTTTAGCCGGAGTACGTGCGGGAATGAAAACTTGTGCGGTGGAAGATGATTTTTCTTTGAGTATGACAGAAGAAAAAAAGGAGCTGGCGGATTATTATATCACCCACTATGATGAAGTGGTATAGACTTCGTTAATTGCGATAAAACAACTATGAGGATATGAAGTACATGAAAAAACAGAAATTGGAACGTGGACAATACGGTTATTTAAAAGAAAAAAAGCAAAATTCACTATTTGGAACATTGCTCATGGTCGTCATCGGAATTGCCATATTTGTAACAGGACTTTTACTGAATAAAATGGAAGCTACCAATGTGTTTACGGTAATTGCCATTTGTATGGTAATGCCGGCAGCGAAATACTTTGTTTCCTATGTAATACTGTTTCCGTACAAACCAATGGATTTAGAAACCAAGAAGAGACTGGATTCTTATGCGAAAGAGGGAGACACTTTACTGTATGATGTGGTGTTTACATCCTCCGAAAAAGTGATGCATCTGGATTGTATTTATGTAACCGGTCATCAGGTAATTGGTTACACTTCCAGGGCAAAAGATAAAGTGCAGATAATGCAGGACTATATAAAAAAGGAACTGAAGCTTCGGGGGATTTCCTATGCAGTATTTATCGCAACGGAAGAAAAACAAATAAAGGACAGAATGAAGCTGCGGGGCGAGGAAGCTGTTGAAGCGAATTCAGAGGCTAAGGAAGAAGTACTTTCCATGCTCCGTACGTTTACGGTATAGAGGTTAATCAGATAAGAAAGAGGATAGACGGATGAAATCATTTCTGGTATCACAAAACGAAGCCGGCCAGCGTCTGGATAAATTATTATCCAAGTACATGGACACGGCACCAAAGAGCTTTTTCTACAAAATGCTCCGTAAAAAGAATATTACTTTGAACGGGAAAAAAGCAGAAGGCTCGGAAAAGGTGGCAGAAGGAGATGAAATCCGTCTTTTTTTATCGGATGAAACGATAGAGGGGTTTCAATCGGGAAAGAAGAATTTGGGCGGACAAAGCAGTAAATCCGCAGGGGCAGAAAAAGATGCGGTACTACCGCAGATTCCGCTACTGAAAGAGAGTGAAATCGTTTTTGAAGGGAAGCACCTTTTAGTTGTTAACAAGCCTGCGGGAGAACTTTCCCAAAAAGCAAAAAAAGAGGACATTTCTATTAACGAACGAATCGTAGAATATTTAAAGGTAACACAGAAAATCGGTCTGGATAGTTTTACACCAGGGGTATGTAACCGTCTGGACCGGAATACCACAGGTCTTGTTCTGGCAGGAAAATCCCTGGCCGGTCTGCAGGAAACCGCGGAACTGTTGAAGCAGCGTACCCTGCATAAATATTATTTGTGTATTGTGGCGGGAAAAGCAGATAAACCAAGGCACCTGACCGGGTATTTAAAGAAAAATACAGAAACCAATACGGTAGCTGTGGTTTCGGCAGAAGAGTTTAAGAAACAAAACTTAAATCCAAAGGAATATGACCGTATTGAAACAGAATTGATTCCGTTGTTAACAAACGGTGGTTCTACTTTGGCTGCGATTCAGCTGATTACCGGTAAAACCCATCAAATCCGTGCCCATCTGGCTAGTATCGGACTCCCTCTTTTAGGGGATACCAAATACGGAACAGAAGCGAATAATAAGCAATCTGCTTCTGTGGATAAATTAAACAGTATTAACCGGGCATTGCACCTGCGTTATCAGCTGTTACATGCTTACTTGTTACAGTTTCCAACACTTACGGGAGCACTTTCCGAGGTTTCGGAAAAAATCATTACGGTAGAGCCAACCGCAAAGTTTGCGAAGGCGGCAGAAGAATTATTCGGGAAAGAAGAGTACAGACATGCCATCATGGAATTCAAGAGGTCTTCGAGGTTCCGCATTGGAAGAACTGATTAACCTCACCAACGAAAAGTACAGAGAGAACAAGCTGGCGCTGATTCAAAAGGTGCCGACACCAATCACACCGATTCAGATTGACCAGGAAACCAGACATATTACCATGGCCTATTTTGACCAGAAAAGTACGGTGGACTATATAGGTGCGGTGCAGGGAATTCCGGTGTGTTTTGATGCCAAGGAATGTGCTTATGACACCTTTGCCCTGCAAAATATCCATGCCCATCAGGTTGCGTTCATGGAGGAGTTTGAGCAGCAGGGCGGTGTGGCATTTCTTCTGATTCATTATACCAAAAAAGACCGTTTGTTTTATGTCCGTTTTCAAAAGGTAAAAGAATTTTGGGACCGTATGGAGCAGGGAGGAAGAAAAAGTTTCCGGTTTGAAGAACTGGAGGAGGAATTTGAAATCCACAAAGGACAAGGGGTATTTATCCCTTATTTAGTGGCATTACAAAAGGATTTAGAGCAACGTGAGGACTAGTTTATGTTGCATATGTTAGTTTTTTAACAGGATACGAAGGAAAGACTTGACATGTGCGCGTCAATGAATTATAATTCCAATAATATATTATGCTAATTTGGTAGCACGTTACCAAGGTAAAGTGAATTGTGATGTGGGCTTTTTACAAAGCGATATGACGTTACCTGAAAGAATGGAGAGAATCTATGAAGGATATTTTATTACATACTCCCGGTGGAGTAAGAGACATTTACAATTCTGAATTTCAGAGAAAAGATGCGGTGGAGAATCATATGAAGGAAGTAATGAAGCAGTACGGCTTCCATCAGTTTATGACTCCTACCTTTGAATATTTTGATATTTTTAATAAAGAGCGCGGCACGGTTCCGTCTAAGGATATGTACAAGTTTGTAGACCGTGACGGTGAGACATTGGTACTCCGTCCGGACATGACTCCGCAGGCTGCCAGATGCGTGGCAAAGTACTTTAAGCATGAGGAACTTCCAATCCGTCTGTTTTATCACGGTAGCGTGTTTGTGAATCATTCCGGTTATCAGGGCAAGTTAAAAGAAAGCACTCAGATTGGTGCGGAACTGTATAATGACGCTACCCCGGAAGCAGATGCGGAAATGGCAGCACTTATGATGGATTGTTTAAGCGCCTCCGGTCTTACCAAGTTCCAGGTGGTGGCTGGTCAGGCAGACTTTTTCCGTGCATTAGTGGAAGAAGCCGGATTTTCCGAGGAAGAAACCGACGAACTTCGCAGATTAATCGAAATGAAAAATGTGTTTGGCGTAGAACAGCTTCTTTCGGAAAAAGAAATTTCTGTGGAATTAAAGGAAGTTTTTACACAGTTATCCAGCCATTTCGGTTCTATCGAAACCATCCATAATATGAAGAAGATTACGGTAAATGAGCGTGCAATTGCAGCACTTACTCGGTTAGAGCAGTTTTATGATGCGTTGTGCTTATACGGTAAGGAAGATCATATTTTCTTTGACCTTGGTATGCTCAGCCAGTTCAATTATTACACCGGTATTTTATTCCGTGCCTATACTCACGGAACAGGAGACGTGATTGCGGCAGGCGGCCGTTATGATTCTTTGGTAGGCCAGTTCGGTAAGCAGGCTCCGGCTATCGGCATTGCCGTGTATTCCGACCAGCTTTTGACAGCATTACTCCGTCAGGGATTATTAGAGCATCCGGCAGCAGATGGAACACTGATTGTTTATTCTGAAGAAGGAAAGAACAATGCGGTGGCAAAGGCTGCGGAACTTCGGGCAGAAGGTATTGCGGTCACACTTTTAAAAGCAGGTGCCCATACTGAAGATACATTACAGAACTATGCCGAGCATATCGGTGCAAAAAATATCCTGCATATGTAGAAGAAAGGCTGAAGACTATGGAATATTTAACATTTGCGTTGGCCAAGGGGCGCCTTGCCACGAAGACATTAAGTATATTAGAAACAATAGGTATTACCTGCGAGGAAATGAAGGATAAAGATTCACGTAAGCTGATTTTTGTGAACGAGGAGTTGAAGTTGAAATTTTTCCTTGCCAAGGCAACCGATGTGCCAACCTACGTAGAGTACGGAGCAGCTGATATCGGTGTTGTCGGACGTGATACCATTATAGAGGAAGATAAGAAGATTTATGAGGTGTTGGATTTGGACATCGGTAAGTGCCGGATGTGCGTAGCCGGTCCGGAATCTGCAAGAGAGTTATTAGAGAGTGGTCAGATGATTCGTGTGGCCACCAAATATCCGAAGATTGCCAAGGACTATTTCTTTAATAAAAAGCATCAGACGGTGGAAATCATTAAGTTGAACGGTTCCATCGAACTGGCACCGATTGTTGGCCTTTCCGAGGTGATTGTAGATATCGTGGAAACCGGTGCAACACTTAGGGAAAACGGTTTGGAAGTGTTGGAAGAGATTTTACCGCTTTCTGCAAGAATGGTAGTAAATCAGGTCAGCATGAAGATGGAACATGAAAGAATCGCGGCAATAATTGAAAAACTGAGAAACCGGTAGTGATAATCAGGTAGAAAACGGAGGCTTTATCCGTGGAACTACAGAAAGAGAGAATACATCATGAAAATTCTGACATTAAATGAAGAAAATAAGAAAAATATATTAGAAAATTTGTTAAAAAGAAGTCCGAACCAATACGAAGCCCAGACCGCTGTAGTGGCAGAAATTCTTGATAACGTAAAGCAGAACAAGGATGCCGCGTTATTTGATTATACCAAGCGGTTTGATAAAGCAGAATTAACTGCGGAAACGATCCGTGTTACTGATGCAGAAATTGCAGAAGCATATGAAAAGCTTCCGGCAGAGGTGCTTGATGTTATCCGCAAGGCGGCAGAAAACATCCGTATTTATCATGAAAAGCAGAAGCAGTACAGCTGGTTTGATTCTACTCCGTCCGGCACCATCCTTGGACAGAAAGTATCTGCCATCGGTGCGGTGGGCGTATATGTTCCGGGTGGTAAGGCTGCGTATCCTTCTTCCGTTTTAATGAATGTAATTCCTGCCAAGGTAGCAGGCGTGGAGCGTATTGCCATGGTAACTCCTCCGGGAGCAGACGGTAAGGTATATGAAGGTACTTTAGTTGCGGCGAAAGAAGCCGGTGTTACAGAAATCTACAAGGTGGGCGGTGCCCAGGCCATTGCCGCTTTAGCATTTGGCACTGAGAGTATTCCGAAGGTAGATAAAATCGTAGGTCCGGGTAATATTTACGTTGCCCTTGCAAAGAAGGCAGTGTACGGACATGTTAGCATTGACTCCGTGGCAGGCCCAAGTGAAATTTTAGTTCTTGCGGATGAAACCGCGAATCCTACCTATGTGGCGGCAGACTTATTATCCCAGGCGGAGCATGACGAGTTGGCCAGTGCTATTTTGGTAACCACCAGCCGTGAACTGGCAGAAAAGGTAGAAAAAGAAGTAACCCGTTTTGTAAACCAGTTATCCAGAAAAGCAATCTTAGAAAAGTCCCTGGAAAACTACGGTTATTTATTAGTGGCAGACAATATGACAGATGCTCTTGATGTAGTAAATGAAATTGCGTCCGAACACCTGGAAATCATCACAAAGGACCCGTTCCAGACCATGACAAAGGTAAAGAATGCGGGCGCTATTTTCCTTGGAGAATATGCAAGCGAACCTTTAGGCGATTACTTTGCAGGTCCAAACCATGTGCTCCCTACCAACGGCACGGCAAAGTTCTTTTCTCCGCTGAGCGTTGATGACTTTATTAAGAAGTCCAGCATTATTTCCTACTCAAGAGAAGCATTGGAGCCGATTCACGAGGATATCATCCGTTTTGCTAAAGCGGAAGGCTTAACTGCACATGCAAACTCCATTGCAGTACGTTTCGGTAAGGAAGTGAAGTAACAGTAGATTTGCGGCAAAGTGTGCTGCGAAGAAAGGAAGGTTACTATGAGAACGGCTAAAATTGAAAGAAAAACAAAGGAAACCGATATTGTTCTGGAACTGAATATTGACGGCACCGGTAAAGCGGAAGTATCCACCGGCATCGGTTTCTTTGACCATATGTTAAATTCTTTTGCAAGACACGGTTTTTTTGATTTGAAGGTGTCCTGCAAGGGTGATTTGGAGGTGGATTGCCACCATACCATCGAAGATGTGGGTATTGTACTTGGCCAGGCAATTGAGCAGGCGCTCGGCGGTAAGGAAGGCATTACCAGATACGGTAGCTGTATTCTTCCGATGGACGAAACCCTGTGTCTTTGTGCCCTGGATTTATCCGGAAGACCATATCTTAATTTTGATATGAAGTTTACTACCGACAGAGTCGGTGAATACGACACTGAAATGGTACGAGAGTTCTTCTATGCCGTTTCCTACAGTGCCAAGATGAATCTGCATCTGAAGCAGCTGGATGGTACCAATAATCATCATTTAATTGAGGCTGCCTATAAGTCTTTTGCAAGAGCTTTAGATGCAGCCACAAAAGTTGATGAAAGAATTCAGGGCGTACTTTCTGCGAAGGGTGCGTTGTAAAATAGCTTGAAATAAACAGAATGGAGAATACCATGAGATTATATCCTGCAATTGATATAAAAAACGGACAGTGCGTAAGACTTCGTCAGGGCGTGTTCGAAGATACTACGGTATATGCAAATGAACCGTATCAGGTGGCGAAGGAATTTGAGGCAGACGGCGCAAAGTTCCTGCATATTGTAGATCTGGACGGAGCGCTCAGAGGTACCGGAGCTAACGATGCAGCTTTAAAGAAAATCGTAGAAAATGTAACCATTCCGGTGGAAATCGGCGGCGGAATCCGTACCATGGGAGACATTGAACACCGCCTTTCTTTAGGAGTAACCAGAGTGATTCTTGGTACTGTAGCGGTGGAACATCCGGAATTTGTTAAGGAAGCAGTGGAAAAGTTCGGTGCTGACAAAATTGTGGTTGGGATTGATGCCAAGGATGGCATGGTTGCTATCAAAGGCTGGGAAACCATCAGCAATGTAGATGCAGTAACCCTGGCGCTTTCCATGAAGGATTTGGGAGTAAAAACCATAATTTATACTGATATTTCCAAAGACGGCATGCTGTGCGGACCAAACTTTGCACAGACCGCGCGTCTGGTAGAGGCTACCGGCATGAATATTGTAGCTTCCGGCGGTGTTTCCTGCATGAATGACCTGATTGAACTGGAAAAAATCAATGTGGAAGGTGCAATTCTCGGTAAAGCAATTTATGAAAAGAGAGTAGACTTAAAGGAAGCGGCAGCCCGCTTTGACTAAATTCCGAAAGGGAGGCGAAAGCTATGAGTCAGAAAAAGATTTTTGCATATTTGAATGCGCAGAACGAAACAAAGGAAACAATCCTTAATCTGGGTGGTTTTTATGACGGCAACGGTGTGGATGGTTTGTTTATTTATAACTATTCCAAGGATGAAAAAGAAAGAGAAGAATTCGTTTTAACTCTTCGCGAACTGAAGGAAAGAATGGATATCCCGTTCTATGCCGGCTGTTATGTGGACCGCTTGGAAGATGTAAAGAAGATTTACTATGCGGGAGCAGAAAAGGTGGTATTGGACCCGGAATATATGTCCGACACCGCACTGGTTAGGGATGCCATTATTAAGTTTGGCGCAACCTCTGTTATGATGCAGATGAATTTCGGTATGGCGGAAACCGTAGCGTACTTAGAGGAGTATAAGCAGAATTATGCGGAACTTTTACAGCTTGGTGTTTACGGTATTATGGCAAAGCATGTCACCATAAACGGTAAGTTTATTGAAAAAGTAAACGAAGTGGTTTGTCCAATCATGATACGGGACAGCTTGCAGAGAAACTCCATCACCGATTTATTGGAAATACCGAACCTTATCGGTGTTGCTACCAACTATTACCGTGAAAAGGATGTTTATAAAATAAAGCAGTCTTTAAAGGAACAGGGATATGACGTGAAAACACCGGAAAGTCCGGTGGCATTTGCGGACATGAAAAAGCTGGAGAACGGTCTGGTTCCGGTGATTGTACAGGATTATAAAACCAATGAAGTTTTAATGCTTGCTTACATGAATGAAGAAGCGTATAATTGTACTGTAAGTACAGGTAAGATGACCTATTATTCCAGAAGCCGAAATGAGCTTTGGATTAAGGGTGAAACCTCCGGACACTACCAGTTTGTTAAATCCTTATCCATCGATTGTGATAACGATACCCTGCTTGCCAAGGTAAAGCAGATTGGTGCGGCGTGTCATACCGGTAACCGTTCCTGTTTCTACCGTGATCTGGTAAAGACAGAATGGGAAGTAGAAGACAACACTAATATTTTGGAAAAGATTTACGCCACGGTAATGGACCGTAAGTTAAATCCAAAGGAAGGTTCTTATACGAATTACCTGTTTACCAAGGGCATTGATAAAATATTAAAGAAGTGCGGCGAAGAGGCAACGGAAATTGTCATTGCAGCCAAGAATCCGGATAAAACCGAAATCAAGTACGAAATTGCAGATTTCTTATATCATGTAACCGTACTGATGGCAGAGTGCGGCATTGACTGGAAGGATGTTTTCGAAGAGCTGGCAAACCGCGATTAATCAGTCATGGGGTTACGGTATTTTTGTGAAAGAGAGGATTTGTTACGATGGATTTTTTAGCAGAATTATTAAGCTCCGGCATTCAGTATGTATTGATGTTGGCAATTGCAGTCGGTGCATTTTGCTTAGGAGCTGCGCTGAGCAAAGGCAAGAAGAAAAAGCAGAAATAGCGCTAGTAAGTTTATATTACTTTCAGACAAGAAAAATGGTAAGTTGGGAACCCGCTCACCGCTGACGGTTCCTGCACTTACCATTTTTTTGTTCTGAAAGTAGTATAAATTTTAAGACCTTCTGCTTTTTTCTTCTTGTTGTCAGGCGCAGGTGATGGAGTGGACCACTTCTTCGATGCGTTCCTCCGGTATTGCCGTGTCTAAGAACAATTCTGCCGCATATTTTGCCTGGGCAACCAGCATTTCCAAACCGTTAACAGCGGTAATACCGCGTTCCTTTGCCTGGGCGAGGAGTTTAGTTGTGGTTGGATTGTAAATCAGGTCTACCACAGCGGTGAGAGCTTCATATGGAGCAATATCCATAGGAGATGCATCTACATTAGGGTACATACCTACCGGACTTGTATTGACAATGACAGAAGCGTCTGAATGCAATTTAGCGGCCTGTTCATAAGTGATAACTCCCGGCTCTTCTTTGTACTTTACGGTAATCAGTTCTTTTGGGTTCAGAGACTTAAGAGCAGCAACAACGGCTTTGGCAGCACCGCCGTTTCCAAGTACCAGAACCTTTTTCCCGGTAATGATGATGTCGTTGTTTTGAAGTGTGTATAAAAAACCGGCATAATCTGTATTATGACCGTAAAGCTTTCCTGCTTTGTTTACAATACAGTTGACGGCGCCGATGGCTTTGGCTGCTTCTGATATTTCGTCCAAATACGGAATGACATCCTGTTTATATGGAATGGTTACATTGATGGCGGTAAAATCATGGGCTTCCATAAACGGCGCAAATTCTTCTTTGGAAAGCGGAATCAGGTCGTAGGAATAATCAGCAAGCTGTTCGTGTATGATTTTGGAATAACTGTGTCCCAGTTTTTCTCCGATAAGTCCGTAGCGGTTCATAGGAATAACCTCCATGCATTTTGCAAAAGTTATGGTAAATCAAAAATACTTTATTGAAGTATAGCACAAAAGTGACAATCTGTGAAGATAAAAGTTTTATAAAATAGATTGACGGATGAAGTGATTTGGTGGAAAATAAAGATAGTGTGTCAAAAATGGAGGAGTCCTATGTTCAAAATACTTGTAGTGGAAGATGATAATGAATTAAACCGCCTGTTTTGCAGAACCTTAGTCCGGAACGGGTATGAAGCATTAAATGCATCTGATGCGGTAAGGGCTTTGGAAATTTTAGAAACAGAGTCTGTGGACCTGATTATTTCCGATGTTATGATGCCGGGAATAGACGGTTTTGAGTTTGTCCGTCAGTTAAGAGAGGCGCAAATGACATTGCCGGTTATGATGATTACCGCCAAAAGTGACATTAAAGATAAACAGAGCGGCTTCCTTTCCGGTGCGGATGATTATATGGTAAAACCGGTGGATTTGCAGGAAATGTTGCTAAGGGTACAGGCGTTGCTTCGCCGGGCAAAAAGCGTCAGCGAACGCAGGCTGTCTTTCGGTGGCACCAGTTTATTATATGATGTCTGGACGGTAGAAGATGCTCAGGGCAGTCAGATTCTACCGCAAAAGGAATTCCAGTTGTTATATAAATTACTGTCTTATCCGGGACAGATATTTACCAGACAGCAGATTTTAGACGATATCTGGGGGCCGGAAGGGTATGTGGATTCTCATACGCTGGACGTACATATCAGCCGGTTGAGAGAACGGTTTAAGAAAAACGAAGACTTCGAAATTGTAACTATCCGGGGGCTTGGGTACCGGGCGGTGAAGAAAAATGGCTAAAAAAATAGAAACAAAAAAGGTTTTGGATGAAAAGCAGTTCGGTAATACAAAAATGCGTAACCGTTTAACGCTTGAAATATTGGGTGTATTGATTGTATATGCCGTACTGGCGGTGATATTGGTTGCTATCTTATTGGTACTTGGTGTTTCCCTTTCGGAGCTGTCCACACCGTGGACACTGCTTATTTTGCTGACGCTTTTGTGTTTGTTTTTATCTACGGTTGCTGCCTATTACCTGATGAAAAAGATTTTTAATCCGTTACAGCAAATCAGTGTGGCTGCAGGGAAAGTTGCATCTGGGGACTTTACGGCAGAGATATCCTATCAGGGGGAATTCGAGGAGCTGGAGCGTACCTTTGAAAACTTTAACCGGATGGTAAAAGAACTCAATTCCGTAGAAATTATGCGGAATGATTTTATAGCGGATGTTTCCCATGAATTCAAAACTCCGTTATCTGCCATCAGCGGCTATGCCACCTTATTACAGGATTCGGAACTTACGGAAGAGGAAAAGACAGAGTATATCCGGAAAATCTTTTTCCATATTGATAAATTGAATGATTTGACGGAAAATATTCTCCGGTTGTCCAAAATGGAGCAGCAACAGTTTTTGGAAAGTCCGGTAACCTTCCGTTTGGACGAGCAATTACGCGAGGCAATTGTGTTATTAGAACCAAAGTGGAGTGAAAAAAATCTGGAATTGGATTTGGAATTACCGGAAATACAGTTTACCGGTCATCCGTCATTGCTGTTTACCGTATGGACCAATTTAATCGGAAATGCCATTAAGTATACCGATGCCGGTGGAACAATCGGCGTTCTGCTTTCCGGAGATAAAGAAAGTGTCCGGATAACCGTCCGGGATAACGGCATTGGAATGGATGAAGAGACAAAGACTCACATTTTTGATAAGTTTTATCAGGGAGATACATCCAGAAAATCTCAGGGAAACGGTCTGGGACTGGCTATTTGTAAAGAAATTATCAGAAAATGTGAGGGTGAAATCATGGTGATAAGTACACCCGGAGAAGGTTCGGAATTTGTGGTAACACTAAAGAAGGGGAAAGGAGCAGCGGTATTAGAACTATAATGTATTTTATTAGCCATATTGTGCTGATTTTGTTTTTAGGTTTATCGGTTGCACAGGACATTAAGGAGCGAAAGCTTTCAAACAGCAGGAATGTTGCAAGCTTGCTGTGCGGATTGCTTCTTTCGGTTTTCCGCACTGATATAACAGTGGCGGAAGCTTTTTCGGGGGCTGCTTTTGCATTATGCATTGGTATCTTCTGTTGGCTTTTAAAGGTGTTCCGGGCAGGGGATTCCAAGTTGTTTTGTGCAGTAGGGGCATATATAGGTGTGAAATCGGTTTTTTCTTGCTTTGTATATACTTTACTGGCAGGAGCTTTGATAGGATTACCTTTTTGGGTTGCAAAATTACGGAAAAAAGAGAAAGGCTTTACCGAAATTCCTTTTGCACCGGCTATTGCAGTGGGAACGTTGCTTGCAGTGTATGTAGGAGATATTTGGATGAAAATATAAAGAAGTTTCAGTGGATTATTAAATGGAAACATGTTATACTTCTCGCATAATAAGAAAAGGGGGATAAAACGATGGAAGAACCAACGAGAAAAATCAAACCGCTGTCTATTGTGTTTTTTACACTGGCAGCAGTACTTATGGCAACTGCAGTATTCTTTATATTTTTTGGCGGTGTGCTGAAAAAGGAAGAGACGCAGGTAGAGCCAATTGACGTATATTATGCAACCGAGCAGGACGAACCGGTTTATTTGACCATGCAGTATATGTCTGAGTCTGTGGCTTATCTGGAAGCGGTAGAGAGCATGCAGTATTATGTTACGTTTGACAGCGAATGGAATCCTGCCGTAATTTGCTTATATGACAGCGAAAAGGAGACATACCAGCCTTATATCGACTGGCTTTATTCAGATGAGGAAGAGGGCGCTCCGGAAGAAATCCAAGTGACCGGTTACAGTGTGCCGTTTGATGAAGAGCTGAAACAGTACGTCATTGAAAATATCAATATTTTGTTCGGTGAGAAAATTGTTACCGAAGAGAATTTTACCAATTTTTTCGGTGGATTTTATTTGACAGTAGGACAAAGTAGTGGTGGCTTCAATACGTTCAATGCAGGAATATACTGTCTGCTCGGTATGGTGATATGTATCATTATCGGCGTAGCTATCAGCTACAAGTCTCTTATGGAAGCAGCCGTTGCCGGAAAGGATAATTACCTGGAGGTGCACAAGACCTATAAGGGCAGAGGTGTACTTGGTGCGTTACTGGGAGCATTGCTTGGTGGTGTCCTTTGGGCGGTAGTGGGAGCACTTGGATTTATCAGCGGCTGGATTGGCATACTGATTGTTCTTTTTGCTACCACCGGATATAAACTTTTTGCAAAAGAGGAAAGCGGCTTTGGAACGGCAGTCAGCATTATTTTCAGTCTGCTTGTGATATTCCCGGCAACCTATCTGGCGGGAGTATGGACCTTCTATCAGGAACTGAACAAGGTTGTATCGGAGTATATTCCGCTGGGACGTGCGTTCATGGGATATTCGGAGTACCTTACCAATACAGACAACTGGGGCAATATGATTTACAATATGGTCATGGGCTATGTGTTCATGCTGGTGGCAGGCTGTTACAGTGCAGCCGGAGTGTCTAAACGGAAGAAAGAAGAAAAATCTGAAGTTGCCAAGATGGCAAATGTAGACGTAACTGCGGCGGTGTCAGAAGAGGACAACAACTATGATTCGTAATATTGTGTTTGACATTGGCAACGTGCTTGCCAGCTTCCGTTGGCCGGCTCTGTTCCGTGACTTGGGCTTTGAAGGAGAAGCTTTTGAACGGATTGCGGCGGCTACGGTGTTACATCCGACTATGTGGAATGAATTTGACCGCAGTCTTATGGCAGATGAAGAGATTATTACAAAGTGTATCGAACGGGCACCGGAATATGAGCAGGAAATCCGGTTGCTGTTTAGTAAAACCGAGCTTTTAGTGGAGGAATATCCGCATTCCTACAGTTGGATAAAAGAGCTGAAGGAGCGGGGATATCAGGTGTACCTGTTGTCCAATTACGGTAGAACATCCTTTGAGGCTGCAAAAGCCCATGGTAAGCTTAGTTTCCTTCCGTCGGTGGATGGTGCGGTGATTTCCTATGAGGTACAGGTGGTTAAGCCGGAACCGGAAATTTATCGGGCACTGCTTTCAAAATATGGTTTGAAAGCAGAAGAGAGTATTTTTTTGGATGATAAGGCAGAAAATATTGAGGCGGCACAGCTACTGGGATTTCACGGTATTGTGGTTGAGGGATACGAGCAGGCAAAAAAGGAATTGGAAGAGCTTTTGAGAGAAGCATAGAATTACAGTATATCGTATGTACAGGGGGTGAGTGCTCACCCCTTTTCCTTTTCCCAAACAATATCGCCATTAATCAGGGTTTTGATTACGGAAGAAGTTAATTCCAACGGATTTCCGTCCCACAAACATAAGTCTGCATCTTTACCGGCGGCGAGGCTTCCGAGACGATGGTCTACACGGCAGATACGGGCGGCATCAATGGTAATAGCCCGCAGGGCTTCGTATTCGCTCATGCCTTCTTTGACAGCAAGAGCAGCACAAAGAGGAAGATACTGAAGACGGCACACCGGATGGTCTGTAGTCAGAGCTACGGTTAATCCAGCGTTTTTCAGGATTCCGGGGGTTTTAAAATCGGATTCGCATACTTCCTTTTTGCTGCGGGCAGACATGGAAGGTCCTACAATAGCAGGATAACCATAGTTAGCAAGTTCCCCGGCAATCAGGTGACCCTCGGTGCAATGGTCTAAGGTAAGGTCCAGGTTAAACTCTTTAGCAATACGTATCGCGGTGAAAATGTCGTCGGTGCGATGAACATGGGCTTTTAAGGGAATCTTTTTGGCAAACAGTTCCCGGTAGCATTCCAGCCGGAAGTTTTTTTCACCGGAATCCGCGGGGGTAGTATCTAAATATTGTTTTGCATTAAATAGCTCTTCCCGGATGATGGCGGCGATACCCATACGGGTGGAAGGAGCATTACCATTCATTCCGTAGGTTGTTATGGGATTTTCGCCAAAGGAAATTTTCATAGCAGCAGGAGCAAGCACAATCATGTCATCCATGCAGCGCCCATAGGTTTTGATGAAGGCAAATTGCCCACCCACCGGATTGGAGCTTCCGGGACCTGCCATGACGCCGGTAATTCCGGAAGCGAGTGCGTTATGAAAAGCACTGTCCATGGGATGGATGGAGTCTATGGCTCTGAGGTAGGGTGTGGCCGGAGTAGTATTTTCATTGCATTCATCTCCGATTCCCGTGATTTTTTCTTCAGAAATTCCGATGTGGCTGTGGGCATCAATAAAACCCGGAAAAACCAGTAGTCCGGTTGCGTCCAAAACATGCATTCCATCGGTTATTGGAATATCTGGTGCTATTTTTTCGATTTTTCCGTTATGAATCAGCAAGTCCGCGGATATAGGACCTTCGCTTTCCATAGTGTAAAGTGTACCTTGTCGAATCAAAAGCATGGCAATAATCTCCTTAAAAATAAAAATGATTTCGCAGTATAGTTTCTCTGATTTCAGACAAACTATACTTGTGTTGATAAGGAGGTGAATGTCATGAACAATAATCAGAATAATAACAATCAGAACAGCAATAATAACCAGAAGAATAATCAGAACAACAAGAAAAACAACAATCAGAAGAATAACAATAACAACCAGAACAGATAATCTGAGAGCAATAGAGAAAGGCAGTCCGTCAGTTTCCGGGCTGTCTTTTGTTTTGCAAAAATTTTATACGGCAGGATAAAATTTAAGTTATGTTTTTTCCTGGTACGGCATAAGATAGGACAAGAACGAACAAGCAGAAGTAAAAGGAGGTAACAATGGCATCAGAGTTAACTAAGATTTTTCCGGTAAGAATCCGTGAAAGACTGAATGGAACAGACTTGCTTGCAGAAGGATATACGGAGCTTCGGTTCAGGTGCAACGGACCTGTAATATTTCTGCGCGGGCGGGAGGAGTTTTTCATACATAAAAACGGTGGTATTTGCAGGGAAGAGGAAAACGGGTATGTAATATCAGTGAATGAAATTCGGGAAATGATGGAATATATCAGTAATTTTTCCGTGTATGCCCACGAAGAGGAGTTAAAACAGGGTTTTTTAACGATACAGGGCGGTCATAGGGTTGGAATTTGCGGCAAGGTAGTATGGTCGGAAGGAAGAATAATGACCATCCGGAATATATCATTTTTAAATATCCGTCTGGCACGTGAAAATAAAGACTGCTCCAAAGAATTGCTGCCGTATTTGTTTGAGGGGGACAGACTGTGCCATACATTGATTGTTTCTCCGCCGGGATGCGGGAAAACTACGTTGCTGCGGGATATGATCCGACAGATTTCCGATGGTGTGGCGTGGAAAAAACAGGATGGTGCAATAGAGAGGTTTTACGGCAGAAAGGTTGGAGTGGTGGATGAACGTTCGGAACTGGCAGCCTGTTATCACGGAGTGCCGCAGAACGACCTTGGAAAGCGTACGGATGTGTTGGACGGATGTCCAAAAACATTGGGGATTGAGCTATTATTGCGTTCCATGTCACCGGAAGTGATTGCGGTAGATGAACTGGGAGGAGAGAGGGATATGGAAAGCATCCGGCAATCCATCCATTGTGGGTGCACTATTTTAGCAACCGCTCACGGAGAAGGAAAAAGTCTTTGGCTTGGTCCGGACGGAGCAGAAAAGAAGAGAGGGATTCCGGGAGGAATGTTTGAACGCTATGTGTTTTTAAAACAAGGAGGAAATCCGGGGGTAATTGAAGCGGTTTGTGACAGGGATGGACAGGAGGTGCGGTTGTGATGATAAAGCTGATAGGAGCAGTAATGGTGCTGATATCGGCCTATGCCATAGGTAGTCTTCTTGCACTCCGGGTAAAGGAACAGGAGAAGTGGCTGAAGGATATGAAAACTACGTTGTTTCTTTTGCTGGGAGAGCTGGAATATCGTCAGATGCCGTTGCCGGATGCCATGGAACGAATCAGTAACCGGCATGGCGGTTATCTTTCTGCTTTTTTTCAGGTGCTTTCGGAAGAAATGAGGAAAAAGGAAGGGTATACACTGCAGGAGTTGTGGTACAGAGTGGCAGAGCCTGTATTTAAGAATAGTCCGTTGTCCAAAACACAGGCAGAAGAGTTTGCGGAACTGGGTCTGTATTTTACGGAGTCGGATAAGAAGACCAGACGGGAGGCGTTGGATTTTTATCTGAACCGTTTGGAAGAAGATATTGTGAAGCTAAGAGAAAACGGAGCGGACAAGGCATATCTTTGCAGAACCTTAGGGATGCTCGGCGGTATTTTTTTATTGATACTGGTGCTTTAGGAGGGAATGGGAATGACCATACAGATGATTTTTAAAATTGCAGCAGTAGGAATTCTTGTTTCTGTGCTAAATCAGGTATTAAAACATTCCGGCAGGGAGGATCAGGCATATTTAACAAGTCTTGCAGGATTGATTCTGGTGTTGTTCTGGATTGTTCCTTATGTGGCAGAATTGTTTTCCACCATACAGGAATTATTCCAGTTGTAGGAATAAGGAGAATTCATTATGTTGAAGACAGCATTACTGGGAATACTGACGGTTCTGATTGCCATGGCCATGCGGCAGGGAAAAGCGGAGTTTTCTACATTTGTTTCTTTTACGGGAAGTATTTTAATTGCCTGGATTGCCGTTCAGTTGTTGGACGGGATAACAGGCAGCCTGACCCGGTTAGAAAAACTGATATCTGTTGATATGGAATATATGGCCTTATTGCTTAAAATGATAGGAGTAACCTATCTTTCGGAGTTTTCAGCATCATTATGCAGGGATGCCGGATATTCTGCGGTAGCCGGACAGATAGAGCTGGTTGGTAAGCTAAGCATTTTAACGATTGGAATGCCGATTGTTCTGGCGTTGTTTGATTTAATGGTGGCACTGGTATGACCGAGGAACTGAAAACGGATTATTCTAAACTGCAGGAAACAGTGGAAGAACTGCTGCCTAAAGAGCTTCCGTTTACTTTTGAAGAATTGGTTGAACGGTTTGTAAACGGAGAAACAGAAGGAATTTGGGAATTTTGTAAAGAAATGGGGGTCTGGCTTTTTTCTGCCGTGTCCTTCCCGTTGGAGCATGGAGTAAAGCTGTTATTGCTTATTTTGTTTTCTGCCTTGTTTTCTAATCTTTCCAAAGCGTTTTCCAGAGAAGGGACAGCCCATGTAGGATTTCTTTGTGTGTATTTTCTGATGGCGGTACATACGGTTTCCGGTTTTATGGTTTCTTTGAACACTACAACAGAGGGAATGGCAAACCTAAGCGGTTTTGCCGGTGTGTTGTTACCGATGTATTGTATCAGTATTGCTGTGGTTACCGGCTCGGTTACGGCGGCGGGATATTATCAGGGAACGGCATTCCTACTCGGTTTTTTCGAATTGCTGGCGGGGTATTGCCTGATTCCGCTTGCCCGGGCGTATTTACTGTTGGCATTTGCCTCCTGTATGCAAAAACGCCCGATTTTTAGAAGGATGCTGGAGCTGATTGTCAGTTTGTTTGGCTGGATACGGAAAACAATGATCGGAATAGCGATAGCTTTGAGTGCGGTACAGGGAATTCTTGCTCCTGCCATTGACGGTTTGAAGCGTACCGCGGTAGTGAAGACAGCGTCCGCCATTCCCGGGGTGGGAGACCTGATTGGAGGTGCATGGGAAACGGTAATGGGGGCTGGGCTGGTACTGAAAAATTCCATTGGTCTGGTGGGAATTGTGTTTCTTGTACTAATTATGGCAATTCCGATTGTGAAGCTGGCTTTACAGTATTTGATGTACCGTGTGCTGGCTGCAGTGTCGGAACCGGTGGCACAGGACATAACGGAACAGTTTTTGCATCATGTGGGAATTGCACAGAAGCTGCTGTTAGAAACGCTGGTGCTGGGTGTACTGCTTTTTATCCTGCTTTTAGTGGTAATGACAAGAATTACGGTGTGAAGGAGGAAAAAAGATGCAGTGGATATGCAGTATTGCCATGTTTATGGTGTTATCCGGTATTGTATTGGAGCTGATAGCAGATACCAGGTATTATAAGTTTGCGAGATGGGTCTCAGGGGTTATTCTGCTGTTACAATTTATAAGACCGTTGGTGTCGTCGGATGAAATATGGAGCAGGTTTTTGACGAAGTTTAGTTCCTTTGACTATGCCCTTGGAACAGACCGGGTTTTGGAAGATGTCTATTTTGGGGAAGAATATGCGGAGAATGCTGTATTAACTGTGTATAAAGACAGCATTTCGGAGCAAATCGGGAAACTGTTGGAGAAAAACGGTCTAAAACTAATCAGTACGGAACTGGCTGTTTCTGACGACGGTTCCATAAAAAATATGAGAGTATGGGCAGTTTATCTGGATGGAACGGAAAGACCGGGAATAGTAATTCCTACTGTCGTTCCGGTGCGGATAGGAGAAACTCCAACAGAAAAATTTGCCACGCCACTGGAATTATATATCAGGGAAATGTTAGCGGATTTTTATCAGATAGAGGAAAGTAGCATAGAAGTGATAATACAGGAGGCTGAATGAGATGAATTTACAGGAAATAGTGACAAGAGTCAAAGAAAAACTGTTATCATTGGGTGTGAAACAATGGGCAATGCTTCTTCTGGCGGGGGTTTGTTGTCTGGTGATAGTGTTCCCCACGGGCAAGGCGGAAAAGAAAACTCCTCCGGGAAATACAAACACAGAGTCCGGCGCAGAAGCATGGTATGGAGAATCAGAAAATAAAGAGCCGGAAACATATACGGAACAGATGGAAGCCCGTTTGACGGAGTTGTTGTCCTGTGTGAAGCATGTAGGTAAAGTAAAAGTAATGATTACAGTAAGCAATTCGGGACAAAAAAATGTATTACAGGACGGAAGCAGGGAAACGGAACAAGTAACGGAAATAGACAGTGCGGGTGGTAACAGACATTCTGTAAGCGAAAAAAAAGAAGGAACTACAGTTTTTTATGACATAGCAGGGGAGAGTGTCCCATATATATTAAGTGAGACCTATCCGGAAGTTACCGGAGTGGTGGTACTTGCAGAGGGCAGCGGAACCGGAAGCGTTGATTTAGATATTCTGAATGCGGTACAGGTACTATTTGACGTTCCGGCGCATAAAATTAAAATAATGAAAATGAAATAGGAGGAACAATGAAAAAATTATTTAAGAAAAACCAGGTGATTATTACGGCATTGGCACTGATGATATGTGCTGCGGGATATCTGCAGTTTTCTGATGCAGGTGAAGAGACAGACAGTATAGGTACAGGTGATGGTTATGAGTATCAGGTGTCGGACAACGACCGGACAGGAACAGAGGAAACAGACGGTGTGACCATTAATGTAGGTAATATGGATGCCGGTACAGAAGAAGACTTTGTAGATGTTACCGGGAAAAGTGAAGACACTGCAGATGCTCAGGGAAGTGCTGCAGAAGGAGATGACCATCAGATAGGTGAGGCAGTAATGGTAAGTACTACCTTACAGGGCAATTTTACTACCAACGCAAGACTTGTACGGGAACAGCGTCGTGCCCAGAGTAAAGAAACGTTAATGGGAATTATTGATAATGCGTCCTTAAGTGAGGAGCAGAAACAGGCAGCGGTGGAAACATTGGTGAATTTAACGACCATTGCGGAAAAAGAGAATGCAGCAGAATTATTACTGGAAGCAAAAGGCTTTGCCGATCCGATTGTTAATATTTCGGAAAATGAAGTCGATGTGGTGATTAACGCGGTAAGTGTTACCGACCAGCAAATTGCTCAAATTGAAGATATTGTAACAAGAAAAACCGGCTATGAAGTAGAGGATATTACAATCACCGCAGCGATTCAGGAAGACTGATTACATAAAAAATTAAGAAAGCCTTTGCAAAATGCGGATAGTTTGGTATAATGTACTCAAGATAACTAGGAGGATACAAAATGTCTATGGAAAATGAAAACATAAATGTTAATGAAGAAGTAAAAGAAGAAAAGGAATTCACTTCCGAAGTAAAAATTGCCGGTGATGTTATTGCCACCATTGCAGGTCTTGCAGCAACCGAAATTGAAGGTATTGCTTCCATGCAGGGCAATTTAACCAATGAGTTGGTTGGCAAGCTTGGCGTAAAGAACTTAACTAAAGGTGTAACTATTGAGTTTGATGAAGAAGGAGCTTCCGTACATGTGGTACTGTCCGTAATCATGAAGTACGGTTACAGCATTCCAAAGGTTTCTAAAGCTGTTCAGGACCGCGTAAAGAGTGCTATTGAAAACATGGCAGGTTTAAAGGTTCTGAATGTTAATATTAACATTGTAGGTGTAGAAACAGAAACTAAGTAAAAAACAAGACACGGCTCGGAGCTTATTTAAGTTCCGGGCTTGTTCTGCAATACAACAGAAAACTATGTTTTCTGATTGTCACGAAAACAAGTAGGAGAACAAATTCTCTGCCCGCACAAGCGGGCGGGCATTTTGCTCCGCAAAACAAGGGAGAATTGTATGACAAAGCGTGAAGAGAGAGAACATCTTTTTAAGTTATTATTCTGCAAAGACTTTCATGATGTAGAGGAACTAAAAGAACAGGTAGAACTGTATCAGGACCAGCAGGAAGTCGGCGATGAGGAAGCATTTGCTCCGGTGAAGGCTAAATTAGAGTCTGTAGTTGCCAAAGAGGGTGAAATTGATATGATTTTATCTGATGCGGCAGAGGGCTGGAGATTAAACCGTATGGGTAAAGCAGAGCTTACAATTTTACGTATCGCAACTTACGAAATCCGTTTTGATGAAGATGTTCCTGACAAAGTGGCAATTAACGAAGCGGTTGAACTGGCAAAGAAGTATGGTAATGATGCCTCTTCCGGATTTGTAAACGGTGTTCTTGCCAAAGTGATTGCAAAATAGAAAAGAAGGGGAACTATGGCAGAAATATATTCTGTATCCCAGATTAACACGTATATTAAGCATATGTTTGCCGGAAATACTTTATTGAATCACATTTATGTGAAGGGCGAAGTATCCAACTGCAAATATCATACTTCCGGACACATTTATTTTACCCTAAAGGATGGCGCAGCCCAGATTGCCTGCGTGTTATTTGCCGGCCGCCGTGCCGGCATTTCTTTTCGTCTGGAAGATGGACAGAATGTCATTGTATTCGGTAACATCAGCGTGTATGAACGGGATGGAAAATACCAGTTGTATGCCGATGAAATCCGACAGGACGGTATCGGACGGCTGTATGAGGAATTTGAATATTTAAAGAAAAAGCTGGGGGAAGAGGGTCTGTTTGACTATGCTCATAAAAAAGAGATTCCCCGGTTTGTAAAACGCGTTGGAATTGTAACTGCGGCAACAGGTGCTGCCTTACAGGATATTTGTCAGATTTCAGGGCGCAGGAATCCTTATGTGCAGCTGATTTTGTATCCAGCCAAGGTACAAGGAGAAGGTGCTGCACAAACTGTGGTGAAAGGCATCCGTGCTTTAGACGGTAAGGTAGATGTTATTATCGTAGGTCGTGGCGGTGGTTCCATTGAGGATTTATGGGCCTTTAACGAAGAAATCGTGGCAAGGGCAATTTATGACTGTAATACTCCTGTGATTTCTGCGGTAGGGCATGAAACTGATACCACAATTGCAGATTATGTGTCCGATTTGCGGGCACCGACTCCGTCAGCGGCAGCAGAACTGGCGGTATATGATTATAAATATTTACAGGAAACGTTAGCTGACATTCATGGCAGCATGGCTAACCGGATGTTAAGCAAGTTACAGGAAAACCGCATGCTGATAAAACAAAAACATTTGCTGCTGGAGCGGTTTCATCCAAGGTTTCAGCTGCAGCAAAAGCGTCAGCGGGCGGATGAACTGGCAGAGAAGCTTTCTGATAAAATGAAAGAAAAAATCCGGCAAAAACGGCAGAAGGTAGAATTGGCGGCCGGCAGGTTAAACGGTCTTTCTCCGGTGGAACGGTTACAGGGTGGTTATTCGGTTGCCAGCAAAGACGGCAGGGTGGTTAAAGAAATTTCACAGGTAAGTGCAGGTGACGAGCTTGCGGTAGATGTTACCGACGGAACTATTTTGACAATAGTAAAGAGTATGCACCTGAGAGAGGTAAAGTAACGAATACAGGTTTTATAGGATAGAAAGGGGAAAACTATGGCAGATAAAAAGAAAACGGAAGAGCCGGTACAGGAACTTTCGTTAGAAGCTTCCCTGGATCAATTGGAGCAGGTAATGCAGGAATTGAGCTCTTCGGAGTTGTCTTTGGAAGAATCCTTCACAAAGTATAAGCAGGGTATGGATTTACTTTTAAAGTGTAATCAGGCCATCGATAAGGTGGAAAAAGAACTGATGATTTTAGAGGAGAACGGAATTAGTGATGAATTTTAGTGCGGAATTAAAGGAAAAACAGGATTATATTAACCGGGTGCTGGATAAGTATCTTCCTGAAACGGAAGGCAGACAGAAAACCGTGCTGGAGGCGATGCGTTACAGCGTAACCATCGGAGGAAAACGGCTTCGTCCCATGATGATGGCGGAAGTATACCGTACCTTTGCACCGAATGCAGAGTTGTGTTTGGCGGAGCCTTTTATGGCAGCAATGGAAATGTTGCACACCTATTCCCTGGTACATGATGATTTACCGGAAATGGACAATGATATGTACCGTCGGGGGCAGCTGACTACCCATGCCAAATATGGGGCAGATATGGCAATTCTGGCCGGAGATGCCCTGCTTAATTATTCCTTTGAAACTGCATGTAAAGCATTTTCCGGCGGAAGCAATTCGGCACAGGATGCCCGTGTAGCAATGGCATTGCAGGTGTTCGGTAAAAAAGCCGGCATTTTTGGCATGATTGGCGGTCAGGTAGTAGATGTGGAAAAAACAGGCCAGGCTTTGACGGAAGAAGAAATTTCTTTCATTTATGAGTTAAAAACTTGTGCTTTGCTGGAGGCATCCATGATGATCGGTGCAATTCTCGGCGGAGCAACAGAATCAGAACTTGATTTGGTAGAACGCATGGCAAAGAACATCGGCATGGCATTCCAAATTCAGGATGATATTTTAGATTTAACCGGCGACGAGACAAAACTTGGCAAGCCGGTGGGCAGCGATGAGAAAAACGAGAAAACAACCTATGTGACACTGCACGGAATAGAAGCTTCTTCCATGGAAGTAAAGCGGCTTTCTGTAGAAGCAGTGGAACTGGCAAAGAAGATAAACGGTACAGAGTTTTTATGTGAGCTGATTACCTATCTTACCGTGAGGGAGAATTAAATGGCAGGTATTTTAGACAGAATCAATCAACCGAATGATATTAAAGAGGTCAGTCCGGCGCAGTATAACCGTCTTGCAAAGGAAATCCGACATTTTTTGTTGCACCGGGTATCAGAGCACGGCGGACATTTGGCATCCAATTTAGGTGCGGTGGAGCTTACCATGGCGCTGCATCTGTTCTTGGATTTCCCAAAGGATAAGTTAATTTGGGATGTAGGTCATCAGGCATATGTTCACAAAATCCTTACCGGTCGCAGAGAAGGTTTCTATTCTTTGAGAGAATATCAAGGAATGAGTGGGTTCCCAAAGCGGAAGGAAAGTGAGTGCGATACATTTGATACCGGTCATAGTTCTACATCTCTTTCGATAGCAAACGGTCTGGTAACGGCAAGACAGTTATCCGGCGGGGATGAAAAAATTGTGGCAGTAATCGGAGACGGCGCGCTTTCCGGCGGTATGGCTATGGAAGCTTTAAACAATGTGGGGAAGCTGCACAGCAACCTGATTATTGTTTTAAACGATAACAATATGTCCATTTCCGAAAACGTGGGCGGCATGGCAAACTATCTTGCTAAAATCCGTTCCAATACGGCGTATACCGGCTTTAAGGACGGTTTGGAAGATGTATTAAGCAAATTTCCTATAGGTGAAACTATTGCAAAGAAGTTAAAGCAGTCCAAGAATTCGTTAAAGCATTTATTTATCGGCGGAATGTATTTTGAAGATTTGGGTATCACCTATATCGGACCGATTGACGGACATGATATTGAGCAGATAACCAGAGCTTTGGAAACCGCATCCAAAATGCCAAAGGCAGTGCTGGTTCATGTGGTTACCAAGAAGGGAAAAGGTTACGGTCCGGCGGAACAGGATCCTGGACGATTCCATGGTATTGAGCCCTTTGCATTAAAAACAGGAGAAATTTTACGCCCGTCAGAGGGTGTGTCCTATACAAAAATGTTTTCCGATACCATGCTGGAGTTAGGAGAGCAAAGTGAAAAGATAGTCGGTATTACGGCTGCAATGCCGACAGGTACCGGACTTACGGAGTTTGCAAAGAAATATCCGGAGCGGTTTTTTGACGTAGGTATTGCGGAAGAACATGCGGTAACCTTTGCCGCAGGCATGGCGGCGGGCGGATATCATCCGGTGGTGGCAGTGTATTCCACATTCCTGCAAAGAGCTTACGACCAGATTCTCCACGATGTGTGTATCGGTAATCTGCCGGTAACTTTTGCAGTGGACCGTGCGGGAATTGTCGGAAAAGACGGTGAAACCCATCAGGGAGTATTTGACTTATCATACCTGGCACATATTCCAAATTTAACGGTAATGGCGCCAAAGAGCACTGTGGAATTGAGAGATATGTTGCATTTTGCCGCTTCCTGTAATTATCCTGTGGCAGTGCGCTATCCGCGAGGAACCTCGGAAGAGACGGATGGCTTACCGGTAACTGAAATTATTCAGGGAAAAGCAGAGCTTTTGGAAGATGCCGGCGTTCATATGGCAGGAAAATCCGTAGCTTTTGTTGCGGTCGGTAATACGGTAAATATTGCTTATAAGTTAAAAGCACGTCTGGAGGCAGATGGAATTTCCGTCAGTATTGCCAATGCAAGATTTGTGGCGCCGATGGATGAGGAGTGTATTCTTTCCTTGGCAAAGCGTCATGATGTTTTGGTAACTTTAGAGGAAAATGTGGCAAGAGGAGGTTTCGGTGAACGTGTTTCAGCGTTATTAATGGAGCAGAACATCGAAGTTCGCCATGTGTTGGGAGCATTATCCAACAGTTTTATTGAACATGGCGGTCAGCAGACCCTCAGGGATTTATACGGCTTAAACGAAGAAAACTTGTATGTAAGAATCAGGGAGGTTTTATAACCAATGGCAAAAGAACGTCTGGATGTGCTGCTGGTAAAGAGAAACTTGGCAGAATCGAGAGAAAAAGCAAAAGCATATATTATGGCGGGTAACGTGTTTGTAGATGGTGTCCGGGAAGATAAAGCAGGCAGCAGCTTCGAAGAAACGGTACAGATTGAGGTAAAAGGTCTGGCTATGAAGTATGTGAGCCGCGGTGGTTTTAAACTGGAAAAAGCGGTGGAACAGTTCGGAGTAAATTTGGAAGGGAAAACCTGTATGGATGTAGGTTCTTCTACCGGCGGATTTACCGATTGTATGTTACAAAACGGAGCTGTGAAGGTGTTTGCCATTGATGTAGGAACCAATCAGCTGGCATGGAAGCTTCGTACCGATGAACGGGTGGTTTCCATGGAAAAAACAAATATCCGTTATGTCACCCCGGAAGATATCGGTCAGTTGGTAGATTTTGTGTCCATTGATGTGGCGTTTATCTCTCTTTCCAAGGTACTTGGTCCTGTATATGAACTGATGGCAGAGGGTGCAGAAATTGTATGTCTGATTAAACCGCAGTTTGAGGCCGGCAGGGAAAAGGTAGGTAAAAAGGGTGTTGTTCGTGATAAAAATGTGCATGAGGAAGTTGTGATTGCCGTTACTTCCTTTGCGGCAGCAACAGGCTTTGAACTGCTTCGCCTGGACTATTCCCCAATCAAAGGACCGGAAGGCAATATTGAATATTTATTATATGCCAGAAAGAATGAACGGGAGGCGGAAGAGGCACGCAATACGGCATTACAGGATATTCTTTCCCTTGTCACCGGAACAGTGGATGCCGCTCATGGTGATTTGGATAAATAACTTGTATTTTTATGCATAATATGATAAAATATTCGCAATGGATGCATATTTTGATGTGGGTTCATTGCGAATTTTTGTTTTATGATACTACGGAGAGAATATGAACAAGTTTTGTATTATTGTAAATAAAGACAGAGATGAACATTTGGAGCTGACCGGCAGGGTGCAGGATTTCCTTGCAGCGCAGGGAAAACAGTTTGCAGTGCGGACGGAATCCCTAGATACGGCAGATGCGGAGTGGAAGCCAATTCCCGAGGATGTGGACTGCATTATCGTTCTTGGCGGTGACGGTACCATGATCCGGGCGGCAAACCGTCTGTTAAAATATGATATCCCGATTTTCGGCATTAATGCGGGAAATTTAGGGTATCTTACCGGCGTGGAAGCACAGGATGCGGAAAAAGGCTTGGAACGTATCTGCAACGGTAACTTCCGGGTGCAGAACCGAATGATGTTAGATGGTGAAATCAACGGTAATTATGCAGACTCTGCATTAAATGAGGTGGCCATCACCAGAAGCGGTGTCAGCCGAATGATTAACCTGGCGGTATATGTAAACGGTGCCTTGCTTGATGTGGTTACCGGTGACGGTCTGCTTATCTCAACACCAACCGGTTCCACGGGATATAATTTATCGGCAGGAGGAGCCGTGGTGACACCGGAGGCACAGCTGATTCTGATTACACCAATTTGCCCGCATTCCTTAAGCTCCAGGGAAATTGTGGTGTCCGGAGAGGACGAAATTTCCGTGGAAATCCGTCAGAACCGCAGAGGTCCCGAAGTAGGTGCGGTGGCAACCTTTGACGGCCGCGCAGCTATTGAATTAAATACAGAAGATAAAATTGTTGTAAAACGTTCCGCCTATACAACCAAAATGGTACAGCTGGATGAAAGAACCTTCTTTGAGGTGCTTCGTTCCAAGCTTGGTTCTGTAGGAAAAGAGTAATTGGGAGGAAAGTGGAGAATGAAGAGCAGCAGACAAAATAAAATTGTGGAAATTATCAGAAAGTATCATGTGGAAACCCAGGAGGAACTGGCGGATTATTTGGAAAAGGCCGGTTTTGCGGTAACACAGGCAACGGTATCCAGAGACATCCGGGAATTAAAATTAACGAAGGTACCGACAGAAAGCGGACGCTCCAAATATGCGGTGCATCAGGGTACTACTTCTGCATTAAATGATAAGCTGGTAAGAGTTCTCAGGGACGCTTATCTTTCCATGGACAAAGCCCAGAATATTCTGGTTATCAAGACGGTGTCCGGCATGGCTATGGCGGCAGCGGCAGCCCTGGATTCCCTGGAACTGGATGCCATTGTCGGTTGTATTGCGGGAGATGATACCATTATGTGTGCCATCCGTACCGATGAACAGACGGATGAAGTGATGCAGGTGATTTCTGACCTGATCTATGGAAAATAAAATGAGATTTGGCGCTTGTCTAAAAGATTTTTTGACAAGTGCCATTTTTTGTGGTAAAATTTATATTTGGAAAACATTTTAGATTAGAACAGGAGAGAAAATAATGTCCGGACATTCTAAATTTGCTAATATCAAGCATAAAAAAGAAAAAAATGACGCAGCAAAGGGTAAAATCTTTACAAGAATCGGCCGTGAAATCGCCGTAGCAGTAAAGGAGGGCGGCCCGGATCCAAACAACAACAGTAAGTTAAAGGATATCGTTGCAAAGGCAAAGGCAAACAACATGCCAAACGACACCATCGACCGCAGCATCAAAAAGGCAGCCGGCGAAGGTCAGAACGTAAACTATGAATTTGTATCCTACGAAGGCTACGGTCCAAACGGCATTGCTATCATCGTAGATGCATTAACCGATAACAAGAACAGAACAGCAGCAAACGTGCGTAACGCATTCACTAAGGGTAACGGTAATGTTGGTACCCAGGGCTGCGTATCCTTCATGTTCGATAAAAAGGGTCAGATTATCATTGATAAGGAAGAATGCGACATGGACGCAGACGACCTGATGATGCTTGCTCTTGACGCAGGCGCAGAAGATTTTGCAGAGGAAGAAGACAGCTACGAAATCATCACCGCACCGGAAGATTTCTCCGCTGTGTTTGCAGCGTTGGAAGAAGCAAAGATTGCCACAGTTTCCGCAGAAGTTACCATGATTCCTCAGACCTGGGGCACACTTACTGACGAGCAGGACATCAAGAGCATGAACAAGATTCTTGACTTACTTGATGAGGATGACGACGTTCAGGAAGTTTACCACAACTGGGACGAGTAATTGAGAAACAGAATAGTTGAAATATGAAGAAAAGGGTAAGCGTTGGGATAACGTTTACCCTTTTTTAGTTATTTTATTGGAAAAGTATTGACAAGAGCGACACAATGTGTTAAAAATAATAAATGCCACAATGCGTGTGATGCGGATGAATTGACTATGAATAGTAAAACAATGTTATTTGTGAGCAGAAATTGTGACCGGAAGAAAAGTAGGAGGAGTTTGATGGAAACAACCAAAGAACTAATGTCCGTCGACAATATCCGCAACAAAGTCTATGTTATTAGAGGTCAACGGGTAATGTTGGATAGTGATTTAGCGGAAATATATGGTTATGAAGTTAAACGCTTAAATGAGCAGGTGAAACGTAATAGTAATCGGTTTCCGGAAGATTTTATGTTTCAGGTAAACGAATATGAACTAGAGAATTTGCGGTCGCAAAATGCGACCGCAAATATAAGTATGAAAAGCAGAGCATTCCCTTATGCTTTCACTGAACAAGGTATTTACATGCTAGCAACCGTCTTACGAGGAGAATTAGCAGAACAACAAAGTATATTCATTATGCGGGCTTTTCGGGAAATGCGTCATTATATTATGCAAAATCAGCAGTTTGTTACAAAATCTGAAATGGATTTAGTTACAGCAAAAATGACTGAAATGTCAGTACATATGGCAGGTCTTACAGATAGACAAAATAAGTCAGAACAGGATATTCATAATATCCAAAAGAGTATTGAGACAATAAACGAGAATTTTGTATCAGATAAGGATTTCAAGAATTTTGTAATATATAAGGGACAAAAGTTCGAGGCTGATGCCGCATACATCGATATTTATCAGCAAGCATGTACCTGCATTTATGTTGTGGATGATTACATGAATACCAAGACCCTGCAGCTTTTGTCACAGAAAAAACAAGGTGTTGAAGTTATCCTATTTACACAAAACGGATATGGAAGGAAAGGTTTTTTAACAACCGCAGTGGTAAATGATTTTGCAAATCAATATCCGCCTCTTCGCATCAAACCAAATCCCGATTGCCATGACAGACTGATAGTGCTTGATTATGGATTGCCTACAGAACGGGCTTATCATTGCGGGGCATCCAGTAAGGATGCGGGAAAGAAACTTTGTGCGATAAATAAGTTGGAGGATTCCGCAATGATTCATCCGGTAATAAGCAGGTTGTTGATACTGCCGGATATAAAGGTTTGATTTGGTGAAGTCGCAATTTGCGACTTCAAGAGTATACAACCTGTACAAATCAAAATTTCCCCCTCTCTGTAACATTTATGCCACACATCTGCCAAGAATTCCCGTTAAAATAAGCACAAGATTCTGTATTCTGCTCTAATATATCTTGCAAAATGTGCCGATATATTGGGTAAGGGAATACTATGTCCATTGTACATAACGAATATTGCATAGATAAATTTTACGAGAGAGGGTATGAATATGATGAAGCATATGAAAAAAGCAATCAGTTTCTTTATGGCGGTTTGTTTGCTGGCAGGTAACAGCTATGTAAATACAGAAGCAAATACATCCGTATCCATGGAATGGTCGGAAGGAACCGGCGAGGTGGCAAAGCCGGTAGAACCGCTTTTTGCAAAGGGGCTGTTATCCTATTTAGAAAATAAAGAAGCAAGAGCTGCACATGCAGAAGAGGGTGATGAAACTGTAACGGATTCTGCAGGCGGATTCGTATTCTACAATCCTACCGCGGGCAGTGGTGAAGTAGTAAGAACCGGTGATGAAATCACCATTTCCGGTTCCACCATGTTCCTTCTTACTAAGGTAGATGAAAACGATAATCCAATCGGATTCGATTCCGGTGTTGTAATTAAAAGTATTGATCCGGGTAATAAAGACATTGCAAGAGTAGACAGAGACGGCAACGGCAACCTTGGCTACAATGTTACCATCACCGCTGTTTCCCCTGGTGAAACAACTATTAACGTTCAGATTGAAGAGCCAATCTATGACGAAGCCGGTAACAAAACAGATAAATCCAATTCTTATACCTTCACTTGTACCGTAAATGTAAAAATGGAAATTGACCGTGCGGATACTCACTGGAAAACCATTTCTACAGACAGTAAGGTATTAGTTTTAAATCAGTCCGAAACCTACCAGGTACTGTTAAAAGGTGTAGAAAACAGAACCGTAAACAGTGACCTCATGAAGTGGAACTGGCCAAATGACGGTGTTATCGAACTGGATGAAACCAACGGTACCATCACTCCAAAGGGTGCCGGTGTTGCAAAAATTACGTTAAAGCCAACTACAGGCGACCAGAAGGCAGAAGAATTTACTGTTATTGTATCTCCAACCGGTACCAATAAATTTGGCGCAGGCTTTGATGAGTACAAGCCATATACCGAATTCGATACTTCCAGCGACAGCTTTACGTTATATACCAATGGTAATCCGGCAAGCAATATGACATGGGAAGTATATTCCATTACATATAACGGTTCTACCCAGAGCAGAACCTTACTTTCCCAGAAGGATACTACATTACTTACCTATGGCATCAGTGAAATCGATGGTTTATTGCATTTCACCGGTGTAAAGGCAGGTACTTATCAGGTAATCGGTTATTCCTCCAAAGATAAGCTGTATGCAGATGAAGACTGGAATAAGGTTACTTTTGATATTACCGTTAATTTAACATTAAAGGATACGGTTAGATACTTAAACGTAGGCGATACCTTCAGTATTCTTGGTAATTCCAATGTTCCAACCTCCCGGTTCTCCGAATTATTAGAGGTTGACTATGTGGATGCCATTAATGGTCCGTATGTGGCAGACTTAGATGCAAAGGTTGGTTTGTTAACGGCATTAAACAACGGTGAAGTACAGGTTACCGTAAAATACCGTCCAAGCCCGCAGGATAGTATCTACGCGCCAAATGATCCTTACGGCAACCGTACCGTACTTGTTACTTATACTTTTTATGTAATTGATGAAATTTCCTTAAATACAACCAGCCTTAATATGTACACAGGTTCTACATATCAGCTGATTGCAAACACCACAGACCGTACTTCTCCGGTCACCTGGAAATCTTCCGATGAAAAGCTGGCAACCGTAGACGAAACCGGTTTGGTAACCGCAAAGAAGGCTACCGGAACAAAACCAGTGCAGATTATTGCCTCTCAGGTTATCGATGGAGTTGAAAAGTCTGTTGTATGTACCGTATATATTCAGCCGGCAGTTACCAGCGTTAAGTTGACTCCGGACAATGTAGTATTAAAAATTGATGAATATGAAACTATCAAAGCATCGGTAAGCCCATCCGGTATTGCAGGTACCTCCCTGCACTGGTTATCTTCCGATTCCAGCATTTTTGCGATTACCGATTCTACCGACTTAACCGTTACCATTCAGGGTAAAACCGGTGGTACTGCTGTATTAACCGCGTTAAATGCAGAAAACATTGTGGTAGGTTACTGTAAAGTAACCGTAAATCAGGAAGCACAGGGTATTAAGTTGTCCCAGACAGCAGTAACTATTCCGTTGTCCCATAAGACTTATCAACTCTATGCAACCCTTACTCCTGATAATACAACCAATAAAGAAATCATTTGGGATACCCAGAATTCCGGTATTGCAACCGTAGACCAGACCGGTCTTGTTACCTTTAAAAAGGCAGGTACGGTAACCATTTCCGCCCAGTCGAAGGATAATCCGTTGTTAATCACATATTGTACCTTTACTATTCAGGATGTGGTTAAAAACCTGGAACTGGATTACCACGATATTGAAATGTACACCGGAGAAACCAGAAGATTAAGCTATGTGCTGAATCCTACAAATGTAGATAATCCAAATGTAATTTGGACTTCTTTTGATACCTCTGTTGTTACTGTGGATGATTCCGGTATGGTTACAGCTAAGGGTCCGGGCTCCACTCAGATTATGATTATGTCTGAGTCCAACGGCTCCTACTTTGATATTTGTAACGTAGTAGTTAAGCAAAAGGCTACCAGCGTTAAAATGAATTATAAAGAACTGACCATGGATCGTGGGGAATACTTCGATATGGAAGTAACCATTGCTCCGATTAACAGTACAGAAGCTTCCTTAATTTGGGAAAGCTTAAATCCAAAGGTAGCAACGGTTTCTTCTACCGGCCGTATTACAGCCAGAGCAGAAGGTACTGCCATTATTGCGGTAAGAACCCAAAGCGGTGTTACTTCTTACTGTACGGTAACAGTACTGGAGCCTGTAATTTCCCTGGAACTTGATCCAACCGATTTAATTATCGATGTGGGTGAAATATTCCAGATTGATCCGATTTTTAAACCGGTAGCACCTACGATTCAGGATGTAAAGTGGACATCCTATAACGAGGATATTGCAACCGTTAATGCTCTTGGTGAAGTGGAAGGTATTTCCAGAGGTTCTACTATTGTTACTTGTGAAACTGTAGACGGTGGTTTCCGTGCATTCTGTCTGATTCAGGTTATGGACCCGGCTATGATTGTTACGGTTACACCGGACAATTATCGTTTGGGTTACGGAAAGTCCATTGTGCTGGAAGCAACAGTAACAAACCACGGTGAAGTTGTAGAAAATATGCCGATTTATTGGGAATCCTCTGATGAAAGTATTTGTACCGTAGACCAGAACGGTAAGGTTACCGGTGTAAATTACGGTTATGCAACTATCCGTGCAGAGGTCGATGATGAATACGGTGCGTATGCAACCTGTGAAATCCGGGTTGTACGTGAAGTAACTTCCATCCGTTTAAATCATAATGCTTTAACCATTATTCAGGGGCATACCGCATCCTTGAAGGCTGATATACAGCCATCCAATGCAACCTATACCGATGCAAACTTCAGCTCCGATGATGAAACAGTAGCCGTTGTAGATGAAGACGGTACCATTACCGCCTTAACACCGGGAACTACCTGGATTTGGGCTAAAGCAAAGGATAACAGCGGAAAATATGCCCGCTGCTGGGTAACGGTTATCGAACCAATTCCGGCAACCGGTATTACGGTTTCCGACAAGCAAATTGTTTTGATTGCCGGCGAATCCAAAAAGCTGGTTTATACATTAAAACCATATAACACTACCGATGAATTAACCTGGAGTTCCGGTGAGGAAACCATTGCAACGGTAGACGGTAATGGCGAAGTTACCGCACATCGTACCGGTACAACAACAATCACAGCTATGACCACCTCTGGTAAAACTGCACAGGTTCAGGTGATTGTAATCGGTCTTAGCAGAACATCCGTAGAAATGAATCTTTACGATGACAGAGTTACCTTATATGTAGATGGTGCAACCACCGGTGTGCGCTGGGATTCCGATAACTCTAGCATTGTAGAAGTTGTAGGTGGTAAACTCACTTCCAGAAAGGTTGGTACAACCTATGTTACAGCTACTGTAAACGGAAGAAAGTTAAGATGTAAAGTTACGGTAGTTCCGAACAAAAAGAAATAACAGATAGGAGCAAGCTGGTTCGTGTTACAAAGTCTTCATGTGAAAAATTTTGCAATTATAGATGAAACGGAAGTAGACTTTCGGGAGCATTTGAATATTATGACCGGTGAAACCGGTGCCGGTAAGTCTATCCTGATAGATTCCGTAAATGCGGCAATCGGTGCAAAAGTTTCTAAAGATATCATCCGCCGGGGCGCAGATTACGCCCTGGTGGAATTAACCTTTGGTGACTTAAATTCTACTACAGTAGAGGCATTAAAGCAGCGTGAAATTTATCCGGAAGAAGGAATGCTGGTACTTTCCAGAAAAATCATGGAGAGTGGTAAGTCCGTATGTAAAATTAATGGAGAAACGGTAACTGCAGCAATATTAAAAGAAGTAGCAGGCTATCTGATAGATATCCATGGTCAGCAGGAGCATCATTCCCTGCTGCAAAAGTCTTCTCATTTAAAATTTCTAGACCGCTTTGCAAAAGAACAGCTGGGTCTTCTCCCGAAGCAATTGGAGGAAGCCTATAAAAATTGGAAAGTAGTAAAAGAAGAACTGGAAAATGCAGTTGTTGATGAAGGTGAACGAAATAGGGAAATGTCATTCCTTACCTTTGCGGTTGAGGAAATCGAAGGAGCAAGACTTCGTCTGGGGGAAGATACAGAACTGGAAGAGGAATATAAAGTATTATCTAACAGTAAGCAGATTGTGGAATCCGTAGGCAATTGCCTGCGATTTACCAAAGAAGCAGAGGATAATGCAGAAGATTTAATCTCCAGAGCACAACGTTTCTTATCTAAGGTTTCGGAGTATGATGCAGAGCTTCAGAATTTGGAGTCTGTATTAAATAGTGTGCAGGACATGCTTTCCGACTTCAACGGGCAGGCGGCGGATTACATATCTAACATGGAAGACTCAGGAGAACGCTTTTTTGAAGTGGAACAAAGGTTAAATGTGGTAAACCAGTTAAAAGGAAAATATGGTGATACCATAGAAGCTGTTCTTGCATATAAAGAAGAATGTAGTCAAAAAATTGAAAAATACAATAATTATGAAACATATTTAGAAAAGCTTCGCAAAAACTATAAAGAATCGGAAGAAAAATGTCTTGATTTATGTAAAAAAATATCTTCTGTTCGAAAAGAGTATGCAAAAAAAATGACAGCTGCCATGACGGCTGCATTACAGGATCTAAATTTTTCAGACGTGCAATTCGAATTGCCATTTGAAACATTGGAGCAGTTTAATGCATCCGGCTTTGATTCCTGTGAATTTATGATTTCCTTAAATTTAGGCGAAGCATTAAAGCCACTTACCAAAGTAGCTTCCGGTGGTGAGTTGTCAAGAATTATGTTAGCAATGAAATCCATTCTGGCAGATCAAGATGATGTGCCTACCTTGATTTTTGATGAAATTGATACCGGTATCAGCGGAAGAACAGCTCAAATGGTATCGGAGAAGATGGCTCAAATCGGTGTTAATCATCAGATACTGTGCATTACTCATTTGTCCCAAATTGCTGCAATGGCGGATGCACATTTCTTAATTGAAAAATCTGTGGAAGACGGCAGAACAAAAACAGAAATACATGAGCTCGATACAGATGAAATTTATACAGAACTGGCAAGAATGCTGGGAGGTGCGGAAATCACACCGGCAGTATTACAAAATGCAAAAGAAATGAAACATTTGGCAAATCAGGTCAAATCATATTCATAATAATGTACATGTGCAGAAAAAAGCAGTGAATACAAGTGATATTCGCTGCTTTTACTTTTTTCCATGGGAAGACTTTGCAGATTACTTTGCTTGCTTTCCACCCATACTAACGAAGGAACAAAATGTGATGATGAGTGGGAGAGAAAGCTATGGAACAGGTGTTGTGCAAGCGAAGGAAAAAGGGCTGGCTGATAGTTCTGATATCTATAGTCAGTTTGATTTTTATTAGCATTTATGGATATTATTGGATGAAAGTTAATGTACCGTCTGAAATAAAGTTGATGCTTGGACAGGAGGAAAGTTTTGATTTTTCCGTACCTATGGAAGCGAGTGTATTTGGGGAAGAAGCAACCGGCGTTCTTTATGTGAATCAGGAACCGTTGGAAGAAGGTGTGATTGAGATTGATTTACAAAAACCTTTTTCAGTAAGTTCAGAATCTTTGGGGCAATATGAAGTTCTATTGAAATTATTTGGCCTTATTCCGATTAAAGAGATTTCCGTGGAAGTAATTGAAGAACCGGAGGTAATACCGGGAGGAGATGTTATCGGACTTCAGATTGAAACAGAGGGAATTTTAGTATTGGGTACCGGGACGGTAACGCTAAAAGATGGTACAAATGCAGAACCTGCAAAGGGCAGATTATTTAGCGGAGACTATATTATCGGAATTAACGGTAAAACAGGAATCAGCAGACAGGATTTGCTGGATGCCATTAATTCTACAGCTATAGAATTAATGGTGAACCGTGCAGGAAAACAAATAAATGTGTCAGTTCAGCCGGTACAGGATTATTCGGGAAAATATAAATTGGGAGTTTGGATTCGTACGGATGCCCAGGGAATCGGAACCATTACTTACATTACAGGAAACGGTAAATTTGGTGCGCTTGGGCATGGAATTACGGATGTGGATACCGGATTGATGATGGAAATTGGAAGCGGTAAACTATTTGATGCAGAGGTTCTGAGTGTAGTAAAAGGAAAGAATGGTACTCCCGGAGAAATCATTGGTATCATTCGGCAATCAGGAATCAGTCAGATTGGTGAAATCGATGAAAATTGTAACAAAGGCATATACGGACATATAAAGCTTGGCATGGTGGATGCATCAAAAACTGTTCCGGTTGCATTAAAGCAGGATATTGAACTGGGAGAGGCAACGATACTTTGTCAGGTGGATTCCGAGGTGAGAGAGTACAAAATTGAAATTGAACGTATTGAGCTTGGTCGTACCAATGATAATAAGGGGTTGGTAATTCACATTACAGATGAAGAGCTTTTGAAGAAAACCGGTGGAATTGTACAGGGAATGAGCGGTTCGCCGATTTTGCAAAACGGAAAATTGATTGGTGCGGTGACTCATGTGCTGGTGAACGATCCAACCAGAGGGTATGGAATATTCATTGAAAATATGCTGGAACACTAGTACTTTATATTAATCCAAAAGCAAGAAATAGTACCGTAGGAAACCGTCAGCGATGAGCGGGTTTCCAAGGTACTATTTCTTGCTCTTGGATCTAAAAAAATTAATGTAAGCTTTTTGAAGAATATTATTTACTAAGATTACGTTCTGCTGTAGCAAGCATCAGTTTAATGCGATTTAACTGGTTTACTTCGCTGGCACCCGGGTCATAATCTACGGCTACAATATTTGCCAATGGATGACGTGCACGAAGTTCCTTAATAACTCCTTTACCGACTACATGGTTTGGCAGGCAGGCGAATGGCTGGGCGCAGACAATATTGTTGACACCGGAGTGGATGAGCTCTAACATTTCACCGGTTAAGAACCAGCCTTCACCGGTCTGATTGCCGATAGAAACAATAGGTTCTGCATACTTGGCAAGTTCTTCGATGTATGCCGGAGCGTCAAAACGGGTACTTTCTTTAAAATATTTTCGTGCATCCTTGCGGATATACTCTAAGAAACTGTTGGCAATATTGCCGACAAGGGCTCCTTTTTTACTTTTGCCTAATGCTTCATGCTTATAATTATTATTGTAGAAACTGTAGAGTAGGAAGTCCAGTAAATCAGGAACCACTGCCTCGGCACCTTCTGCTTCCAAAAGACCAACTAAGTCGTTATTTGCGGCAGGAAGGAATTTAACCAGAATTTCACCTACAATGCCGACGCGAGGCTTTCTTTGCATATCTTTCAGCGGAATAGTATCAAAATCTGCAATGATACCTTTTAAATTCTTACGGAACTCACTGAATTTGCCGTTTTGCACGGATTTTTTACAAACCTCTGCCCATTTCCGGTGAAGAACGTTAACAGAACCGGGTTCTGCTTCGTATGGCCGGGTACGGTAAACAACCCGCATAAAAACGTCACCGTATACCACTGCCTGCATGGCACGGGTAAGCAGCTTCAAGTCCGGAGTAAAGCCCGGATTTTTTTCAATGCCGCCGGCACTTAAGGATACGACAGGAATCTGTGGTTCACCCATTTTTTGCAGGGCACGTCGGATAAAGCTGATATAATTGGTAGCACGGCAACCGCCCCCGGTTTGGGTGATGAGCAGAGCTACTTTATTTTTGTTGTATTTACCGGAAGCCAGGGCTTCCATCAGCTGGCCAACCACAATTAGGGAAGGATAGCATGCATCGTTATTCACGTATTTTAATCCGGTATCTACCGCAGAGCGGGCCGGGTTTGGAAGAATTTCTACATTATAGCCGCAGGAAGCAAAGGCCGGTTCTAAAAGCTCGAAGTGAATCGGTGACATCTGTGGTACCAAAATCGTATAATCTTTTCGCATTTCTTTGGTGAAGACTACACGATTGTGGGCAGCGCTATTAACAGTTACTTCGCTTCCCTTTTTTTGACGCTCTTTTACCGCGGAAAGAAGAGAGCGGACACGGATACGTGCCGGACCCAAATTATTTACTTCATCAATTTTTAAAGTTGTATAAATTTTCCCGGAACCGTTCAGAATATCAGCAACCTGGTCAGTGGTTACCGCATCCAGTCCGCAACCGAAGGAATTTAACTGAATCAGTTCCAGCTGTTTGTTGGTGCGTACATAAGAAGCAGCGGCATACAATCTGGAATGGTACATCCACTGGTCTACAACAATGGTTGGTCGGTCAATTTTTCCTAAATGGGAGATGCTGTCTTCGGTTAAAACAGCAACTCCGTAGGCAGTAATCATTTCCGGTATACCATGGTTAATTTCCGGATCAATATGATACGGTCTGCCGGCAAGAACAATGCCCAGACAGTTCTGCTTATTAATATAGTCTATGGCTGCTTCTCCGGCTTTTTGCATATCCCTGCGGGCATTTCGCAGTTCGCGCCATGCTTTATGGACTGCATTGGATATTTCTTCGGCGGAAATGCCGTTATGTTTTCCGATTACTTCAATCAGACGCGCTTTTACAATATCCTCAGATTCCAGGGAGAGGAATGGGTTTTGGAAGTCGATGGAAGGGTCTTTCAGTTCTTCCACGTTGTTTTTTATATTTTCTCCGTAGGAGGTAACTATCGGACAGTTGTAGTGGTTACCGGAGTCGGTGTATTCTTTACGTTCGTATGGAATACAAGGGTAGAAAATGTACTTACAGCCCTGCTGTAATAACCACATAATATGACCGTGTGCCAGCTTGGCAGGATAACATTCCGATTCACTTGGAATGGACTCAATTCCGAGCTCGTAAATCTTTCGGGAGGAAAGAGGAGAGAGCACCACCCGGTAGCCTAATTCTGTGAAGAAGGTAAACCAGAACGGATAGTTTTCATACATGTTAAGTACCCGAGGAATACCGACAGTACCGCGCTTTGCTTCAAATTCTTCCAGTGGTTTGTAGTTAAAATAGCGCTCCAGCTTATAGGCAAACAGGTTTGGAATATCCTTGTTTGCTTTTTCTTTTCCAAGACCGCGTTCACAACGGTTACCGGAAATAAATCTGCGGCCGCCGGAAAAATGATTGATGGTAAGAAGGCAATGATTGGTACAGCCTTTACATCTGGTCATATCAGAGTGGAATGTCAGCTCGGTAATTTGTTTTAAATCGAGCATGGAAGAGGCTTGTCCCTCATAATGGGCGCGGGCAATTAAGGCAGCACCGAAAGCTCCCATGATACCGGCAATATCCGGACGGACTGCCTGACAGCCGGAGATACGTTCAAAACTGCGGAGAACGGCATCGTTGTAGAAAGTACCGCCTTGTACTACTACTTTTTTACCGAAGTCTTTGGCATCAGATACTTTAATTACTTTGTATAAAGCGTTTTTTATAACGGAATAAGCAAGGCCTGCAGAGATATCAGCTACAGAGGCCCCTTCTTTCTGAGCTTGCTTTACCTTGGAATTCATAAAGACGGTACAGCGGGTACCAAGGTCAATCGGATTCTTGGCAAACAAGGCAATTTTAGCAAAATCTGCCACCTCATAGTTTAAGGATTTGGCAAAAGTTTCAATAAATGAACCACAGCCGGAGGAGCAGGCTTCATTTAACTGTACACTGTCTACCGTACCGTTCTTGATGCGGATACACTTCATGTCCTGACCGCCGATGTCTAAAATACAGTCCACATCAGGAGCAAAAAACGCAGCTGCATGATAATGAGCAATGGTTTCAACCTCACCTTCATCAAGAAGCAGGGCTTCTTTAATCAGTGCTTCTCCGTAACCGGTGGAACAGGAGCGGACAATTGTGGTATCGGCAGGCAGTTGGGAATAGATGTCCTTTACCGCTTTAATTGCAGTTTTTAACGGGCTTCCGTTATTGTTTTGGTAGAAGGAATATAATAATGTGCCGTCTTCGCCAACTAAAGCTGCTTTGGTTGTAGTAGAGCCGGCATCAATGCCGAGATAGCAACGGCCGTGATAGTCGGACAGCGGCATTTTTGCCACTGTATGTACCTTATGACGCTGGGAAAACTCTTCATAAGAAGCATCTGTATCAAACAGTGGTTCCATGCGGGTAACTTCAAAATCCATGACAATACCGGTCTGCAAACGGTTAATTAACTCATCCAAATCAAAGGTTTCTGATGTTGCGTTCTCTGCGGAGCCCATAGCAGCAAATAAATGGGAATGCTCCGGAGCGATAATCTGTTCTCCGCTAAGATTCAGTGTGCGGATAAAGGCTTCCTTAAGCTCCGTTAAAAAGTGCAGCGGACCACCAAGGAAGGCTACATTACCACGGATTGGCTTGCCGCAGGCGAGACCGCTGATGGTTTGGTTTACTACTGCCTGGAAAATGGAGGCAGCAAGATCCTGCTTGGAGGCACCTTCGTTAATAAGCGGTTGGATATCGGACTTGGCAAATACACCGCAGCGGGCAGCAATAGGATAAATCGTTTTATAATTTTTTGCATACTCATTTAAACCGGCAGCATCTGTTTTTAACAAAGATGCCATTTGGTCAATAAAAGAGCCTGTACCTCCGGCACAGATGCCGTTCATACGCTGCTCAATACCGCCGGTGAAATAGATGATTTTTGCGTCTTCACCGCCAAGTTCAATGGCAACATCGGTATGAGGTGCGGCTTTTTGCAGAGCAGAAGCTACGGCAACCACTTCCTGGATAAACGGAATATGTAAATGCTTTGCCAGGGTTAAGCCGCCGGAACCGGTAATGGCTGCAGAGAGGGAGCATGCCCCCTGTTCCTCTCGAAACTTCTTTAAAATGCCGGAAAGTGCCCCTTGAATGTCGGCATAGTGACGTTCGTAAGCAGAGAATACAAGTTCTCCGGCAGTATTTAATACAGCTGTTTTTACGGTAGTGGAACCAATATCAATTCCTAAAGTATATAAGTTGCTATTTTCGGACATATGCTATCCTTCCTTTCATGGACGGTCATTTGTATAAGAAGGATGTAGTAATAAAAACCACATCAGACGTTATTATAACTCACGAAGTTGACAGAAACAATGAAAATTTAATAAATTTATGATTTTTTTATGGAAATAGTGGCATCTTGAGAAAAAATCAAGTAAAATAAGGGCAAAGAAAGGATGCAGAAATGAAAAAATACAGAAGAAAAGTTTTTTTGGCGGTTCTTTTGGTTGCTCTTCAGGTTTTTGTGGCGGTTCCGGTCCGGGCGGAGTTGATTCCGGCACGGCAGGAAATCAGAGTTGGGCTTACTTCTATGTATTCCGGCAAGGAAACGTTGATAATATATAATACAACATTGGGCTATGGATATTGCGTGAATAATGCCTATTTGCAAGAAGCGGTTTTTTCAAGCTCTTCCGGTTTTACTTTTACACCGGTAAACGGATATTTTGTGGCAGAGAATAAAACCTATGGAAGCTACCAGGCAGCAAAACAGGCGGCGGATACTTATCTGGCAATGGGATTGGAGGCTTATCCGGGCAGTACATATCAGTGCAGCTGGCGGGTGTATTTTGGCAATTCCGCTAAATATTCAGAGGCGGAGCAACTGGTAACTACGTTGCAGGATATTACGGGAACCTATGTGTACGAGATTTTAGCCGGTAGTAATTACAGAATTAAAATGACCGGAACCTTTGGTGCCGTACTGATTGATGTGGATGAACACTATGCTTATCCGCAACTGCGGCCGTTAACAGAAAATGAAAAAGGTGTGCGGCTTATGGAACTGGGCAGCCGTTCTTACCGCGGAAGAATCGAAATCGGACGATATAACAAATCTAAGCTTACTGCAGTTAATATTGTCCCGTTAGAAGAGTATTTGTACGGAGTGGTTCCGTCGGAAATGCCATCTACCTGGCATGAGGAGGCATTAAAGGCCCAGGCAGTGTGCGCCAGAAGTTATGCGTTAATTAAAGCCGGTTACGGTGGTGAATCCAATGCAAAAAAAGGTTATAAAGTAGTTGACACGGTGTCTTCTCAGGTGTATAAAGGATATTTGGCTGAATCATTAAAGGCGAATCAGGCAGTGGATGCGACTAAAGGAGAAATGGTGTGCTATAATAACAAGGTAATAGCAGCATATTATTTTTCCACCAGCGGTGGAAGGACTGAGTCGGCGAAAGATGTTTGGGCTGCAGATCTTTCTTACTTACGAAGTGTGCCGGATACTTATGAAAAAAATGCCGGCCGGATGGTCTGGCAGGAAACCAGGACATTAATAGATATCCAACGTGCTCTGGCAGGACAGGGTGTTCCTTTTGAGAAGGTGGAAGCGCTAAAAATTTTCAAGACAACCGGGACAGGCCGTGTACATGCGCTATCTGTTCTGGGGGGAGGCCGTTCGCTAACATTGCAGGGAACTACCATAAGAACGGTATTGAATTTACACAGTACAAAGTTTAAAATAGTAAGGAAAGGTGATACACCGGATGAAGTATCTGTGTTAAGTGCAACAGGTATGGAAAACGGCCGTATCAGTAACATGTATATTGCTTCGGCGGATGGGGTATCCAAGGCTTCCGGCGAACTTAAGCAGTATATTGTGCAGAGTGCAGAAGATTTATGGAACTATCCGAATACTGTACCGGAAAGTGAGGAAGAGCTTTTATTTGCCGGCATGGGATACGGACATGGCGTCGGTATGAGCCAGTATGGTGCCAAAGGCATGGCAGAAGCAGGCTACACCTATAAAGAAATTATAGAGTATTATTTTACGGGAGCATATGTAAGATGAAAAAACAGGATTTTTATTTTGATTTACCGGAAGAACTGATTGCCCAGGATCCTTTGGAAGACCGTTCTTCTTCCAGACTTTTAGTTTTGGATAAAGAAACCGGTGCGACAAAGCATCTGACCTTTACCAATATTTTGGATTATTTGAGGGAAGGAGACTGTCTGGTAATCAATAATACCAAGGTAATTCCGGCGCGATTAATCGGTGAAAGAATTTTACCGGAAGGCGCAGGTAACGGAACGGAGACAAAAGGTGCGCAAATAGAACTTCTTTTACTCAAGAGAAGGGAAAATGACATTTGGGAAACCTTAGTAAAACCGGGCAAAAAGGCAAAGCCGGGTACAAAGATACAGTTTGGAGATGGATTACTTACTGCAGAGGTATTGGATATTGTAGAGGAAGGCAACCGTCTGGTACAGTTCCACTATGAGGGCATCTTTGAGGAAATTTTGGATAAACTTGGACAGATGCCGTTACCTCCGTACATCACCCATAAATTGCAGGATAAAAACAGATATCAGACCGTGTATGCAAAGCATGAAGGGTCTGCAGCGGCACCGACTGCCGGTCTGCATTTTACCAAAGAACTTTTGGAAGAGGTAGAAAAGCGCGGAATCACCATTGCCAATGTAACTCTGCATGTGGGACTTGGGACGTTCCGGCCGGTAAAGGAAGAAAATATTCTGGATCATCATATGCATACGGAAACGTATCAGGTGCTTCCGGAAGAAGCTAAAAAAATTAATGATGCAAAGAAGAACGGCGGAAGAGTAATCTGCGTAGGCACCACCAGCTGTCGTACCGTAGAGTCTGCGGCGGATGAAAATGGTTTTGTACAGGCAAAAGAAGATGACACCAGTATATTTATTTATCCGGGATATCAGTTTAAGGTGTTGGATGGTTTAATTACAAATTTCCATTTACCGGAATCTACACTTTTAATGCTGGTTTCGGCATTAGCAGGAAGAGAAAATGTATTAGCTGCATATAATGAAGCGGTACAGGAGCGTTACAGATTTTTTAGCTTTGGGGACGCCATGCTCTTAATTTAATCAGTGGGAGGACTTTTCTATGACAAGAGAACAGTATGAAGAAATGATGGAATTTGTGCAGGAGGATATCAATACCATCACCGATTATTTAGAAGTAAATTATGACGATTTGACCTTAGAAGATATTTGTATGTTATACCGTGTGTTTTTGGAGGAAGATGCAGAAGCGGAAGACAAAGAAGATATTCATCGTGATTTGCTGGAACAGTTATATGATATGGCGGAGGAGCATCCGAAGGAAATGCTGAAGGCTGCCAAAAAGGTGCAAAATTATTTGGAAAAATAATGTATAACTACAAAAAACGGGGTGTGGATAGTAGTATCCACACCCCAATTTTATTATGCTATGTAATTATTTATGGTAAAACAATAAGCTGACCAATCTGAATTAAATCTGCATTTGCGATATTATTTGCAGTAACAAGTTCAGCTACAGTATAACCGTACTTCTTAGCAATCTGGGAAAGAGTATCACCGGATTTAACGATATGTCTTGTTGCTGTATCAACAGTAGGAATTACTAACTTAGCGCCCTTTCTGATTAAATCAGGATTTGCAATATTGTTAGCCTCTGCTAATTCCTTAACAGCAAGACCGCAAGCCTGTGCAATTTCGGAAAGAGTATCGCCAGCCTGAACTACATATTCATCACCGGTAACTTCAATAGGCTTGTCATTCTTAGGCTCTTCCTTTGGTTCTTCAACCAAAGGCTTGTCACCTAATGTGATATCTAAAACGGTAACATTGTCAATATATGTACCATATGCAGAGCTTGCTAATAAAAGTTCTGTAGAATCGGAAGCTGCAGTTAACTTGAAAGTCTTTTCAACAACAGCACCGGTATTTTCATTTGCGATTGCTTCGATTCCGGATGCGGTATTAACGTCAGTTCCATTTGCAATGAGGTAGAAACGGATGCCATTGTCCTCAGCAGAATCAAACTTAACGGATACATTAACGGTTACGCTTTCGCCTGCTGCTAAAACTTCAGGAAGAGCAAAGGAAGCCTTCATGGAAGTTCTGCCACTGAAAGTAATGGAACCGTCAGCATTGTCTGCAGGAGCAAGACCGCTTACGAATACTCTTTCTGCAAGGTTAACATCATAGAGGTCGCCTGTTGCTGCAGGAGTTTCTGCAGGCTTGTCACCTAAAGTGATGTCAAGAAGAGTGATATCATTCATGTACACACCGTAACCGGAGCTTGCAAATAAAATTTCGGTTGCATCGGAAGCTGCTGTTAAAGTAAAGGTTGCTTCAACAACGCCGCTGCCGTCATTGGCAACTGTTGCGATTTCTGTAGCAATATTAACGTCAACGCCGTTAACAAGGTAAAAACGAACGCCTGCGTCATCAGCAGAGTTAAACTTAATTGTTGCATTAACCTTAACGCTTTCGCCTGCTGCTAATGGTGTAGGAAGTGGGAATGTGGCCTTCATAGTAACACCACCGGTAAAAGAAACGGAACCGTCAGCATTATCTGTTGGTGCTTCACCAACGATTAAACCCTTTTGTGTAAGATCCAGAGTAACTGCCTCATCAGCCAGTGCTGTAGTAACATTACCCATGGAAGGTACCATCATAGCAGCTACCATAAGAACTGCCAATACACGAAGAATGAATTTTTTCATATCTTCTTCCTCCTCAATATGTTTTATTTTTGGTGCACTTTGTTGTTGTAAAGTATTACACCGTGATATAAGTGTATCGCACATATTGGGGGAATTCTACAAAAAAATAGCTATTCAATCCTCATTTTTTGCTATTTTATACAATGTTTTTTCTACTTTCTGATATAAATATGGTAACCATTGGTATCAAGGACCTTTGTTGCTTTTGCAACGGCATTTTTATCATAGAATTCGATACGTAAAACGCCCTGCTCAAATTCACGATTGTGGATAATGCCGATATTTTTAATACTGATACCATGCAGGGAGAGAAGGGTTGCCAAAAGAGCCAGAGCACCGGTTTCGTCTTTGATGTCTACAAATAATTCAAAAGTGGACAGTAAAGCGCCTTTGGAATTGGCAGGAATAGAACTGCGGTAGTTTCCGGCAGTATCAAACATCTGATACAGGTTGTCTTTTTCTCCGGAAAGAATCATGCGTTTGGCATCCTCTAAAGAATCCTGATATTTAGTCAGCATCTCGCAGATGCTTTCTTTGTTGGACAGGCAGATGTTTTCCCAAATTTCCGGTGAAGAAGAAGCAATGCGGGTAATGTCTTTAAAACCGCCTGCTGCGAGTTGACGCATTTTAGGCTCCAGGGAACCGGAGTTTTGGATTAAGTTAACCAGCTGGGCAGCGATAATGTGGGGCACATGGCTGATGGCTGCCGTGATTTTGTCGTGCTCTGACGGGGCAAGGACAATTGGAATTGCCCCCATAGTTTTTACCAGAGAAGTATAAAAGTCCAAATCTTCAGTTTTACTGCGGGCAGTAGGGGTTAAAATATAGTAAGCATTTTCCAGTAAAAGAGTGCTGGAATGCTCATAGCCTGTTTTTTCGGAACCGGTCATTGGATGTCCGCCGATAAAACAGTGGTCTAAGCCGAGTTCCGTGATTTTATCATGGATATTTCCTTTTACACTGCCGACATCAGTAAGCAGACATTCAGGAGATATGATATCCTTTAGCTTTGTAAGATATTCAATGTTTTTTTGTACCGGAGCACAAAGAAATATTATATTACAAGAGGCAAAATCAGTAAGGTCTGTTGTAATGGTATCAAGCACACCGTCTTCTTTTGCGAGGAGAAGAGAACGGGATGGAGTTTCACCGTACTGGAAAGCGGTTAAAGTAGGTGTAACACTAATAAATGCTTTTAAGGCACGGGCAATGGAACCTCCGATTAACCCGAAGCCGATAAATCCAAAATGTGTTGCTGACATGGAACGATTGCTCCTTTCAAATATGTTTTCATCTGAATGTATTTTAAGACATTGATTTTTGTTTGTCAATACTGGATTGCTTTAAAGCGTTGCACTTTAAAGTGAAAAAGAAAAAGTTTTAATTGAAACAGTACCAATTTCATTGTATAATAATTTATTGACTTCTGCCTTTTAAAAGAAATACTACATAGAGTTACAGAAACAGGGTATTTTAATAATAGAAGGCTGGAAGTTTAACTGACGGAAAAGAGATGGAGAGTGTCATGAAACAGTTTTTTAAGAAGTATATCGGTGATAAGAAGTTTTATAAAATGGTATTACTGATTGCAGTACCGATTATGGTGCAAAACGGTATTACCAATTTTGTGAGTTTATTGGATAATATTATGGTGGGACAGGTCGGAACGAATCAGATGTCCGGTGTTGCCATTGCCAATCAGTTGATTTTTGTATACAATCTTTGTATTTTTGGCGGTATGTCCGGTGCAGGCATTTTCGGTGCTCAGTTTTTCGGACAGGGAAATAATGATGGTTTGCGCTATGTATTCCGCTTCAAACTGGTAACAGGCTTTGTAATTACTGCCATTGGTTCAGTAATTTTTTCCATGTACGGAGAGCCGCTGATTTCTTTATATTTGGACGAAAGTAATTCTGCTGTGGCGAATGCAGAAACATTACAATATGCCATGGAATATTTACAGATTATGCTGGTGGGATTTTTACCGTTTGTAGTGGTTCAAATTTATGCCAGTACATTACGTGAGGTTAGTGAAGCGATACTTCCTATGGTGGCAGGTATTGCAGCAGTGCTGGTAAATTTAGTACTGAACTACACGTTAATTCTTGGTAACTTCGGTGCGCCTGCCCTTGGGGTAGTAGGTGCGGCAATTGCAACAGTAACTTCCCGATTTGTAGAATGCCTGATTGTGGTATGGTGGACGCATCGCCATAAGGAAAAGAATCCATATATTGTCGGTGTTTATAAGAGCTTAATGATTCCGGGAGATTTAATGAAGCGTATCATTAAGAAGGGCACACCGCTGCTTATTAACGAAGCCCTTTGGTCTCTTGGTATGGCAATGCTTTTACAATGCTATTCCGTCCGTGGACTTGGTGTTGTGGCAGGCATGAATATTTCCAACACCATTATCAATTTGTTTAATATAACCTTTATGGCGCTCGGTAATTCCGTGGCCATTGTGGTGGGTAAGCTTCTCGGTGCAGGTAAAATGGAAGAGGCGAAAGATACCGACCGTAAACTGATTGCTTTTTCTGTAGCAAGCTGTCTTGTGATAGCGGTCATTGTTATTATATTGGCGCCACTATTTCCAGAGCTTTACAATACGGAAGCGGATGTAAAGGAATATGCGAAAAACTTTATCATTATAGCGGCATTGTTTATGCCGCAGCATGCCTTTTTACATGCTGCCTATTTTACCCTCCGTTCCGGAGGAAAAACAATTATCACTTTCTTGTTTGACAGTGGTTTCATGTGGGCTGTTTCCATTCCGTTTGCTTTTGTCATCAGCCGCTTTACCGACTGGCGGATTGAAGTGGTTTATGCCCTTTGTCAGGGAATTGAAGTAATTAAGAGTATCGTGGGCTTTATTCTTTTAAAGAAGGGAATCTGGCTCAATAACATTGTAGAAAACAAGGAGTAAAAATTCTCTGCCCGCATAAGCGGGCGGGCATTTTGCTTCGCAAAACGAGGGAGAATTGTATGAAAGACTTTTTACCGATATGCAAAGCAGATATGGAAAAGCGAGGATGGGATCAGTGTGATTTTGTCTATGTCATCGGTGATGCATATGTAGACCATACTTCCTTTGGACCGGCCATTATCAGCCGGGTGCTGGAAAGCCACGGGTACAAGGTGGGAATTATTTCCCAGCCGGATTGGAAAGATGAAACGAGTATTACTGTTTTAGGTACGCCTCGTCTTGGTTTCCTTGTTTCCGGCGGAAATATGGACACCATGGTAAACCATTACACGGTGGCGAAAAAGCGTCGTCAGAATGATGCTTACACACCGGGGGGCGAGATTGGAAAACGTCCGGACCGTGCGACAATTGTATATAGTAATTTAATTCGTAAGGTCTATAAGCAGATGCCGATTATTATTGGCGGAATTGAAGCTTCCCTGCGTCGTCTTGGCCATTATGACTACTGGAGTGATAAAGTAAAGCGCTCAATTCTTTTAGATTCCCAGGCAGACCTGATTTCCTATGGTATGGGCGAAAAATCTATCGTAGAAATTGCGGATGCTTTAAACAGTGGTTTGAATGTTAAGGATATTACCTTTATTAACGGTACGGTATATAAAACAAATTCTTTGGAGTCGGTGTATGATGCATTGGAACTTCCGTCCTTTCCGGAAATTCTGGCGGACAAAAAGACCTTTGCACAGAGCTTTTATACCCAGTATTGTAATACGGACCCGTTTTCCGGAAAGCGTCTGGTGGAAAAATACGCCGATAATGAGTATGTGGTGCAGAATCCGCCGGCAAAACCGTTAACCCAGGCGGAAATGGACCGGATTTATGCACTTCCGTATATGAGAAATTATCACCCGAGCTATGAAGAAAAGGGCGGTATTCCGATTATTCAGGAACTGAAGTTCAGTCTGGTCAGCAACCGTGGCTGTTTTGGCGGTTGCAGCTTTTGTGCATTGACATTCCATCAGGGAAGAATTATTCAGACCAGAAGTCATGAATCCATCTTGGAAGAGGCAAAGGCCTTCCAGTGGGATCCGGACTTTAAGGGATATATCAATGATGTGGGAGGTCCGACGGCAAACTTCCGGGCACCGGCCTGCAAAAAGCAATTAACTAAGGGGGTCTGCCCGAATAAGCAGTGCCTGTTCCCGAAACCATGTCCGAATATGGAAGTAGACCATTCCGACTACTTAAAACTGCTCCGTAAGCTCAGAGAGCTTCCGAAGGTGAAAAAAGTGTTTATCCGGTCCGGTATCCGGTTTGATTATCTGATGGCAGATAAGGATGACACCTTCTTTAAGGAGCTTTGCGAGCATCACATCAGCGGTCAGTTAAAGGTTGCACCGGAGCATGTTTGCGATGCAGTACTTAGTATGATGGGTAAACCGGAAAACTCCGTCTATGAGGCATTTATAAAGAAATATAAGCAGACCAATGCAAAGCTTGGAAAAGAGCAGTATGTGGTGCCGTATTTAATGTCCTCTCATCCGGGTTCTACCATTAAAGAGGCAGTAAAACTGGCAGAATATCTGCGTGACCTTGGCTATATGCCGGAGCAGGTGCAGGATTTTTATCCTACACCATCCACCATTTCTACCTGTATGTATTATACCGGATTGGATCCACGTACGATGAAGGAGGTATATACACCAAAGTCTCCTCATGAAAAGGCAATGCAGAGAGCCTTAATTCAGTATAGAAATCCAAAGAATTACGATTTGGTTTTAGAGGCATTAAAGCTTGCAGGAAGAGAAGATTTAATCGGTTATGAAAAACGGTGTCTGATCCGTCCGAAGGACGGAAAAGGCGGCTATGGCGGACAGAGTAATGGCGGTGGTAATAACAGCCGTTACGGTCAGGGAAAAGCGGTCGGAAAGAACGGTAAGTCCGGAAACAGCAAAGCAGGCACTTACAGTAAGAGTGCAACAGGAAGTAAGAAAGCTGAGGCACCGAGAAAGAAAAAGACAATAAGAAACGTACACAAGAAAAAGTGACCATAAAATAGTTGTGCAAAATATACCCACGAACAGAACGTCAGCGTAAGCGGTTCTGAAGTGGGTATTATTTTGCTAATGTCCAAAAAGCTACGGCACTGGCGGCAGCTACATTTAGGGAATCTACACCGTGGGCCATTGGAATCATTACGGTATAATCACAGGCAGTAATGGTTTCGTCACATAAACCTTCGCCTTCGGTGCCCAGGATGACCGCTAATTTGCTGCAGGTTTGAAAAACAGGATTGTCTACAGAGGTAGAATCCTCTTTTAAAGCCATAGCAGTGGTGGTAAAGCCAAGCTCTTTCAGGTAGGATACATAGTTTGCAGGTTCTGCTCCGTTTTTTTCAAAATACGTCCACGGGATCTGAAAAACGGTACCCATGCTGACACGGCTGGCTCTGCGGTATAGCGGGTCACTGCATCCCGGGGTAAGGAGTACCGCATCCATGCCCAGAGCGGCGGCAGAACGGAAGATAGCCCCCACATTGGTTGGATTCATGACATTTTCCAGCACGGCGATACGGCGGGCTTTTTTACATGTTTCTTCTACAGACGGTAATACAGAACGGTACATAGAACAGAGGAGACCGCGGGTTAATGGAAACCCGGTCAGCTTGGTAAGCACATCAAACGGGGCGGTATAAACCGGAACATTACCACAGCGGGAGATGACTTTTTGAACAGTAGGAGTATCCAGTTCTTTCTTTTCTACAAGTATAGAATGAGCAAGGTGTCCTGCATTCAAAGCACGTTCGATTACATTGGGACTTTCTGCAATAAACAATCCGGGACTTGGTTCAAAATAGTGCTGCAACTGGTTTTCTTTCAACCGGGCAAAGATGTCCAGTTCCGGGGCATTAAAATCAGTTAATTCGAAAACAGTAGGCATAGTGACTCCTTTAGAAAATTATTCTGTAAATTATTATACTAGAAACCGGCAAAATATGGTATACTGTTTTATAAGAAATTACGAATCGGAGGAAATGATATGGGAATTGTAGTAATCGGTGCCACTTTTGTGGATATTAAAGGTTTTCCGAATGATACCTATATTCCGGACGGAAGAAATGCGGGAAGAGTAGAATATATTCACGGCGGAGTGGCTAGAAATGTGGTAGAAGACATTGCCAATATGGAACTTCGACCGACGTTTCTCGGCATTGTGGATGATACGCCGATGGGGGCGGATGTGGTTCATAAATTGCAGAATCATAAGGTGAATACAGAGTATATTCAGGTGCAGCCGGATGGTATGGGAACCTGGCTGGCGGTATTTGACAGTGATGGAAATGTGGCCGGTTCCATTTCCAAGCGTCCGAATCTGCTTCCGATTCTTACAATGCTGGAAGAAAAGGGAGATGAAATTTTTTCTCAGGCGGATTCTGTGGTATTGGAAGTAGATATTGACAAAGCAACGGTGAAAAAGGTATTTGAACTGGCGGAAAAATATGGTGTTAAGACCTATGCGGTAGTTTCTAATATGAGCATCGCCATTGAACGGAGAGATTTTTTCAAAAAATTTGACTGCTTTATTTGCAATGAGCAGGAAGCAGGGATGCTGTTTTTAGATGATTATAGTGAGAAAACACCGGAAGAACTTCGGGATATTTTATCAGAAAAGGTGCAGCGTGCCAAAATCCCTGCCATGGTAGTTACGATGGGAGGGAAAGGCGCTGTGTATGCTGATTTGCAGGGAAACAAAGGCATTTGTCCTGCAAAAAAGGTGCAGGTAAAGGATACCACCGGAGCAGGTGATGCGTTCTGCGCCGGTGTATCTGCAGGTCTGACCTACGGAAAAACACTTCCGGAGGCAATTGAAATCGGTTCTACTTTAGCAGCGTCTGTCATTGTATCGTTGGATAATGTGTGCCCAAGGTTCCAACCGGAGGAATTGGGATTGAATATTGTTACGGAAGAATAAATATGGGATTGCAGAAAATTTGCTTAGCGGGTTTTCTGCAATTTTTTTATATCATCCGTAGCGGGATTATCAATCAGTTCACCGTCTTTGGTAAAACGTGAGCCATGGCACGGGCAATCCCAGGTATGTTCTTCCTTATTCCATTTCAGGGCACATCCAAGATGCGGACAGCGTTTATTTGATGGTGTAAGTAGATTTACCGTCGATTCCAGACCATTCAGAAACAGCTGCGGATGCAGAATACTCCTGGATGGGGAGAATACACCGGCATAGTCTGAAGCTTTTTCTGAAACCAGATCCCGCAGGAGATGTGCGGCAACAATGGCAGAGGTCATGCCCCATTTATTATAGCCGGTGGCAACATACAGGTTTGGTGTGTTCTTGGAATATGGCCCGATATACGGAATGCCGTCCAGTGTCATGCAGTCCTGGGTGGCCCAGTGGTATACTTCCTGTGCATTCGGATAGTGCTTTGCTGCGAATTCACGAAGCTCTGCATAATTACCACCTTGCTTTCCGGTACGGTGTCCGCCACCGCCAAGCAGTAACAGATTTTGGTGAGTACGGAAGGAAAGACCGGTAGCAGCGTCATCGACATACATTCCTTTGGGCTTGTCAGCATGTGTCAGGGCAAGTACATAGGAGCGGTGCTGATACAATTTCAGAAAATAGCTTCCATGCTTGTTGAGAAACGGGAAATGGGTGGTTACAATAATTTTATCGGCAAAAATTTTTCCGTGATTGGTAACAGCCAAAGTTCCCATAAGTTCCTGTACTTTGGTATGCTCATAAATGTGCAGTGGCTTTGCCAGTTCTGCTAAAAGCTTTAGCGGATGAAACTTTGCCTGATTTGGAAATGCAACAGCACCTGCGGTATGGAAAGGCAAGGGAAGATGTTCTGCGAATGCTGCAGGAAAGTGAAGCTTGCGCAGGACATCCAGTTCACGTTCTACCTTATCCGGTCTGGTCAGTGTATACACATAATTCGTTTCATTTACGAAATCACAGAGGAATTTTCCGGAGAGTTTCCGGTATTCCAATAGAGCGGCTTCATTGGCTTCTAAATATAATCCCGCAATTTCGATACCGTATTTGCCGGAAATTTTGTGATAAATCAGTCCGTGCTGGGACGTGATTTTCGCGGTAGTATTTTTTGTAATACCATTTAAAATAGTGTCAGCTTCCACTAAAACATAGTTGATTCCTGCCTCCTGCAAATAGTGGGCAGTCAGTATTCCGGTGATGCCACCGCCAATAATCAGGACATCGGTTTTTAAATTTTTATTTAAGGATTCAAAAGAAGGAAGCGTTACCGTTTCCGACCAAAGAGAATGCACACAAATCACCTCCATGATGATTAGTGTGCATGTTTTTGTATGTATTTATTATTGTTGAAAGAATTTTTTTATTTCATCTAAATGCGCTAAAGCAGTTTCGCGGCCGATGTCATAGACAGCCTTTAAACGTTCCGGATGATGTTCGATGCGACCTATAGGCAGTTTTTCTTTCGGACTAAGGACAAAACAGGTTCCGTTTTGCTCTTCCGTGCGGATATATTCCAGCGTGTTATTATAAGTTATATGCCGCTGCTTCATGGTTTCCAAAAGCTTTGGATATTGTTTCAACTTTAATTTCATCAGAGGAAACAGTTTGTTTTCTTTTTTAACGTAATCTCTTGGCTGGGTTAGGATTACGAGGTTTTTGTTGTAGCCGATACTCTGAAAGTATTGTAACGGAATGGAATCGGAAATACCGCCGTCTAACATTTGTCTGCCGCCCACTTCTACAATGCGGGAAACAAGCGGCATAGAGGCGGAAGCACGGACCCATTCCAAGCCTTCATGGTCAAACTTATCGCACTTATAGTAGACCGGTTCTCCGGTGTTAACATCTGTAGTAACCATATAAAATGCTACAGGAGAAGCTTCGTAAGTTTCGTTGTCAAATAAGTCCAGCTGCTCCGGCAGAGTATGATAGCAGAACTCTGCGCCAAACAAATCTCCGGTTTTGAGTAATGACCGGAAGCTGCAGTATCGCGGGTCGTTGCAATATTTCATGTTGTAACGGATAGTACGTCCGATTTGTTTTGATTTGTAGTTACAGCCAAAGGTGGCACCGGCAGAAACACCGATAACACCGTCTACCTCAATATTTTGTTCCATAAGGACATCCAGTACACCGGCGGTGAACATACCGCGCATGGCGCCGCCCTCTAACACAAGTCCGGTTTTCATATTTGTTAATTCTCCTTAAAGTTTATGTATTGTTACGTTAATCTGCTAAACTAAAGATGAGTATAGCATAAAGAGCAACAGAATGTAACTCAATTTTTGTTGAGAAAATTAATTTGATAAATATCAAAATGGATGTTGACAATAATGAAGCAAAATGATATAGTATAATCAATCTAATTAGATAAATATCGAATTAAAGCAAAGGAGAGAATGAAAATGAACGATTTTATATTGTATTTAAACAATTCCATAGAAGCTGCCAACAAAATGGAGAAGGAGCTGATTGCTACGGAGCGTAAAGATGAGGCTAATCTACAGAAAATCAGGGCAAATATCTATGGTATCTGCCTGACTGTGGTTCAGGTGGTGGCAAAAGAAAAATGCGGTAAGGCGCTTTGGGAAGACTATGTAGGGCGACTTGACAACATTGCAAAGAACTGGTTAAAATCATATGAGAATGCAAAACTGCATAATGATGTGGATAAAATTCTGGTTGAAGAAACCAAGTTTCAGGTGTTGAATGAAGTAAAAGAAACGATTCAGAATTTGTGAAAGGGTAGGTGAGAATATGTTAGAAGCAGATGCAATTAAATTGTTTAAATGTCTGGCAGATAAGTCCAGATTACAGATTCTGAAATCCCTGGTAAAAGAAGAAATGTACGTAGAACGGTTGTCTGAACGGTTAAACCTGACGCCGGCCACTATTTCCTTTCACTTAAAAAAGCTGGAGGATGCCGGGGCAGTTACTTCCAGAAAAGAACAGTACTACACTATGTATTCCATCCGTAAGGAAGTGTTCATGACTAACATTCTGGATATCATCAAGGAGGAATCCGATGAGGCGGATGAGCAGAAGCAAAGAGAAGAAGCTTACCGCAAAAAGGTGATTTCTGCATTCTTTGAATATGGTAAGTTAAAGTCCATTCCTGCACAGCGGAAGAAGGAGCGTATTTGTCTGGAAGAGATAGCCAAAGTATTTGAAGTAGGAAAAAACTACGAAGAAGCTGAGGTAAATGAAAAAATTGAAGCATTTTTTGAGGACTACTGCACCATCCGGCGTGACATGATTTCTGAAGGGATTATGAAGAGGGAAGGAACAACATATACAAGAAAGCAATAAAGAAAGAGCTATGAACCGTTACGATTCATAGCTCTATTTTTTAGTTTTCGCCGGTGGCATTGTTGATTCGGTCAATGAACTCCTGTAAATCAGGGTCGTTTTGAATGGCATTGTCTAATGGAATGGCTACGTTGGTTACTACAAATTCTGTATAAGACTCTTCCTGGCGGATGGCTCTGCGGAAAATGTCTGTAGCAGTAGAGGTAATGCCGTAGAAAATATACGGATAATTATTGTCATCCAAGGTGATGCAAAACTCTTCCAGACCGGCAGCCATGGTGGATATATTGACAATTTTGGAATCATTAGCCAAAAATACAAGATAGTCAAATTCGGTAACTTCTTCCGGTGCTTTGTAAATTAAATATTGTAAGTTGGTATATCCTTCGATATATTCGGTTTTTTTACGGATATTGTCCATATTTAAATAAGAAGGATCAGTTACCATGGAAGCAAGAAGTGCTTCATCCACCGCCAGCTTTGCATTCATGTAGCAACGGATCAGTTCTTTTATATACAGTTCGGAAACTGACTCGGAACCACGGGATAACACCAAAGCTTCTTTGACATCGGTATTATCTGATGTGGTTTGAACGGAAACTGTTTCACCTTCGATGGAAACAAGGTATTCTTCCAATGTAGGGATTGGGACGTTACTGCCTTCGTAAGTGATGTCGTAAGCAACATAGACAAAGTAGGTAACATCAGCCAAACCTTCTTTATAATAACAGGTAATATTGTTAATTTCTTTTACCTGAAGGGTTTCGTCCTTATAATAATTTGTTAAATAATCTGTGACTACAGTAGTTAAACCGGTACCGATATCGTCGGTAGCAGGCCGGATAGCAATAGCTGCGTTTAACTGTGCCAAGGAAGGCGTTGGAGTAGGCGACGGAGTCGGCGTTGGTGTGGAAGTTGGAGTAGGGGTTGGTGTTGCAGTGTGCTCCGGTGCTTTGGTAGGAGCAGGAGTTGGAGTATTAGCCTTTACCGCAGATGTTGGGGAAGGCAGTGCAACGGTGTGTTCTGCAGGTTTTGGTGCGTCGAAGGATATTAAAGCAAGCCCCAGAACCATAACAGAAGAAAATATGTATAACAGATTTTTTGTTCTTCTAATTTTCATTCAAATCTCCTAAAATAAAGGGGTGGTTGACTTGTTAAAAATAATTCCTTCAGCTAATGCTGAAGGAATTAGCGTTGCTGACTGGAATTGAACCAGCGGCCCCTTGCTTCGGAGGCAAGTGCTCTATCCCCTGAGCTACAGCAACATGCTGATATATTATAACCTATCTGAACCAGAATTTCAAGAACCAGTCTTTACAAATCACAAATTTTTCATTATTATTAAAACAATGAAAGAGAAAGCTCTTATGGAGGAGTATATGGCAGAAAAGAGAAAAAAATTCGAGGTTCCGGAACAAAAGGAAAACGGCGTCCGCATTAATAAATATCTTGGTGATGCGGGAGTATGTTCCAGAAGAGAAGCAGATAAATTTATTGAACAGGGAAAAGTAACCATTGACGGGAAAGTGGCGGAAATGGGCAGCCGTGTATTTCCGGGACAGAAGGTTACTTTTAACGGAAAGGAATTAAAAAAGCAGGAAGAACAGGTCCTCATTGCTTTTTATAAACCGGTTGGAATCGTTTGTACCACGGACACCAGAGAACCGGACAATGTCATTGATTTTTTAAATTACGGGAAAAGAATCTACCCGATCGGCCGTTTGGATAAGGATTCGGAAGGTTTATTGCTTCTGACCAACGACGGTGATATTGTGAATAAAATTTTGCGTGCGGGAAATCATCATGAAAAGGAATATCTGGTAACGGTAAATAAACCGCTTACTCCGGAATTTTTAAAGGGAATGGCCGGCGGGGTTCCGATTTTAGATACGGTTACCAAACCTTGTAAAATCGAGCAGACCGGAAAGTGCAGCTTTAAAATTATTTTGACACAAGGGTTAAACCGTCAAATCCGTCGTATGTGTGAATATTTTGATTATCGTGTACTTTCCTTAAAGAGAGTGCGTATTATGCATATCCAGTTAGGACATTTAAAACCCGGGACATATAGAAACTTATCGGCGGGTGAATTGGAACGTCTTCAGAATGTATTAAAAAATTCTTCCGGACTTCCGGCAGCAGTGGAAAAGCAGATAAAGAGGGAGCAGCAGGCGAAGGAAGCAAACAGTAAAGAGGTGCGAAGTAATGGAAAAAAGACAGAGAATCGAAGAACTGGTAGAACTGCTAAATAAAGCAAACTATGCCTACGAGCAGGAAAACAGGGAAATTATGAGCAATTTCGAGTATGATGCCCTGTATGACGAATTAAAGGCCCTGGAGGAAGAAACCGGATTTGTCATGGCACAGAGTCCTACGGTAAATGCCGGTTATGAGATTCTTTCCGAGCTTCCGAAGGAACGTCATGTGGCACCGATGCTTTCCTTAGACAAGACCAAGGATGTGGATGCTTTGGCGGCGTTCCTCGGTGATAAAGAAGGCATTCTTTCCTGGAAGATGGATGGTCTTACCAATGTAATTACCTATGAAAATGGTGAACTGGTAAAGGCACTGACCCGTGGTAACGGTGAAATTGGTGAGAATATTACAAATAATGCAAAAGTATATAAAAACATCCCATTGAAAATTCAGTATAAAGGGCAGTTGGTGCTCCGGGGTGAGTCCATCATTACCTATTCGGAATTTGAGCGTATCAATGCGGAAATCGAAGACGTGACAGCAAAGTATAAGAATCCAAGAAACCTTTGCAGCGGCAGTGTGCGTCAGTTGAACAATAAAATTACCGCTGAACGTAACGTTCTGTTTTATGTATATTCCCTGATTTCCGTCGGGGAAGATATGGTGTTTGCAACCCGTAGCGAGCAGTTAGAATGGATAAAATCCCTTGGCTTTACCTGCGTGGAACAAAGAAAAGTAACAGCAGATACGGTTCATGAAGCAGTGCGCTATTTTGCCGGACAGGTGGCAAACAATGATTTCCCGTCGGATGGTCTGGTGCTTTGTTTTGATGATATTGCATATTCCAAGAGTCTTGGCAGAACCGCAAAGTTCCCAAGAGACTCCATTGCATTTAAGTGGAAGGATGAAACGGCAAAAACAAAACTGGTTGAAATTGAGTGGAGCGCATCCAGAACCGGACTTATCAATCCGGTGGCAATTTTTGAACCGGTGGAACTGGAAGGTACTTCGGTTTCCAGGGCAAGCATCCACAACGTCAGCATTATGGAAAGCCTGGAGCTTGGTCTTGGAGATGAAATCGAAGTATATAAGGCTAATATGATAATCCCTCAAATTGCAGTAAACCATACGAAGAGCGGAACGGCAAAACCGCCGTGTGAGTGTCCGGTGTGCGGAAAGAAAACGAAGATTTCCACAGAAGGGGATGTGAAGGTATTATATTGCATGAATCCGGATTGTCTGGCAAAGAAGATTAAGTCCTTTAGTTTATTTGTCAGCCGGGATGCCATGAATATGGAAGGTCTTTCCGAAGCAACCATGGAAAAATGGATTAATGAAGGCTTTTTAACGGAGCCTGCAGATTTGTTTCAGCTGGCTAAACATAAGGATGCTATTGTAAATATGGAAGGCTTTGGTGAAAAGTCTTATGAAAACCTGACTGCCTCCATAGAAAAAGCAAGAACTACCACTGCAGAGCGTCTGCTCTATGCCATCGGCATTCCGAATATCGGCGTAGCCACAGCAAAGCTGATTACCAAGGCATTTGACGGAGATATGGAAAAAATCCGCCATGCCGAAGTGGCTGAATTGACAGAAATCAGCGGTATTGGCGAAGTGATGGCAAAAGGCTATGTGGAGTACTTTGCGAAGGAAGAAAACCAGCAGCAGTTAGAACATATTCTGGCGGAAGTTAAATTGGAAAAAACAGAGAGTACAACAGAGGCTACACTGGAAGGTAAAACCTTTGTGGTAACCGGCAGCGTATTTCAGTTTAAAAACCGGAATGAGTTAAAAGCATATATTGAGGAACGGGGCGGAAAGGTGGCCGGAAGTGTAAGCAAAAATACCGACTATCTCATTAATAATGACAATATGTCCTCGTCTTCTAAAAATAAAACAGCCAAAGAACTTGGCATTCCGATTATTACGGAAGAAGAATTTCTTGCCATGGTGGAATAAATATGGTAATTTATGAGAAAGAAACAGTAAGCGAAAGGAACTTAGCAAATGCCGATCAGAGTACAAAACGATTTACCTGCTAAAAAAATATTGGAAGAAGAAAATATCTTTATGATGGATGAAAACCGGTCTTTAAGCCAGGATATCCGTCCGTTAAAGATTGCAATATTAAATCTGATGCCGTTAAAGGAAGACACCGAAGTGCAGTTGATGCGTTCTTTGTCCAACACTCCGTTACAGTTGGATGTCACCTTCTTAACAACCGTAACCTATGTAGGAAAGAATACGGCGACCAGCCATCTGGATACCTTTTATTTAACTTATGAGGATGTAAAAGACCAGAAGTTTGACGGTCTCATTATTACCGGTGCACCGGTGGAAACCATGGAGTTTGAGGATGTGGCTTATTGGGAAGAGTTAAAGCAGATTATGGATTGGTCTGAAACTAATGTAACTTCTACACTGCATATTTGCTGGGGTGCCCAGGCAGGCTTACATCATCATTACGGTGTACGTAAGCTGGATTTGGATAAGAAGTTGTCAGGTGTATACCGTCACGAGGTACATTTCAGAAGAGAACCGCTGGTACGCGGCTTTGATGATGTATTTTATGCACCGCATTCCCGCTACACCGAAATGTCTAAAGAAGACATTCTTGCCAATGAAAAGTTAAAGGTTCTGGCAGATTCCGCAGAAGCGGGTATTTTCCTTGTGCTGGCGGAAGAAGGCAAGAATATATTTGTTCTTGGTCATCCGGAGTATGATCGAGTGACGTTAGATAAAGAATATAAGCGTGATGTAAACAAGGGCATTAACCCGGCACTTCCGGTAAACTATTATCCGGAGGATGACAGTAATGCTAAGCCATTGATGCTGTGGCGTGCCCATGCCAATACCCTGTATACCAACTGGGTAAATTATTATGTATATCAGAAGACTCCGTATGAGTGGTAAATAAGGAGAAGCCGTTACGAACGAAAGAAGTTTCGTAACGGCTTTTTTTGTTTCGTAAAATTGCACAAAAAAGTTAACGAAAATTACGAAAATTATTTTTTATTAATTCTTGACATCAAAATAGTAAAATGGTACTATGTTAATAAGTATATTTATAAGTGTATCTATAAGTAGACGATTTTACGTGGTAAAGCACTAAAGGGAATGATAAACAAAGCATAAAATGAATTATGGAGGGACACATAATGAAAAAGAAAGTGAACGACATTTTAAAAGGTGTTGCCGGTGCTGGTATTGCACTGGGGGGTGCAGCAGCATTTGGGGAACTGGATGTTTTGTACGCAGCAGAAATCGAACAGTCTGAGGTAGAACAGGATGAGTTGGAATCTGAGCTGGACGAGTATGCCCAGGGCACAGAATACGGAACAGAAAGTGTAATTGATTACGCTTCCCAGAGCGGCAGTGCGAAGGAGAGTACTGTCCTTTCCCAGAGCACAAGTACATATGAAAGTGACAGTGCGGTAGAGAGTGATAAGGAATCTTTATCTGACAGCTCCGTAGAAAGTACAACTGCAGCTGCAAGTACACTTGCGTCCCAAAGTGTAAGTACAGCAGACAGTACAACTTTATCTCAAAATGACAGTACATCTTTATCTAAGGTCAATTCTGAAAGTACCATAGCTTCTGAAAGTGTGGTGGCTTCTGAAAATAAAGTAGCAAGCGAAAGTACTGTAGCAAGTGCAAGTACGGAAGCAAGCGAGAGCAACAGAAATACATCTACTTCCATTGCAAATGCAAGTACAGAAGCAAGTGAGAGCAACAGAAACACCTCTACTTCCATTGCAAATGCAAGTACAGAAGCAAGTGAGAGCAACAGAAACACATCTACTTCCATTGCAAATGCAAGCACAGAGGCAAGTGAGAGCAACAGAAATACATCTACTTCCAGTGCAAATGCAAGCACAGAAGCAAGTGAAAGTAACAGAAATACGTCTACTTCCATTGCAGAAGCAAGCACGGAAACAAGTGAGAGCAACAGAAATACATCCACTTCCAGTGCAAATGCAAGTACTGAGGCGTCTGAAGGTAAGAGTACTTCCTTAAGTACCAGCATTTCCGATTCCGAAAGTACATATTTATCTAATGTATATTCCAGAAGTGACAGTGCATCTATCAGTACTTCTACTTCTGACAGCGCAAGTATAAGTGCAAGTACAAGCTTATCTACAAGCCTGAGTACTTCTTTAAGTACAAGCGTATCCGGTAGCTTGTCTGCATCCAATAGTGTTACTGCGTCTGAAACAAAGAGCACTTCTGTAGTGAATTCCATTGCTGCAAGCCAGAAAGAGAGTACCTCTTTATCCAACAGTGTAAGCGGCAGTGAGTCTACGGTAGAAAGTACAAGAGCTTCCCTGTCTGACAGCACAAGTACTGTGGCAAGTACCAGCGTTTCCACAGTAATGAGTGATTCTGCAAGCACAAGTACATCTTTGGCGGAAAGTACAGCAGCAAGCGATGTTGCATCTACCAGCATTAGTGTTGTTCTTTCAGAAATGATTTCTGATTATGATTCAAAATCACAGTCTGAAAGTACAAGTGAAGTTAATTCAGTTAAGGACAGCATGAAGGCATCCGAAACTGCTAGTTTAAATGAAGAGGCTAAGTTAATTGAGTCAGCATCTTTAAGTACAAGAGGTTCGGAATCTATCAGAGTATCCTTAAGTGAAAGTATTGCTGCCAGCGAAGCAGCTTCCATTGCGGAAAGTAATTCTTTAGCTGCCAGTGTTGCCGGAAGTATAGCAGCGTCTGAGATTGAAAAAGCATCTCTCAGCACAAGCATTGCTGCCAGCGAAGTTGCGCTTAAGTCTGAACAGGATGCGGCAGTAGCTAAATCTGAAGCTAACGATGCGGAAGCGGAAAAAGAATATGAAGATGCCTTAAAGAGCGAGCATGAAAAAGAAGAAAGTAATAAAAAAGAGATAAGCTTATGGGGCATTCTGTTGAAATTTGGTGATTTTTGGAGGTTTGGTCGGAGAATGTCCTTCTGGGATGCAGTATCCGCAACATATCAGTGGTTGACAGATAATAATTATGAGTATGACGAGGCAGCGTTAAGCAGTGCACTTACGTCTACCAGCTTATCCGAAAGCTTAAAGGAATCCCAGGAAGCCAGCAGAACGGCAAGCCAGTCTGTGTACGATAGCATTGTAGAATCTGAACAGGCCAGCGCAGAAGAAAGCACAAGAATTTCCCAGTCTATTGTTGATTCTGAATCTGTCAGTGAAAGTAAGAGTACAGCACTTTCTGAGAAAGTACTGAAATCTGAACAAGCAAGTGCAACAGAAAGTGCAAGCATTGCTAGTGCAGAAAGTACCTATAAGGAAGAGAGCGAGGCAACATCCAAGAGTATTTCTGAAAGTATTTCTGATTCCGACAGTGCAAGTGAATCATTGTCAGAAGTTTGGGCATCTATATTTGCGGCAGTAGATAGTGTATCTGAATCTATAAAAGATTCTCAGGAAGACAGTATGTCAGATAGTAGCCGCATAGCAGATAGTATTGCACTTTCCTTAAAGAACAGCGAAGCGACAAGTGCTGAGAAATCCGAAGAAACTTTCAAGAGTCTGTCCGAAAGCGCAGAAAAGAGTGAATCCGTTGCTTCTGAAAAGAGTGCTGCTATTGCACTTAGTGAGAATAACAGCGCATCTACATCTACCGACAATAGTACCAGCACAAGTATAGTGCTTAGTAATTCTATTTATGTAAGTGAAAGTGATGTAAAAAGATTAAGTGAATCTGCAAGTAACAGTCTTAATGCTGTATATGAAAGCCTAAAGGCAGTAAGTTTATCTGCAAGTACAAGTACTTCTTTCAGTACAAGTACCTCTTTAAGTGAAAGTTTATCTTTTGCAAACAGAGTATCAGAACGAGTTGAACTCGAAAAGAATCAAAGCCAGACGGCAGATGAGAGCACCAAGACAAGCCAGAGTGCATCCACAGCAGCAAGTCAGTCTGCAGATGAGAGCACCAAGGCAAGCCAGAGTGCATCCACGGCAGCAAGCCAGTCTGCAGATGAGAGCACCAAGGCAAGCCAGAGCGAATCCACAGCAGCAAGCCAGTCTGCAGATGAGAGCACCAAGGCAAGCCAGAGTGCATCCACAGCAGCAAGCCAGTTTGCAGATGAGAGCACCAAGGCAAGCCAGAGCGAATCCACAGCAGCAAGCCAGTCTGCAGATGAGAGCACCAAGGCAAGCCAGAGCGAATCCACAGCAGCGAGCCAGTCTGCAGATGAGAGCACCAAGGCAAGCCAGAGCGAATCCACAGCAGCAAGCCAGTCTGCAGCAGAAAGTACAAAGGCCAGTGAGGAAAAATCCACTGCGGCAAGTCAGTCTGCAAGCGAAAGCATCAAGAATAGAAACAGTGAAATTGCAGAAGACAGTGCTTCTGCTAAATCCAGTACAGAAGCAAGTGAAGCTAAGCGTGACAGCTTAAGTGAATCTGCAAGCAATAGCAAGATTGCAAGCGAAAGTGCACACCAGAGTCTTAGTGAGTCTGCGGCAGAAAGCACTGCTGACAGTACTGCAGCAAGCAATAGTGTAAGTACCAGCGTGAGCATCAGTGCAAGCGATAGCGAATCCACATCCGCAAGCACCAGTGCAAGTACAAGTACCTCTGAGTCTGAGAGTGAAAGTGAATCTTCCAGTGCTTCTGAATCTGAAAGTACCGGTGGCTCCGGCAATGGCGGTTCTACAGGCGGTGGCTCCTCCAGCGGCGGTGGTTCCACAGGCGGTGGTGGCTACACAGGTGGTGGAAATTATGTTACAGAGGATGATGCTGAAGATTCCGAAAGAGAATCTGCAAGTGAAAGCACCAGTATATATGAAGAAGCATCTGCAAGCGAAAGCACTTCCTTATCCAATAGCGCAAGCTTGGAGGCAATCACAAGTACTTCTGCAAGTACCAGTGCAAGTACATCGGCGAGCGAAACCGCTTCTGTCAGCACAAGCATCAGTACTTCTGAGTCTGCAAGTGCAAGCACTTCTTCAAGTGACAGTGAATCTGTAAGTGCAAGTACCAGCTTAAGCGACAGTGAGTCCGCATCCGTAAGTACCAGCAGTGCAAATAGTACCAGTGCAAGCACTTCTGCAAGTGATAGCGCAGTGGCAAGTGAAAATACATTAACTAGTGAAAGTGCATCTGCAAATGAGAGTACTTTAAACAGTAATAGTGTATTTGCAAGCCAGAGTACTATGGAAAGCGAAGTGGCATCTGCAAGTGAAAGCACTTCTGCAAGTGAAGCAACAGAGACTTCCGAGTCTGAGAGCGCAAGTGACAGTGTATCTGCAAGCGAAGCAACCAGCCTGGTTGAACTGGAGGACGAAGACGTTCCTCTTGGCTCTATGACCTCCGGTGAGGAAGATGGTAACGGTGGTAATAACTCCGGTGCAGATACTTCTGAAAATACTACAGGTACGACAGAAGCAGCAGATCAGTCCTTAACTGAAATCGAAGACGAAGATGTTCCTCTTGGTGTATTAGAGGATGATGATCTTGTTGAACTGGAAGATGAGGATGTTCCGTTAGCAGCAGGGGTAAAGATGAATGGCAATGAAAACGGTATCAGTGTGAAACCATGGTACTGGTGGATTCTGGCTGTTGCGGCAGCAGTTACCGGTGGCAAGGTTGCATATGATAAAAAGAAAAAAGCCATGAATGCAGCAAAAACTGTTGCAGAAGAAGTTACTGAGGATGAAGAAAATTAAAAATCAGTAGACATTATAGTAGTAATAATGGTAAAATAATTAGTGACCACCAGAGTTTGGTGGTCACTAATTTGCTATCAGGGGAAGGTAGAAAATTTTGGGTAAGACACAAAAAAAAGAACATCTTATTTTATATAAAGTACTCTTTACGATAGGAATACTGGTCGCATATTTTGTCGGAAAAAGTCTTCCGCTGCACTCGGTAGATATTTCTGCTTATGCTGAGCAGGGAATCAGCGCAGAAGCTTTGCTACGCCAAACCATCAGCGGTGACATTTATCGGTGTTCCTTATTTGCTCTTGGTGTATCTCCATATATGATTTCCTCAGTTTTGGTACAGATTTTATCTGCTTTTCGCGGTTCGGAAGCCCGTTCCAGAGTATCGCCAAGAAAAGTCAACAAATTAACGCTGTCATTAACCTTTATATTTGCTGCTTTAATGGCGTTTGTTCAGGTTCAGGAGCTTAGCTTTACTGTTACGGAAGCATACAAACTTATTGCGGTAAAAATTATTGCCGGTGTGGAGATGGTGACCGGCGCTATGATAATTATCTGGTTGGCCTCCCGTAATAAAAAATACGGTATCGGAGGGCAGTCTGCTTTAATTTTGATTAATGTACTGGATGGTATTTTTACTACGATTAAAGGACATGATTTTTCAGAGCTGGCAATTCCGTTACTGGTTGCATTTATGGCAATGGTAGTCATGGCCATTTTAGAAAATACGGAAAAACGAATTCCGGTACAACGTATTTCCATTCATAACATTTACGCAGATAAAAACTATCTTGCAATTAAGATGAATCCAATCGGCGTTATGCCGGCAATGTTTTCTATGGCATTTTTTATGATTCCTCAGCTTGTAGTATCGCTTTTGCTTCTGATAGTACCGAATCATCCGGAACTTTTATGGTTACAGGAAAATTTAGCATTAACCAAGCCGGTGGGAATTATAGTTTATATAGTAATTCTATATCTGCTAACTGTAGGATTTTCCAGGGTATTTGTAAACCCGGGAGAACTTACGGATCAGTTTTTAAAAAGTGGTGACAGTATTCAAAATGTACATGCGGGAAAAGAAACAAAAAAGTATTTATCCCGTACGATTACCGGTTTGGCATTGTTCAGTGCCACTATGATGAGTATTTGTCTCGGTTTTCCGTTACTTTTGCAGTTGATGGGAAATTTGCAAGGCTCTTTTGCTGCTCTGCCAACTTCGGTTATGATGTTAACCGGTATTGTATGTAATCTGGGCAGGGAAGTTTTTGCCATTAAACATTTAGGGGCATATAAGCCGTTTATTTAGGAGGACGTATGTTATATTTTATACCGGCCTGGTATCAGCAGGACGAATGGCGGGAAAATGAACAGTATTGGTATACCAGACGAATGCGTACGGAGTTCGATGATACAGTAAAACATATTCAGCTGTTTCAACGCAGTAAAGCCTATCCGTTTCAAATCATGTTGCTCAGTTTTGCACCGAATTTCCGCCATTTTTTACACCGGCAAAGTGTATTCCGTGCACCATACTGGTCTTGTTTTGATGCCATTCAGGAAGTAAAAAGAAAAAAAGTATCCATGTTTTCTCTTCACAATCTGAATTGGCCGGAGCATATAGATTTTATTTATTCTCCGTTTGCTATGATTGCGCAGTTACAGGGGAAAAAGTATGCCCAAGTGGATTTTGGGGAAGACGGAAACCCGATTCAGGTAGATATATATCAGAACGAAATATTACATCGCAGAAATATTTATGACGACCGGGGATTTGTCTCCAGTACTATTGTATATGAGAATGCAAAACCAATCTACCAGGACTATTTGACCGATACCGGTGTGTGGAAAATCCGGCATTTTTTTGTGGACGACCATGTAGAAATAAATCCCAAAAATCCGACGTTTTTGCTTTCCTATCAGGAAGAGGAATATAGTAAGGAGTTTTCCAAACTGTCTTATACCGGTCTTCGTGAGGTGATTCAGGAAGTTTTAACTGCGTATTTGCAACTGACTGATGCTGCAGATATGTTTTGCGTGGCAGTTCATAATTTACATAAAGATATGCTTTGTAATGTATTAAATAACAGAAAAATGATTCTTTCATTTTTTGGAGAAAGATATGATATAAAGAACCGCATGGAAGAAGTTATCCATATGATTCGGGAAGCCAGGTATATCATTACGGATTCTCAGGATAATTTAAAAAGAATCCAGAGAAGAGTAGAAAAAGAATTAACGAATATCACAGACATTACACCATTTGATTCCCGCGTGGATTTAGGTATCAGCCAACAGCTGAATGTGCAAAAAATTTTAGTGCCGGTTGACGGAATGGAAGAGGAATGGTTCGAAGAACTGATTTGCCGTCTGGGTGAATATCTTCCGGACAATGAAAATGCGCGTGTTCATCTGTTTACCCGAATGGCAGATTACGGCAGACCTAAAATGTTGCTGGAAAAAGTCCGGAGAATTTTAAAAAGTGCAGGAATGCCGGAGGAATGGGCAGCTGAAGAAAAGAAAGGTGCTGTTGCTGAAAATATTCTGGATGCAGAGGAAACAGTTCCTGTCAAATTTTATGCGGAACAGTGTGTTGATGAACTTTCGGTAAGTAAGTGCATCAGAGAGCAAAGACTTATTCTTGATATGCGGAAAACAAGCGAATTGTATCTTAGGATTACCGGTATCAGCATGGGAATTCCTCAGGTGGTGTACCGTAATACGGAGTTTGTGGAAGACGGAAAAAATGGTCTGGTACTAAAGGAATTAGACGGAATCAGGGAAGCAGTTTCCTTTTATTTGGACAACCTGACCAACTGGAATGAGGCAATGGTATACGCCTATGAACTTGGCAAAAAATATACCACGGCAGTTTTGATAGAAAAATGGAAAGAGGTTATTGACATTGTCGGAAATAATTCGGGTATTACAACTGGGAACGGAAAATTGGAAAACTAAATATGAATTGCCGGATTATGTACGGCTGGAATATACGGAAGTGTTTCGGAACGTGCCAAGAACACCTTATGATATTGTATTTGTTGACAGGGAGCTTTTGGATGTAGAACTTCCGCTTCTTCACCAGGCAACTAAAGCGTATACGTTATTTGTTACGGACAAAGAGGTTTGGAACGACGGAATGCAGTATTATTACGACTGCAAAAAAGGAAAACGCCTGCTTACGGAACATATCCAAAGTTTTTTACTTCATGAGGTACGTAATTATTTCCCTAAGCCGTATGGCGAAAAATTCCGTTCTTCTTCTGTGGCAGTTGCTCAGGGATTTAGCGGAAATGTATCCTGGGACGGAAATTACAGTGTGAATTTAGAAGGCGATTATGGTGAGGAATTCAGCCAAATTGCATATTGGAGAAATAATATTCCGGTTTTTGAAAACCAGGCAATTGAATTCTGGCTGGAATATAAAAAGGATCCGGAAGTGGAAATTGCCCTTGCTATTACCCAGTTCCGCAACGGTTCGGTTTCTATGGAGCAACAACAGTGGTACTTTACGGAAAAGGAATTGGAAGATGTGGTGGTAATTGATAATTCCATGGAGTCAGGACCGATTTTTATTTCCTTATTGGCAAAAGGAAAAGGAAAACTCCAAATTATGGCATTGCACGACCGCTATTCCAGAAGAGGACATGGTACATTTTTACCGGGTGGCCAAAGATATGTAACGTCAGAGCGGGAAGAAATCTTTTATTATTTTGATCCGGGTGATTTAAAACCACCGCTTAACGTATATTTTTCCGGATATAAAACATTGCAGGGCTTCGAGGGTTACTATATGATGCGTAAAATGGGATGCCCGTTTTTGCTTATTGCAGAACCACGTTTGGAAGGCGGAAGCTTTTATATGGGTTCCGAAGAATTTGAAACTGCTTTGAAAGAAATTTTGGAAAAGCATAGGAAGGAACTTAAGTTTACCCGGGAACAGGTGATTTTGTCCGGATTATCCATGGGTACTTACGGTGCGTTGTATTATGGTTGTGATATCCGGCCTCATGCCATGATTTTAGGTAAACCATTGGCGAGTATCGGCGATGTGGCTGAAAATGAGCGTTTGCACCGCCCGGGTGGTTTCCCGACTTCACTGGATGTATTGCAGTATCTTACAGGAGACACGGATGCCGAATCGGTGAAAAAGTTAAATGACCGTTTTTGGAATAAGTTTGAGGCTACCGATTGGGGAAAATCTAAGTTTGTTGTGTCTTATATGATTGAAGACGATTATGACAGTACTGCTTATAACGAGCTGATTTCCCATGTGAAAACAGAAGGTGTCCAGGTATACGGAAAAGGTATTCACGGACGTCACAATGACGCTACCGGACCGATTGCCGGCTGGTTTAAAAGTCAGTATGATAAAATTTTAAGGGAAGATTTTAACAGAGGAGTGGAAGCGTAATGCTGGGTGAAAAGTGGACGGTATATTGGAACGAATATGCATCGGATACCTATTTATACGGTTCCCGGGTGACTTTTCATAAAAAAGATGATGTGGAATTCAGAAATTTACTGATGCCGCCGGGGACAATAATAAAGCAGTGGTATTCGAAGACTAACTTCCAGTTACAGAAAATTGAACCGACCCTTCCTATTATTGATGGAGAAGGGGAGTACATGATTACAATAAATATCGATACTCCGGAGGACGAACTGTGTCTGGCAAGGCTTGTTTACTATGACAGATACGGTATGGAGGCGGGAACGTTAACTTTGCGTGATAAAGAAACAGTATTCCGCTGTCCGCTTAAAACTTATAGCTACCGGCTCCAGCTCATTAACGGTGGAGTTACAAATTTTCATTTTCATTCCATTGTGATTCAGGAAGTAATTCATGAGACAGAAGAAAAAAATAAAAAAGCTAAGAAGAATATTAAAAAAAGTAAGAAAAAATAAAGTGCGGATGCAGCAGCTGACCGATGAACAATTACAGCATCTGACGGTGGAATTCAAAGAACGTCTGGCTGCAGGGGAAAGTCTGGACTCTATTTTACCGGAGGCCTATGCGGCTATTTGTGAAGCGGATTACCGCGTACTCGGTAAGTTTCCGTATGATGTTCAGGTGATGGGAGCCATTGCCATGCATCAGGGTAATCTCATCGAAATGAATACCGGTGAAGGTAAAACTTTAGTAGGAACGATGCCGCTTTATTTGAATGCATTAACCGGAAAGAGTACCATTCTGCTCACTACCAACGAATATCTGGCACTCAGAGACTCGGAGGAAATGGGTGCGGTGTACCGTTTTATGGGGCTTACGGTGGCTGCCGGTGTACAGGCAAGGGCAGAAGACCATTTTACCAATGATGAAAAGCGGGCTATTTATGCATCGGATATTGTATATACGACCCACGGCGTGTTTGGCTTTGACTATTTACTGAATAATTTGGTAACTACGGCATCGGAACGCTTTATGAGAGAACTGTACTATGTTATTATTGACGAGGCGGACTCCGTTTTGTTAGACAGTTCCCAGACACCGCTTGTTATTTCCGGTTCTCCGAGAGTGCAGTCCAATTTGTATGAACTGGCCAATTTCTTTGTAACAACATTGATTGAAGGCCGCGACTATGAAAAAGAGGAAAACAAAGTCTGGTTAACGGAAGAAGGTATCCGGTATGCAGAACGGTTTTTCCGTATTGATAACTTTTTCGGAGAGAAATATTTTGAAATTAACCGCCATGTAACACTGGCTTTACGTGCCCATGCGGTATTCGAAATCGAAAAAGAATATATGATTTCGAAAGACGGAGAATTACGGTTATTAGATAACGGTTCCGGCCGTATGATGCCGGGAGTAAAGCTTCGCGGAGGACAGCATCAGGCTATTGAGATGAAGGAAGGTCTGGAGGTTTCCATGGAGAACCGTTCCGTGGCTTCCATTACCTATCAGAATTTATTTTTATTGTTTCCGAAGATGTCAGGTATGAGTGGTACAATTTCTGATGCATCGGAAGAAATCCGTTCTGTTTACGGCATTGATGTAATAGTTATTCCGCCGAATTGTAAATTGCAGCGGAAAGACAGAAAAGATTTTTACTATACAAATGCAGAAAAACAGGTGGCGGCTGCCATGAAAACCGTGGTGGAAACACATAAAACCGGACAACCGGTATTAGTTGTAGTATCTACCATTGCAGAAACGGAACTGGTTTCCAAACTTCTGATGGAAGAACAGATTCCGCATAGTGTATTAAATGCAAATAATGCCTTTTGGGAGGCAGAAATTATTAAAGAAGCCGGCCAGATGAACACGGTTACGGTGGCAACTGCCATGGCAGGCCGCGGTACGGATATCCGGTTGGGTGACGGCGTGAAGGAACTGGGCGGACTGGCGGTTATCGGTATCGGCCGGATGGCGAATATCCGTCAGGAGCGCCAGGCAAGAGGACGTGCCGGACGCCAGGGTGACCCGGGATTCAGCCGATTCTTTGTTTCCCTTCAGGATGAAGTAGTAAAACGAAGCGGAAGTATGAAAGCTGAGAAATATGTGGATAAGCGCCATGTACGAAGGTCTAAGCTGAAAAAAATGATTGACACTGCACAAAAGACAGGAGAAGAATTTGCTGTTTTATCCAGAGGCAGGGCAATGGAATATGATCAGGTCCTGCAACGGCAGAGACGCCTGATTTATGATACCAGAAATCAGCTGTTGGACGGCGAAGAACTGGAATTAAAGACAATTTTACAGATTGCAAAATCCAATATCCGTGAGTTTTTATCGGATAAATCTAACCGGAACCTGTCTGCGGTGCGCCGCTATATTTTAGATAATTTATCCTATCGTCTGGATGAGAATCTGACCGTGCTTCCGGATTATGATAATGAAGCGTTAACCAGATATTTGACTGCTATAGTTTTAGAAGGGCTGGAAGCTCAGGAAGAACGTCTTGGCGGTAAAGAAAAAATGAACGATTTTATGCGGATTGCTACGTTGCAGGCGGTAGATGATGCCTGGGTAGAACAGGTGGATTATCTTCAACAGTTACAGTATGCAGTAACCGGACGTTCTTCGGCACAGAGAAACCCTCTGTACGAATATCAGCGAGATGCTCTGGAGTCTTTCCGTAAGATGGAAAAGACGATACGGAAGAATATAATAAGAAATATATTGCTTAGTGATGTACAATTGGATAAAGACCGGAAATTGCGGATTCTTTTCCCGTAGAGGACATCAGGGAGGGTGACATGATTTACAACTTTAATTTAGGAATCGGATGGGCCAGCAGCGGCGTGGAATATGCGCAGCTGTACCGGGCAAGAATGTTCCGTAATATCGGTGCAAAAGCCAAATTCATATTTACAGATATGTTTCCGAGAGAGAATATCGAACACATGACGGAAAATATCGGTTTTCTGGATTCGGAAGTAGAATGGTTGTATACATTTTTTACGGATACAAAAATTTCCCCGGTTACCTATACGTTAAAGCAGTTGGAAGCAACGTTCGGGACAAAAGAGTATTCTTTTTCCAGAAACGGAAAAATTGCAAAATATGTATTTGCAGGGAATAATAATTTCTACACCGTATATATGGTGGATGAAACCAGTGACCGGGTACACCGGGTAGAACTGGTTTCCGGCGGCTTTTTAATCCGTAAAGACTATTTTACCTATTGCAGAATTTATTCCGAATACTATGCGCCGTTAGACAATCAGGCACATTTATACCAGCGCCGTTTCTTTAATGAAGACGGTACGGTGGCCTATGAAGAAATAAACGATGATGAAGTGGTAATGTATCAGTTTCCGGATAAACTGCTCTGTTCTAAGGAAGAGTTTGTGGGATACATGGTATCTAAACTGGATCTGACGGCAGAGGATGTGGTGATTATTGACAGAACCACCGGCATCGGACAGGCAATTTTACGTAATGTGGGTCCGGCCAAAGTGGGCATTGTTATTCATGCGGACCATTTCAGCGAAGGAAGCACGGATGAAAACAATATTCTTTGGAATAATTACTACGAATACGCATTTTCCCAGCATAAGCACATTGACTTTTTTGTAACCGCTACTGATGATCAGAATCGTCTGGTGCGGGAACAGTTCAAAAAATACAAAGGTGTAGAGCCGAATGTGGTAACAATTCCGGTGGGAAGTTTAAAGGAATTAAAGTTCCCGGCCAGAAAGAGAAAGAAGCACTCCTTAATTACCGCTTCCAGACTTGCTACGGAGAAGCATGTGGACTGGCTGGTGGAAGCAGTAGCCCAAGCAAGAAAAACTGTTCCGGATATTACCCTTGATATTTACGGTAAGGGGCCGGAAGATAAAAAAATTACGGAAACCGCAGAGCGGCTTGGCTGTACGGACTGCATTAAGTTATGCGGCCAGCAGAATTTGGATGAGGTATACCAGAATTATGAGGCCTATGCGGCAGGCTCTACCAGTGAAGGCTTTGGACTGACACTTATGGAAGCCATTGGTGCGGGCCTTCCGATTATTGGTTTTGATGTGCGTTACGGTAACCAGAATTTTATTGATCATGAAAAAAACGGATATAAGATTCCGGTGCATGATACCATGGAAACCGGAGAACGTGTGGAAAAACTGGCAGAGTGCATGGTAAAAATGTTTACGGAAGCTGATTTAAATTCCTTTCATGAGCATTCTTACGAGAAAGCAAAGAATTATCTGACAACAGAGGTGGAGAAACGATGGGCGTTACTTTTGAAGCAGACAATATAGTCTTACTTTTGGATAATTACGGAGAGGAAAGCAAGAAACTGCATACTTCTTTTTTGCTGGCAGGGAAAAACTATCCGGTATTTGTAATAGAAGAGGATGGTTTTTTACCGGAGGGAGTAACCTCCGTGTTTGGTTACTTTCTCGGAGAGTTTACAAAATCTGAAAAGGTACCCGGAAAACCAAGATATTTCAACCAGATTACTGTGCCTGAGTACTGGGAAATCAGTGCCAATAACAGCAGCGGTAAGGTGCACGAACTGAATAAAGAGAGAGCACGCATTTTTTACGCGGAGCCGAAGCATAAACGTCTGGTAAAGGTGGTAGACTGGTATGATGACAGAGGCGTGGTCCGTTCCAGTGATCATTACAACTGTTACGGTGCTTTGTATGCCAGAACAATTTTTAATTCCAAGGGTCAGCGGGTAAATAAATCTTATTTTAATGCTGAAGGAAAAGAAATTTTGATGGAAAACTACGTAACCAGGGATATTATATTAAATGACGGTGATGTAGTAAGAATTTTTAAGAACAAGCACGAATTTGCTGTATTTGCATTGCAGAAAGCAGGGTTTGCCGGACACAGGATATTTTTCAATACATTGTCAACTTCTTTCTTTGTATCGGAACGGTTGCCGGAAAACGGAAACAGTGATGTGTTATTCTGGCAGGAACCGGTATTTGATGAAATTCCGGGCAATATGCGCTTGATTTTAAACGGAACCTCCAACCGTGCTGCTAAAATTATGGTACAGAGTGAGGAAGCATACCGCAAACTGTTAGCGCTCGGGGCTCCGGCGGAAAAGTTGAGAAGACTTGGATATATCTATCCGTTTGTAAAAGAAAATTTGGGAAAAAAAGAGGTGTTGATATGCACCAATTCCGACCGTATTGCAGAAGTGGAAAAAATTGTGGAGGCATTACCGGAACTGCATTTTTCCATTGCGGCAATTACGGAAATGTCTTCTAAGCTGATGAGCATGGAGAAGTACAGCAATGTCAGCCTGTATCCGGGAGTAAAGATGAAGGTATTGGACGAATTATTCCTGAAGGCGGATGTTTATCTGGATATTAATTATGAGTCGGAAATTGTCTCTGCAGTAGAAAAAGCTTTCCTGCATAATCAATTAATCTTTGCGTTCAAGGAAACGCTTCATAATGCTTCCTATGTGGCCGCAGAACACATTTATCCGGCAGATAAGGCAAACGAACTGATTCTTGATATAAAGGCCGCTATGGGCAATACAGAGCTTTTAGAGGAGTATTTGGAGAAACAGAAGGCGGCTGCAATGTTGGAAACTGCAGAAACTTATAAGGGGATTTAGTTAAGATAAGGGGTTTACGATGGATAATACGGAATTTCGCTATTTGGAACAGTTGTCAAAGCTTTATCCGACCATAGGAAAAGCATCGACAGAGATTATCAATTTGCAGTCAATTTTAAACCTGCCAAAGGGTACGGAACATTTTTTGTCGGACATTCACGGAGAATACGAAGCTTTTTCCCATGTGCTTCATAACGGCTCCGGTGCGGTGCGCAAGAAAATCGACGATGTATTCGGCCATACCTTAAGTAATATGGATAAGTCTGCCCTGGCAACACTGATTTACTATCCAAAGCAGAAAATCGAGTTGGTAAAGCAGGCGGAACCGGACATTGTAAACTGGTACAAGATTACGTTATACCGCCTGATTGAGGTATGTAAGGTGGTTTCTTCCAAATATACCAGAAGTAAGGTGCGCAAGGCTCTGCCGGAGGACTACGGTTATATTATTGAAGAACTGATTACGGAAAAATCCGAGGTGTTAAACAAAGAGGCTTACTATGAGTCCATCGTGAATACCATTGTGGAAATCGGTAATTCCGAGGAATTTATCATTGCCCTGGCAAAGGTTATCCAGCAGCTGGTAATTGACCGCTTACACATCTTAGGTGATATTTTCGACCGTGGTCCGGCGCCGCACTTAATTATGGACCGTATGTGCCGGTATCATTCCGTGGATTTCCAGTGGGGCAACCACGATATTCTTTGGATGGGCGCCGCAGCAGGTCACATGGCATGTATCGCCAATGTCATCCGCAATAGCGTCCAGTATGGAAATCTTGGAATTTTAGAGGACGGGTACGGCATAAATATGCTGCCACTGGCTACCTTTGCTCTGGATACCTACGCAGAGGATGATTGTAAGTGCTTTGAGCTGAAGGAAAAGAATCAGGTGTCCGACCGGGAAAACGAGATGGTAATGAAGATGCACAAAGCCATTGTCATACTCAAGTTTAAACTGGAAGGCCAGATTGCCATGGCAAGGGCGGACTTTGGTCTGCAGGACCGCTGTTTGTTGCATTTGATTGATTATGAAAAAGGAACGATTGTGCTGGAAGGAAAGGAATATGAGCTGTTAGACAAAAACTTCCCGACCATTAATCCGGAGAATCCTTATACACTTACGGAGGAAGAAGCAGATGTGATGAAGCGTCTTCGTAACTCCTTCCTGCACTGTGAAAAGCTGCAGCGTCATGTGCAGTTGTTATTAAGCCGAGGCAGCCTGTATAAAATTTATAACAATAATCTGCTGTATCACGGCTGTGTGCCGATGAATGAGGATGGCAGCTTTACGGAAGTCACCTTGTTTGGCGAGACCCACAAGGGTAAGAAGCTTTACGATATGCTGGAAAGCTACGTGCGTAAGGCATTTTTTGCAGAGGATAAGGAAGAAAAAGAGAAGGGGGCCGACATCATGTGGTATCTTTGGAATGCTCCGAATTCTCCGATTTACGGCCGTAGCAAAATGTCTACCTTTGAACGGTATTTTATTGATGATAAAGACCTTTACGTGGAAATCAAGAATCCGTATTACCGGCTAATTGAGCATACGGAAACCGCTATTCAGATTTTACAGGAATTTGGTCTTTCCGTAGATACCGCCCATATTATCAACGGACATGTTCCGGTGCACCGCATGGCGGGAGAAAGCCCGGTGAAATGCGGCGGCAAAGTGATAGTTATCGACGGCGGTTTTTCCAAGACCTACCGCAGGGAAACCGGTATTGCCGGCTACACACTGGTTTACAATTCCTACGGACTGACCCTAACCGCCCACGAGCCGTTTGTGTCAAAGGAACTGGCAATCAGCAAGGAAATCGATATTGTTTCCAGACAGGAAGCGGTAGAGCGTATGTATCACCGCATGCTGGTGGGCGACACCGACCAGGGCAAAATGATAAAAGAACGTATTGAAGATTTAAAGAAACTCATTGCAGCGTACCGTTGCGGTGAGATTGTGGAGAAGAGATAAGAATAAAAAAAGCCTTGAAACAATGCACATGAAATTGTTTCAGGGCTTTTTCCTATTTCCCGGTAGTTTTGCCAAGCACCACCGCCTCCGCCACGGTAGTAAATCCCTGGCTGATTAACAATGTGGCAAAATACGCCGGCATTCCGTACCTTGGAACAAACAGCATCAGACAGCCGATTTTGATGCATAAGGAGAGCACGGAGATAATAAAGGTCTGGTATACCTTTCCGAGACCGTTTAAAATGCTTCCCAGCGTGGAAGATAGGTACATAAACGGGCATAACCATGCAAGAATACGGATATAAGCTCCGGCCTGCGGTTCATGGAATACCAGGTTTCCGAGGAAATCTCCGGTAAGCAGGAAAAAGAAGGTGCAGGCGAAGCCGAGGCCACCGCTAAATCCTAAGGACAGGCGGATGACTTTATGAAGATAGTCCGTATGTTCCTCCTTATTTGCTTTGGAAACCACCGGAAGCAGCAGTACGGCCAGGGAACCGGTGAGGGCGGTAGGAAAGAAAATAAACGGAAATGCCATACCGTTTAAGATACCGTATTGACTCAGGGCCACAGCCTTGCTCATACCGGACTGTTGCAGGGTTAACGGCACCAGGGTAGCTTCAAAGCTGTGGAGCAGGTTGATAATCAGACGGTGAAAGGTCAGGGGTAATGCCAACAGGGAAATTTCTGTTAATCCGCTCTTATGTATTGCTTTCGCGGTCAGCTTTTTATGTTTGCATTCGGAGAAAATTAGGGAGTAGATGCTAATCATGGCGGAGGCAATTTCACCAATCACCAATACCAGCACCGCCAGTTCACAGGAAAAGTTTAAACCATGAAAGGTAAATACAATAAAATACGCACAGGCAATGCGGATAACCTGCTCTGTCAGCTGAGATACGGCCGGCCCACGGGAATTGCTTTTTCCGTAATTGTATCCGTTACAACAGGCGGTAACAGCGCCGAAAGGAAACATAAAGCTTAAAATCTGCAGAGGTCGTATGGTACGCTCTTCAAACAGAAAATGTGTGGCAAGAAAAGGGGCCCCTTCGTAAAGAAGGAAGGAGAGCACCAGGGACAAAAACAGGGAAATGCATAGTCCATGAAAAAACACAGAGACGGAAGCTTTCCGCTCGGCAGTGATTTTTGAAATGGCAGTTTGAATTCCGGAAGCATAAATGGTATAGCAGACGCCGGAAATGGGAAAAATCATCTGATAGATACCTAGCAGCTCGCTGCCTAAGTGCTCGGAGAGCCAGATGCGGTAAAAAAAGCCTAAGATTCGGCTTAGAAAGCCTGCGGCGGTGAGAATAATGGTGCCTTTGGCGAGTGTACTTTTTAACATAAAACCTCCGTTTTTAGGACAGGAAAACTGCAGTTATCACATGGTATGAGCGTAATAAAAAAAATAGAAGAAAAACATTTGATAAAAAATTAACAAATGTTTAATGATAGGGTTGACAGAATAGGAAATCTATAGTAAAATCAAATCGCAGTAAATTACTAGGAAATAAAAAAGTCGGAATTAAATTACTCGGATATAATAAAGGAGGATTGATTCTTTTGAAACTTACAACTAAAGGACGTTACGGTCTGCGTGCAGTGATTGATCTGGCCATGTATGCAAAAACAGAGCCGGTATCTTTAAGCGATGTGGCAGAACGTCAAAATATTTCCATCAGCTACTTGGAACAGTTAGTAGCAAAACTGAAAAAAGCAGGCATTGTGCAAAGCACCAGAGGCGCACAGGGCGGTTACGCTCTGGCAAAGGCACCGGAAGAAATATCCGTAGGAGAAATTCTTCGTGCTTTGGAAGGCAGTTTAAGTCCGGTGGACTGTTCCGCCGTAGACGGCGAAGGAGAAACCGAGTGTTCCGCTTCCAACTTCTGCGTCACCAAATATGTGTGGAAGCGTATTAATGATAGTATCAATGATACGGTAAATAACATGTTTCTGTCCGAGCTTTTGGAAGAGAGCGAAAAAGTAAAAAGTGATGCAATCAAGGTAGAACCGGGTTGCTAGACATAAAGGGAGGTATATAGTTATGAATAAGAAGATTATCTATTTAGATAATGCGGCAACAACAAAAACAAAACCGGAAGTTGTAGAGGCAATGCTTCCGTATTTTACCGAGCAGTTTGGCAATCCATCCAGCGTGTATGGATTTGCATCCCAAAATAAAGAAGCAGTAACAATAGCCAGAGAGCAGATTGCCAAGGCATTAAATGCGCCAACCCAGGACATTTACTTTACCGCCGGCGGTTCCGAGGCGGACAACTGGGCATTAAAGGCAGCGGCAGAGGCTTACAAGGACAAGGGTAACCATATCATCACCACAAAGATTGAGCATCATGCTATTTTACACACTTGTGAGTACTTAGAAAAGAACGGCTGTGAAGTAACTTATCTGGATGTGGATGAAAACGGTGTAGTGAATTTAGAGCAGTTAAAGAAGGCTATCAAACCAACCACCATCCTGATTTCCGTGATGTACGCCAACAACGAAATCGGTACCTTGCAGCCAATCAAGGAAATCGGACAGATTGCCAAAGAGCACGGTGTGCTGTTCCATACCGACGCAGTACAGGCATTCGGTCAGCTGCCAATCGACGTTGCGGCAGAAAATATCGATATGTTAAGTGCCAGCGGCCATAAGTTAAACGGTCCGAAAGGTATCGGCTTCTTATATATCAAAAAGGGATTAAAGCTTCGTTCCTTAATCCATGGCGGCGGACAGGAAAGAAAGCGCCGTGCCGGTACTGAAAATGTTCCGGGTATTGTAGGCTTCGGAAAGGCGGTAGAGCTGGCTGTAGCAGGCATGGACGAAAAAATCAAAAAGGAAACCAAGCTTCGCGATTATCTGATTGACCGCGTGTTGGCGGAAATTCCTTATGTGCGCTTAAACGGACACAGAACCCTTCGTCTGCCGAACAATGCAAACTTCAGCTTCCAGTTTATTGAGGGTGAATCCTTACTGATTATGCTTGATATGAAGGGCATTTGTGCATCCAGCGGTTCCGCATGTACTTCCGGTTCCTTAGACCCGTCCCATGTACTGCTTGCCATCGGTCTTCCTCACGAAATTGCCCATGGTTCCCTTCGTCTTACCTTATCCGAGGAAACCACTAAGGAAGAAATCGATTTCACCATCGACCAGTTAAAGGCAATCGTACAGAATTTAAGAAATATGTCTCCTCTTTACGAAGATTTTGTAAAGAAGATGAACAAGAATAAATAAACCATTAGAAGGAGAAAGAACACGATGTATACAGAAAAGGTAATGGATCATTTTACAAATCCGAGAAATGTAGGCGAAATTGAGAACGCCAGCGGTGTAGGTACTGTTGGTAACGCCAAGTGCGGCGATATTATGAGAATTTATCTGGATATCGATGACAATCAGATTATCCAGGATGTTAAGTTTAAGACCTTTGGCTGCGGTGCGGCTGTAGCAACCAGCAGTATGGCAACCGAGCTTGTTAAGGGTAAGTCTATTTATGAGGCATTGCAGGTAACTAACAAGGCAGTTATGGAGGCCCTGGACGGTCTGCCACCGGTAAAGGTACACTGCTCCCTGCTTGCGGAAGAAGCTATTCACGCAGCTCTTTGGGACTACGCAGAAAAGCATGGCATTAAAATCGAAGGCTTAGAAAAGCCAAAGAGTGATATCCATGAGGATGAAGAGGAAGAAGCAGAAGAGTATTAGTAGACTGTGAGAAGTCGGCAGATAGAAAGGACAAGCTGTTATGGCTAAAATTGTAGTCGGACTTTCCGGCGGTGTGGATTCTTCCGTGGCGGCATATCTTTTAAAAGAGGCCGGTCACGAGGTGATCGGTGTAACCATGCAAATCTGGCAGGAAGAGGATAATGAAACCCAGGAAGAAAACGGTGGTTGCTGCGGACTTTCTGCGGTGGAGGACGCCAGACGTGTAGCACAGATGCTGGATATCCCTTACTATGTAATGAACTTCCGCTCGGAGTTTAAGACCGCGGTTATTGATTATTTTGTAAAAGAGTATGAAGCGGGCAGAACACCGAACCCTTGTATTGCCTGCAATCGTTATGTGAAGTGGGAATCCTTGTATCACCGGGCAAGGGAAATTGGTGCAGACGGCATTGCCACCGGGCATTATTCCAGAATTGTGGAGCTTCCGAACGGACGCTTTGCATTGCAAAAATCCATTACGGATGCAAAGGATCAAACATATGCCCTGTATAATTTAACACAGGAACAGTTAAAACATACCATGATGCCGGTAGGAGCTTATTCTAAAGATGAAATCCGTGCCATTGCCGAAAAAATCGGTCTTTTGGTGGCAAATAAGCCGGACAGCATGGAAATCTGCTTTGTGCCGGATGACGATTATGCAGGATTTATAGAAGACTACACCGGTAGAACGTTTCCGAAAGGTAACTTTGTAAATACTGCCGGAGAAGTTCTCGGACCGCATCAGGGTATTATCCATTATACGGTTGGCCAGCGGAAAGGCCTGGGTATTGCTCTTGGCTCCCGTATGTTTGTAAAGGAAATCCGTCCGGAAACAAACGAAGTGGTGCTGGCATCTAATGATGAACTGTTTTCCAAGGTGCTCTATGCAGACCGGTTAAACTTTATGTCCATCGAAACTATAACAGAACCGATGGAAGTTATGGCTAAAATCCGCTATAACCATAAAGGTGCCAAGGCAGTCATTGAATTGGTTGGTGAAGATAAAATGAAAGTAACCTTTGAAGAGCCGCAGCGTGCCATTACGCCGGGACAGGCAGTAGTACTGTATGACGGTGACATCGTGGTTGGCGGCGGAACCATTGTCGGGGCAGAGTAGTATAAGTAATATTAGATTGTGGTTTACGATATTAGGAGAAAAATTATGTATGATTATTTAGTTGTCGGTGCCGGTTTATTCGGTGCTGTATTTGCCCATGAGGCCCATAAGGCAGGCAAGAAGGTGCTGGTGATTGACAAGCGCCCGCAAATTGCCGGAAATATTTACACCGAGGAAGTAGACGGTATTAACGTGCATAAGTACGGCGCCCACATTTTCCATACCTCCAACAAAAAGGTATGGGAGTATGTGCAGCAGTTTGCTGAATTTAACCGCTATACCAATTCTCCGGTAGCACGGTACAAGGACGAGCTTTATAACCTGCCGTTTAACATGAACACCTTCAGCAAGATGTGGCCGGAAGTAAAGACTCCTGCCCAGGCAAAAGAAAAGATTGAAGCACAGAAAAAAGAAGCAGGCATCACCGAGCCGAAGAATCTGGAAGAGCAGGGCATAAGCTTAGTTGGCCGTGACATTTACGAGAAGCTGGTGAAGGGCTATACCGAGAAGCAGTGGGGCAGAAGAGCCACTGAACTTCCAAGCTTTATTATTAAGCGTCTGCCGGTCCGCTTTGTCTATGATAACAATTATTTTAATGATTTATATCAGGGAATTCCGGTGGGCGGCTACACAAAGCTGATTTCCAACATGCTGGAAGGCGTGGAAGTGCGGTTAAATACGGATTTCTTTGCAAGTAAAGAGGAACTGCTTGCCCAGGCAGAAAAGGTGGTTTTCACCGGTATGATTGATGAATACTTTGATTATTGCTTCGGGGAACTGGAATACCGCAGTCTGCGGTTTGAAACAGAGGAGCTGGACGAAGAAAACTACCAGGGCAATGCAGTGGTCAACTATACCGAATATGAAGTACCATATACCAGAATTATCGAGCATAAGCACTTTGAGTTTGGTTGCCAGAACGGCAACTACAATCCAAAGACCGTAATTACCCGTGAGTATCCTGCTACATGGAAAAAGGGTGACGAGCCTTATTATCCAATGAACGACGAAAAGAACAACGCACTGTTTGCCAAGTATAAAGAACTGGCAGATAAGCAGGATAAGGTGATTTTTGGCGGAAGATTGGGAATGTATAAGTATTTCGACATGCACCAGGTGATTGAAGTGGCACTGGAGTGTGTGGAAAAAGAATTGAAGAAAAGTTAAATTATCGAGAATTATATAACGCACATAAAAAAATCCTGCGAAGTTCATTACCATAAAAAAGAACTTCGCAGGATTTGTTTTTTTAACTTACGGCTGCTTGCCGATGTAAGCTAAGATACCGCCGTCTACGTAAAGGATATGGCCGTTTACAAAGTTGGAAGCATCGGAAGCAAGGAATACTGCAGGACCTGCAAGGTCATCAGCTTCGCCCCAACGTTCCTGAGGAGTCTTAGCGATAATGAACTGGTCAAATGGATGTCTGGAACCGTCAGGCTGAATCTCACGAAGAGGAGCAGTCTGAGGAGTAGCGATGTAACCAGGTCCGATACCGTTACACTGGATGTTGTACTTACCGTACTCGGAGCAGATGTTCTTGGTGAGCATCTTTAAGCCACCCTTAGCTGCTGCATATGCGGAAACGGTTTCACGGCCGAGTTCGCTCATCATGGAACAGATGTTAATAATCTTACCGTGGCCCTTCTTAATCATGCTAGGGATAACTGCCTTGGACATGATGAAAGGAGCATTTAAGTCAACGTCGATAACCTGTCTGAATTCAGCAGCGGTCATTTCGCACATAGGGATTCTCTTAATGATGCCGGCATTGTTAACGAGGATGTCGATAACGCCAACTTCCTTTTCAATCTGTGCAATCATAGCAGTAACCTGCTCTTCGTTAGTAACGTCACAAACGTAACCGTGAGCCTTGATGCCGAGCTCTTCATAAGCGGCTAAGCCCTTGTCAACAAGCTCCTGCTTGATGTCGTTGAATACGATGGTAGCACCGCACTTAGCGGATGCGCTTGCAATTGCAAAACCGATACCGTAAGAAGCACCGGTAACTAAAGCGATTTTTCCTTCCAGGGAAAACTGTTTTAAATAATCCATGGGTATTATGCCTCCTTTATTTTCATCCACTATGTAAGTGTTTACATAGGCATTATAACAGCATTTTTCAATTTGTACAAGTAGAAAAATCGTTTAAGTTTTAACAAATGGAAAACAATGCGGAAAACAGTGGTTGAAGGAAGAAAAAGATTGTGCTAAAATAACTTAATATAGCAGTTTTGCTTATGCAAATGACATCGTTTGGATGTCAAAATTTGTGTTATAGGAGAATACTATGTTAAAAACCTTTTATCCGGATGTTACCTGTACCTCTGCATTTGAAATTCCTTATGAAGCATTGTATGAGCGGGGTATCCGTGCATTGATTTTTGATATTGATAATACCTTAACGGAGCACGGTAAGCCGGCTACGGAACGTGCAATCTCTCTGATGGAGCGTTTGAAGGGCATCGGATTCCGGGTTTGCCTGCTTTCCAATAACAAGGAAGAGCGGGTAAAAATGTTCAATGAAAAAATTCAGGTGGACTATATTTTCAAAGCCGGGAAACCGGGACGCAGTGGTTATGAGCGTGCTATGGAAAAAATGGGTTCAACAAGGGAAAGCACCGTGTTTGTGGGTGACCAGTTGTTTACCGATGTGTGGGGGGCAAAACGCACCGGCATCGAATCCTGGCTGGTAGAACCAATCGATAAACACGAAGAAATACAAATTGTATTAAAGCGTTATCTGGAAAAACCGATTCTATATTTTTACCGAAGAGAGAAGCAGAAGAATGAAAATCAATAAAAACAGAAATATTATACTTATCGGTTATATGGGCAGCGGAAAAAGCACAGTAGGTCGTAAAGCGGCAAAAGCAGTGGAATATAATTTCCTGGATACGGATGTCCTGATCGAGCAGGAAGAAGGCATGTCCATAACAAAACTTTTTGAAGTAAAAGGTGAGCCGTATTTCAGGGAAAAGGAAACGGAGACCATCCGCAGACTGATAGATGGACCAAAGGGCAATATTATTGCAACCGGTGGCGGTCTTCCGATGAAAGTGGGGAATGCAGAGCTTTTAAAGGAACTCGGAACAGTTATTTATTTAAAGGCAGAAACCGAAACTTTGATGAAACGGCTATCCGGTTCCGGTGACAGCAGACCGCTTCTTCAAAATGGTGATTTGCGAAACAAAATCGAAACCATGTTAGCTATCCGGGGACCGGTATATGAAGCTACTGCAGACTTGGTACTGCAGACCGACAATATGTCTTTTTATGAAATTATTTGCCAAATTGAAAAACTGTTAAGTGTGTGATAAAAACTACTTTGTAATTGCAAAAGGCAAGGAGGAGAACAGATGAAAATTTTAGTTATCAACGGACCGAACTTGAACTTTCTCGGTATCCGTGAAAAAGGAATTTACGGCAGTGAGTCTTATGACACATTAATTGCACGTCTTCGCGCGAAGGCAGAAGCAGAAGGAATCGAGCTGGAATGCTTCCAGGACAATTCGGAAGGAGCAATCATTGACCGTATCCAGAAAGCATACTTCGATGAGGTAGACGGTATTATTATCAATCCGGGTGCTTATGCCCACTACAGCATTGCCATCCGTGATGCTCTGGCATCTGTTACGGTTCCGAAGATTGAAGTCCATATTTCCAATGTGTATAAGAGAGAGGAGTTCCGTCATACTTCTGTTGTTACACCGGTGTGCGACGGCGAAATTTTAGGCCTTGGATTAAACGGTTATCTTCTTGCGATGGATGCCATGAAGGAATTATGTAAAAACAAATAAATTTGGTCGGAGAGGAATTTTTAAATGAAACTTCGTTATGAAAAGCTTGCTACACTTTTAGAAAAAAAGAATATAGACGCCGTATTGGTTTCCGATGGTTACAATATGCGTTATCTCAGCGGTTTTACCGGAGCTACCGGCTATTTGTTAATTACAAAGAACAGTAAAACCTTATTTACCGATTCCCGCTACACCATTGCGGCTACTGCTCAGGCACCGGATTATACTGTGGTGGAAGTGGATGCAGGACGGGATTACTGCAAATTTATTAATCAGGTGCTTACTGCAGAAAACGTTGCAACTCTTGGATTTGAAGCAAATCAGATGCGTTACAGTACGTATCAGAATTTGAAAGAGCGTCTTGCGGTAAAGGAACTGGTTCCGCTGACAGGAGAACTGACAGATTTACGCCGTATTAAAACAGCGGAAGAAATTGCTCTGCACCGTCAGGCAGAACACATCGGTGATATTGCCTTTGAAGAGATTTTAAAGGAGTTAAAACCGGGCGTAACGGAGCTGGAAATTGCAGCTAAGCTGGAATATATCATGAAAATGAACGGTGCGGACAAGTTAAGCTTCGAGTCCATCGTGGCATCCGGTGTGAATTCTTCCAAACCGCATGCAGAACCGGGGCATAAGAAAATCGAATCCGGAGATTTTGTTACCATGGATTTCGGTTGTGTTTACAACGGTTATTGCTCTGATATGACCAGAACCGTGGTGGTTGGTAAGGCAAGCGAAAAGCAGAAAGAGATTTACAATACCGTGTTAAAGGCCCAGCTGGCAGTGCTTGAAATGTTAAAGCCGGGGCTTAAGGGTAAAGAATACGATAAGGTGGCAAGAGATGTTATTTACGGAGCCGGTTATGAGGGATACTTTGGTCATGGCCTTGGACACAGCGTTGGTTTGGAAATTCATGAAAATCCGCGTTTCTCCATGATAGAAGAGGATATTGTGGAAGCAGGAATGATTATGACTGTAGAACCGGGGATTTATATTCCGGACTTCGGAGGAGTCAGAATCGAAGATATGGTGGTTCTCACAGAAGACGGATACGAGAATTTGACTCATTCTAAAAAAGAATTGATAGAATTGTAAAAAATATGTTGAAAAATTTCCTGTTTTAGGTTATACTACAATAAGTTTATTATGCACGCAGTGAAAGCTGCTACATTAAGGAGGAAAAATCCTCTGCCAGCACAAGCAGGCAGGCATTTTCCTTCGGAAAACGAGGAGGATTATTACATGATTTCTGCAGGCGATTTTAGAAATGGTCTCACACTTGAAATTGAAGGAAACGTAGTACAGGTTATCGAATTCCAGCACGTTAAGCCAGGTAAGGGCGCTGCTTTCGTAAGAACCAGATTAAAGAACATCAAGAACGGCGGTATTATTGAAAAGACTTTCCGTCCAACCGAAAAGTTCCCGGCTGCTCATATCGAAAGATCTGACATGCAATACTTATACAACGACGGTGAAATGTACAACTTCATGAACGTTGAAACATTTGACCAGATTGCTATGACTGAAGACCAGATCGGTGATTCCTTAAAGTTCGTTAAGGAAAACGAAATGGTTAAGATGCTGTCTCATGCAGGACAGGTTTTCGCTATCGAGCCACCTCTCTTTGTAGAACTTGAAATCACAGAAACAGAACCAGGTTTCAAGGGCGATACAGCAACAGGTGCTTCCAAGCCGGCTGTAGTTGAAACAGGCGCAACTGTATATGTTCCATTATTCGTTGAACAGGGTGATAAGATTCAGATTGACACCAGAACCGGCGAATACATGAAGAGAGTATAAGCTATTTAGCAAAGTAAAAGGATATTTTGCGGAACTTAATGTTCTGACAAAATATCCTTTTTTTATGTCTGTAAAAAAGTAAGAACCACCGGCACAACCGATGGTTCTGATAAAATTTGTTATTCTTCTGTGTTAGATTCTGTATGGTCGGCCGGTAAAGCATCGATACGTCCGAATACCATGTCATAACCGTCGTTACCGTAATTTAAAGAACGGTTTACACGGCTGATAGTAGCGGTGGAAGCACCTGTTTTTTCTGCAATTTCCAAATAAGTTTTTCTGGAACGCAGCATAGCAGCTACCTCAAAACGCTGAGATAAAGAGAGAATCTCGTTTACCGTACATATATCATCAAAAAAAGCATAGCATTCGTCTTTGTCTTTTAAGCTGAGAATCGCATCAAATAAATAATCTACTGCAGGATTCTTAATATTTTTGCCCATATTAGCAATACCTCCTTCATGTATACGTTGCTATTTTATCACTATAACGAATTAAAGTAAAGTACTTTTTTCAAATAAAGCAGAAAATTTTATTTTTTGTAGAAAAATTAAATATAATACTGGATTTTTTTCATAAGACGAGGTAAAATGTGACTAATACTTTGTGGAAAGAAGGAAAAGGACATGTATGAAATCGTAAAAAAGACGATATTGTCACCAAATATTGTGTTAATGGATATAAAAGCACCAAGAACGGCAAAGCATTGCTATCCGGGGCAGTTTGTAATTGTTAAGACGGATGAAAAAGGAGAACGGATTCCTCTTACCATCTGTGATTATAACAGAGAAGAAGGAACAGTTACGATTGTGTTCCAGACGATTGGTTCATCTACTAAAATGATGGCAGAATATGAAGTCGGCGATGCATTCCGCGATTTTGTAGGTCCGCTTGGCTGTAAGACAGAACTGATTGATGAGAGTGTTGAAGAACTTAAGGCAAAGAAGATACTGTTTATTGCCGGGGGTGTCGGTACAGCACCGGTATATCCTCAGGTGAAATGGCTTCATGAGCAGGGAGTTGACGTAGATGTCATCATTGGTGCCAGAAATAAAGACCTGATTATTTTAGAAGAAGAAATGAAGCAGGTGGCCGCTAACGTTTATGTCACAACCGATGATGGTTCCTACGGAAGAAAAGGTAATGTAAACGACTGTTTAAAGGCTCTTGTTGCAGAAGGAAAAGAATATCATCATATTGTGGCAATCGGTCCGTTAATTATGATGAAGTTTGTTTGTCTGCTTACTAAAGAACTGGGCATAAAGACAGTAGTCAGCATGAATCCGATTATGGTAGACGGTACCGGTATGTGCGGTGCATGTCGTCTTACCGTCGGCAATGAAATTAAGTTTGCCTGCGTAGATGGTCCGGAATTTGACGGACATTTAGTAAATTTTGATGAAGCAATGAAACGCCAGCAGATTTATAAGACAGTGGAAGGCCGTGCGGTACTGCGTGCAAAAGAAGGTGCAACTCATCACGGCGGCTGCGGACATTGCGAATAGGAGGATAAAGTACAATGGCAGATGTATTACATAGAGTTCCTGTCAGAGAGCAGGATGCAAAGGTTCGTGCAACCAATTTTGAAGAGGTATGCCTTGGCTATAATATGGAAGAAGCAGTGGCGGAAGCAGCCCGTTGTCTGACCTGTAAAAATCCCCAGTGTCAGAAAGGTTGTCCGGTAAATATTGATATTCCGGGATTTATCAGAGAAATTCAGGAGAAAAATATTGCCGGCGCATATGAAGTAATCAGCAAATATTCTGCACTTCCTGCGGTTTGCGGACGTGTTTGTCCTCAGGAATCCCAGTGTGAAGCAAAATGTATCCGCGGCATTAAGGCGGAACCGGTTTCTATCGGCAAGCTGGAGCGTTTTGTTGCCGACTGGGCAAGAGAGAATAAAGTGGTACCGAAGGTAGAAGCAGCAAGCAAAGGTAAAAAGGTGGCCGTTATCGGTTCCGGTCCTGCAGGACTTACCTGTGCAGGCGACCTTGCTAAAATGGGTTATGATGTTACTATCTTTGAGGCACTTCATGAGGCTGGCGGCGTACTTGTTTATGGTATTCCGGAGTTCCGTTTGCCAAAGGGAACCGTAGTGAAGAGCGAAATTGAAAATGTAAAGGCTCTTGGTGTAAAAATCGAAACCAATGTAATTATTGGTAAGTCTACTACCATTGACCAGTTAATGGAGGAAGAAGACTTTTCTGCAGTATTTATCGGATCCGGTGCAGGTCTTCCGAAGTTTATGGGTATTCCGGGAGAAAATGCCAACGGTGTATTTTCTGCCAATGAATTCTTGACAAGAAATAACTTGATGAAGGCGTTTGATGATGCTTATGACACTCCGATATTTAAAGGTAAGAAGGTTGCTGTAGTAGGCGGCGGTAACGTTGCCATGGATGCGGCCAGAACTGCGCTTCGTTTGGGAGCAACTACCTATATTGTATACCGCAGAAGTGAAGAAGAGCTTCCTGCCCGTGTGGAAGAGGTTCATCATGCAAAGGAAGAAGGCATTATTTTCAAGCTGCTGACAAATCCAACAGAAATTCTGGTGGATGAAAACGGCTGGGTAAAGGGTATGACCTGTGTAGAAATGGAGCTTGGCGAGCCGGATGCTTCCGGTAGAACACGCCCGGTAGTCAAAGAAGGCTCTGAATTCGAACTGGATGTGGATACAGTAATTATGTCTCTCGGTACCAGTCCAAACCCATTGATTACATCTACTACAGAGGGCTTGGAATGTAATAAACATAAGTGTATTGTAGCCGATGAAGCCAATGGACAAACCTCCCGTGAGGGTGTTTTTGCCGGCGGTGATGCAGTAACCGGTGCTGCTACTGTAATTCTTGCTATGGGTGCGGGACGTGCGGCAGCGAAAGGTATTGATGAATACTTATCTGAAAAATAAATTCATTGTGCAATGTGTACAAAAATAGTGGATGATTTTCTACATATATGAGAGGAGTTTGCTCTTGAAGCAGACTCCTTTTTTTAGTACAATAATGATAGCTTCAAAAATTCTTATGATTCCGTGTAATCTGTTGTATACCGGTCTAATGGCATAGATTTCGGTAATTTTTCAACAAAAGAGAGGATAAACAATTGAATAAAGATATGGAATATATTCAGTTTCTGAAAGAGATTCAGGAACATGTAGAAACGCATTTTAACGGAAAGGTAAAGGGAGAAGTCTGCACATCCACTAAAAACAACGGAGTAACGGTTATAGGTCTGATGTTAAAAGGTGAAGAAGAAAGAGTGGCACCTAATTTTTACCTGGACCGACAGTTTGTAGAATGGATGAGTGGCATGTGTACGCTGGAAGAAGTTGCTGAGAAACTATGCAATACATATAGGGAAGAAATAGAGAAAAACAGCCATCTATTGTCTAAAATACAATTTACCTGGGAGGAATTCCGCCGGGGAGTTTTTCTGCGGTTGGTAAATAAAGAAAAAAACAGTAAGCTATTAGAGTCAATTCCGCATCGTGAATTTCTTGATCTCGCGCAAATCTACTATTATCATGTACCAATTTCTGAAGATGTCATGGGTACCCTGATTATTACTAAGGAACATATGGAAATTCTTCAAGTTTCGGAAGAAGAGCTTTGTCGGACGGCAACCGGTAATTGTGAACGTTTTCAGCCAATTAAAATCCGCTGTATGGAGGATTTGCTTTATGACCTGGGCAGAAAAGTGGGAGTGGAAGTACAGGAAGCAAAAAACTGTCATCCGTTTTTGTTTGTTATGACAAACAGTAAAGGTTCTTTTGGGGCAGCGTCTCTGGTGTTTGCGGAGGAATTGGAGCGTTTCTCAAAACGAATCGGAAATAGTTTTTATGTGTTGCCGAGCAGCGTTCATGAAGTAATTCTTGTACCTGCAAATGAAGAATTCTCCGTGGAATATTTCCAAAGTATGGTGAAGGAAATTAATGCAACGCAGGTAGACGCTACAGAGGTGTTATCCGATAATATATATTTTTATAACAAAGAAACGAAAGAGCTTAGTATCTGCTAAATATATAAATTGCACATTGAAAAATGAATAAATAATTCTTTACACGCAATGTGGCATATGTTATACTGAAAAGGAAGAAGATTGTGGAAAATATCAATATATATAACATAGAGGATGTTATTTATATTGATATGAAAAATGATGTTGCATTCATTATAGATTGTGAAATGAATCTTTGGGAACAACAATCTACATATAATCCCAATATGCCGCTAAGAGGTTTGATGTATTTTGGGAAATTATACGATAAATATGTTGCCGACACATGTTTAGATATATACCACAAAAAACAGGTTTATATTCCAACACCCAGATATGTAGTATTCTATAACGGAACAGAAGAACGACCGGCTGTAGAAAAACTTAGATTGTCGGATGCATTTGTTCATGAAGACAAATCCGGAGATTTTGAGTGGGCAGCAACAGTTATAAATTTAAACCATCCGGATATTAGCTCAGATTTAAAGGTTTGTAAGGTGTTGGCAGACTATATTTCGTTTGTAAAAAAAATTCAAGAATATAAGCAATCTGTTAGTTTGCTTGATGCAATCAATAAAGCAATTGATGAATGTATTCAAGAAGGTATATTAAAAGAAATTTTATTACAGCATAAGGCAGAGGTATTTATGATAGCATTAACTACTTTTAATCAGGAATTACATGAAAAACATTTAAAAGAAGATGCACGTGAAGAAGGAAGAGAAGAAGGAAGAGAAGAAGCTTTATGTGCTGTGGTAAGTATGCTGTTCTCTTTTACAAATGATATCAATTGCATTTATGACACTGTGAGGAAGAATGAAATATATAAAGAAGTCACCAAAGAGCAAATAGAAGATATAGTTAAGAAAATAATATAAAAAAGATAGCCGGTAAGCATGTTTGGTTTATCGGCTTTTATATTTCTTAACGGGATATTAACAAATTGTATCAGATGTGGTATACTAAACTCAGTAAAAATCATTGATACATTCAGCAGAGTATCGGAATCCAGTGTATCAAAGGAAGTAAAAACAAAGTAAAGTATTGTTTCTCCTTTCTGGTAAACCGAATGAACATAACAAGTTGTTTTGAAAGGAGAAAGCAGAAGATGAAAAAAGCAAAGTGGATAATTATATTGTTGATTTTGGCTGCGGTGATTGCAGCAGTGCTGTATTTTGGCTGGAGTGAGCAGACGGACAAGCCGATACCAACCCCGACAGAAACAGTGGTACCTACAACCCCTGCAGAGCCAACCGCAGAACCGACAGAAGCAGTGCCGGAGCCTACGGAAAGTGTAGAGCCTACAACAGAGCCAACGTTTGCACCGACAGCAACCACAGCACCGACGGAAACACCGGTGCCAACAGTAGAGCCTACAGTAGAGCTGACAGAAGCACCGGAGCCGACAGCAGAGCCAACGGTTGCACCAACTGCAGTTCCAACGGAAACTCCGCATGAGCATAGCTGGGAACCAAAAGAAACACCGGCCACATGTACCACAGACGGAAGTAAGTGGGAAGAATGTGTATGTGGTGAAATTAAGAATAAAGAGCCGATTAAGGCATTAGGACATGGTGAGTTACAATATGCTCTCACCAAATCCCCAACCGCAGAGGCAGAAGGGGAATATACCGAAACCTGTACCGTGTGTGGTGAGGTAGTAAACAAGGGCAGTGTAGCAAAGCTGACACCGACACCGGCGCCAACCGCTACACCAACACCAAAGCCAACAGCGACTCCAAAACCGACGGCAACACCAAAGCCAACGGCAACTCCAAAGCCGACAGCTACACCGACACCGGCAACGGTGGAACCGTACTTTGACCATACTGGTTTTGACTATAAGGGTAGAGAGTATGCTTACTACGGTGAACTGGTTGAGATGGATACAGTAAACAAAAAGACGTATTATCTTGCCATTCAGAACATGACGTTGGATTTAAACAGAAAGCCACAGTATCAGACAACAAATGGTAAATCCATTGTAGTAGAAGTAACCTGCAGTGATGAAAACGTAGTACAAATCAGACATAATAAGAGAACAAGTGCAGTTCAGGATATTCAGTTACTTCCAAAGGAGGCTGGTACTGCAACCGTAACAGCAAAGCTGTATACCACCGACTTTGATGGAAATAACAAGTCGGAAGTATTGGATACCCTTACATTTACGGTAGTTGTTAAAGAATTCCAGTCTGCGGTTAAGGATAATCCGGGGGATTATAACCCGTCAGATAATGGTTATCCATACCTGGTTCATGAAGTGCGTTGTGGCGAAAACTGTTACGCACAGGTTTGGGCAGATAATGAAGATTCCACCAAGGCAAAAGACGGTGTACTGGTAATCACCGGTAAAGGTGCCATGTGGACAGAAAAAGAATCCAAGGAAAACGGCTATGGCAGATCCTGGGGCGGTGAATTTATAACAAAGGCATATATCAATGAAGGCATTACTGTGATTTATGATATTTGTATGCCGAACTTATCCTATGTATCTTATCCGACTACATTAAAAGTGGTGGGAGACCATTGCTTTGCGTATACCCAGTTAACCAAAGTTGTATTACCGGAAGGCGTGGAACGGATTGAAGACCATGCCTACTACCGCATCCCGACCTTGGAAAAGATTGTACTTCCAAGCACCTTGGAGTATATTGGTACATCTTTTACACTGGATATGCATCAGGAAGCGGATAATGAAAACCTCGTGAAGGAAGTAGTGATTCCAAAGAGTGTAAAATATGCTGCGTTTGCCGTATTCGGATACCGCTGGGGATTAAAGATTACCTCGGAAGAAGGTATTGATACAAGCGCATTTGATAAAGAATGGAATGTAATCGATTATTAAGAAATAAACATATATGCTTATCATGGCAGGGAACAGGACATTGTCCTGTTCTCTGTTTTATTACCAAATTTTAGAAAGAAAGGAGATAAGATATGAAGAGTAAGAAAAAAGCACTGCTTCGGCTTGCCTTGTGCACGGTACTGATAGTTTTAGTTACCTTTCCTTTAGTGACACGGTATCAGGCAAATGCTTTTAAGTACGAAGGACTGGATGATAATAATAATCCGATTATTGAAAGTGAATATAAAAAAGCTTCTGCTACTGCCGGATATAAGTACAGCACCGGAACCTGGTACTTTTCACTGCCAAACAGTGATGCAAGATATGAACCGGTAGGTTATATTCACGGTGAAAAGCAGGATTTATCCGAAGAAGATTATGCTGAAGGAATTGCCTTTGCTGCAGAAACAGAACTGATACCTGAGGAAACTACGGAGCCGGATGCAAGCGGTGTGTATAAGACAAAACGCCGTGTCAGTGCACAGTCTCTGATTGAATGGGTAATAAAAACTCAGGGAATAGAATATCTGCATGATGTAAAGGGGAAGTTGAAGTTCTACGCAAACCGTGTCATGTATGCATATGAAGCCTCCAGCGGGGATAAGGAGCAGTCCGGACCTCTCTATGACTATGAGGAAATCGTGAATTATCCGGAAACCGCAGGGTGGGGTGTGGAATGGTCAGGTAAGACCAAAGAAGCTTTAAAGACTATGTACGGAAGAAAGGTAAGTTTCAGCTTGAAATCCGCCAAGTTTACCATTGAAGTAGTGGATGCCAACGGAAATCTCCTTGGTACCGATGTATATAAGAAAAAGACGTTTACCGATTTCCCATACGGTGAAGTGTTTTTCAGTGAAACTCTCCCATCTATTACTTATCCCGGAGAAATCAAAAGCTATGACTATCTGGGCTATGAACTGATAGCAGAGTTTAAGGATAAAACAACTGTGGAGCTGGATTCCGGAAGCTCCACCAGTACATCGGATTACCTCTTGCAGTATGAACTGGACGGACAGAATCCAAACGAAAAAGATTTTGACTTAGTTCTCCGCTTCATTTATAAAGGTAATGCCAAGGTGCCGACTAAAACACCGACACCAACACCAAAACCGACGGATTCCCCGAATCCGTCTGCTACACCAAGCCCGATGCCAACCAGTACCCCTGCGCCGACACCGCAGCCGTCCACCAATACAAGGGCAACGGAAAACTATAACTACTGGTTTACTACAGACATGGGCTACCATATGGACTGGGTGGCAAGCAACTCCGCGTATTCCCTTGCGTCCTACTCCGGTTCTGCAGCCGGCGGAACACTTCCGTCTGCCACAGCCACCAAGAGGGCAAAAAGCTTTACCAAGGGAACCGATGCCAACGGAAATACCTGGTACTTTATCATAAGCGGTACCAATGCCACCAACGTGCATCCGGCCGTCTATAACGGATATGATGTCAATTCCTCGGATGTGCGCTACATTACGGAGCTTGTATTCCCGTCTACCATAACCTATTCGGGAACAGAGTATAAGGTTATCAGCATCGGCGGCGGTACGGCAAAGTACCATACGGCAGATGATAACCAGGATTCCAGCTCGGAAACCACTTTTTACAGTTACGGAACATTAACCGGTTACTATTCCTACCAGACGGAATCGGAAACCTCTTCTACCTATACCTATAAATACACCGACCAGGAATATGCCTACGGTGTTATCGGTAACGGCTATATCACCAGTTCCGGTAAAAACGGTAAGGAATACTTAACCACCGGTGCGGAGAACGTGGCACGGTATTACAGAAACTATTATGTCTACAATACCACCTTAAAGAGCGTTACCATTCCGGACACCGTCACTTCCATCAATGCCTATGCCTTTATGTACTGTCAGGCACTGGAAGAAATCAAGGGCGGTGCCAATGTAACCAGTATCGGCCACAGTGCATTTGAAGCAGGAAGCACCTTTACGCTGCTGTACAGTGACCGGAATATCGGTCTGTATGACGGGGATGAGGAAACCATGGTGGAATTCCACTTCTATAATGGTGCCTGCGCCCGCTTTGTGTATGTGTATCCGAATGGTACCACCCACTTTGAATGTGAGAGCGGTGATGTAACCACCGCCCATCAGGACTGTTCCGTTACCATGGAACCGTATACACAGATTATGTTAAACAGCCGGGAAACCTCAAAGGTCAGCCAAAATATGCTGGTACTTCCGGAGTTCCCGAAATTAAAACAGCTGTATGCCAGGGCTTTTGCAAAGCATACCAACCTGTGGGATGTGGTGCTTAGTCCTACGGTAACCAGAATCGATGCGGGGACGTTCTATGGATGTGAACTGGATTCCATCACCATTACCTCGCCAACCCTTACCATTGCGGACACCAAAAACAAACCGGAACAGACCCTTGGTACCGGCGGTATGGGAGAGGAACGTACCATTATCTATACCAATCCGGGCGCACCGGTAATTAATGGCTACGGACGTGTTTACCCGAGCCACTATATCATCAAAGCCGGATATAAGACCTACTATGTACCGAACGGTCCGGTGGATGATACCTTTGTGCAGGTGTCGGATATCCATTTCTATAAAAACGACTTTGTATTTGCACAGAAATACAGTGGGTCCTCCGACTGCTTTATTGCCATCGAACGGGACGGCACGGTATGGACTAAGTATTATTATAACGGTGATGTGATAAATGCGGGATGTATCGGTGAGTTTGACTCGGTATATGATTATGAAGCCATCACCACAACCTCCTATGACTCCTCCTCCGGTACCACGCAGACGAACTATGCCGGTGATGTGTTTGTATTAAAGAACAAAGCAGGGGATTATTACTGCCTGTACAAAAATAAACTGGTACTGCTGGAACGTGCCTCCAATATCCGTGGCGTGAGTCTCGCTGCCTGGATGGAATCGGTATATATTGAAGGTGCAGACATGGATGTGGATACGTATTATCATCCGCTGTATTACGTGACCGGTGCCGATGAACTGTATCTTTACGATGTAGAGACGGATAAGAAGACACTGGTGTCTTCCGGTATCGCAGCCCTTTCACAAAAACCGGAATTTAGGGACGGTTCTTCCATTTATGCCGTAGGCGTGGACGGTAAGGTATATGATGTGGTTGAAAAAAAGAAAACAGAGAATACCAACATTACCATGCCTGCCGCCATCACGGACTATACCGGTCTCCAATATGTATACCGCAGCACCTACGGATACTGTATTGTTGTGGATGCAGAAGGTGATATCTGGACAAAGAGTAACAGCTCTTCCTGGAAAGAAACGGTGCTTTCCCTTGGAAAGGTAACCGTTACCGAAAGCAGTACAAGCACAACCTATATCAACGGTTTAACTGTCAGCAACGGTACCACCTCTTATAAAATCACCATTCCTACCAAGTATAACCAGAGCGTTTCCATTACGGAAAACCAAAAGAGCGTAACCACGGTGGCAGGTATTGATGAAAATATTAAATACACCATGACAAAGACGCCGGTCGGTTCTATAAGCCACCACTATTTCTACCTGACCGAATCAGGAAAGATGTATTATAAGGCGTATGGGGCAGCCGCACCGGTGCCGGCAACCGATGTGACATTCCAGTCGGCCGGAAGCTATTATGCACTGGATGAGGACGGTTATATCTGGACCGCCGTTTATAATAATGCAACCTCCCAGTTCCAGCTGACGAAGAAACCGGAAGGACCATTCAAATATCAGAATGGAAATCTCCTGGTAGGAGCAGACGGTACCTTCCATATGATGGAAAGTGATACCTGGGCCGGCTGTGTTATCGAACAGGTGGAAGGAATCACGGGCGCACAGATGGCAATCGGCGGTCTGGTAATGACCGACGAAGGCTACTGGACGTACCGGATATCGTCTTCCACAGGACAGATGTTAAGCCTTGACTTTAACCTTACAGATAAGGGAAGCTATTATACTGCAGAACTTTACGGCAACATGTTTACCTATAACGGGTATGAGTTTACCGGATGGAATAAAGCGGCAAACGGAAGCGGAACGGCATACCAGCCGGGAGACAGCCTTTCCCTTACTTCGGAACTTACCCTGTATGCCCAGTGGAAGGTAGCGGATAATGTTATCCGTTATGACAGAAACGGCGGTACGGGAACCATGGCAGATGATGTGTACGCTTCCACGGTAACAAGGGCAGTATTAAGCCCGAACCGCTTCAGTAAGGAAGGCTATACCTTTGCGGGATGGAATACAAAGGCAGACGGAAGCGGAACTTCTTATGCGGACGGTGCAACCGTAACCAACCTTAAGGGAACGCTTACCCTGTATGCCCAGTGGAATAAGATTAACATAAGCTATAACCTTGTCTATATGAAATATCCGTTCGGAAGTGCGGGAAATACGGCATGGAAAACAAAAACCCTTGCCTATGATGCAGTGGAAACCATCGAAGGACAGCCGTATACACCGACCGGAACCACGGTTACTTATGTCATCAATACCCCTGCGGGCATGAGCAGTACACCGACACCGCTTGGCAAGACCTCGGAAACCACGGCAGCTCCTGACTTTGACCGCTGGAACCTTTATATGCGGGATGAAACGGGAGAATACACCTATGCCTACGAACGCTTTGCACAGGGCGATATGGTATCCGGCTTAACTGCCGAAAACAATGCCACGGTATATCTTTACCCGACCTGGGAAGTACTGGGCTCCTATGTCATTCTTCCTTATTCGGAAGCAGACGGCTATGTACTGGACGGCTGGTGTGAAATATCCAACGGTACCGGTGAAATCTATCCGGTCTACCCACCGGAAGATGATGAGAATATCGGTCTGTATACCCCGATAAGAAACATCACCCTTTACGGTATCTGGACACCGGTAACAAAGGAAATCACACTGGATGCCACGAATAAGGCAGCACAGGCCACCGGCATGAGCGCAGCGGTAACACAGACGCAGACAAGTACCATCTTTACCTATGATACCACAGCTCCGTCCGTCACCGCGCCAACCTGCAGCCGCTGGATTTTCATGGGCTATTACACCAAACTTGATGCAAACGGCGTGCCGACCGCAGACAGTATCAAGGTCTATGATACCAGCCGTAACGCAGACGGAACCACAGCAGCCACAGTAAACGGCCTTGTGAGAACCAACAATATCACCGGTACCTTTGATGCCGTGGATATACTGTATGCGTACTGGGTGCCGGATAAGTATACGATTTATCTTGATGCAAGAGGCGCTACCAGCACAAATCATACTACAAGGATTGAGATTGAACTGAACGGAATGGGAGAAAGTATAATTATTCCTGAAAAAACAGGGTATTTCTTTCAAGGTTATTTTACCGGTCTTCGCGGAAGCGGCACGAAGTATTATGATGAAGAGGGTAATTTTGTGCAACCATGGACAGAAGCAGAGGTCAGAATATTTTATGCATCTTGGATTCAAAAACCGTTGGAACTGCCGGAAGAAGATACCCAACCCAAACCTTCCCTGATACCGGAACAGGAGTGGGAGGGGACTATTGCAGGAGAAGACGGGAAGGGACTTCTGTATGCGGACGATTATAATTCTTCAACCGGAGCCCTGGACGATTTACAACCGTACCAGGTCTATGATACTTCATTTTCCCAAGGTGCAATTCCGGGAACAGAGCAATTATCTTTTCGGGCAAGGATGAGTTCCTGGATACTGCATTATAAATTACGGAGAATTACAGGAACAGATAGTGTCCGTATTTATGTTACCGTTCCGTATCGTACACAATATGAATGTTCTGAGGATGAAACCCTGATTATCAGTGAACAGAAGACTGCCACATATTCATTTATAGTGCCAAAAGTATGGTGTTACTGGGAAGTAGCAGAGAGTGGATTGTACTATCCGGATTCCGTAATTGTAAAAAATGCAGCATTAAGCGGTAAAGAAATCTGTGTGAAGGTAAACAGAGAAATGGATTTAGTCGGGGATAAACTGCCGGATTACGGAGTCATTCACTATGATAGCAGGGAAGAACATGTCAGATGGGAAGAGACGGATACGGATGGTATGCCGATGCTTTATATGGCGTTAGAAAAGGAGGAATATATTATTTCTGATGTGACTGACAAGGAACCGGAGGTAGATGCCTATTTATCCGTCATTTGCCGCAATGCAGCCATAAAGGACCAACAGCAGGCTTTAGTGCGTAGTGATGCATTTTCTTTTGAGGAAAATGATATTTTATCGGATAAATGGATGGAAGATGGCACAGGAGCAGCTCCAAAGAAAGAGTTATTACCGTCAGGAGATGAGATTGCTCCGGTTACTTCGTATCTTCAAATGTATTTGTCCGGTATTATGTTGGATGAAACAACACCTAACGGTAGTTATGAAACACATGCAGAAATAATTTATATCGGAGATGAGCAAAATGTTGGGACGGAAGCAGAGCAACGGATAGTTCTTTCTGACATCAATGATATAACAATTCATACACCTGTAGTGTGTAACGGAATAGTAACAGAAGGAGTGAAGGAGAAGGATGGTGAGACTTGTCTTGAGCTAAAAGATGCTTTGAATTATTTTACTTTATATGTGGATAATACAGGCATACATCGAATGAGTTTGGGATACGGGGAAAAAGATTTTGCTTTTGCTCTTTCCGGAAAGAGCAATCTTGCCTTAGATGACGGAAGGTATATGAACCAGGTCCGGTTTCCGTTTGATGTTTATGTAGATGTTGAAAATAATTCTTTTTATCCGGATGGGACATGGAATACGGAAGGGGACTATCTGCTTGCAGCCGGGAAATGGATGACTACAGGAGTAGAATATCAAAGGTTCTATCTTCCGGTTACTGCAAAAAACGGAGAATATCTGATAGAATTTCGAAGCGTTGCTGTGAATTGTCCAAAGGAAAACGGGACATATCAAGCGGAAGAAACTACGGAAAGTTATGCTAATCTTTCGGAGAAAAATTATATTGCTTCCGATATGAAGAAGCTGAATGTAGTGAGTTATCTAAAGGACTTCCGGATTGCTTCAACGGATGATTTTACTGCGGCAAAACAACTGAAAGAAGGATGCCAGGCACTTACATTAAAAAAAGGGTATGGTTTTTCTTATGAGTTATATACGCAAGGAGAATTTTTTGAAGAAAATGCAGAAATAAAAGTTATTCCGAAATATTATTGGGAATCAACGGATGGGCGGGAACGTCAGGAAGTAAAGCTGTATCGTGTAACGGATATTTTATCTGAAAACCAAAGAAAGTGTTTTGCGTGGGATGATGAGCCGTTGTTGCTTCAACATCAAAATTTTGAAGTGATACAACAGACGTTTAGCGGAAGCGGAATGATTCCGGTGGATATACTTTGCGTTTCCGAAGAAGACCGTATTTTTTTTGAAGAGTATGTAAAGGTACAAACAATTACCGGAAAAGAGTACTTTATAAAGCAAAACGGATTTTTGATTATTCAGATTGAGCTTATGGTGAAAAGTAATGAAAATCGTTGGTACATTTTTGATAAGTGGACAGAAACCGAATTAGCCCGGGATGCACTGGCAGAAGGCTGGAATTATGTTTCCGGAGACATTATACGTTATGATTTATCAAAAAGTATCCGGGAAGATTATGAAGTCGGAGGTGTAGAATAGGAAACAGAAACTATTGATTTATCGCGGTAATTTGGTATAATGAAATCAATTATTCCCTGCAAAAAGGGAGAAGGACAGCCATAGGGATTGGCTGCCCTTCGAGGGGGAGTTATGAAAAATCATAAAAGTAAATAAGTAGGGGAGAGAGTATCAAATGAATTGCTTCATCTGATGTTTATATCATATCTTCCAATTGTGTTTACTTTGTGACGGAAAAATGAAGATTTTATAAAATTCATGAATTCCCGATTAAATTGGTGCTAAGTAATTATTGAATCAAAAAGGAGGATAACAATGGCGACAATCAAACCATTCCGGGCCATCCGCCCAAACAAAGAACTGGTACATAAGGTGGCAGCTCTGCCGTACGATGTATATAATCGTGCAGAAGCAAGAGAAGCAGCGCTAAAAGAACCGGTATCATTTTTGAATATCGACCGCCCGGAAACACAGTTTCCTGAGGACTACGATATGTATGCCACCGAGGTTTATGAAAAGGCGGCCTCTATGTTAAAGGAACAGAGGGAAAAGGGCATTTATGTTCAGGAAGAAGTACCGTGTTTTTATCTTTATGAGCTTACCATGGACGGACGTTCCCAAACCGGTCTTGTTGCCTGCGCCTCTATTGATGACTATCAGAACCAGGTGATTAAAAAGCATGAAAATACCAGAGAAGAAAAGGAACAGGACCGTATCCGCCATGTAGATACCTGCAGCACCCAGACAGGCCCGATTTTCTTAGCTTACAGAAGAGATGAAGCAGTAGAGAAAATTGTGGCTGCCGAAAAAGCAAAGGCTCCCGTATACGATTTTGTTTCGGAAGACAGCATCGGCCACAGAGTCTGGATTGTTTCCGACAGTATGGCGGTAGAAGGTATTGCGGCTGCGTTTGGAGGCATTCAGCAGATTTATATTGCGGATGGTCATCATCGTGCGGCTTCTGCAGTTAAGGTTGGTTTAAAACGCAGAGCAGAAGCAGGAAGCTATACCGGTGAAGAAGAATTCAATTTCTTCTTATCTGTGCTGTTCCCGGAAAACGAATTGAAAATTTTGCCTTACTACAGAGTAGTAAAGGATTTAAACGGAAATAACGCAGAAGAATTTATTCAGAAGCTTTCTGAAAAGTTCATCGTGGAAGCATCTGCAACACCGGTTGGCCCGGAAGTAAAGGGTGAATTTGGTATGTTTCTTGAGGATAAATGGTATCGTCTGGCGGCAAAACCGGAGCTTATGGGAAATCCGGATCCGGTAAAGGCTTTGGATGTATCCATTTTGCAGGATAATTTATTGGAACCGGTGCTTGGTATTGAAGATCCGAGAACAGATAAGCGAATTGATTTTGTCGGCGGTATTCGTGGTCTCGGAGAACTGGAAAGACGAGTACACACCGACATGACAGTGGCATTTTCCACCTGTTCAACCTCTATTTTAGAGCTGTTTGCGGTTTCCGACGCAGGACTTTTAATGCCGCCAAAGTCCACCTGGTTTGAACCGAAGCTTCGTAGCGGTATATTTTTACATGAGTTTTAATTTTATTTATATTCATTGCAAAAAACAAGAAAAATTAAAATTATTATTTACAAATGATTTTGTTTGTGCTATTATGTAATGGTTGGTGTGCATATACACCATGCAGCCGTTACTCAGAACACGGGGTTACTCCTGGAAAACAAACCGGTTCTTAGTTTCGGGCGATATTATTTAAAACAGGAGGTAGTTATCATGATTAGCAAGGAAAAGAAGCAGGAAATCATTGCAGCTTACGGCAGAACAGCTAACGACACTGGTTCTCCAGAGGTTCAGATCGCTCTCTTAACAGCAAGAATCAACGAGTTAACAGAGCACCTTAAGAACAACCAGAAGGATCATCATTCCAGACGTGGTCTCCTTAAGATGGTAGGTCAGAGACGTGGCTTACTTGAGTACCTTAAGAAGACAGATCTTGAAGGATACCGTAGCTTAATCGCTAGATTAGGTTTAAGAAAGTAGTTAGCAGTACAAATAATTTAAGAAAAAACCCACAAACACAAACACATTTAGAGCAGGTTGAAAAACCTGCTCTTTCTGTATACAGGACTTTGCTAAAATGTTCATAACAAGTAAAATATCAATTGAATAAAATGTAAAATTATGATAGACTAACAAATATATTACTGATAGAGAAAGAATAGGAGAGTCTTATGGAACATATGGTATGCGGGCAGGTTTTTGACGAGGAACGTGCTTTGTATAATATAAAAAATACGGAAGTTAAGGATTGTACTTTTGCCGGTCCGGCAGACGGAGAATCAGTTTTAAAGGAAACCAGAAATGTATTGGTTAAGAACTGTGATTTTTCCCTGCGGTATCCGTTGTGGCACGCCCGTGGTTTTGAACTTGATAATGTAACCATGGATGAGCTTACCAGAGCTGCAATCTGGTATTCTTACGATGGAGTGATTAAGAATACTAAACTGGGTGGAATTAAGGCGCTTCGTGAGTGTGAGAATATCCGTATTGAAGACAGCAGCGCGAAGTCTCCGGAGTTTGGCTGGCGCACTAGAGGCTTACAAATCAGCCGTTCCGAAATGGAGTCCGAGTACTTCCTGTTTGAGTGTAAGGACGTTACCATTGACGAACTGAGAATGAAAGGTAAATATTCTTTTCAATATGTTGAGAATATGACCATTACGAATTCTTATTTAGATACCAAGGATGCCTTTTGGCATGGTAAAAACATTACGGTTAAGGATTCTGTCCTTAAGGGTGAATATCTTGCATGGTTTGCAGAAGGTTTAACACTTATTAATTGTAAAATTATCGGCACACAGCCTCTTTGTTATTGTAAGGACTTAAAGCTGATTAACTGTACCATGGAAGAAACGGACCTTTCCTTTGAGTATTCTGATGTAGAGGCAGAGGTAAAAGGCCACATCATTTCTGTTAAAAATCCAAAGTCCGGTACTATTACCGCAGACTCCATCGGGGAAATCATTTGGGATGATCCTGTCATGGAAGTTAACGGAAAGGTAGTTGTAAGAGAATAATATGAGAAGAACTTTCTTTATTGTATTTTAAAAATATAAAAGCGCCGGGTTCATTACCATAAAAGGGGAACTACGGCGCTTTTCATATTTTTATTTTTTATTCTTAAAAGACTGTTCGCAGTATTCGCATCTGTAAATTGCTTTCTCACGGTTAGTTAGTTTAAATCTGTGCGGAAGCTCCTGTTCAATGGAAGTGATACAGCGCGGATTTTTGCATTTGATAATTCCATAAATTTTTTCCGGAAGAGCCAGCTGTTTCTTTTCAACTCGTTCACCGTTTTTAATGTAATTTATGGTCATGTTTGGCTCTAATACGGCAAGCATGTTAAAATCGATATCAATGAGTTGGTCTATTTTAATAATATCTTTGCGGCCCATTTTGTTGCTCTTTGCATTTTTGATGATGGCAACACTGCAGTCCAGCTTTTCTAAGTTTAAGTAGTTGTAAATTTCCATGGCACCGCCGGCATTAATGTGGTCCAAAACGATACCTTCATTTAATCCACCAATGTTTAACATAAGATTTTCCTCCCTTGTTATTGTGGCTTTTCTACGCCAAGCAGTGTCATAATCAGAGCCATTCGTGCGTAAACACCAAACTGTACCTGTTTGAAGTATGCGGCACGCGGGTCGTTATCTACTTCTACAGAAATTTCGTTTACACGTGGCAGTGGGTGAAGAACAAGCATGTCTTCACGGCCAAGCTTCATTTTGGCTGCGTCTAAGATAAAGGAATCCTTTAATCGGATATAATCCTCTTCGTTGAAGAAACGTTCTTTCTGAACGCGGGTCATGTAAAGCACGTCAAGCTCCGGCATAACATCTTCCAGAACCTTAACTTCTTTATATTCGATGCCGAGCGGATCTAAAACTTCTTCCTTAAGGTAAGTCGGAATACGAAGCTCGTCCGGTGCAATGAATACGAACTTTACGTTAGGGAACTGAACCATTGCATGGATGAGAGAGTGCACGGTACGACCGAACTTTAAGTCACCGCAACATCCGATGGTAATGTTATCTAAATGGCCCTTTAAAGACTTGATGGTAAGTAAGTCGGTAAGAGTCTGTGTCGGATGGTTGTGACCACCGTCACCGGCATTGATTACCGGGATACCGGAATTGATGGATGCTACATAAGGAGCACCTTCCTTTGGATGGCGCATCGCGCAGATGTCTGCATAGCAGGATACTACGCGGATTGTGTCTGCAACGCTTTCTCCCTTAGATGCAGAGGAGGAGTCAGCAGAAGAAAAACCAAGGACACTACCTCCCATATTGAGCATTGCAGCTTCAAAACTGAGTCGGGTACGAGTACTTGGTTCATAAAATAAAGTGGCTATTTTTTTGCCATGGCAACAATTGGAATACTTTTTAGGGTCGTGGGCAATATCATTTGCCAAATCGAGAAGGGTATTTAACTCTTCGAAAGATAAGTCCTCAGGACTAATTAAATGTCTCATAATATTCCTCCCATTCCGCCCTTGCGGTTAAAGTCCACATTCAGGCATTTTTTCTATTGTATAACAGGTATGTCAAGATTGCAAGAGGAAATTTAGGGATTTTTGTTATTTTTTTTGCGATAGTCTCCGGGTGTGGTGCCTGTTTTTGCAAGGAATTGCCGATAAAAATGGACCTCGCTGTTATAACCGCATTTAAGGGCAAGCTGCTCTAAGGGCATAGAAGTAGTTTTGAGTAATTCTTTTGCATAGTCAATCCGCATGCTGATGAGGTCGGTGCGAAAGGACTGGCCAAAAAAGGCTTTATAAAGATGTTCATAGTAAGACAGGCTGATACCGAGTGCAACCGACATGGTATCGGCACTGTGTTTAAGATAAGGTGCTGACTGCATGGAAATTCTTTGCTTCTGCATTTGGAAGCGGTAAGGCTGATAGCAGCTTTGGTTATTAAAATCATGAAATACATGCCGAAGAATGATTTGGAATAATTGACGGGTGTTTTCCTGTCGGAATTCCTCCGGTGCAAAGTTCATTTCCCATACAAGCTGCTCCGTATATGTGCTGATAATGGATGGATTATTACACGGAAAAGGAGTATGAAACAGTGAAAGAGGGAACTGACGCACCTCTTCTTCGTCGCAGTCAAAGTGAATCCAGTCATCCATGTAGACACCGTTTGGATTAGAATAAGAATAAGGGGTATGCGGTTTAATAAACAGATAACTATCAGGTGCAACAGTATAGGTATGGCCGGAAATAGAGAGGACTGCTTCGGAGCGGATGAATAAAAAAACATAATGTTCAAAACCTGATGGACGTTCCATGTAAAAGGTTTGTGGATGTTTGGTAAAATATCCACCGTTAATAATTTGATACATAATGGAGCTGCTCCCTTCATTTGATAAAAATATTATAGCAGAAAAGGTTAGGAAATAACAGTAAAAGATATTATTATTTTTATAAATCTGTTTTATATTGAAAATGGATAATAAATAATAGATGAAATGGAGAGGATAAAAATGAATAATCGTATGGAAGAAAAGAAATGGGCACAGTCTGTTGCAGATAAAATAGCAGAAAAGGTTTCTGTTACGGCGGTAAGAAACAAAGATAAGGTTCCGTATACTACCCAGAACGGAGTTTTTGATGACTGGTCTGACCGAATCGGCTGGTGGACCAATGGTTTTTATGCAGCACAGCTTTGGCTGTTGTACAATGCTTATCAAAGAGAAGAGTACCGGGAAACTGCAGAAGAGATTCAGAATAAGCTGGATGCAGTTTTTATGGATTTCCTTGCGATGGATCATGATGCAGGCTTCCGTTTTCATATCACAGCAGTAGCAGATTATAGAATTACAGGAAATAAAAAGTCCAGGGATCGCGGAATTTTGGCGGCAGATAACATGGCAGGACGTTATAATCTGGCGGCGGGACTAATCCGTGCCTGGAACGATGCGGGAGACGGAAACACGGCAGGACTTGCTATTATCGACTGTATGATGAATTTGCCGTTGTTATATTGGGCAGCCAAAGAATTAAAGGACCCTCGGTTTAAGCATATTGCCATTGCCCATGCGGATATGGCACAGAAGGTTTTTGTAAGAGAAAATGGTTCGGTGCATCACATCATTGAATTTGACCCGGAAACCGGAGCAATTATCGGTCCGAGAGGCGGACAGGGTATGCAGGTTGGTTCTTCCTGGACCCGAGGACAGTCCTGGGCGTTGTACGGATTTACGTTAAGCTACTTACATACCGGTAAGCAGGAGTATTTAGAAACGGCAAAAAAGATTGCGGATTATGTAGTATCCCAGATTCCGGATACCGGTTTCATCCCTGTAGATTTTGATCAGCCGAAGGACGTGCTTTGGGAGGATTCCACGGCAACCACCATTATTGCATGCGGCCTTTTGGAATTGGAAAAGCTGGTGGAAGGAGAGTTAAAGGAAAAGTATTACAACAATGCCCTGTTTTTACTTCATACCTTAGAAGAAAAGCGTTGTAACTGGGATAACAATACAGACCATATCGTAGAAAAATGTTCGGCGGCATATCACGACCAAAATCATGATTTTACCATTATTTACGGTGACTTCTTTTTTACGGAAGCAATTTTAAAGGTAGCGGAAAAAGATATGCAGATGTGGTAATTTAACATACAGTACGGAGAAGGAGGACAAAAACGTGAAGAAAAAAGACAGAGCTGACTGGTTATATCGGATGCTTCAAATTGCAGAGCCGGTGCTTGTGAACTTGGCAGAGGATCGGCTGAAAGAATCAATGCCAGCCGTATTTCATCCGGACAGGAAACCATATATGCATTTGGAAGCCCTGGGCAGAACCGTAATGGGAATCGCACCTTGGCTGGAGCTTGAGGAGGTGCCTAAGGACGAAAAAGAGCTTCAGGAAAAGTTTCGTCAGCTGGTGCGCCGCGGTCTTGCCAATGCGGTAAATCCGGATGCCAAGGACTTCATGAATTTTTCCGAAGGCTACGGTCAGGCATTGGTGGATGCTGCTTTTCTGGCTCAGGCCATTGTGCGTGCACCAAAGCAGATGTTCATGCTCTTGGGAGAAGGAGATAAAAAGAATGTAGTAGCGGCGTTAAAGGCAACCAGAAAGTTTACCCCTTTTGTCTGCAACTGGATTTTGTTTTCATCCATGATTGAAGTTGCTTTATATGTGATGGGCGAACCGGACTATGACATGACCCGTATTGAATATGGCGTGCGGATGTTTTTAAAATGGTATGTGGGAGACGGCACCTACGGGGACGGAGAGCGGTTTCACTGGGATTACTACAACAGCTTTGTAATTCAGCCGATGCTTCTTGATATTGTGGGAACCATGAAGGCAGTCCGTCCGGATTATGTGGACCTGTATCAACTGTTTCGCAAGCGGGCTTCCCGTTATGCGGCAATTCAGGAACAAATGATTGGAGCGGATGGAACCTATATGGTAATCGGACGTTCGGTAAGTTACCGTTTTGGCGCCTTTCAGGCGCTGGCCCAGGCTGTGTTGCAGGAAAATCTGCCGGAAAATCTGTCAAACGGCCAGGTGCGGGCAGCATTAACTGCCGTACTTCATAAGGTGATGGAACATCCGAAAATGTTTGATGAAAACGGCTGGCTTAATCCGGGAGTTTACGGCAACCAGCAGGGACTTGCCGAGGATTATATCTGTGTGGGCAGTCTATACTTATGTATGGCGGTATTTTTGCCACTGGGCCTGCCGCTTACTCATCCGTTCTGGCAGGAAAAGGAGCAGGACTGGACCGCAAAGAAAATTTGGAGTGGTGTGGATGTGCAGGTAGACCATGCGGTGGATTAAAGCAGGCTGCTGTAAGTTTGTGTGGAAATTTAATTTGTTTTATTTAATTGCTTGACAAAAACAATATACGGTGTTATACTCACAAACAATTCAAAACAAAAAGGCTTTGACGAGGAATAGTAGATATTAGGAATTTTCCAGAGAGAAGATGGTTGGTGTAAATCTTCATTGAACTAATTTCGAAGCAGCCTCTGAGCTGTGAACCGAACAGATGACTTAGTAGGCTTCAACGGAGTTCCCCCGTTAACGTAGGAAGCAATATCGGAGAAATCCCGTATTGGCAGAGTGCAGAGAAATCTGAAATTAGGTGGTAACACGGACAAGTAAGTTCGCCCTAGGTTGATATAGTATCAACCTGGGGCTTTTTTGCGTATATAAGCAAAGTTTTGTTATGTGGACACAGATGGAAATGTATTTCCAATCTGTGTCTATATAACAGAACGCGCAACGCGACTGAGGAAATCCGAAGGATTTTCGAAGTGCTTATATACGCTATTAAAGAAAAGGAGGAAAAATTATCATGACAGCACAAGAACTTAGAACCATGTATGTAAACTTTTTTAAAGAAAGGGGGCATCAGGAAATCGCGTCTGCATCACTTCTTCCGGAAAATGATCCAACCGTTTTGTTTACCACCGCAGGTATGCATCCGCTGGTGCCGTATTTGCTTGGCGAAAAGCATCCGGCTGGAAAACGTCTGACCGATGTACAAAAGTGTGTAAGAACCGAGGATATTGACGAAGTGGGAGATGACACCCACTGCACCTTTTTTGAAATGCTTGGCAACTGGTCACTGGGAGACTATTTCAAGCAGGAATCTATTTCCATGAGCTTTGAATTTCTGACGAAGTATTTAAACATTCCGGTGGAGCGGCTGGCGGTTACCGTATTTGAAGGAGATGAACTGGTTCCGGCAGACGAGGAGGCAGTAGAAATCTGGAAGAACCTTGGTCTTTCGGAGGAACAGATTTACCGCTACGGAAGAGAAGATAACTGGTGGGGACCGGCAGGACAGACCGGACCTTGCGGACCGGATACGGAAATCTTTTATGACATGGGAAAGCCGAAGTGTGGACCAAACTGTGGACCGTCCTGCCATTGCGGAAAATACGTGGAGATTTGGAACAACGTGTTCATGCAGTTTAATAAGCAGGCGGACGGAAGTTTTACGGAGCTGGCACAGAAAAACGTAGATACCGGCATGGGTCTGGAGCGCGTACTTACCATTTTTAACGGTAAAACCAACGTGTATGATACAGAGCTGTTTATTCCGGTTATGACAAAGCTGGTAGAAATTCTCGAAAGGGAAGGAAAGATACTTTCCACACGGGAAAAGCGAATTATCTGCGAGCATATGAGAACCACCACCTTTATTCTTGGCGACCCGATGAAAATCAGTCCGTCCAACACGGAGCAGGGATATATTTTAAGAAGACTGATCCGCAGAATCATCCGTTTGTTTAAGAAAGCTGATATTAATTCCAATTATTTGTGTGAACTTGCAGAAATTCTGATTGACCAGTACAGTCCGGTGTATCCGGAGCTTTCTGATAACCGTGAGTTTATTTTGGAGCAGCTACAGAAAGAATACACACTGTTTTCCAAGACACTGGACGATGGATTAAAGAAGGCAAACCGGTATCTGGATAATGTGAAGTCCGGTGCGACACTTTGCGGAGAGCTGGCATTTAAGTTGTACGACACCTATGGTTTCCCAATTGAATTTACAGCAGAACTGGCTTCCGAACGGGGCGTGCAGGTAGATATGGAGGGATTCCGGCAGAAGTTTGAGGAACATCAGGAAAAATCCAGACAGGGCGCAGCAGGAAAGTTTGCAGGTGGCCTTGCTGACAACAATGAACAGACCGCAAGACTTCATACCGCAACCCATTTATTAAACGGAGCGCTTAGAAAAGTGCTTGGCGATGAAGTGTCCCAAAGAGGCAGCAACATTACTTCCGAGCGTCTGCGCTTTGACTTCTCCTTTGGGCGGAAAGTAACGAAAGAAGAGCTGGAACAGGTAGAAGCAATCGTAAATGAAGCAATTCAAAAAAATATTGATGTTATGTTGGAAGAAATGTCACCGGAGAAGGCTTATGAAGAAGGAGCAATCGGTGTATTTTCCGGCAAGTATGGGGAGATTGTAAAGGTATATACCATTCCGGGATATTCCAAAGAAATCTGTGGTGGTCCCCATGCAAAGAATACCGGGGAACTGAAGTCCTTTAAGATTAAGAAGGAGGAGGCTTCTTCGGCTGGGGTTAGAAGAATTAAGGCGGTGATAGGGGAGTAGCTCTGTTTTCAGCATTTTTTACTCAACCCACAGTTGCGTTGTATAAAACTGATATGTTATACGAATTACAAGAAAACTATGCTATAATACACTTACAAAGTACTTTAAAATAATATTACAAGGTGGTTTTTCTATGCTGAAAATAGGAGATAAGATTAAAACTTTAAGGAAAGCACAAGATATCACACAAGAAAAATTAGCGGCATATCTAAACATATCATATCAGGCAGTAAGCAAATGGGAAAATGGTACAGCACTACCGGACATAACACTTGTTCCACAAATCGCAAATTTTTTTGGTGTATCTGCAGATGAATTACTCTGTATGAAAGAAGTAGAAGAGACAGAAGAATTAAAAGAATATGAGAAAATTTACCGTGAAAACAACCGGCTTGGAAAAATGTTAGACAACATTATTTTAAGTCGCGAGGTGCTGGCGAAATACCCGCGAAATTATCAATGGATGCTGAATTTGTCCTATCCTTTAATTCAATACAACGATACCGAAGAACATATTAAGTACAGCTCTGAGCATGGTTTTGTTGAAGAAGCAATAAGTATGTGTGAACGAATTCTAGAAGATTGCACCATTGATTCCATACGACATAGTGCCATCCAAATTTTATGCTATAGTTACAGTAACGTGGGTAAAGAAGATTTAGCATTAAAACTTGCAAGTGAAATGCCAAATATGTATTTATGCAGAGAACATTTACTTTCACATATCTATAAGGGTGAAAAGCAGATTGAACAGTGTCAAAATATATTACTCTCAATGATAGATAGTTCTGCCGGAATCATTGGTATGCTTGTATCATACGAATTAATGGGCAAGGACTTAACCGGTTTGCAAAAAATAGAACTGATTGAAACTGCAAATAGTTTATACAAGTTAGTTTTAAATAAAGATGAGAATAAATTGTTCTACGATTGTAGATTGTGTAGAAATTACTGCTTGCTGGCAAAACTGTGGTGTAAGAATGGTGACACAGAAAAGGCAATGGAAAACTTACTGTTAGCAGAAAAAACCGCAACCAATTATGATGCTTGCAACAGTTTAACGGAACAAAAATACAACTCATTATTAGCAAACAGATGTACATTCAATCCAAAAACAGTTGGACGGAATTGGGAAGGCACGCAAACGGGTATGCTCTTAAACATCTTGCAAGGAAAAGTGTTTGATTGCCTCAGGGAAACCGATGAGTTCAAACAACTAATTGTTAGATTAAATAGCATGCAATAACAAAAACAGGGCTACTGATTTTGCGAGTTACTGTTTCGTCCCCCGCGAATCCATTCGCAAAACCTGCCGGCTGCGCCGTCAGTCGCTGCTACGCAGCTTGTGTTTTCCTCATGGAGGTTGGTGACTACATAAGAAAAAATAGGCATAGAAAGCGTCCGTAGGACGCGGTTTAAAAAAGGGTGATAAGCGTCTTACGGAAAACTTTATTTTCCAAGAGCGCTTGTCACCCTTTTTTAAGTGCTGTCGCACCTTTTCTATACCTGATTTTTTCTTGCGTAGTAACTCTTAGAATCCAAAGTAGTTCTTAGTATTATAGTAAGAAATATCCTGTACCATCTTGCCAAGGAACTCGATATCGTTTGGATATTCGCCGTTTTCTACCCAGGTACCGATAAGGTTACAAAGGATACGACGGAAGTACTCATGTCTTGTGTAAGATAAGAAGCTTCTGGAGTCGGTAAGCATACCAACGAAGTTAGCCAGTAAGCTTAAGTTTGCAAGAGAGGTCATCTGCTCGGTCATGCCGGTCTTGTGGTCGTTGAACCACCAAGCGGAACCCTGCTGGATTTTGCCTACACAGGAGGAATCCTGGAAGCAGCCAAGAACGGTGCCGATGGCAGCGTTGTCAGTAGGGTTTAAGGAGTAGATGATGGTCTTTGGCAGCTGGTCGGTTGCATTTAAGGAATTTAAGAATGCAGCCAGTTCTGCGGAGGAACTGTAGGAGTTGATACAGTCGTAACCGGTGTCAGGACCAAGCTGATTGTAACGGAATACGTTGTTGTCACGCTTTGTGCCATAGTGAAGCTGCATTACCCAGCCGAGACGGTGATATTCTTTACCTACAAAGTTCATGAATGCGGTCTTGAACTGTAATTCTTCTAAAGCGGTTGGAGCGGTACCTGCAAGACGTTTAGCAAAGATTGCTTCGATTTCTTCTGCGGTAGCAGGCTTGTACATAACATACTCTAAAGCGTGGTCGGATACTAAACAGCCCATGGATGCGAAAAAGTCCATACGAATCTTTAATGCTTCGCAAAGTGCAGCGAAGGAGTCAATCTTTACGCCGCTTACTGCGGAAAGCTTAGCAAGGTAATCAAGATATTCCGGCTTTTCTAAGTTCATAGCCTTGTCCGGACGCCAAGCAGGAAGAACCTTTACGTCGAAGGTTTCATCTTCGGCAATCTTTTTGTGCCATTCTAAGGAATCGATCGGGTCGTCAGTGGTGCAGATAGTTTCTACATTGGACTGACGGATGATGTTACGAACAGTCATGGAAGGATCAGCTAACTTCTTGTTACATACATCCCAAACTTCTTCTGCTGTAGCAGGGGAGAGTGGCTTCTTGTAATCGAAGTAGCGCTGTAACTCTAAGTGGCTCCAATGATAAAGAGGATTGCCGATAGCCTTCTGAAGGGTAGCTGCCCACTTTTCAAATTTTTCGTAATCGGAAGCATCGCCGGTGATGAACTTTTCATCGATACCGTTGGTTCTCATCTGACGCCACTTGTAATGGTCGCCGCCAAGCCAAACCTGGGTAATGGTGTCAAACTGACGGTCTTCAGCGATTTCCTGAGGGTTGATGTGGCAGTGGTAGTCGATAATCGGCACCTGCTTTGCGTAATTGTGATATAAAGTTTTTGCTGTTTCGTTGGATAATAAGAAATCTTCATCCATAAACGGTTTCATAAGATATTCCTCCTCTATAAAGTCATTTAATATAAGGGCTTTGTTGCCCGCACATTCTAAAAGTTGGTTGTTTCACGAACAACTAAGTCGTTGGAAATTGTGGTTTTGTTTGGAACGTCACTGCCATCCAGAACGCGCATCAAGGTATTGATGGTTGTCATGCATAGGGTTTCTACATGGTTATCGATGGTGGTGATTTCAGGATCGGTACAGCTGGATAAAATGGAATTGTTGTAGCCGACAATTGCCAAGTCTTCCGGAACGGAAAGGCCGGCATGCTTTGCAAATTTCATTGCTGCTACAGCGAGCTGGTCTTCAGAAGCTACGACAGCATCAAAACGGAGTCCGTTGTTCCATTGTTCAATCAAAAGTTCTTTGGTTAGAGCGATATCATTTGGACAAGTGAGCATTAATTCTTCACGTATGGTTAAACTGTTTTCTGCAATGCTGCTCTTGTAACCGGAAAGCTTTTGGAGACCACTGTAAGAGCGGGAGGTATATAAATAAAGTATATTTTTACGTTCCTGCTCAACGAGACGGTTTGTGACGTCATAAACTGCCTGATAGTCATCACAAAGAGTACAGAACACATTTTGGTGATTGAGATAACCGTTGATTACCATAACAGGAATGGAATCGGCAGCGGCAGTGATATAAGCATTATCTTTTTTGGCTGCCTCCAGAAAACTGGAGCCTACCAAAATGATAGCATCGACACGTTTACTGAGCAGCAGTTGGAGATATTTTTGTTTATTGATAAGATCATAACCGGTACAGCAAAGGAAAGAGTCATACCCGCATTTTCTTAAGTTTTGCTCTAAATAGTATACGGCATTGGCCAAAAACGGGTCGGAAGAGTCAGCGCACATGATACCGATGGTATGCATGGTATTAAGACCAAGGCCTCTGGCGAAAACGTTTGGAGTATACCCGATTTCTTTCATTACATTCAGTACTTTTTGTCTGGTTGGTTCGCTGACATTCGGATTGCCGTTTAATACACGGGAAACGGTAGCAATGGAAACGCCTGCTTTTTCTGATACGTCATAAATGTTCATAGCGACTTCTCCGTTCTTTAGTTTATGTAGGTTGAAAGAGTTTTCAGCTTTTGTATCTGAAAGCGCTTCCAGTTAAAAACAATAAAAAAGTTCCTAAAAAACATTATACAATGAAAATCTTCGATTTACAAGAACTTTTCGTAATAAAAATACATTGACAATAATGAAAATGAATTGTAAAATAGAAGTTGTAAATGCTTACATATTTTAATGTAGAAGGAGTAGCAAATGATGGAATTATTAAACAAATCTATTTCGAAGGCAGTAGACCGTCCGGTAAAGGTTCTTCAGTTTGGTGAAGGCAATTTCCTCAGAGGTTTTGTAGACTACATGATTGACGTTGCAAATGAAAAGGGTGTTTTTGACGGCAACGTGGCTATTGTTAAGCCAATCGCTTACGGCAATTTAAACATGTTTCATGAACAGGAAAACCAGTACACCGTTGTGTTACGCGGTAAAGAAGATGGCGCAGAAAAGGTAGAAACCAGAGTAATCACCAGTATTGCAGACGCAGTAGACTGCATCGAAGAATATGAAAAATACGCAGCATATGCAAAGTGCGAAACACTTCGTTTTGTTGTATCCAATACAACCGAGGCAGGTATTGTTTTTGATGAAACCGATGATTTTAATGCAATGCCTCCAAAGACATTCCCTGGCAAGCTGACCAAACTTATGTATGAAAGATTTAAGCATTTCAACGGTGCTTCCGACAAGGGACTTGTTTTAATTCCATGTGAGCTGATTGAAAATAACGGCGGCAACTTAAAGAATTGTGTATTAAAGTTTGCAGACCTTTGGAACTTAGGTGCAGATTTTGTAAACTGGGTAGAAAATGCTTGCATTTTCTGCAGCACGTTAGTTGACCGTATTGTAACCGGTTATCCGAGAGAAGAAGCTGAAAGCATTTGGGAAAAGCTTGGTTACAAGGATAACTTAGTAGATACTGCAGAATTGTTTGCTCTTTGGGTAATTGAAAGTGATAAGGACATTTCCGCAGAGCTTCCTCTTAACAAGGCAGGTCTTCCGGTAATCTTCACTGATAACCAGAAGCCTTACAGAGAAAGAAAGGTGCGTATCTTAAACGGTGCACACACTTCCTTCGTCCTGGCTTCCTACATGGCAGGCAATGATTTCGTTAAGGAATCCATGGAAGATGAAGATGTACGTAAGTTTATGATGACTACCGTATTTGATGAAATCATCCCAACCTTAACTCTTCCAAAGGAAGAACTGGTTGCTTTTGCTAACGCAGTGATCGAACGTTTCGAAAATCCATTCATCAAACATGCGTTATTATCCATTTCCTTAAACTCCACCTCCAAGTGGAAGTCCCGTTGTATGCCATCCTTAACCGGCTACATTGAGAAGACCGGTGAGATTCCTTCTCACCTGGCTTTCTCTCTGGCAGCACTTATGAATTTCTACACAGGTACAGAAATTAAAGAAAGTGCCCTCATTGGTAACAGAAACGGTGAAGAATACAAGATTCTTGATGATGCGTTTGCATTAGAGTTCTTTGCAGCAAATTCCGGTAAGGACAGCTTAGAATTTACAAAGGCTTACCTGAGCAACACTGCGTTCTTTGGCCGTGATTTAACCGAGTATGCAGGTCTTGCAGAAAAGGTAGCAGGTTATCTTGATGATATCCGTACCTTAGGAATGAGAGAAGCAATCAAGAAGGTTAATGCATAATAATCTGAAATAATCAGGAGAAAAAACTATGCAGGAATATATTATTATTAATGAAAAAGATAACGTTGCCGTAGCACTTGCAGATTTAAAGGCGGGTACGGTAATCAAGGCAAAGGATAAGGAAGTTATTGTAAAGGAAGATATTATGCGCGGTCATAAGGTGACTCTTTGCGATATTCCTGCCGGTCAAAACGTTATCAAGTACGGTGACCCAATCGGTCATACCACAGAGGATGTGGCTGCCGGTTGTCACGTACATACCCAGAATATTAAAACAAATCTTGGGGAATTATTAGAGTACGAGTACCATCCGGTAGGAGAGGTGACTCTTCCTCAGGCAGAAACCAAGTATTTTGAAGGCTTCAGAAGAACTAACGGCAAGGTTGGTGTCCGTAATGAAATCTGGATTATCCCGACGGTTGGCTGTGTAAATAACATTGCAACCGCTATGGCAGAGGCAGCAAAGAAAAAGCTGACCGGTTCCGTAGAAGATGTTATTGCTTTTCCTCATCCGTATGGTTGTTCCCAGATGGGTGACGACCAGGAGAACACAAGAACCATTCTGGCTGATTTAATCAATCATCCGAATGCCGGTGGTGTGTTAGTGCTTGGCCTTGGTTGTGAAAATAGCAACATCCCTGTTTTAATGGATTATATCGGCGAATACGATGAAAAACGCATAAAATTCCTGGTTTGTCAGGAAGTGGAAGATGAGATGGAAGCAGCTGACAAATTAATGGACGAGCTGATTGCTTATGCATCTACGTTTAAGCGTGAAAAGACACCGGCTTCCGAACTTATTATCGGTATGAAGTGCGGTGGTTCCGACGGTCTTTCCGGTATTACCGCAAATCCAACCGTTGGTGCATTTTCCGACTTACTTATCGCTCAGGGCGGTACCACAATTTTAACCGAAGTTCCGGAAATGTTCGGTGCAGAAACACTTCTTATGGATCGTTGTGCTACACCGGAATTATTTGATAAAACCGTAGCGTTAATCAATGATTTCAAAGAATACTTTAAGCGTCATAACCAGACCATTTATGAGAATCCTTCTCCGGGTAATAAAAAGGGCGGTATCTCCACTCTGGAAGATAAGTCCCTGGGATGTACCCAGAAGTCCGGTACCGCAAATGTAAGTGATGTACTTCCATACGGTAAGCCGGTAACTACAAAGGGCTTAAATCTGCTGAGCGCTCCGGGTAACGACCTGGTTGCAGCTACAGCACTTGCGGCTTCCGGTGCACAGATTGTACTGTTTACCACAGGACGCGGCACCCCGTTTGCTTCCCCGGTACCAACCGTAAAGATTTCCACCAATTCTCCTCTTGCTAACAAGAAGAATAACTGGATTGACTTTAACTGTGGTGTACTTGTAGAAGATGCAACCATGGATGTGCTTTCCGCAGAACTGTTCGACTATGTTCTGGCAGTTGCTTCCGGCAAAAAGGTAAAGGCAGAAGAAGCAGGGTTCCATGATATGGCAATCTTTAAGCAGGGTGTAACTCTTTAAGGATTGGCGCTTTATAGCGGAATTCCACGAAATAGTACTGGAATTTTGAATTATATTATAGTAAAATATGATTATCGGAGAACAGGTTTGTTCTTAGAAGGTAATCCTCAAATATTTATATTTTAAAGGAGATTAAAACAATGGCAAAAGTAGTAACAATGGGCGAAATTATGTTAAGATTATCCACACCTGGCAACGAAAAGTTCATCCAGGCAGACGAGTTTGACGTATGCTACGGCGGTGGCGAAGCTAACGTAGCAGTTTCTCTTGCAAACTATGGTCATGATGCAGAATTCGTAACTAAGGTTCCAAAGAACCCAATCGGTGAGTGTGCGGTTGCAGCTTTAAGAAAGATGAACGTTGGCACCCAGAACATCGCTTACGGCGGTGAAAGACTCGGTATCTACTTCTTAGAAACCGGCGCAGCTATGAGAGCATCCAACGTAGTTTACGATAGAGCACATTCTTCCATTTCTACTGCTACAGCAGAAGATTTTGATTTTGATAAGATTTTTGAAGGTGCTGACTGGTTCCACTTCACAGGTATCACTCCTGCAGTTTCCGACGCAGCAGCAGAGCTTACCGAAGTAGCTTTAAAGGCAGCTAAGAAGGCAGGCGTTAAGGTTTCCGTAGACTTAAACTTCCGTAAGAAGTTATGGTCCTCCGAAAAGGCTCAGAAGGTTATGTCCAACTTAATGCAGTATGTTGACGTTTGTATCGGTAACGAAGAAGATGCTGAAAAGGTTCTTGGCTTCAAGCCTGGTAACACAGACGTAACCAGCGGTGACTTAGAGCTTGCAGGTTACAAGGATATCTTCGAGCAGATGGTCGAAAAGTACAACTTTGAGTATGTTATCAGCTCCTTACGTGTAAGCCACAGTGCTTCCGATAACGGCTGGTCCGCATGCATCTATTCCAGAGATACTAAGGAATTCTATCACTCCAGAGAGTATAGAATTGCTCCAATCGTTGACCGTGTAGGTGGCGGTGACTCCTTCGCAGGTGGTACCATTTGTGGTTTCCTTGATGGAAAGAACTTCAAGGATGCTCTTGAGTTTGGTGTAGCAGCTTCTGCATTAAAGCACACCATCCCTGGCGACTTCAACCTTGTTTCCAGAAGCGATGTTGACGGCCTTGTAGGTGGCGACGGCTCCGGTAGAGTACAGCGATAGTACAAAGTAAATAAATAAATTTTGAGTCGTGGCTTAACCCACGGCTCATGTTAAATAAAGGGAAGAAAGTGGTACATAGTTATGGAACTTAGAACAGCAGCATCCCCAAAAGACGTAAAGCACTATACAACCGACAGACTCCGTGAGGAGTTTTTAATTGACGATTTATTCCAGAAAGATGTTATTAAATTAGTTTACAGCCACATTGATAGAATCATCACCGGTTCCGCAGTGCCTGTAAAGGAAACTTTAGTACTTACTGCGGGTGATGAGCTTCGTGCAGATTATTTCTTAGAAAGAAGAGAAATGGGTGTTATCAACATCGGTGGTGCCGGTGTAATCACCATTGATGGCAAGGAATACAAAGTAGCATATAAGGAAGGTATGTACATCGGCATGGGTGCTAAGGATATTTCCTTTACAAGTGTTGATGCGGCAAATCCTGCAAAGTTTTACTTAAACAGCGCACCTGCTCACAAGTCTTATCCAACCGTGCTTATCAAGCCGGAAGGTACACCGGAAGATGGTGTGGTTATTGTTAAGGATGAAAATAAGGTAGAGCTTGGTTGCCTTGCTGATGCAAACCACAGAACTATCTGCAAGTACATTTTACCTGGTCAGGTAGAAAGCTGCCAGCTGGTTATGGGTATGACAAAGCTGGAAGAAGGCAGTGTTTGGAACACTATGCCTTGCCACACCCACGACAGAAGAATGGAAGTTTATTTATACTTCGATATGAAGGATGACGCTTTGGTATTCCATTACATGGGCGAGCCTACTGAAACCCGCCACATTGTTATGAAGAATGAGCAGGCAGTTATTTCTCCAAGCTGGTCCATCCACTCCGGATGCGGCACCAGAGCATACACCTTTATTTGGGGCATGGTTGGTGAAAACCAGGCATTTGACGACATGGACGGCGTTGCCATGCAGGACATCCGCTAAGGAGGATTTTATGATTCGAGCTAAAATCGAAGAATATCGAGTCACAAAAAATAATAAAGTGTTAGACGAAATCAAAGAGAATGCAAAAAATTCCAAGACTGCGTTGGCATTTTTATTTACAGTAGAGCCGGAAAACTACAAAGAAGCTTTAACAGAAGCTGCAAAAGAAATTTCTGCATTAGACAGAGATGCGGAAGGCCTTTTTACTGCAAATGGCGTAAATCAGGAAGAGTTATTGCTTGATGTGATGCCTTTATATGCATTATACGAAACGAAATGTAATAAAAAAGAGAATTACATTGATTTGGCAGAGCAGTGTAAGACGGCAGTAAAGAAATATCCGGATAGCAAAGTAGTTTTTTCTATGCTGGCAGAGGTGCTGGAATATTTTTCTGAAGAAATCTATGAGCTATACAGAACCGTGCAGCGTCTTCTTTGGGCACAGTATGTGGCAGTTTCCGTAAACCCGGATGCAACTGTGGCGTATGCGCTTGCAAAAGCATGCTTTTACAAGGCATTTTTATTGGAAAAATATGAGGATGATTTAGCTGTATTTGCAGATGAAAAATATCCGGCAGCATATTATGCCATCAAGCGTTTGGAAAAACGCTTTGAGAGAAACTAATACAGGGGGGCACGAAAGAATGAAAAAGTTAGAATTTGATATCATCTTAAAAACTGCCAGAAGCCTTGTGTTAGAACTGAAAGACTGTGGTTGCTATAGCACAGAGGAAGAGCATGTGGTATATGTAAACGGCAAAGAGGCAGAACGGAGCAATAAAAATGTGGTTTCGGTATTTGATTTAAAGCCTGCCACAGCTTATGAGGTACAGGTAAAGTTCGCAGATAAAGAATCCGACGTGGTTACTGTTTGCACAGAAAACGAATTTGTTACTTTGAATGTAAAAGAGTTTGGTGCAAAGGGTGATAACGAAACAGACGATACCTTATTTATCCAGTGTGCCATCAATGCATGTCCAAAGGGCGGAAGAGTATATATTCCGGCCGGAAATTACCGTATTACTACTTTGTTTTTAAAGAGTAATCTGGTATTGGAGCTTGCCAAGGGGGCAACCTTGTATGCCACAACAGACCGTTCCAAGTTCCCGATTTTACCTGGTGTTATTACCAGTTATGACGAACAGGACGAATATAACCTGGGTACCTGGGAAGGCAATCCGATTGACTGTTTCGCCGGCATTATTACCGGTATTAATGTAGAAAATGTAATTATTACCGGTCAGGGGGTAATTGACGGATGCTCTTCCTACGAAACCTGGTGGGCAGATCCAAAGATCCGTAAAATTGCTTGGAGACCAAGACTTGTGTTCTTAAATCACTGTAATAACGTGATTTTACATGGTGTACAGTTCCAAAACAGTCCGTCCTGGAATCTGCACCCGTATTTTTCCGATAATTTGAAATTTATTGATTTAAAGGTATTAAATCCGAAGGATTCCCCAAATACCGACGGTTTAGATCCGGAATCCTGTAAAAATGTTGAAATTATCGGCGTATATTTCTCCCTGGGTGATGATTGTATTGCCATTAAGTCCGGAAAGATTTACATGGGTGCAAAGCATAAGAAACCATCGGAAAACCTGATGATCCGTCAGTGCTGTATGAGAGACGGTCACGGTTCCATTACCATCGGCAGTGAAATGGCCGGCGGTGTAAAGAACTTAATCGTAAAGGACTGTAAGTTCCTGCATACGGACCGTGGACTTCGTATTAAAACAAGACGCGGACGCGGTAAAGATGCAATTATCGATGGTGTTTTATTTGAAAACATCGAAATGGATCATGTTATGACTCCTGTGGTTATCAATGCGTTCTACTTCTGTGACCCGGACGGACACAGTCAGTATGTTCAGTCCAAGGAATATTTCCCTGTGGATGACAGAACACCATTCCTTGGAGAGCTGAATTTCCGTAACATCAAAGCAACCAATTGTCATGCGGCAGCGGCATATATGTTTGGTTTGCCAGAGCAGAAGATTAAAAAGGTTGGTTTTGAAAATGTAAGCTTTAGTTATGCTGAAAATCCAAAGGCAGGTGTACCTGCTATGATGGATGGTGCAGATAAGACTACTAAGTCCGGTATGCTTGCTAAAAACCTGGAGGAGTTGGAACTGAAAAATGTGACAATTACCGGTCAGGATGGCGAAGAGATTATACTGGACGGTGTAGACAAGTTTACAAGAGAATAGAGGGTTAATTGTTGTAAAAGTAAAAGGCTTCTGATTTTGTTCAGAAGCCTTTTAATATATTCTAATGCTGTAGAATATATGATTATATCATTGTGACACGTACATTTATAAAGTCTGTAAAACTATGATTATTACATGGTTCTAATGCAGTAGAAAACATGCCGGTTTTTGCTCCGGTCCAGGTATGGTCCTTTGGAATAGAGCTAAATGGAATTTGAGTAAAACCGGCTTCATTTTGCAGACGGTATGACATCTGACAAACCTTGTTTTTGCTGAAATCAATTCTTAAAATAGCAGTGGAAACAGACTTGTCTACAGGAATAGAATACAATATGTTCTCTGTTTTTCTTTCTTTTGTTTTTGTATCTTTGACATCCGCTTTTTCTTTTATGGTTTCCGATTCGAAATAAATCAGCTTCAAACCATCTGCTTCTTTACGGAACGCAAGAGCAGAGTATTCCCCGCCAATCATAACAATTCCTGCCTGACATCCGTTCTGTAAACCGGAAATGTCCAGCTCAAAGTCAGCAGTAAAAGCAGGGCATACGATTTTCTGGGTCAGAACATTAGCACAGTCCCAAAGAACAGGATTACTTTTTTCTGTAGGATCTATGCTGTAAAGACGCAGTGCACCCGGACGTTCGGTAAGAGAGTAAAACTCCGGTTTACTGTTGGCAAGCCACTGCCACTGAAGTCCGAGCTCAGGAGAAGTAAAATCATCGGAGGCTTTTAAATAGAGGGGCTCTGTTGGCACAGAATAGCAGTCAGGAACCGGATAACTGTGCTGTGGTTCACCGCAACCGTTACCTTCGATATCTTTACCGATAACCGGCCAGTCGTTATTCCATGTTACCGGCTGCATATGGGTGATTCGCCCGTATACACCGGCATCCTGGAAATGAATGAACCATTCTTCACCGGTAGGGGTATCTACTAAACCGCCCTGGTGAGGTCCGTTAATATCGGAGTTGCCCTGATGCATTACTATTTTTTCTTCGTAAGGTCCAAACAAGCTTTTGGAACGGAGAACCGTTTGCCAACCGGTTTTTACACCACCGGCCGGAGCGAAAATGTAATAATACCCATTTTTTTTGTAAACCTTTGGGCCTTCAATGGTAGGATTGGTTTTTGTGCCATCATATAAGAAAACATCATCACTGATAGCCTGTTCGCCATCGGGAGTTATTTGAAAGATTCCGAGGATACTCTTAAAGCCGATACGGCTTTTTGCATAACCGTGAATGACATATGCATTACCATCATCATCCCAAAGAGGGCATGGGTCGATATAGCCTTTGCCGGGAAGCACAAGGAAAGGTCCGGACCATTCACCTAAAGGGTCTTTTGTTTTTAACATGAAAATCCCCTGATCCGGCATACCGACGAAAATAAAGAATTCTCCGTTGTGATAACGGATACTGGGTGCCCAAATTCCTTTGGCATGGGCGGGAGTATCATACATATCAAAAGGTATCCGTTCTTTAATGGCATAGTTTTTTAATTCCCAGTTTACCAAATCCTTGGAAGTAAGAATCGGAAGTCCTGGAATATAATTAAAGCTGGAGGCAGTCATATAAAAGGTATCGCCTACTCGGCATACATCCGGATCGGAATAATCTGCATATAAAATTGGATTTTGAAAGGTGCCGTTGCCTAAATCCGGGCACCAAAGTTTCGGTTCCTGCATGGCATTTCCTCGATAAATTTGTTAAAAAATAATAATAGACAGATAATTTTATGGTTCAATAGCGGAAGACAGTGGTTTGTCCGGCGCTTCTAAAAGTAAATCCGCATAAATTCCGCCAAGTTTTTTCAATTCATTTGCAAGAATCCCCGCAAAATACATGGCACCTTCCGGACGAAGGTGGGAATTGTCTTCTTTTCCATCCGGAAAATTAGGATAAAGCCCTGCCGGAAAGTTCATAAACCATTGTTTACTAGCTTCATCACCGGCTTTTTGTACTGCTTCATAGCTTAACGCACATAAATCAATACATGGAACTTCCAGACGTTTTGCAACCTGACGCATAGCTTCCGGATATTCTCCATGGGTATCCTGTAAGGTGCCGTTTTCGTTGAACTGACGACGGCAGAGCGGAGTAATCAGAACCGGATATGCTTTGCGGTTTCTTGCAACATTAATAAATTTTTCAAGATTTACCTGATAATCCCCGTAAGCTTCGGTATAACGGTTTGGGTCAGCCTGCTTTTCATCATTGTGTCCAAACTGGATAAAAAGAAAATCACCTTCCCGGATGTCGTTATATATAGCGGCAAGACGGGATTCGTCAATAAAACTTTTGGTGCTTCGTCCGTTTTCTGCATGATTCTGGATGCGTACGGTGCGCTTTAAATAGAGCGGAAGCATCTGACCGATTCCGGTTTCCGGATAGGTAAAAATATTTTTCTGTGCAACGATGGAGTCGGCAGCATAATAGATTCTTGGCATAGTTGGTATTCTCCTTATTCAAAATAGTTATAAAATGTCCGGTTATTCGGAAGTTTCTCCGGTATGGCGGAATGCCTTCGGAGAAGAACCGTAAACTTTTTTAAAGGCCCGTCGGAAGGAATTCGGATTGCTGTATCCTAAATGGCTGTACAGCTCCGAGAGAGGGGTATCGGTTTCTTTTAAAAGATAAATTGCCTGCTGCATACGAAGCTCTTCCAAATATTCAGAAAAGTTTCTGCCCGTTTCTGCCTTGAATAAGTAGGAGAAATAACTCTCGGAAATGGAAAACACTTCGGATATTTTCTTCAGGCTTAAATCCGGATCATGATAGTTTTTACTGATATAGTTTTGGATGGAGCTAATCAGTTGGTTACCGGTATTGCCGGATTTATAGCAGGAAGAGAGCAGCAAAGCTAATTGCTGCATGCCTTCTAAGGTGGTTTCTTTGGTAAGCCTTTCATCAAAATCTTCTGTAAGACCTTCCGGACGCTCAGAAAGGTTCTGACGAATTTTAATTAATGTAGTACGCAGGTCGGATAACAGCCACTGCAGATTTGTTTCGGAAATGGAACGGTAAGTTACATTTTCACGGGTAATCAGCTTAAAAATTTCGTTAATCTGAATGGTGTTGGCTGCCTGAATAAAGGTGGTTAGCTGACTGGCCATTTCGTACGGATAATAATAGGTTTCGCTGCTTCGGGAAAGGTCATGGTAGCTTTGGAAAAAGTGGTCATCTTTAATGAGAGCTGACGCTTCCAAAGCCTGCTGATAGGATTTCCAAAAATACGGAAGCATGGTATTTGAGTCACCGAGACCGGCAAAGGTCCAAAGGGAATGTTCTTCCAACAGATAATTATGTAATTCCGTGAATGTTTGACGGATGCTTGCAATGCAGGCCGGGTCCTCAGTTTTTGTTTCGGAGGACAGCAGCAAGGCAAACTTGTTGACATCCGGATGATAAATCAAAATGTTGCTGCCAAAGTATTGATAAAAGCAACGGTAGAGCAGGGATTCGTATTCCTGCAGCTGGTAGTGGTTTAAATCATCTAACTGTTCCAAACGCAGGGATACCAGTAAAACCTGATAATTCAAGCGGCCCAAACCTTCGATTTTTAAGAAATCGTTGATTTCGCGGATGTCGTTGTCAGAGGATACCGCACCTTTCATAATACGGGCTACATAAGCACTGTAAACAAGTGGCCGCTGCTTAGTTAAAACACCCTGAAGAGATTCATTCTTCTCTTGTAGAATGATGTTTTCTTTATGGGAAGATTCCAAACGGCTGTGCATTTGTTCATAAGGTTTTGTATTTGCCCGGGATAGGGAAAAAATCATCAAAAAGGAGATGATTAATACCGCAGTAATAGCAATCACATAGGTAGTCCGATAGGCGGACAAATCATTTAGTAAATATGCAGAAGGCTGAATTAAATAGTAGTTCCAGCCGTTAAATTCAGAAGTTGTTTTCGTAATGGTATACTTTTGACCGCTTTGCCTGAATTCTTCATGATGGAATTCAGAAGTACTGTTATCTGCAAGGGGCAGCAAGGATTCTATGCTTGTAGAAAATGTTGCTGTGTTTCCCATAGAGGCAAGGAATGTGCCGGATTTATCTGCAATATACAAATAAGAAGAAGTGCTGGTGAGTACATCATCGAAATTTTGTTGTAAAGCATCAGCATTTAATTCGAAACAGGCAATTCCCGGATGATAGCTTTGGGAAAAGGTTGCGGCCAACGGTATTTTGTACAAATAAACTGTGGCAGAGTTAACGGAATATTCAGTAAAAGGAAGCAGGGACATTACGTTATCATAGGAAGCAATGAGAGTGTCCCGCTTTATAGCCAATTCATCTGCCAAAGCAGTCCGCTGGAAATAAAACATTTCTTTAGACGCAAATTGGGCAGGAGATAAGAAATACTCCGTTTCCGGCAAGTATACATAAAAACTGTCAATAGGCAGCATACCCTGCATGGACATCAGATTGGACAGGTATTCCATGGATTCTTTGCCCAAGGCATAAAAATTGTATGTTTTTTCTTCTTCCGTAAGATAAGAAAGTGCTTTTATGGTTTCATTGGAACCGATTTGGGTGGTTAAGGTGCTGAACAGCCGGAGAGAAGTGTCAAAATCTTTAACGCAGTTTTCAAACAGTGTTGTATTTTGACGGTATGTGCTGCTGCGGTATGTATTGGTTAAAGAAATCATAAAAAATAAACCTAATACCAGTACAAAGAGTAAAATACTGCTGTAAGAGGTTACAAATCTAAATAAAAGGGAACGTTTTTTATCGGTCCGTATTGGTTTCATAGAGTTATTTCTCCCGAAAAAATCTTTTGTATCATTAAATTTGGTTTGTTTTCTATAAAAAAGCACCTTAAGTATACCAAAAGGACGGTGTCATTGCAACTTAAAAAGTGCATTTTTTATGATATCAAACGAAAAATGTAAGAGTTTACAATCCAAAGAATTGTAGCTTGTTTCTTATAAAATATATATGGTATCATTAATGCATCATAGGGGAGGAATCCCTGCATAATGGAGGAATGAATTATGAAAAAGACAGCAAAGAAGCTCCTTGCAATGGCGCTTGCAGCAACCATGGTACTTGGTCTTGCAGCATGCGGCGGCGACGAAGGAACCGCAGACAACACAACTCCTGCACCAAGCACAGGAAATACTGCTACCGGAGAAAAGAAAGATTTAGATAAGTTAACCATTATGGTAGACGGTACCGTGCAGTTTGCAAATCCTGCCCACGGCGGTGCACAGTTTGAAGCAGAACTGGAAAAGTTAATGGGAATTGATGTAGAAATTATTATGCCTGACCATTCCAGCTATTATAGTACTGTATCCCAGACCTTTGCGAATCCGGATAAGTCTTACTGGCCGGACATCGTACTGATGGGTTCTACCTACTATGTTCAGTACGCACAGAACGGCATTTTAGTTGATGTAACCGATATGTGGAATAATTCCGAAATCAAGGCCTCCGGTCGTGTGACCAACCCACAGATTTTTGAAGACAGCATGATTGACGGAAGATTATACGGTATTGCACCTGCAAGAGGTAACGGCTGTGTTACTTATGTAAAGAAGACCTGGTTAGAGAGAGCGGGCTACACCATGGATGATCTTCCAAAGACCTATGCAGAATATACAGAAATGCTGGATGCGTTTGCTCAGCTCAGTCCGGAAGGCTATGCACTTACTTCCTCCGGTCTTGTAAACTTAGAAGCTCCTTATACCAACTACTTACCGGAATTTTTCTGGAATGCGTATCCTGACTTCTACCAGACAGAGTCCGGTGAATGGGTAGACGGTTTCACACAGCCTGAAATGTATGATGCCTTAGAGCGTCTGGCTGACGGTGTTGCCAACGGTTGGATTGATCCTGAATTCTCTACCAACCAGACTTCCGACTGCCGTAATAAGTTCTACGCAGATAAGTGTGGTGTATTTACATACTGGGCAGGTACCTGGGCAAGCAACCTGGAAGAAAACTTAGCCCTCATCGGTTCCCCATCCGAATTAATCGTGATGGAGCCAATCGCAGAGCTTGGCAACTATGTAGAGCGTTATGCTCCAATGTGGGTTATCACTTCTGCATGTGAAAATCCGGAACAGGCCTTTGATTTATTCTTTGGCACCATGTTAGACGGTGCAGAAGGTCAGAGCCTTTGGACCTATGGTGTAGAGGATGTTCACTGGAGCACAAAGGGCGAGACCATTACTACCGGTACCGGCCGTAAGGCGAAGTCCATCACTTATGCAGATGGCGAATTCCACTTCAGAGCAGACCTTGAAACAGGTGTATCCTTATACAACAAGAACCACATCGATCCAATGTTAGCAGTACTTGCAATGGAAGATGGTAAGGATGTGGGCAAGAATGCGATTGATGAAACAGCAACCGCTTCTGCG
>JAZSFC010000008.1:0-23554 GCA_045531955.1 Lachnospiraceae bacterium | reverse complement strand
AAAACAGAGCCCCAAAGGGCTCTGCAAGTAAATGATGTTGCGGCTGGCGAATCATTTCGATGGGTCTTTAGACTCTAGTGCCGGTAACAAGCCCTTATAGGGCTAGAGCAAACCACCGGCTAAGCCGGTGGTTCTGATTTTTCAAACGCAGATTATTTGAACTTAAACAAAAATGTTAATAACGCCGGCATATGACAGAAGGAGCCCTCTAAACGGTATAAAAGTTTACCGTTTTCCTCTTTTACGGTTATTGGCAGTTTCTCTAATGCCTGCCTTGTTTCATCAGCAGGTAAATTTGCCTTGGAAGTGATGTCTTCTAACGCTACATAAAGGTCAAAGTCACCAATGGTTAACTCATAAAGGGCATACATGGTTTTCAACACATTAAGGTCAGAAAAACGTTCCATAGCTATAGATAATTCGTACAACTGGGAAATGTTTGGCGTCTGAAAGGCTTTGCCCAGAGAAAAGAACACGCTGCCTGCCATTCTGCCGGTGCTGCCTTCCGGTTCGGAGCAGACGGAAAGTCCCCAGGAGGAAATGATGTCGGTGGAGTAGTCCTTTTTCTGCCATGGGATGAATTTTTTGTAGCCGTCGGTAACTGCAATTTCGTGCAACAGGGCAGCAAGCCGGTAGGCGTTTTCGAAGGACTCTTTCTCAAGAAGTGTAGTAAAATAGTCCTTTAGGTTCAGGCAGATGTCGCCTAAGCCCTTGGTAGAATTACAGCCAAGAAGCTCGTCTACAGAAACCTCGAAAAGCTCTGCAATGATTGGCAGCAGTTGGATGTCTGGGCAACACTGTCCGGATTCCCACTTGGAGACGGACTGGTTAGTGACGCCAAGAGCATTTGCCAGCTGTTCCTGAGTAAGACCTTTCTGCTTTCTTAAAAATGAGATTTGTTCGTGAAGCTTTATGGTATTCATTGTTGTTTCCCTTTCGTGAAGATGCGATTATATTAAATTGTGTGTTGTAGCTACACCAATAGTTTACGTGGAAAGGATGAAAAAGACAATAACGTATCAGTTTGAAAACAGGGATGTGGCTCCAACTGTAGGTTGGAAATAGATTCCTTTATGATATTCAGCGCGTGGATATAGTTATTACAATTGAATAGTAGCAGTAAATTTGTTATGATATAATCATATAAGAAAGCAAGAGGAGAAAAATGCAATGGAGAAGAATACAACAGGTAAAAACGCAACATATCTGGTATTGAAAGCATGGTTGCTTTATACTTTGGCAGTGATAATGGTGATGTATTTTTGCGTAGGTTCTTATGGCAGTGTATGGTTAGCTGCTTTAGGTATCGGTCTTGTCGGAATTATAATTACGAGTATCTTCTTGCTTCGAAATCATCAGAATCCGGAGGAGTGTAGCGATGCAGGGCAGGTATACGGAAAAATAGGGTTAGGATTGGCATTATATGTATGTTTGGCCGGCGTACTGACACTTTTGTATAAGAGCATAATGCCTGAGTTGTTTGGGGAGAGTGTAACATCAGCACCATGGTATTCTGGTTTGAAAACTATTTTGTGTGAGTGCGTGGTTGCTTTCCCGATCTTCTGCTGTGTTTGTAATAAAATCAAAAAAAATCCGTTGGAACAACACAAGATGACTTTTGGGCAGTTTATGAACTGTATTTTCATGAATCAAGGAATTCTTTTGGTAGGATTTATTATTGGAGCTGTCATCTCTGCTATGTTTTTATTTAAAATGAGCAATGTAGGTACCGGTAGTTTGCAGGAAGATATGACCAATGCGGAACTGTTCTGGAGAATATTGACGATTGGTGTTGTAACGCCCATATTTGAGGAATTGATATTTAGAAAGCTTTTCATTGACAGAGTTCATATCTACGGTGAAGGAATGGCTATTTTGGCTTCTGGGCTCTTGTATGCCTTGTATCAAGGTGATTTTATACATTTTTTCTATTCTGTCGGGTTAGGAGCTTTCTTTGCGTATATTTATATCAGGACAGGAAAAATATGGTATACCATTATATTCCGTATGATTTGCGAACTGTCTTTAACGATAGCAGTGCTTGTGTTATTCAATAGAATAGATTTTGAGGCGTTATCAAAAATCTTGTCGATGAACGTTGCGGAAGAACAAATGATGGTGCTTATAAAGCAAATGGCCCCTGGTCTGATGTTGTTATTGCTATGGTTGGTGGTATTTATCATCAGTGGTTTTATTGGTATTAGTCTTTGGATATCCAAAAGAAAGAAATTCTATTTGAAAGAGGCAGATTTCTGTGTGGAAGGCCGGAAGGCAAAGTGTATTTTTGGAAACTTTGGAATACTATATTTTGTTCTTTTTGTTTTGATGGCTTTTCTTTCTTCCTACGGAATTGGACGGTCGAAGGAATATTTGAGGTTACAGCATCAAAAAGCATGGATGAAAGAAATTGATGGTCCTTTGAGGGAAGGACTTAGCAGTGCGGCAGGAGTCAATGAATATCTTCCGGAGAAAGAGAGAAATGCAAGGCTATCAGAACTAATCAGTCAGATTGAAGAAGGAATGTGGAATGATGATGAAATTACTTATAAGATACAGGAGATTATTTCAGATATACATATTGCCCATATCAGTTTTTTCCCTGCATTAGACTACCGGACAAAAAATTATTATACGTCATTTGAGATAGATGGTAAATGGTTTTCTGATGGATTTTATATTTTGAAAACAGTGGAAGAAGATCGGGACTGCTTAGGTGGAAAATTACTTGCTATTAATGGCATTAGTTTGGAGGAAGTGCTTTCAAGATATGATAGGATATACTCTAATGAAACACAGATGTGGTTGAAAAGTCTGTTTGAACAGTCCTTAGAGGGAGGATTACATAAGAGTGAACTGGAATATTTGGGTATTTCAGCTCCAGGTTCCAACTATATAACACTTACTGTTGAAAAGGACGGTCTCCGGTTTGAACATCGTATGGAGGCGGTAAGAACGGATGGTTTGCAGAATATTCAAACAGTAGAACTGGAATCGGAACTAAAGAAATTGCCGTATGGAGAGGCAATATATCGTAGGGAAGGAAAGATGCCATTTTACTATGAGATAGACAAGGAGAATCGGACATTGTATTTGCAATACAATAAATGTTATGATGTTACAGTAAAGGAGGAATACTCCATATATCCGGCTTTTGAAGTGTTTTTTGACCAGCTGATAGAGGATATGAAAGCACATGAGGCGGAAATTGATTACTTTGTCTTGGATCTTAGAAATAATACCGGAGGTTTTTCGCATCTCTGGGATAATGCTGTGGCAAAGCACAAAAAATATTTGAAACAGTATCCTATCAAGATTTTAATGGGAAAGGGAACTTACTCAGCAGCTGTTGATGCCATTGATAGGACGTTGTTTACTTTTGATGATGTTGTGCTATACGGGGAAGAAGCCGGACAGGCAGTCTATAATTATACCGGAATTATAGAATCTGTGCTTGAGAATACAGGAGGAACGTTGACTGTTACAACACGTAAAGCCTTCTATCGCGAGCTTAATACACGCGCTTATGTACGTTCGGAGGATATCTATGCAGGTGTTATGCCCGATGTGGAAGTACTGCAAACTTTTGAAGGTTATAGAAATGGCGTGGATGAGGTATATTTAAAGGCTGTATCCGAGTGAAATCAGCAGGTGCTGCTGATATAATGAATGAAAAAAATATGAACGGAGTGATTATATGATAAATTACGCAAATGAAAAAATAGAATTTAACGGTTGTCCGGGATGTGCTTATGCGAAACATGAATTTGAATTGCCATGTGGCATGGCGTATGAAAATGAAAACTTCGTTTTATCACAGGATTGGGAATTGCCGATTCCGGGTTTTTTCATTGTATCACCAAAAAGATGCATAGATAAGTTTGAAGAATTAAGCACGGAAGAAAAAAATGAACTGTTTGAAATTGTTGATAAGACTATTAAAATTTTAAGAAATAATAATATTTGTGACAGATTTAATGTTCTTTTTGAAGAAAAAGAAAATATTCATTTTCATGTTTGGATAATGCCAAGATATCAATGGATGAATGAATTAGTGGAAGGAATAACACCTAATATAGGACAAATTTATGATTATGCTGTAAGTACAATGAAAACGGAAGAAAACATTAAAAAAATAAGTGAAATAACAAATTTAGTGAAAACATATTTTGAGAAAAGCGAGTGTATGGGCTAATCAAAGAGCTTTGTTTCTGTGACTGATACGGGTACAGAAACAAAGCTCCTTTTGTATGTTTACTTCTTCAACAACTGATACAGGGTTGGCTCTGCATGTAGCAGCGCTAATGTCGGTTCTATTTCCTCCAAATTCTTTTGCAACTTTTCTTCACTCAGTTTCTGCTTTCTTACTGCTCGGAGGAGAATATTCTTTGGCGTATGCTCCATATCAATAAACTCTAAAATTTGGGTCTGATAGCCGGCTGCTTCCAATAGATTTCCACGGATGGCATCGGTGAACAGGGCAGCGGTACGTTCCTTAATAAGGCCGTATTTTAAGAGCGGAGAAAGCTCCTCATTTTTTATTTGCTTGTTTAATTCGTGCTGGCAACAAGGCACGCTTAAGATAACCGAAGCATCCCAGCCGATGGCTTTGGCCAGGGCAAAATCGGTAGCAGTGTCACAGGCGTGTAAGGTTACCACCATATCCACCTGGTTCATGCCTTCGTAGTCTGCAATGTCACCGTGAAGGAAGGTAAGCTCGGAATAACCAAGCTTTTCTGCCAGACGGTTACAGTTGGCAATAACGTCTTTCTTTAAGTCCAGGCCGATGATGCGCACGTCTCTACCGTGAAGCACCTTTAAAAAGTGATAAATGGCAAAGGTGAGATAGGACTTGCCGCAGCCAAAATCCAGGATGGTGATAGTGCGGTCGATTGGAAGGGCAGGTAAAATATCCTGGACAAATTCTAAGAAGCGGTTAATCTGGCGGAATTTATCGTACTTTGCTTTGGTAACGGCACCGTCCTTGGTCATTACGCCCAATTCCACTAAAAACGGTACTGCGGTTCCTTCGTTCAGAATATAATTTTTGGTACGGTTATGGGTCAGGGGAAGCTTTGGAATGGTTTCTCCCTTTGCTTTTTTACGAAGAATGGAAACGGCGCCTTTTTTACTTACCAGAATCTGTACATCTTCACCTTGTAAATGCAGTTGCGCCTGGCGGAAGCGGTTTTCAAAGTAGGTTGGAAAGAGCTCCTGCAATTCCTTAAGGCTTACATTTTTATGAAAGGCCTGGGTTTTGGTAAATTCTTCAATTTGATATTGTACCTTACCTTTGAGCTCCATTTGGCGGATTTTAATTTTGGTTAAGTTTTCGGTTTTCTCCGGATTGCTGATGGTAATATCGGAGAGGGTATCAGTAATCAAGGATTTTAAATCCTGTAGTGTTTTTGTGTCCATGTCTGACTGTCTCCTCGTTTCTTTAAAGAATCCTTCATGTTATGCATTATTATGTACGGATATCATATATCTTGTATGTTGTTAACATTACTGTCCACTACAAGTTTATCAGATATTCTATGAAAAAGATATATTTTTTTCAAAAAATGCTTGACATAGTTAACAAGATGAACTATTATAACCTCAGATATTTTAGTTAAAAATATTTAAGTAAAATATTTGAAACAGTTGTAACAAAATTGTAACAATTGAAAAAAAGAAAAGGAGACTAACAAAATGACATTCGAAAAAGTAAAGGAAATTATCGTAAACACATTAAGCTGTGATGAGGAAAAGGTAACTTTGGAAGCATCCTTAACAGAAGATTTAGGTGCAGATTCCTTAGACGCGGTAGAACTTAACATGGCACTGGAAGAAGCATTTGAAATCAGCATTCCGGATGAAGAACTGGCTAATTTTAAGGCAGTACAGGATATCGTTACATACATTGAGAATAACAAATAGGTAGAGTTATGGACGCAATACAAATTATAGCAACCGGAAAGGCGCTTCCGAACAAGCTGGTTACCAACGATGATATGAGTAAAATCGTGGACACCAGTGATGAGTGGATTTCTACCAGAACCGGTATTAAGCAAAGATACTTTTGCGACGGGGAACAGAACTGGGAGCTGGCTTTCCGGGCAGCAACAGAAGCTTTAATGAGGGGCAACATTGAAAAAGAGCAGATTGGCGCAGTAATTGTAGGTACTGGTACACCGGACTACATTATGCCTTCCATGGCTTGTATCTTGCAGGAAGAGTTAGGTCTTCCAAGTGACATTCCAGCTTTTGACATTAATGCAGCCTGCTCCGGCTTTATTTATGCTCTCCGGGTGGCTGGTTCATTGCTTCAGGATGAGAAGAGACCATATGCACTGGTCATCGGCAGTGAGCAGTTATCCACAAGAGCGGATATGACAGACCGAAGTACCTGTGTGTTGTTCGGAGACGGTGCAGGAGCTGCAATTATCAAAAGAAATCCGGAGAAGAAGTTTTACGGTGTCTGGGGAACGGAAGGAAACCGGACGGCCCTTGGATGTCACGGACACCTTACCGGTCATCCGTATATTTACATGGACGGGCAAACGGTATTCCGTTTTGCAACCCAGTATATGACGAAGGCAGCTAAAATGGTGTTGGAACAGGCAAACCTTACCATGGAAGATATCGATTATGTGCTGTGTCATCAGGCAAATGAACGTATCATTGATTATGTACGCAAGCAGTTTAAAGCGCCCGAGGAAAAGTTTTTCAAAATAATACAGAAATACGGAAACACTTCAGCAGCAAGCATTCCTCTCGGCTTGGCAGAAATGGACGAACAGGGATTGCTGGTACCGGGGAAAAAGATTATCATCGTAGGCTTTGGTGCAGGTTTTACCTGGGGCAGTATGTTATTGGAGTTTTAATGGGAATAAGGAGAAAAACATGAGAATAGACAAAAAGCTGGGAATCCGCTATCCGTTAATTCAGGGCGGCATGGCAAATATTGCCACAGGAGAATTTGCGGCTGCGGTTTCCAATGCAGGTGCATTGGGACTGATTGGTGCAGGCGGTTGGACGGTAGAGCAGGTGGAAGAACAGATTGCCATCTGTAAAAAGCTGACGGATAAACCGTTTGGCGTAAATTTAATGCTGATGAATCCGCAGGCAGAGCAGATTGCAGACTTACTTGCAAAGGAGAAGATTGCGGTTATTACTACCGGAGCAGGAAATCCGGCGCCATTCATGGCAGCCTGGAAGGAAAACGGCAGCCTTGTTATGCCGGTAATGACCAGTACGTTGATTGCTAAGCGCTTAGAAGCAGCCGGTGCAGACTACATCATTGCAGAAGGTACCGAAAGCGGCGGTCATGTGGGTGAAATGACAACCATGGCAATGATTCCGCAGATGGTGGATGCGCTAAACATTCCGGTTATCGCGGCCGGAGGCATTGCAGACGGCAGACAGGTTTTGGCGGCATTTGCTCTGGGCGCCAGTGGTGTACAGGTGGGTACCTGCCTTCTTGCAAGTAAGGAATGTCCGATTCATGATAACTATAAAGAAGCGGTGTTAAAGGCAAAGGACAATGACACGATTGTTACCGGCCGCATCGGTGGTACGCCGGTCCGCATTTTAAAGAATCAGATGGCAAGAGAATATGTAAAGCGTGAAAAAGAAGGTGCGGATAAGATGGAGCTGGAAAATTTCACGTTAGGTTCCCTAAGACGGGCTGTATTTGACGGAGACACAAAAACCGGTTCTCTAATGGCCGGTCAGGTGGCTGGGCAGGTAAAGGAAATCCGTAGCTTGTCAGAAATTTTTGAGGATATGTTTGATGGTGCAAAGAAGACATATCTTAAGTTGGATGGTGAGTTTTAAATCATAATCCGATATGGGAGAACAGGAGAATAACATGAAATTAGCATTTTTATATGCAGGTCAAGGCAGCCAGAAGGCGGGCATGGGAAAGGATTTTTATGAAAACCGTGCCGAGTTTGCGGAAATTTTGGATGCTGTAAATCTGGATTTTGATTTAAAAGAGTTAATGTTTCACGGACCGGAAGAGCAGTTGTCACAGACACGTTATACCCAGCCTTGTATGGCTGCTTTTGCGGCAGGTGTTACGGCAATTTTAAAGAAAGAAGGCCTTGTGCCGGATTACGTGGCTGGATTAAGCCTTGGTGAATACAGCGCCCTTCATGCAGCAGGAGTATTTGATGCAAAAACGCTGGTGGAACTGGTGGCATTCCGTGGTAAGGCGATGGAAGATGCAGCGAGCGGCATTACATGCAAAATGAGTGCGGTAATGGGAATGGAAAGTGCTGCATTACAGGAAATTTGCAACAAAGCTTGTGAAGCAACCGGACACTATGTTACCGTGTCTAATTTTAACTGTACCGGTCAATATGTAATCTGCGGCGAAGAAGAAGCTGTGGCAGCAGCAGAAATCCTGGCAAAGGAAGCAGGAGCAAAGCGCTCCATGCCGTTAAAAGTGAGCGGACCGTTCCATACAAAGTTCATGAAGCCTGCAGGAGATGCTTTAAAACAGAAATTTGAGGAAATTTCTTTTGGTAAAATGCAGATACCGGTTATCTTTAATACGGTGGCAGCGGAACTTCCGGAAGATAAAACGATCGAAGAACTGTTGGTACAGCAGGTACAAAGCAGCATTTACATGGAAGATACCATTAAATTGCTTGCAGCCAAGGGAGTAGACACAGTTGTGGAAATCGGACCGGGCAAGGTGCTCAGCGGTTTTGTTAAAAGAACAGCACCGGAGATGACATCCTACGTTGTGGAAGACATGGATAGTCTTGCATCAACACTGGTGGCATTAAAGGGCAATTAATTTATAATTGGGATAGGCAATGAGCCGAAGGAGAATAACATGAATTTAGCAGGAAAATGTGCCCTTGTTACCGGTGCAAGCCGTGGCATCGGCAGAGCCATTGCGGTGGCTCTTGCCAAAGCGGGTGCAGATGTGGCAATAAACTACGCAGGTAATGCGGATGCGGCAAAACAGACGGAAGAACTTTGTGCTGCATATGGCGCGAATACACTGGTAATCAAGGCGGATGTGGCAAATGCAGAGGAATGCAAAGCAATGATAGATTGCGTGAAAGCGCATTTTGGTAAAATTGATATTTTGGTAAATAATGCAGGTATCACAAAAGATAAGCTGATGATTGGCATGACGGAAGCAGACTTCATGGAAGTTATTAATACCAATTTAAAGGGCTCTTTCCATTGCATGCAGCTGGCCTCCAAATTAATGATTAAGCAAAGATACGGAAGAATTATCAATTTAAGCAGCGTAGTCGGACTTCACGGTAACGTGGGTCAGGTAAACTATGCAGCCAGCAAAGCCGGTGTTATTGGCATGACAAAATCGGCAGCAAAAGAGCTGGCATCCCGCAATATTACAGTGAATGCAGTGGCACCGGGGATGATTGAAACAGACATGACCGCCGTGATTCCGGAAAAAGTAAAAGAAGCGATGATGGCGGGAATCCCTGCAGGAAGAGCCGGAGCACCGGAAGAAATTGCAGACATGGTAGCATTTCTGGCATCTGATAAGGCGGCATATATTACCGGTCAGGTTATTAGTGTAGACGGAGGAATGGGTATATGAGACGAGTAGTAATTACAGGGCTTGGTGCAGTAACACCAATCGGAAATACCGTGTCGGAAACCTGGGAAAATGTAAAGGCAGGTAAGTGCGGTATCGCACCGATTACACATTTTGATACCACCGACCGCAAGGTAAAGGTCGCGGGTGAAGTAAAAAATCTGAATTTGGAAGAGTTTATCGATAAAAAAGAGCTTCGTAAAATGGATAAATTTACGGCATTTGCCCTGATTGCCGCAAAGGAAGCGGTACAGGACGCAGCGATTTCTTTCGAGGCAGATTCTGACCGTTGCGGAGCTATTATTTCCAGCGGTATTGGTGGCATGCAGACCATTGCGGATGGTCAGGATACCGGAAGAGAAAAGGGCTTTGACCGGGTTTCCCCATATTTTATTCCGTCCTGCATCGGTAATATAGCAGCAGGACGTATTGCGATTGAGCATGGTCTTAGAGGCATGTGCAGCAATGTGGTAACAGCCTGTGCCAGCGGAACGAACGCAGTGGGGGACGGTTTCCGCCACATCCGTGACGGATACGCAGAAGTTATGCTTTGCGGCGGTGCAGAAGCAAGTATTACGGAGCTGGGAGTTGGTGCGTTTACTTCTTTAAACGCCTTGTCCAGAGCAGAAGACCCAATGCGGGCTTCCATTCCGTTTGATAAGGAGCGCAGCGGTTTCGTTATGGGCGAAGGTGCAGCTGTTCTTATTCTGGAAGAATTAGAGCATGCGATTGCACGAGGAGCTAAAATTTATGCAGAGATTGTGGGTTACGGTACGAACTGTGATGCCCATCATATTACTGCTCCGCTGGAAGATGGCAGTGGCGCGGCAAAGTGTATGCAGCTGGCTATGAAAGATGGCGGAGTATCTCCGGAGCAGATTCAGTATATCAACGCTCACGGAACTTCCACACCGTTAAACGATAAGGGAGAAACAAGAGCAGTGAAACTTGCTTTTGGTGAGCATGCAAAGAATTTGATGATGAGCTCCACAAAATCCATGACCGGTCATTTGCTAGGAGCCAGTGGTGCTGTAGAAGCATTAGTGACTGCGTTGGCGGTACAGAATAATTTTGCACCGGCCACTATTAACTATCAGGTACCGGATGAAGAATGCGATTTGGATATTGTACCGAATGTCGGCAGAAACGTGGAGATTGAATATGCAATGTCCAATTCCCTGGGATTCGGCGGGCATAATGCAACGATTTTGATGAAAAAGTACAAGTAAGGAGGAAACCGGAATGCAGTTAAATTCGAATGAAATTCAGCAAATTCTGCCACACCGGTATCCGTTTTTACTGGTAGATAAAATTGTGGAAATGGAGCCGGGCAAATCCGCAAAGGGAATCAAGTGCGTATCTGCCAATGAAATGCAGTTTATGGGTCATTTTCCGCAGATGCATGTCATGCCGGGAGTGCTGATTATTGAAGCCCTTGCCCAGACAGGTGCGTGCGCTATTCTTTGTGAGGAAGAAAACAAAGGAAAAATAGCATTCTTTGGCGGAATTAAGAACGCGAGATTCCGTAAACAGGTAGTACCGGGAGATGTTTTGGAGCTGAGCTGCGAAATCATTTCCAGAAGAGGACCGGTAGGAATCGGTAAGGCATGCGCCACCGTGAATGGCAAAATTGCGGTAACCGCAGAATTAACCTTTGCAATTCAGTAAAACTAGTTGTAACATAGAAGTATCAAGTTCAATTAGAAAAGGTGGTAATATTATGATAGAGGAAGCTTTTATCCAAGTGTATACAAAATTCAAATTACATTTTTACAAATCTTTATTTGAGAAAATCCAGCAGAGGGAAACGTCCCTGACTACAGTGGAAACCTACTGCATAGAAATTATTCATGCCATGGGAAATCCGACCATTGGTGAGTTCGCTTCCTTTATTCAGATTTCGTCGCCGAATGCGGCATATAAGGTGAATTCCCTGATAAAAAAAGGTTATGTGCGGAAGGTGCAGTCCGAGGATGACAAGCGGGAATATCATCTGGAAGTAACAGACAAATATTATGACTATTATAACATGAATGCAGTGTATGTACGTCAGGTAACTGAACGTATGAGGGAACGTTTTTCCGAGGAAGAACTGGCAGTACTGGATAAGGTTCTTTCTGTGATGAGCACTGAACTCATGCCGGAGGTTAAAATATAAATACACTGCTCCTCATGTGGGCGGAAGTTATGGCCTCTGCCTGCGGGATATAAGGAGAATTGTATGGCATTATTCAGTAAAAAGCCTGTAACAAAGGACTACACAACCAGAGTAGTAAGAATGCACGGAACCTGTAATGCTTGTAAGAAAACCTACGACGGTTCCACATCTTTAGAAAATTATTATATTTGTCCGGATTGCGGAAAGTATATGACGGTCAGTGCAAAGGCCCGTATCACTATGTTAGTGGATGAGGGAACCTTTGAACCGTGGTTTAAGAAGCCAAAGGATGAAAATCCTTTGAAAATTGAAGGATATGAAGAAAAACTGGAGGCTGCAAGAAAAAAAAGCGGTGCTTCCGAAGCGGTAACCATTGGAAAAGCAAAAATTATGGGAGAAGAAACCGTAATTGGTGTTTGTGATCCAAATTTTATGATTGGAAGCATGGGGCACGAAATGGGTGAGCGTATCACCGCTGCTTTTGAACGTGCAATCGAAGAACGTCTTCCTTTAATTCTATACTGTTGTTCCGGTGGAGCCAGAATGCAGGAAGCAATCATTTCCCTGATGCAGATGGAAAAAACTGCGGCAGCAGTAAAACTGCATTCCGATGCGGGGCTGTTTTATTGTTCCGTATTAACCGACCCGACCATGGGCGGGGTTACTGCCAGCTTTGCTACGCTGGGCGATATTATTTTAGCAGAACCGGGAGCAAGAGTCGGTTTTGCCGGTCCGAGAGTAATTGAACAGACCATCGGACAAAAGCTTCCCGCAGGATTCCAGACGTCGGAATTTTTGCTGGAGCATGGTATGATTGACGGTATTTTGGAACGTCCGCATGCGAGAGAAAATTTGGCGTTCTTATTAAGAGCCCACAAAACAGAACGTACGTTGGCAAAGAGATTTAAAATTAAAACATTGCCACAGCTTCCGAATGTGTATGAGGAAGAAATTTCCGCCTGGGAAAAGGTAAAGATGTGCCGGAATGCGTTCCGCGCATCTGCAACGGACTATATTGACAGAGTGTTTGATTGTTTTTATGAGCTTCACGGAGACCGGTGTTTTAGGGATGACGGGGCTTTAATTGGTGGTTTGGCCACTTTTTCCGGTATGCCGGTTACGGTTTTGGCAGATCTTAGAGGTTCTGATTTACAGGATCGTATGAAGAGAAATTTCGGTATGCCGATGCCGGATGGTTACCGCAAAGCGGTACGCTTGATGAAGCAGGCAGAAAAATTCGGACGTCCGGTGGTGACATTCATTAATACGTCCGGCGCGTTTTGCGGTATTGACGCAGAAGAACGGGGGCAAGGAGAAGCAATTGCCAGAAGTATTATGGAGATGGCAGGATTAAAAGTGCCGGTTCTTTGCATTCTCATCGGAGAAGGGGGTAGCGGTGGTGCCCTTGCAACAGCAGTTGGTAATGAGGTATGGATGTTAGAAAATTCGACCTATGCTATTTTATCACCGGAAGGATATTCCTCCATTCTTTGGAAGACTGAGCAGAGAGCGGAAGAAGCGGCAGAAATTATGAAACTGACAGCACAAGAGCTCTACCGTCTTCAGGTAGTGGACCGGATTATTCCGGAATTCGGCGGCGCAGAAAGTGAGACGGCGGATAAAATTTCCGAAGTAATGAAAACGTGTATGTCAGCATTTTTTAAAAAATATAATCTGATGACAGGGGATGAGGTTGCAAAACTTCGTTACAACAGATTCAGAAAATTTTAGAAAATTATCGGTTTCTTTGTAAACTATAAAAAAATAGTTCCGTTTTGGAACTATTTTTTTATTTTTCTATTGAGAAATTGTGATAAATCGTGTAGAATAAAGAGTGGGTGAGTTTAATATGAACTCAAGGAGAATATATTGGAATCAAAGGAGGAAAAAGATATGATGTATGTTTGGTTAGCGTTAGTAATAATTTTTGTTGTAGCAGAATGTATGACGGTAGGACTGTTTTCTATTTGGTTTGCCGGAGGTGCACTGGTAGCCATGATTTTATCCATGGCAGGAGCAGGAATTGTATGGCAGGCAGTTACCTTTTTAGTGGTTTCCGGTATTCTTTTAGTGGCTACCAGACCGTTTGTGAAAAAGTATCTGATGAATAAGAACGTAAAAACTAACTATGAAAGTGTCATTGGTGAAGTGGCAAAAGTTATTGAAACAATTGATAACTATAATCAGACAGGTGCTGCGTTTGCTGACGGAAAGGAATGGACAGCGCGTTCTGCCAAGGATACGGTTGTTATGGAAAAAGGGTCTCTTGTTAAGGTGACTGCAATTGAAGGTGTTAAGCTGATTGTTGAGCCTTATGAAGTAAAGCAACCGGAAACTGCAGTGGCAGAAGATAAGTAAATTTTGAAGTTGCGAGGAAAATCTATGTTGAAATTAGGTTCCCATGTAGGGATGAGCGGAAAAGAAATGTTCCTGGGTTCGGTAAAAGAAGCCCTTTCATATGGTGCTAATACGTTTATGGTTTATACCGGTGCACCGCAAAACACAAGAAGAAAAGAAATCTCGGAATTGAATATTGATGCCGGACTTACATTGGCAAGAGAGCATGGAATCAATGAATTTATTATTCATGCACCATATATTATCAATCTTGGGAATACGGAAAAGGCAGAAACTTTTGCTCTTGCAGTGGAATTTCTGGCAAAGGAAATTGAGCGTTCCGTTGCCATGCAGGCAACAACCATTGTACTTCATCCGGGCTCCCATGTCGGTGCGGGAGAACAGGCCGGAATTGCACAAATTGTAAAAGGATTGAATGAAGTTCTGACAGCGGATATGCCGATTACCGTTGCACTGGAAACCATGGCCGGTAAGGGAAGCGAATTGGGAAAATCTTTTGAAGAGCTGGCCGCAATATATGACGGTGTAGTTCACAATAACAAGTTAAGAGTATGTTTTGATACTTGCCATACCCATGATGCGGGATATGATATTATCCGGGATTTTGACGGAGTAATCGATAAATTTGACCGCATACTGGATAAAAAACAAATTGCGGTATTTCACATTAATGACAGTAAAAATGTGCAGGGAGCAGCAAAGGACCGTCATGAAAACATCGGTTTCGGGGAAATCGGTTTTGAAGCTCTGAACTATATTGTCCATCATAAAGATTTTATGGAGGTACCAAAAATTTTGGAATCACCGTATGTCACGGAATCCGATGAAGTGGTGCAAAAAACACTACCGCCGTATTTACAGGAAATCCGGATGTTAAAAGAAGGAAAATTTCATGCTGATCTGATTGCTGAAATCAGAGAACACAGATAAAATATCCAATGCGAAGAAATGTAGGTGGAAAAATGGAGAGAGAATCGGTAGAAAACATAAAATGGTTAGCAGATTCCATGATTAATAATTTCCCGGGATGTATTATTCGTGTGGCATATACTGACGAAGAAATGCAAATGGAGTATGTATCGGAAGGTATTGAGCGAATTTTAGGTGAAACACCGGAGGAATATATGACGAGAATTAACCGCCTGGCTATGGGGCATGTAGCCTCTGACAGTGTGGTTTGGGGCAAGGAATTTGTGGAAGAAGCACTTCGTGCAGGCAGAGGACTCCGAAGAGAGTATGCCATTCGTAAGAAAAATGGTGAAAAGCACTGGATTGAAGTTAGAAGCTCCATTGTATCCCGTACAGATGAACAGATTTTGATGCAATATGTTTTACTGGATATTGATGAGCAAAAACGGGCGGAGGAGCAGGCCAAAAAGGAGCATGAGCGTCTGGAAGTAGTAGCAGGTTTGTCTGCGGATTCTTTATTTGAGTATGATATAGAAGAAGACTGCATGCGTTACTACAACCGTAAGGAAATATTAATAGATGCTCTTCGCTATAAGCCTGTAGTGGAAAATTATACAAAAAGAATTTTGGACGGTTCCATTATGGGAGAACTGTTCCATGTTGATGACAGAGAGAAACTACAACAATTATGTGAAGATTTCCGCTCCGGTAAACCGGAAATTTATGCGGAGGTCAGAAAACAGTATGAGGAAGGAAAATATACCTGGGTTTCTGTAGAAGCCAAGACTATGTTGGATAAGCAGGGAAAACCGTCTCATGTTATCGGAAAAATCAGTAATATTGATGAAAAAGTCAAACAGGAGCAGGAATTAAAATTCCAAAGAGAACGGGATCAGTTAACCGGACTTTATAATAAGCAGACAGCAGAACAGCTGATAAAAGAAAAACTTGCTTTGAGCGAAGGAAAAAACGCATATGTAGTGTTAACCGATGTAGATGACTTCAAAGCTATTAATGATACCATGGGGCATTTGTTTGGAGATGGTGTTCTTTGTACCTTTGCCAATGCTTTGGTGGAATTGTTTCCGGAATGCATTATCGGTCGTGTGGGCGGAGACGAATTTATTGTATATTTGGAAGAACTGGAAACAGAAGATATATTAGCGCGTATTAATCGTGTTAACCGCAGAGTGTCCAGAATTCATGCCGGTGACAATGATGAATTAAGAATTTCTGTCTCCTTTGGTTTTGCAAAACACGAACACAACGGCCAGACGCTGGAAGAACTGCAGCATAAAGCGGATGTGGCCCTATGCTATTTAAAACAAAATTCCAAGGGTGCTGCTGCATTGTATAATGACTATATGGAGACAAAGCATATCCATAAAGAAAAGCAGAATAATCCGGAAACAGAACGGGATTCCAGTGAGGCGATTATTCATACGGAGGGCGATGTTATGTTGTTCGCCCATGAGCTGTTTGAAAATATTACGGATATTCGCGGCGCGTTACGGTTGTTGTCTGACGTGGTTACAAGATTTTTCCACTTCCAGGATATTTTATATGTGCACCGTCACAATGGCGGAAAGTACGAAATAATGTTCCATTGGGGTGAAAACAATACAGACCAGTTTTACCATCATCCGCTAAGCCCAAACGGAGAACCGGATTGGGAAAAGCTCCTTTATACGGGTGAAGAAACAGAATATGTGGTTCTTACTGAAAAAGAGTTTATCGGGGAAAATGTAAACCGTGCAAAATCCATGGTTTCTTTCCGAATAAAAGATGCAGGAGTGGACGGATATTGTGTTTTGGTTGACCGCCGGGAAGAAAGAATCTGGCAGGAAGAAATGCCAATGCTGCTAAAACTGGGTGACTTTGTTGTGAAACGGTACTTCCAGCAGTTAGAAAAGCAGCGTCAGAAAGAAGAAGCAGAATACAGATCAAAATATGACCGTCTGACTGGTATGTTGAATCTGACTTATTTTACTACATCTGCGGAACAGCATGTCAATGATCATCCGAATAAACAATTTGTTTTGCTGTACACGGATTTTACCAATTTTAAGTTTTTTAATGAAACCTATGGCTATAATGCAGGTAATAATTTGTTAAAAGAATATGGTCAGTTTTTAAAGGACAGTTCGGCGATATTCCAGTGCAGAATTACAGCAGACAGCTTTGTTTCTTTGTATGAATTGGATGATTTGGAAGAACTGAAGCAGAACTTCCTGAAACGCGGAGAAGAATTCTGTGAGGCAGCACACCGGTATTATCCGAAATGCAAGCTCGGTATTGCGGGAGGTATCGCAGTACTCGACAGAAGCCTCGGAAATGTTTCTTTGAATATTGATAATGCCAATACTGCCAGAAAGAGTGTAAAAAAAGACGCAACAGTTCAGGTAGAAGTATATACTGCCGAACTAAAAAATGAGCAGCAGAAGCAGATGGAAATTGTTTCCCATATGTCGGAAGCGCTGGAAAATCACGAATTTAAAGTGTATTTGCAGCCAAAGATGAATATGTTTACTGACCGGATTATCGGTGCGGAAGCTTTGGTGCGCTGGTTTAAACCGGATGGAACCATGGTTTCCCCGGGAGAATTTATTCCGATTTTCGAAGAAAACGGTTTTGTTACCCACCTGGATTTTGAAATGATGCGACAGGTGCTGGAAATGCAGCAAAAACGGTTGCAGGAGGGAAAGCAGATTGTAAAAATTTCGGTCAATTTTTCCCGTAAGCATCAGGAAAACCAGACTTATCTGGAACGCCTGGATGAATTGATGGCCCAATTTGATGTTCCTGCCGAGACAATGGAAATTGAAATCACAGAGTCCGTGTTTATGCAGGATTTGGCACCATTGATTGAAAGTATTTGCCAGCTGAAAAAGAGAGGTTTTTCCGTTTCTATTGATGACTTTGGTGCAGGATATTCCTCCTTAAATGTATTATCCAGAGTGAAAGCGGATATTGTTAAGCTAGATCGTCAGTTCCTTTTGGATGTGGAAACCGGTAAGGACAATTTCTCTGCGGATTTCTTGCAACTGTTAATCAATATGATTAAAAAACTGGGCTTCCGGGTATTGGCAGAAGGTGTTGAAACAGAAGAACAGGTAAAGCTTCTGAAAAATGCAGGTTGCCGGTTTGCACAGGGATTTTATTATGCACGGCCAATGCCGATTGAGGACTTTCTTGAATTTTTAGATAAACATTTAACAGAAGAGGATGAATAAGAAAAAAGACCGGAGACTGTATAGTTTCCGGTCTTTCTTTACATACTAAAAAAAATGAAAAAGAGGTAACAGTATGCAAAGTTTTCGATTTAGTCAGCCGATTCAAATCCGTACCGGAGCCTGTACCGGCGGAGCAATGGAAAAGGACGGCCCTCTGGGAGCATATTTGGATGCTTACGATGAAACGGGAAAGTTCGACGGGGAAACCTGGGAAGAGTCAGAAAGTCGAATGCTAAAGAAGACGATAGAATGTGCCATTGAAAAAGCAGGCAAGACAAAGCAAGAGATTGATTATTTATTTTGCGGAGATTTACTCCGGCAGATGACAGCCAGCTCGTTTGGAGTAAAATCGCTTCAAATCCCTGTATTCGGTGTGTACGGAGCCTGCTCTACTATGGGGGAATCCTTGATACTGGCATCAGTTCTATTAGAATCCGGTTTGGCAAAGTGTGCGGTGGCAGCAACCTCCAGTCATTATGCCACAGCGGAAAAGGAATTCCGTTTTCCGTTAAGCTATGGAAATCAGCGCCCCCCTTGTGCAACGTGGACGGTAACAGGAAGCGGAGCGGCTGTATTGGAACACAGAGGTGGAGAAAGCGGTATTTATATTATAGCAGCTACGCCGGGAAAAATTGTGGACTATGGCATAACAGACAAGGCAAATATGGGAGCATGTATGGCTCCGGCGGCTGTTTCTACGATTGCTACCCATTTAAAGGAGTTTGGCATATCTCCGGAATATTATGACCGAATTGTTACCGGAGATTTGGGGGCGGTAGGTAGTGAGATTCTGCTGGACTTGCTGAAAGCAGAAGGCTACGATATTTCAAAACAGCATATGGATTGCGGAATGACCATTTATGACGCAAAATTTCAGGACGTCCATAGTGGTGGTTCCGGTTGCGGGTGTGCTGCAGTAACGTTGAATGGTTACATTCTACAGAAGATGAGGGAAGGAAAATGGAAGAGAGTATTGTTTGTACCTACCGGGGCATTATTATCGACAGTCAGTTCCAATGAAGGGGACTCTGTGCCGGGAATTGCTCATGCGGTAGCTTTAGAGTGGAAGGAGTGAATAACAGAGGATGGATTATCTGATTGCATTTTTAGCAGGCGGCGGAACCTGCGCCCTGGTACAGATTTTGATGGATCGTACAAAGCTGCAACCGGGTCATGTGATGGTGTTATTGGTTATTTCGGGAACAGTACTGAGTTTTTTTGGAATTTACGGACCATGGAAAGAGTTTGCCGGTGCCGGAGCTTCAGTGCCGTTACTCGGCTTCGGGCATACCTTATTTGAGGGTGTAAAGAAAGCGGTCCAGGAGGATGGATTCTTGGGAATATTTAAAGGCGGTTTTACTTCTTCCGCAGTAGGTATTTCCGCCGCCCTGATTTTCGGCTACGTTGCCTCCTTGATTTTTAAACCGCGCATTAAAACCGCCGGTGAACGCTAAACGAAGAAATTTATAACAAAACACCCCATCGGTTAATCTTACGGCAGCACAGTGGTGTAGACCACGTGCAGAGTGAGATTGACCGATGGGGTATTTTATTTTGAAAAATAATATTCGTTTAGCGTTCACCGGCGGTTTCTAGTGTGATTGGAATCCTCCGTTAGAAAAAGGATCGGTGGTATCCGGCACCGGAGTCGGCGCTGGTGTTGGCATAGCCGGTTCCAACGGATTTTGCGGATTTACCGGAAAATCCGGAACAAACGGATCTACAGGAGCAAATGGATCCTGCGGAATAGTTTCTACAAAGGTATGGATAGCGCAGTATTCGGACGGAAGAATATATTTTGTATCCGAAGTAGTGTATACATACTGGGTCTTAACCTGTTCCAGTTCTTTTTCCGTAGGAACATAGCCTTCCGGTACTGGAGTCGGTGTTGCGGTTGTAGGGTCTAATTCAGTAGGATAGTAGATGATTGGTTCATCCTTAACCAAAAGCACCTGTTCTTCTACATTAGTACAATATTCTGTTGCCAGATGTCCCGTATCCAGACAGATGGTCGCAATTACATGACAATCGCAGTATTCTGTAGGAACGGTGCCCTTTGCAAAATATTCTTCTCTTACGGTGGTTCCTCCTTCATAAGCGTCACAGACACCTGCTTTTGCCAGAAGACCGGATTTTGTACAAACAGTAGCGGTTAATATGGAATCCGGCATGGTGAATTCTTTGTAAGCCAGTTGCTTTTCTTTGTGAATGGTTTCCATAACATCACGCCAAATATAGTTTTGGGTAGGATTTTCAATTTCAAAATTGTTATCAAAGCCCATCCAGATAGAACAGGTGTAATATGGTGTGTAAGCACAGAACCAACGGTCAATGCTGTTGGTGGTAGTACCTGTTTTACCGGCAATCGGCATTTTATATTCCAAGAAGTTAGGTTGTGTAGTCGAACCTAAACCACGGACGATGGTATCCTGCATGGCGCTGGTTAACAGGTACGCGGTGGAGGTTTTCATAACCTGACGGGAAGATGTTTCGGTTTTTAAAAGGACATTACCGTTATGGTCCAAGACCTTGGTATAGTAATAAGGCTCATTATAAATACCACCATTAGCGATGGAAGCAAAGGCCGCTGTCATTTCAATATTGGAAACACCGTTGGTTAAGCCACCCAGCGCAAGAGGAAGACCAATATCGGAATAAACTGCGCCGTCTGCACCAACCTGATAATCAACAAGGGTTGTAAAACCGAGCTTTTTCAAATAATCAAAACCAACCTGCGGATTAACCGCCTGCATACATTTTACTGCCACAATATTCATGGAATAGGAAATACCTCGTCGTATGGTATTTAAACCCATGAACGGCGGATTTTTAGTGTACCAGTTTTTTACTTCCTTTGTAGTTCCCGGATAGAAGAACGGGGAATCATCAAAAGGTGTGGCAAGTGTCATTCCGCCGGTGTCAAGTGCCGGCATAAATGCTGCCAATACTTTGTAGGTAGAACCAACCTGACGGATGGTAGAGGTGGCACGGTTTAAGGTACGGTTGCCGGTTTTTTCACCACGACCGCCGACCAGAGCCACAACCTCGCCGGTATACTGGTTCATAATGGAAAGGGAAATCTGCGGCTGCAGGGTTGGGGTGATACGTTCACCTAAAATGGTATCGCCTTCTGCAACATGGGCAGCGCGGAATTCATCGATACACTCCATGACATAGTCCAAATCGGTACAAAGCAGATTGTAAACACCTTTTGTAATGCGGACTACAACGGATGATTTGTTTTTAAAAGAATTGTTGTATTTAATAAAATCGGAAAGCTGGTAATGGATGGTGGTGCCGTCTGCTTTTAATACGGAAAGAGCATAGGAAACATCATAGTAAGAGCCTTTTCCGATTTCAGGATAGCTGTCCGGATTACTGGTTACTTCATCACAAATTTCCTGAATTTGGCGGTCCTGGGTGGTGTAAACACGAAGACCTCCGGTGTAAATCAGGGAAGAAGCCTGAGACGCACTGTAGCCAAGTTTGGATTGAAGGTCTGCCATTAACTGGTTGATAACTTCGTCGGTAAAATAGCTGTAGTAGGAAGTTTCAGAAGTTTCTTCGATATGGGAAGCAATTCGCATATAAACGGACTCGGTATCATCCAGCGCTGTTTTGTATTCTTCGTCCGTGATGAGCTCCAATTTATGCATCATCCAAAGAACTGTGTCACGGCGGTCCATATTGTCCTCCGTATAGGTGAGCGGGTTCATTTTAGTTGGAGACTTTGGAAGACAAGCCAGTACGGCTGCTTCGGAAATGGTGAGTTCATCTACGTTTTTGCCGAAGTAGGTACGGGAGGCCATCTGGATACCGTAAGCACCCTGCCCGAGGTTAATGGTATTTAAGTAGTATTCTAAAATGGTGGCCTTATCCAACGTGTTTTCTAACTGGATAGCAAGGTACTGTTCCTGAACCTTACGGATGGCTTTATCAAAATCTCTTTCTTCATCACCTCCACTGAATACCTGGTTTTTCAACAGCTGCTGGGTAATGGTGCTGGCACCGCTTTCTAACTGACCTGCGGAGAGCATTTCAACTGCCGCACGGAAAATACTTCTAACGTCAATACCGTCATGTTCCCAGAAACGTTCATCTTCGATGGCAATGAAAGCATCCTGAACATGCTTTGGAATTTCATCGATGGTAACATATTCACGGTTACCGCCGGCCCCGACTAAAGTCTGTGCAAGTGTGCCGTCGGCATAATAAAATTTAGTGGTATAGCCGGTAGGTACCATATTGATGTTGCTGATATCAGGGGCGGAAGAAATAAGTCCTTCCAGGGTTCCGAAGGCAGCCATAACACCAACGATGCAAAAGAACACGATAAACACCAGAAATAAGCGGTAGGCAGAAACCTTAACCTTTGTGGAAAGCCTGGTAGTAGTTGTTTTTAATTGCCGTATTTTTTTATTGACGGCGGCTTTACTATAATCCATAGAAGTCCCTCACTTTTTGTGCAATATATATTAAGTAATATTTTCACATTTATCCACTATGTAGTATAACAGAATTTGAATCATTATTCAATGAAAAGTATGAGCGGATTCTCAGAATTTAAACTAAAAATAGACTTTTTGATATTCTTATGTTAAAATAAAAGTTACGATGTGAAGATAGAGAAGGAGAAACCATATGAATCTGCCTAAGGATCCCATCATGTTGTACAGTGTAATCAATTTAAAACTGAGGGACTTTTACTCCAACCTGGATGCTCTCTGTGAGGATTTGGAGCTGGAAAAAGAAGAACTGATAAAGAAACTGGCATCTGCCGGATTTGAGTATAAGGAAGAAGAGAACCGTTTTGTGTAAACAAAGGTGCTATGGAGGTTTTTTTGGACAAACAGTATAAAACCGTCTATCAGGGCGGTGTGGGTGAAATAACAGAAAAAAAATCCCGGTTTATTGCTACGGTCATTCCCTGCGAGGATGAAGAAACGGCACTTCAGTTTATTGAGGCAACCAAGAAAAAATATTGGGACGCCCGACATAACTGTTCCGCGTATACCATCGGATTAAATCATGAGCTGGAACGTTGCAGTGATGACGGTGAACCGCAAAAAACTGCCGGCCGTCCCATGCTGGACGTGCTGCTAAATGAGGGGATTCATAACGTCTGTGTGGTGGTTACCCGGTACTTCGGCGGCATTTTACTGGGTACCGGCGGCTTGGTCCGGGCTTATCAGGCAGCTACCAAGGAAGGCCTGGCAAACAGTACGGTAATAACCAAACAGTACGGAAAAAAAATCCGCATTGTAACAGACTATAACGGTATCGGAAAATTGCAGTATATTGTGGCAACTGCCGGTTATACCATGCTGT
>JAZSFC010000005.1:0-14321 GCA_045531955.1 Lachnospiraceae bacterium | reverse complement strand
GGTGGATGGTTTTACACAGCCGGAAATGTATGATGCTCTGGAGCGTCTGGCAGAGGCTGTCGGCGATGGCTTAATTGACCCGGAATTTTCCACAAACAAGACTTCTGACTGCCGTAACAAATTCTATGCGGATAAGTGCGGTGTGTTTACTTACTGGGCAGGAACCTGGGCAAGCAATCTGGAAGAAAACCTTGCTTTAATCGGTTCTCCGTCCGAACTTGTGGCATTAGAGCCAATTGCTGAACTTGGTAATTATATTGAGCGATATGCTCCGATGTGGGTTATTACTTCCGCATGTGAAAATCCGGAGCAGGCATTTGATTTATTCTTCGGTACCATGCTAGACGGCGCGGAAGGACAGAGTCTCTGGACCTATGGTGTAGAAGATTTACACTGGAGCACCAAGGGTGAAACAATCACCACCGGTACCGGCAGAAAGGCTAAGTCCATTGATTATGCAGAGGGCGAATTCCACTTCCGGGCAGATTTAGAAACCGGCGTTTCCTTATACAACAAGAACCACATCGATCCAATGCTTGGTGTTGTGGCAATGGAAGAGGGTAAGGACGTTGGTGTAAATGCCATTGAACCATCTGCAGTAAATTCCGCAAACCTGTTCTATGCAAACAGCGTAAGCGCACCAAAGATGGTATCTAATGATGCTATGTATAAGTATTATTCCACAGTTATGGCAGCAAGAATCATGCTGGTTGAACTGGTAGCTTCCGGTGAATATTCCATCGAAGATGCCATGGCAAGATATCAGAACGAGCAGGGTGCCAACGTAAAGGCAATTCTGGACGCATTAAACAAGTAATTTCGTTTTACAAGGGAGAAGCATGATGGAAAAAGGGAAAAAGAAAAAGAGCGCAGTAAGCAATAAGCCACTTTCTGCAAGACTCTATACCTACCGCTGGTTCTATCTGATGTTCGTGCCTGTACTGGTATTTTTGTTTGTATTTAACTTTTGGCCGTTAGCCGGACTTCGCTACATGTTTTACAGCTATCCGGACGCGGACAACATCGTATGGGTCGGCATGGAGAACTTCAAGCGTCTCTTTGGCGAGAAAATGTTCTGGACCTCTTTTGTGAATACATTGGAACTGAGCTTGGTTAAGTTATTGCTCAATACCTTTATGGCAGTTATCATTTCCCTGCTGTTAAACGAAATGGTAAATGTAATTTTCAAAAAGGTCACACAGACAATCATTTATTTACCGCACTTTATGTCCTGGGTAGTAACAGCATCCGTGTTTACGTTGATTCTGTCTTATTCTAATGCGGGTCTTGTAAACTCCGTGCTGGAAAACCTCGGTATTATTGTTGACGGTGAGGAAATCAAGTTCCTCGAATCCACCGAGTGGTGGCGTTTTACCTACTATTTGATTAACATTTGGAAGGATACCGGTTGGGGAACCATCATTTTCCTGGCAACACTGTCCGGTATCAGTCCTGAACTTTATGAGGCAGCCCAGATTGACGGTGCCAACCGTTGGCAGCGTATGAGATGGATTACCTTCCCAAGTCTTGCGAATACCATTATTACAGTATTAATTCTTAATCTGGCTAAGATTATGAACCTGTTCGAATCCGTATTTGTATTAACCAATAACCAGGTAACCGACGTATCCCAGGTATTACAGACCTACGTATACGATATGACCTTCGGTTCCGGCGCAGACTACGGTTTCTCCACGGCGGTTGGTTTCTTCCGTTCCGTGGTAGGATGTCTGCTTGTTATTGTATGTAACTATGCAAGTAAGAAAGTCCGCGGACGCGGCATTGTCTAGGAGGCGCGAAGTCATGAAAAAGAATAAAAAACTTTCCCGTGTGAGCATTGCCTCCCTGGTACTTTGTGTTTTAGCGATAGCAGCATTTTTCCTTCCGCAAAGTACCGGCAGTGCCATGACGGATTTCTCTTTAAAGTATGCATTCAACATTGTTGATGTTGTAAAAATTATTTTTAATCCGGGGGTATATACCGGAGAGGCTGCCTTTGTATTTACAGCGCCTTTCTTAATGTCTTGTATCGGTCTGGTACTGGCATTTATTGCCCTGATTGTTATGATTGTGCTTATTTTACGCGGCGCAGCAAATGGGTTGAAGAGAGTACTGGCTGTCTGCATCCTGTTTGTAACCCTGTTTATGGGTCTGTTATACAACTCCTACATGACAAGCATTGCCATGCCGGTATATGACGCAAATGACAGCTCCGTGGTATTAAAGGAAGCAAACAATTTTTACGAAAAAGAGATTTTGTTTGATATCCAGTTAAAATCCAGAACCAGCTCTCCAAACAGCTGGAAGAGACCGATTGAAAAGTTTGTCGCAGCCCTTCCTGAAGTTTTCACGGAAAGCGAAAACCTGGATGAAATGACTGCAAAGCTTACCGAACTGGCTACTTATTCCGAAGGCTTTGACTATACAGCATCTACTGCAGATAAAAAGAAGGCAAACGCCTATATTTTAGAAGAATTGCTGGAAATGGTTCCGGTAGAACAGCAGCAGGAGGTATTTGCAAAGTACTTCGGACAGAGAACAAAAGAAGTTTCTTCTGTTACATCCACTTACGGCATCGGATATTTTATAGCTGTGGTACTTTTAGTATGCTTAGCAGGAACCTGCTATTCCGAGCGCAGTAAAGAAGGCTATAAGAACAACGGTATTCCTGCAAACTGTATGTTTGTGGGCTTAATGACCCTGACTTTAGGATTGTTACTTCTGTATCCGATTTTTAATGCCAGCGGCTTAACCACAGGCTTTACCAAGACTTCCGTACTGTTTGCCCTATTATCCCTGCCAAAGGTACTGGATATGAGAACAACAGCAGTAGCACTTGGAGTAAATCCGGATGTGATGAATCAGGCATGGATTACCATTGCAACCGTACTTCTTGTAGTTTCCATGGTTTGCATGATAGTGTTTATTGTAATGGCTGCAAGAAAGAGTCACTTAAAGCTTCGCAAAGTATTCAGCATTGCTGCGGCTGTACTTTTAACAGTAAGCAGTCTGTTGCTTGGCTCCGGTTTAGGCCAGAACGGTATGTTTAACGAAAAGCTTGGCGAGTATGTGGGCAATCTCCAGATGGACGGATTTTTCTTCTTCATTCTGGCACTGGCTATCGCATCTGCCATTGTACCGTTTACCGTATATATCGATAAAGAACGCTTTAAGGTGTTCTCCATCGTAAACGTAATTATCTTCCTGGTAGTGTGTGCGTTTATTTTGGTACCGCTTTGGAAGGTACTGGTTGACTCTCTGGATGCCCAGGCAGGATACGGTCTCAGAATGTGGCCGAAAGAATTTTCCGTGACCGGTTACACAACCATTGTAACTAACGTGGCAATCCGTCGTCCGTTCCTGATTTCCGTATTAACCACTCTGTGCGGAACCTTCCTTGGACTTACCCTTTCCACACTGGGCGCGTATGTACTGATCCAGTTTGAAATGCCGGGAAGAAACTTACTTGCCAACATGCTGTTATTCACCATGATTTTCCAGGCAGGTATGATTCCTACTTACCTGTTAATGACAAAGATTGGTCTGTACAATTCCCTGTGGGTAGTAATTTTACTTCCGGCCATGAACGTATATAATCTGGTACTTATGAGAAATTTCTTTGAAGGTATTCCAAAGAGCTTATTTGAGTCTGCCTCCATCGACGGATGTACACCAATGGGAACCTTCATTAAGATTGTGCTTCCGCTTTCCAAGGCAGCACTTGCTTCCATCGGTCTGATGTTTGCGGTTGCTTACTGGAATGATTACACCAACTACAAGCTGTATATTTCCAACACCGAGCTTCACAATTTCCAGATGAAGCTTCGTGATATGTTCTACGGCAGCTCCGGTGCGGACGCAGTAGCAGGTGCCAATACAGAAACCTTAAAGAATGCGGCAATCATGGTAGCAATCCTGCCATTCATGATTGCGTATCCGTTCCTGCAAAAGTACTTTGTAAAGGGTGTTAACGTAGGTGCGGTAAAAGAGTAGTTTTACTTGTTAATAAAGGAGCAATATGATATAATAAAGGCTGTGAAAACGCTTACATGTGTTTTCGCAGCCTTTATTTTTTGAATATATTTTGCACATATTTTTCTTTCCACTCAGCTGCTTTCCGCGAGGGCTTGCCGCAGTTTCCTTACGGGACGAGGACGTATGGCGTCGAAATGGTGTTTTACAAGAACTCGGCGGCGGGTGAGTGGGGTTTGATTTGTTGATTTGGCTCATTCAAAACATCCTGCGGATGTACAGTTCAAGAAAAAGTCAGGAGCTGTCAGACACACAAGGTGTCCACAGCACCCGGACTTTTTCTTAAAAAGTGCTCTGCACTTTTTGAATAATCCAAATCGCCAAATACACCACCATCCTCTGCCTCAAACAACTTGCTAAAACACCAAACGTCGCCATATCATCCCGCAAGAAAAATGCGGAGCCGTCGGGGAAGCACTGAACGTGGAGAAGAAAAATATGTGCGAAATTTGCGGAGTGAAAAAGCGGTAGTTAATCGGAACAGACTAACAAAATATAATCGATTCAGGAGGTATATAACATGGCAATTAATTCAATTGATGCAGAGGACGATCAGTTTGCATATCGTTATGACACACAGCTGTTAATTGACAGACGAGACAAAGATTTAGATGAAGATGAAATTTCAGACTACATTTTGGAACATTTTGAGGGAAATAGTTTGATTGCCGCAGGCGATGAAGATTTAATAAAAATTCATTTTCATACAAATGAACCGTGGAAGATTTTGGAATACTGTAACTCTGTTGGAGAAATCTACGATATTGTTGTAGAAGATATGATAAGACAGGCGAATGGAATGCAGGGATAAATAGTAATGGACTTAAAAGCACGGGCTAAAAAACTAAAAACAGATATTCCTGCCATTTTTTTGTCATTGAAAGATAAGGATACCCCGGTGATTGCAAAGGTGTTTGCGGGAATTACGGTGGCGTATGCACTTTCTCCAATCGATTTGGTGCCGGACTTTATACCGGTATTGGGATATTTGGACGATGTTATTTTACTTCCAATGTTGGTAGCACTGACAAATAAATTCATACCCGAAGAGGTACTTAACAGGAACCGTAAGCAAGCAGAAGGAATGTGGAAATATGGAAAACCGGAGAAGTGGTATTATGCGATACCTGTGGTTGTGATATGGGTTTTGATAATTGTTTTAATCATAAAAATGATTTTATGAGGAGTATTGAAACAGTATATGAGAGAATTATTTATTTTAGATAAAAAGAATTACAATCCAAACGGAACTGTTGGGAAAAGACCATCTGTCAGGGGCATTATAATCAGAGACGGAAAGATTGCTATGATGCACAGTAAAAAGTTTGATTATTTCAAACTGCCGGGTGGAGGGATAGAGCCCGGAGAAACCATGGAAGAAACGTTGATTCGTGAGGTTCGTGAAGAAAGCGGATTAGTTGTAAAAACAGAGACAATCAAAGAGTTCGGATATGTCAGAAGAATTGAAAAGGGCAAGCATGAGGATATCTTTGTTCAGGATAATTATTACTTTACTTGTGAAGCAGAAGATGAACTAACAGAGCAGGAATTAGATGATTATGAGGCTGAAGAGCAGTTCACGTTAGAATTTGTAACAGTAGAGCAAGCTGTACGTGTGAATGAAACTGTGAATCATGGAGTAAAGGAAGAAATAGGAACCTTTAGAGGGATGCTTAACAGAGAAAATAAAGTTTTATTGACGGTACAGGAAGAATTTAGACTGTAAACGAAAAAAACTTAGGAGATAACCATGGAAGACCGTTATGTAAATATATACATAAAAAACAAGAATAAGCCAATCAAAATCCTGCTTGGCATTTTCAAAGGCCATTATCATAAGTTTTTACTGGCAGGACTTTGTTTCTTTATTAAACACAGTCCGGTTTGGATGTCACCGATTATTCTGGCAAATATCATCAACCTGGCTACAGAGGGCGGAGAAAATGTTGTGGGGAAAATTGCCGTCAATACGGCGCTTCTTATTTTCCTGATTGCCCTGAATTTTCCGCTGAATTACTTTTATACCAAACTTCGCAGTATTGCTACCAGACAGGTGGAGGCAGGACTTCGGGGAGCTTTGGTCAGAAAGCTGCAGCTCTTATCTGTTTCCTATCATAAAGAGATGCAGTCCGGACGTTTGCAGTCTAAGATTATGCGTGATGTTGAGGCTATTGAAACTTTATCCAGACAGGTGTTTGTCAGCCTTATGAATATTGCATTGAATCTGGGTGTTTCTTTTGTGGTAACTATCAGTAAGAGTAAAATTGTATTCCTGTTTTTCCTTCTGACGGTACCGGTGGCAGCACTTACCATGGTTACCTTCCGTAAAAAGATTAAACAACGGAATAACGAATTCCGTAAAGAGATGGAAGAAACCTCGGCCCGTGTCATGGAAATGGTGGAAATGATTCCTGTGACCCGTGCCCATGCTCTGGAGGAGCAGGAAATTGAGAAGATGGAGCGTCAGCTCAATGAGGTGGCGGAAAAAGGATACAAACTTGATATCATTCAGGCAAATTTCGGTGCAGTGGGTTGGTGCGTGTTCCAGTCTTTCCAGGCATTGTGTCTCGGTTTTACCGGCTATATGGCATACAAGGGCGAAATCAGTGTAGGTGACATTGCTTTGTATCAGACCTATTTTGCTACGATTGTAAATCAGGTGTCTAACTTAATTACCCTGCTTCCGACCATCTCTAAGGGAACCGAGTGCATTACCAGCGTTGGTGAAGTGCTTCTGGCCCATGATGTGGAAGAAAATGAGAGCAAAGAAAAGGTAGATAAAGTGGAGGGCGGCTTCCGGTTTGAAAATGTTTCCTTTGCTTATGATGAGAAAAAGCCTGTGCTATCCGGATTTGATATTACGGTACAACCGGGAGAAACCGTTGCTTTTGTGGGAGAATCCGGTGCAGGAAAAACCACGTTACTTAATATGGCTATTGGTTTCTTAAGTCCAAACAGCGGACAAGTGCTGTTAGACGGAAAAGATATGCAAGAGCTGAATCTCCGCAGTTACCGTAAGTTTTTGGCGGTGGTTCCGCAAAATACCATTCTGTTTTCCGGCACTATCCGGGATAATATTTCTTATGGACTTGAGAATATTTCTGAAGAAAAGCTTTGGGATGCCATCCGCGCGGCTAATTTGGAGGAATTTATCAATGCTCTGCCACAAGGATTGGAAACAAAAATCGGAGAGCATGGCGGCAAGCTATCCGGAGGGCAGCGTCAACGTCTTGCTATTGCAAGAGCTTTAATTCGCGACCCTAAAGTGATTATTCTGGATGAAGCAACTTCTGCACTGGACAGTGTGTCTGAACGTGAAATCCAGAATGCTTTGGAGAATCTTATGAGGGGAAGAACTACTTTTGTGGTGGCACACCGTTTATCTACCATACGTAATGCGGATAAAATTGCGGTGGTTGCGGACGGTGTCTGCAAGGAGTACGGAACCTACGAGGAGCTCATGGAGAAAAAGGGAGCATTTTACGAATTGCGTAAGCTTCAAATTGAATAGTAAATTTGGAAAGATTAGAAAAATTAACCTGATTTTAATCTGTTTCTTATTGACTTTTTCCTCAATATGATGGAAACTATATATCGTAAACAATGTAACAAAAAATTTTCAATAGAAGAAAGGATGGTAATTTACAATGGGAATTATCGCACGTTTCAGAGACATTATGGCAGCTAACATTAACGCACTTCTTGATAAGGCAGAGGATCCTGAAAAGATGATCGACCAGTTAATGAGAGATTTAGTGGACAACCTTGCAGACGTTAAGAAAGAAACAGCAGGCGTTATCGTTGCTGAAAAGAGCGCAGAACGCGAAATGACAGCTTGCAAGAAGGAAATCGAAGAACTCACCACATACGCTACCAAGGCTATTCAGGCAGGTAACGATGATGATGCACGCAAGTTCTTAACAGAAAAGGCTACTCTTTCCGCAAAGCTTACCGGTCTTACCGAGGCTTACAACCTTGCAAAGCAGAACGCAGACAATATGCGCGCTATGCATGACAAGTTAGTAAAGGATATTCAGGAACTGGAATCCAGAAGAGAAATGATCAAGGGTAAGATGGCAGTTGCCAAGACCCAGAAAAAGATCAATGAGATGACTGGTAGTGCAGTTTCCAGCGCAAACAACAGCATTGCTGCATTTGAGCGCATGGAAAACCTGGCAAACAAGATGCTTGATGAAGCAGAAGCATTAGCAGAGCTTAACAAGGGTGCCGACACAAAGATTGAAGACATCAAGAGCAAGTATTCTGCAGCAAATGACAACATCGAAGCAGAGCTGGCAGCATTAAAGGCAGGATTAAACCAGTAAAAAAGTTTTTGATAATATAACTTTTATTTAATTTAGTAGCCGTGTCCACTTGCACCTCTTTACAGTTGTTCGCCCATACTGGACTCAAGGTCCATTATGTTCGGACAACTGTATCGGAGATATGGACACCTGGCTACTAAATTTATAAAAGCAGATATCTTTGCAAAAAACTCTTATATAGGGAGGATAAATCCTCTGCCCGCATTAGCGGGCGGACATTTTCCTTCGGAAAACAGGGAGGATTAACAATGGGCAGAGCAGGCGGAGGAAGCCGCGGTGGCGGCGGAGGCTTTTCCAGAGGTGGCGGAGGTTTTTCCAGAAGCAGCGGAAGCAGTTTTTCACGAAGCAGCGGAAGCAGTTTTTCAAGAAGCAGTATCGGACGCAGCGGTAGCAGTTACAGCAGAAGCAGCGGCGGAAGAAGCGGTAGCAGCGGAAGCAGCTTTGGAGGCTTTGGCGGACATTATCACAGACCGATTCATATTCATCCGGGCTATGGCCGGAGAACGGTAATTATTAATAACAGCGGTAATACAACCCATACGGGTACAAATAATACAGGTTCAAGTAATGCAGGACCGGGCACATATGCTAATACGACTTCACAAACAGTAAATTCTGCGGGAACAACACAAACTTATACCGCACCAAAGGAGATTACTCCGGAGCAGAAGTTGGCAAGAGCAGAGCGCATGGCAAAGGAAGCAGCTGACAATAAGAAGGGTTCCGTAAAGTTTTTCTTTATTTCACTTGTCCTGCTTGCCATTGGCGTGTTCCTTACGGTTTCCACAAAGCCAAAGGAATTTGAAAAGTATAATTTAAGCGGCACAGTGGACGTAGGCTATACCTATGATGACGGTTTTACCGAGGGCAGCGGTATGACAGAGGCTGCTTGTAATGAGTTTTATATTAAAACCGGTATTCCGCTGTATTTCTACACGGTAAAAGAGTATGATAAGTCAGTGTCTACCTGTGATAACTATACCATTGGCTTATACAGCGGTCTGTTTAAAGATCAAAACCATGTCCTGATTGCTTATTATGACAATGTGAACTGGTGGAGCTGGGCTATCGGTGACAAGGTAGAAAAATATATGTCCGAGGCGGATGTAAATGACTTGTTAGACGAAATTGATTATTACTGGGACGATTACAGCTTAACCAACGACCAGGTACTTGCCAAGGGTATTGCAAGCTATCAGGAAAAGTTGACAGCAGTGAAGGATAACGGAAACGGTCTGGCAGTCGGACTTATCATTGCAGGTCTGGTTATGCTCGTAGTAGCCATTTATCAGTTTATCAACTATGGTTCCGATGCAAAGAAGTACGAGGAAGAGGCAAAGAAGCTGCAAAGAGAGATTATCTTAAGCAAGCCTTTAGAAACCTTCGGTAACCAGGAAGTGGATGACTTGAAGAATAAATATGACAACATGTAATTTAGGATAAGGAGTGGCGGAATGTCTAAGAAAATTCATGTAAGACCATCCGGAGCTCAATCAAAGGTTGGGTTTGCGGTAGGTATCATATTTTGTATGATTGGCTTATTTATTGCCATTCCGACCTTTGGAGTGTTTGGAATTTTTTGGACTGCAATTGCAGGTTGGATTACGTATGTAAACTGGCGTAACGGTTTCAGCAGTGAAAAAATAGACAGCCATGTAATTGAAATTGAAGATTCCGATCCGGACAATGTAACGATTACTTCTCACCGGGGCTTTGGTACCTCTTATTCGGTTAGTGATTTTAAAGCGGGAGAGACAGTTCGAAGCAGTGGTAATGATATCGAAAACAGACTGAAATCTTTGCAGAGTCTGTACGACCAGCGATTGATTACTAAAGAAGAGTACGAAGAAAAGAAACAGGAAATATTAAAAGAATTATAATTATGAAAAGACCATGTTATTATGATAATTTATCGTGATGCATGGTCTTTTGTTTTTGTAAAACTATTTAATGCGTAAACCGTAATTATAGTGTATAATTGTTTTATGTCATTTCAATGTAAAAAATGTATAGTTGAGAGATTACGTGTTTAAGAAAACAGTTTTCTCTGTTATGGTATAGTCACAAGTAAAGATACAAAGAAGGAGAAAGCATCCAATGTCAATGGAACTAATCTTTTGCCTGGTGGCGGTTCTTGTTTTGGCGGTATGTATGGCTGTGGTGCTGATAATGCATAAAAAGCAACGGCTACATCTGATGCAACTGCAGGAAAGTTTAAAAAATTTGGAACAATTGAATTTTGAGCTTCGTGCCGCAAGACACGATTACCTGAATCATCTGCAGGTGGTATACGGGTTGCTGGAACTGGAAGAGTATGAGGACCTGAAAAAGTACCTGACTCCGGTGTACAAAGGAATTATGAAAACCGGCAAGGCATTAAAGACTTCCAAACCTGCACTGAACGCCCTGCTGAAAGCAAAGATGGAAGAGGCGGAGAGCAAAGAAATTGACGTATACGTGGAAGTAAAATCCGACTTGCAAAAGCTTCCTGTGGAAGACTGGCAGCTTTGTAAGGTGTTATCCAACCTGATTGACAATGCCATGACAGCCCTTTCGGAAACGACAGAGGAGAGAAAACTGGAAATAGACATTAACGAAGATAGAGAGAATTATTTTTTTACTGTTTCCAATAATGGGACGTCGATTCCGAAAGAGCATCTGGAAAATATCTTTAAACGTGGTTTTTCCACGAAAAAAGAATCCGGACACGGCATGGGTCTGGCGATTGTATCTGACATTGTAAAAGAAAACAGAGGTAATATTTCGGTAAGCTCAACGGAGGAAAGAACTTCCTTTACCGTGGGCTTTCAGAAAGGAGAAGGAGAATGACAGCATTTGAAATAATCGGAATTTTATTGCTCATTGCAGGTTTTGTGCTGGCCGGTATTGAAATGGCAGTGCCGGGCTTCGGGCTTCCGGGAATCAGCGGCATTATCAGTTTGGTACTTGGTATTATCTTTACCGCAGATACCGTATCGGAAGGCATCATCATGGCAATCATTGTAATCGTCATTTTAGGTGTTATGCTGGCAGTTGCCATGGCGCTGCTCGGCTCCAAAAAGATGAAATCACCAATGGTTTTAAGAGAGGATGTAAAAGGGGAACAAGGTTTCCTGGAATCTTCCGATTTAGAATATCTGGTAGGCAAGGAAGGTGTTGCGGCAACAGACCTTCGTCCTGCAGGTAAAGGAAACTTTGACGGTATTGAATTTGATATTCTTTCGGGCGGCAGTTATATTAAAAAGGGGAATAAAATCAGGATTATTAAAGTTAAGGATAACAAATTGATTGTAATAGAAAAATAACAGGAGGAAATAAGTATGGGAAAGTATATTATTTTAGGGATTATTGTTGTTTTAGTAATTGGTTTTTTTAGTTTGGTTCCAATGGGACTTTGGATTTCCGCAGTAGCATCCGGTGTTAAGGTTGGTGTTATCCATTTAATCGGTATGAGACTTCGCCGTGTTAAGCCGGCGTACATTGTAATGCCGATGATTAAGGCTACCAAAGCCGGACTTAAGCTTACCGCAAACCAGCTGGAAGCACATTATCTGGCAGGCGGTAATGTGGACAGCGTAGTAAATGCACTGATTGCAGCAGAACGTGCCGGTATGAACTTAAATTTTGAGCAGGCATCCGCTATTGACCTGGCAGGCCGTAACGTATTTGATGCAGTAACCATGAGCGTTACTCCAAAGGTAATTGAGACCCCTTCCATTTCCGCAGTGGCAAAAGATGGTATTGAATTGTTAGTTAAGGCTAGAATTACCGTGCGCACCAACATAGAACGTTTAATCGGTGGTGCGGGTGAAGAAACTATTATCGCCAGAGTTGGTGAAGGTATTGTTACAACTGTAGGTTCATCCAATAACCATGCGGCAGTTCTGGAAAATCCGGACGACATTTCCAAGGTAGTACTTAGCAAGGGGCTGGATGCAGGTACTGCATATGAAATTCTTTCCCTGGATATTGCGGACATTGATATCGGAAGAAATGTAGGTGCAAACTTACAGAGCTTACAGGCAGAGGCAGATAACAAGATTGCCCAGGCAAGAGCGGAAGAACGTCGTGCCATGGCAGTAGCTTTAGAGCAGGAAATGAGAGCAGCAGTAGTAGCAGCCGAAGCAGAAATTCCAAAGGCAATGGCAGAGGCACTCAGAAGCGGTTCCCTTGGCGTGATGGATTACTACAGAATGCAGAACATTCAGGCTGATACCGATATGAAGAAGGGTATCGGTACCGGTGTAACCACATTTGCAGAAAACAAAAAGCAGGGCGAATAAATGATAAAAGTTATGATTGTAGAGGATGAACCGGAAATCCGTAAAATCCTCGGAAAAATGATTGAAAAACAAGACGGTTTTACAGTGGTAGCCGCCTGCGGAGATTTCGCAGGCGGTATTACCGCATTTATGAAATACCGCCCGGAAGTGGTGTTTATGGACATCGACCTTGCCGGTGAGAGCGGCATGGACTGTGCCAAAACCATTACAGAGTTGGAACCAAAAACGAAAATTATTTTTGCCACGGCCCATAGTGAATATATGGCAAATGCCTTTGAAATCTATGCTTTTGACTATTTGGTAAAACCTTTTAATTTGGAAAGAGTAACAAAAACTCTTACCAGAATTAAAGGAATTCAGACTGCGTTTCAGGGGATGAAAGAATCAGCTGCTTCGGAGGAATCAGACGACAAGGTGGTTGTATCTGCGGAACAGCACAAAGACAAGCTGATGATAAAGGGCAAAGAGCAGATGACCTTTCTTGACAAGAAGGATATTATTATGGTGGAGCGTCTGGACGGTGAAACCATTATTACAACCAAAGACGGAGAGTATCATACGTCTGCCGCGTTAGGAAGCATTGAGGAAAAATTGGACCCGGTTGAATTTATGCGTTGCCATAAGTCCTACATCATCAACTTGTCCATGATATCCCAGATTGAGGTGTACGGCCGCTGGACCTATACGGTAAAATTAAAGGGAACAAGTGCTACTGCATTGATGACCTCACAGAAATATGAGGAAGTAAAGCAGTTGTATGAATAGTGGTATAACTTTTGTTAATTTATACCATGAAACTGCTTGACAATATGTAAATCCGGTAGTAAAATACAGAAAACTTCAAGAAAGGTATTGAGTACAATGAATTTTAAAAAGATCCTCAACAATAATATGTATTATTATAGACGTATTAGCCTGTAACCGGGTAGATGCACGGTGTAGGGCGGATAGGTCTTATATGTCGTGCAGTAATCGAGGCAATAATTCATTGGAACAGAACTAGAATTATTAAAGTGATGAGAGCACCGACATATCAGATGTGGCCGGTGCTCTTCGTGCGTTTAGAGGTAATTCATTGATACCGGGAGAGGTGGATGAGTATGATAAAATATCCGGACTATGAAAACTGTATTGTAAACCTGGCAGCTTCCGTATTACAGGAATTTGGTGTGGACACCGGAGAAACAAAAGGATTGCCGGTTTGTAAGGATTTATTTGCAAAAAATTATCAAAATATTGTAGTGTTATTACTGGATGGCATGGGTATTTCCGTGATGGAAAAGAACCTGAAAAAGAGCGGATTTTTCAGAAGTCATCTGTTACATAGTTACAGTTCTGTATTTCCGCCGACTACAGTGGCAGCAACCACATCCATTGACAGCGGGAAATATCCGGCAGAGCATGCCTGGCTTGGCTGGGACTGTTATTATCCTAAAGTGAATGAAAATGTTACCGTGTTTTTAAATGTCAAGCAGGGGACCGAAGAGCCGGCGGCAGATTATCATGTGGCAGGAACCTATTGCGGCTATGAAAATATCGTTTCCAGGATTCAGACGGTGGGTGGCCGGGCGTATTATTCCACGCCCTTTGCTTATCCGAATCCGGGGGATTTTGATGCTGTGCTGGAACGTATCGGGGATTTGTGCAAAAAGGATGGAAAAAAATATATTTATGCTTATTG
>JAZSFC010000026.1:0-137967 GCA_045531955.1 Lachnospiraceae bacterium | reverse complement strand
GGCGATTATTGTTGGGCAGCATCTTGGGGCAGACGAGAAGGAAGAGGCGAAGCTTGCTGCTTACCGCCTGATTACGTTCTCGGTATTGAGCTGTTTTGTGGTTGGCGGAGTATTGGCTGCATTTTCTTCCGTATTCCCGCAGATATATAATACAACCGATGAGATTAAGGCATTAGCTGCGAAGTTTATTCTGATATCAGCGGCGTTTATGCCGATGCATGCGTTCCTGCATGCTTCGTACTTTACGATGCGTTCCGGCGGCAAGACGATTATTACCTTCCTGTTCGACAGTGTGTATATCTGGGTTGCATCGATTCCGTTGGCGTTCTGTCTGACACGGTTTACTTCGCTGACAATTGTGCCGATTTTCTTCTGGTGTTCGATGATTGATGCAATTAAGTGCGTGCTTGGATTTATCCTTGTAAAGAAAGGCGTGTGGATTCAGAATATTACGACTTCGCTGGAGAAAGAGTAAGAAGCAATAAGTATTTAGAAGGCTGTCAGTGACAAGATGCAGCAGACGGAGGTTTTTTATGGAGATAATTGTACCGATGATAATCATTGCAGGGTACTTATTGGTTATCAATGTGACCGGGTTTGTGTTGATGTTCATTGATAAGAGGAGAGCACAAAACAATCAATGGCGTATCAAGGAAGCGACGCTTTTTCTGACCGCTGCTATCGGCGGCAGCATCGGGTCCATGCTTGGAATGAAGGTGTTCCGGCATAAGACAAAGCACTTGAGTTTCCTGATTGGTATGCCTGCGATATTCATCGTGCAGGTGGCACTTGCGGTCGGCTACTTTGTTTATTTGCATTAAGATATGAAGTTGCAAGAGTATTTAAGCAGGCATTGGAAAACGACTGCGTGCGAGATTGTGATTACATAATGAGTAAGAAGCGGAAAGTTGTTCCGCTTCTTTGTTTTATTGGTCGAATTATGAAAAAAATACTTTTCTATTTTAAGACAATATGATATACTAACTATAATTATTTAGCAGGATAAATCACAAAACTGCAAGGATAAGAGATGGCGTATTTTGGAGAAGAGGGGGAGTGCTCTGAAGAGAGCATGGCAAAGGAAAACGTGTATGGAGCGTCAATATGATTTGACATATTCGGATTTTAATCCGACTTTGATGTATGTGGGCAAACAAAAAGTAACCAAAGCACCGGGGTATCATTCTCATAAAGAATGGACTGAGATTACAGTGGTTTTGTCAGGAAAGACAGTGTATCGTGTGGAAGATGAGACCTTTGTGATGGAGGCAGGCGATATCCTAATCTGCAATCCGGGTGTGCTTCATCAGAACTTATTAAGAGCGGATGAACAGCCATCGGTTCAGTTTTTTGCCGGTTTTTCAGACTATCACTTTAAGGGACAGGAACCGAACGTGTTCCCAACAAAAAAAGGAAGTTATATTTTGCGGCTTTCGTCCGAGTCTAAGAGAGAAGTACAGCGTCTGTGTTACGAAGCAGAAGCAGAGAACGAAGCCGGAAGACCGGGTAAGTATTTTGTGTTGAAAGCATATCTGATGCAGATATTGCTTCTGATGGTACGTGAAACCATAGAGTACCCGCGTAATGCAAGTAATGGTTATAATTTTGAGACATACGGTAAGAGTTATGCGGTAAAACGTATTATCAATTACATGAATGAAAATTATGAGAAAAAGATTTCCTTGGACCAGATTGCACACAATATGTATCTGAGTCCGGTGTATGTATCGAAGATTTTCAAGGAAGAGACCGGAGAGTCGCCGATTAACTATCTGATTAAGATACGCCTTGAGAAAGCCAAGACGATATTGGAGCGTGGCGAAGGAGGCAGCATCAAGAACATTGCGAATGAAGTCGGATATGAGGATGTATACCACTTCAGTAAGCTGTTCAAAAAATACTATGGGGTTTCCCCGCTGAACTACAAAAAAGGTCATGAGGCACAGTTTCAGCCTTAAGCGTTGAGTGGTTTGCGGGTATGATAATTACTTAGGAGGGAAGGTATGTTTTTTAGATTATTTGGTAACTATCTCAAGGACAAGAATCTGCTTGACGAAGCACAGCTGGAAGCACTGATGCAGTATCGCAGGGAAAACCGCGTTAAGCTCGGTATGCTTGCAGTAGAAAAAGGTCTGATGACTGCTGAACAGGCGGAGGAAGTGAATCGGTTGCAGGCAGTACAGGACAAGCGTTTTGGTGAGATTGCAATTGAAAAATTCTATCTTACGCCGGCAGATATGGATGCGTTGATTAAGGCTCAGGGTAATCCGTACTATCTGTTTTTGCAGGCAGTACAGGAAAAGGGATTTCTTGCAAAAGACAAGCTGAACGAACTGCTTCTTGCTTATCAGGAAGAGGAATCTTTGACTGGTGCACAGCTTGAGACTGTTAAGAGTGGAACGGTAGATGAAGTAGCAGATGTGTTCCTGCAGGCAGATAATAGTCACGCAGAGAATCTGATTAAGCTTGCAATTCGTAATCTGGTACGTTTTGTATCGTCGGATATCTGTTTTGGTCGCATTGTAAAGACGGATAAGTTTGCAGCAGCGCAGATGGCATCCCAGAAGATTGAATCAACGACTGCGATTCAGTTAGCACTTACGAGTGAGAATTCTGAGTTGTTGGAGCTTGCATGTATCTATGGAAAAGAAGAGTTTGATACTCTGGATGCAGATGCATATGATGCAGTTTGTGAATTTATCAACTGTAATAACGGATTGTACGCAAGAACGCATAGTACCTTGTGCTGTGAATTAGAGTTGTTGCCGCCGACGTTTGAAGAGCAGGCAGCATGGGAAGGCGTTATTTATTGCCTTGATGTATGTGTAAACAACAAGTTGATTACAGTTGCAGTTAAAATTGGTTAATGGAATATTGACGGGATAGAAGGATATTTCGTGACAAGATAAAATGTATCGGTGCGGAGATACCGCAGAGGGAGGATTATGGCAAAGATATTGGTAGCAGACGATTCGAGAACATCCAGAAAGATGTTACTTGATATTATTCGTTCTTTGGAGTTTGATGAGATTCTGGAAGCAACGGACGGTAACGATGCAGTAGCAAAGTTTGAGGAATATAAGCCGGATGTGGTAACGCTTGATATTACGATGCCGGGCATGGACGGAATCGAAGTATTGAAGAAAGTAAAAGAGATCAACCCGAATGCTAAGGTGGTTATGATTACGGCAGCAGCCCAGAGCACCAAGATTATGGAAGCAATCAAACTGGGTGCAGAAGAGTTTATTGCGAAGCCGTATGAGGCAGCACAGGTAGAGAATGCGTTGAAGCGTTTAATCTAATCAGAGATTCTATAATGATGAAAAAGCAGCTGTTGAAAAGGACAGCTGCTTTTGTTATATGGGAACAGAAACTTTATTTACTGTGTTGTCTTCCTTCATGATCAATCTCATATTCACCCGGAAGAATCAGTTCGGAAATAGGAACAAGCTCATAACCTTTTTCCTGCAGACCGGTAATGATGGAGTCCAGTGCCTCGGCAGTGTGCTTTGCACCGTTGTGCATGAGGATGATGGAACCGTTGCCAAGATGTTTGTGGTTAGTAACCGTATGAATGATGTAATCACAGCCGTAGTCCTTCCAGTCCAGGGAATCTACGTCCCATTGAATGACGTGGTAGCCCAGTTCGTTGGCAGCCTGAATGACGGTATCGTTGTAATCGCCAAACGGTGGGCGGAAGACGGTCATATCAAGACCGGTCAGTTCCTTTACCTTGTCGTGAACAATCTGAAGCTCTTCCTTGCACTGTTCTTTGGAAAGCTTGGACATTTGCTTGTGGTTTTCGCTGTGGTTGCCGACTTCATGTCCTTTTTCAAGAATGGTCTTTACATCATCTGGATATTTGGAAATCCAGCCTCCGGTAAAGAAGAAGGTGGCGGTGACATTTTGACGCTCTAAAATGTTGAGAAGGGTGGCTGTGTCTTCGTTGCCCCACGCTCCGTCAAAGGTGAGGGCAATCTGCGGTTTATCGGTTTTTACACAGTAAATGGGAAGCTGCTTTTCACGGAACAGGGAAGTGGTGCTGGTGAAAACGGTATTGGATTCTAAAGCGGTGTTGACAGACCCACCGGTAACCTGATCGGCGATGACTGCGGTAAGGACCAGGGTGGCTATAACTGCCAAACCGGTTTTAATGAATTTTGGGAGGTTATTTTTTAGTTTTGTTTTCATGAAAGTTCCTCATGGGACAGATTGGTATAATATATTGGTAAAACTTACATTTTATGTCTGTTAGTGGCTTTTTGAAGGGATTGTGTTATAATGGGGAAAAAGGTCGGATGTCTTAAGGAGAGACGGTATGCTGGAAAAAGCAAGAGAGCAATTTGAAAAACTATATCAGCAGGACTTTATATTACCGGATGCGTTGAAAACGGAATACGAAGTATTATCCTGTGTAAAGTATACGGAACAGAAGCAGGTGTATTTGCTTTTTCGGAAAAGTACCGGTACAAAAGTTGTTTTAAAACGTGGCGATGGTATGTATCGGGAGATTTTGCGGGAGGAAGCAAAACGTTTGGAGCAAATGGACGGAGAAGGATTTCCGAAGCTGGTTGCTTGGAAGGAACAACAGGGAGCAAGTTATTTGGTGCGGGAATATGTGGAAGGCGATACGTTGCAGGAGTTGATGGAGAAGGAAGAACCGCTATCACGGCAGGAGGCGATGGAAGCCGCACTACAGGTTTGTCAATTAATCAGCCGGCTGCATCAGCAGAATCCACCGATAATTTACCGGGATATAAAACCGCAGAATGTAGTCAGAACTCATCAGGGAAACTATGTACTTATCGATTTGGATACAGCCCGTATGTACAAGGAGGGAATAGGAGAAGATACTGTATTTATGGGAACCAGGGGGGTGGCATCCCCGGAACAGTTTGGGTATCAGCAGACAGATGCACGGACGGATGTATATGGTTTGGGAATGCTGCTTCTGTATCTTCTGACCGGAGAGTATAAAAGGGAGAAGAAGTATGAAGAACTTCCGAAACCGACAAAAAAAGTTATTGCAAAATGTACGGAGTTCAGTCCGAAAGACCGATTTGCTTCCATGGCGGAAGTGGCGCGGTCTTTGATAAAGATTCAAAAAAGCGAGGAATTGCAGAAAAAGTTTCAGAAACAAAAGAAAGTCATATTTGAAATGGTTGCAATTGCAGTAGTGGCATGTTTCACCCTGGGAGGATTAGTATGGTACGGGATGAGCATACAGAAAGTTAAGAATACTGTAGAATTTTCTAATCAAATGGTAGAGCAGGCAGTCCGGGAAATGTTGATGAAAAAGGACGGAAGTGAGATAACCAGAGAAGATTTGGAGAGCATTTACACTCTGGTAATTTGTGGTGAGCGGGTATTTTCCAGTTGGGTGGAAAAGGAAGAATACCTGGCATTTAACTGGTTTGTCACAAATAACTGGACACAGCCGGAGGAACCGTTTGATTGGTCGGATTTGTCTCAATTCACCAACCTAAATACGCTGGTGATTGAATATCAGAATGTGACGGAGATTCCGGATTTGTCCCATTTGCCACTGGTTCGTGTGGATTTTTCCAACAATGCGGTGACGGATATTTCCGGTCTTTCCGGTTGTAAAGAAATAAAAGTCCTTCAATTGAAAAATAATCCAATCAATGATATTTCGGCATTACAAGACTTAAAACAGTTGGAAGTGCTGGATGTTTCCTTTACGCAGGTTTCGGATTTGTCTCCGGTGATGTCAGATAAATTAAAAGCGTTGTATCTGGAATTCAGTAATCTGCATGATTTCAGCGTATTAGAGAAGTGTCCGTCCATAGAGGATATCCGTGTCAGCCATGCCTCAAAAGAAGAAATTGAACAATTGTTGTGTATTAAAAACTTACGGAACTTCTCAGTGTATGAGGGGGAAGTGGATTCTTTGGAGATGTTTCAGTCTGTGCCGGGGCTACAAGGTCTGGAACTGGCAGGCTGTTCCAAGCTTACCAGTCTGGAAGGGATTGAAAACTTTCCGGAACTTACCTTTTTAGGGCTTGCAGGAACCGGTATCGAAAGCTTTCCGGAGCATTTTTATCATGATAAGTTGGAAGTCCTGGAAGTGACGGGTACCGGAATACAGGATTTTAAGGCGTTGCTCCGCTGTCCGAATCTGAGAAATTTGTATGTAAGTGAGGAAGTAGAGAGCAAGGCATCCATGCAGCTGGAGAATAGCGATATTGTGGTAGAAGGAATAAAATAGTAAAAAATGTCGAAAAGTCTGCAAACTGCGTACCAATTTGTAAAAAGAATTTGCTATACTGTTCACATGAGTTAAACAATTGTCAGTAGGGCATGGTAGCGGAGGCATAGAGAGGCAGCATGAAAGAAAATAATTATGAGATTCAATCCACATCGGAATTGTTTCAGATGATACAGCAGTCGCCGGAACATTTTGCAAAGGGGATGCAAAATGGCGCGGATTTTAACGGTCCGTTGACGGTGCCGCAGTATCTGGAACAATTGCTGGAAAAATATAATATGAGTATTTCCGAATTGATTACAAAGACACTGCTCAGCAAATCCTTTGTATATCAGATTTTCTCGGGAGAGCGAAATCCGGGCAGGGATATTTTGCTTCGGATTGCCTTTGCCATGCACTTATCCGTAGAGGAAACACAGCATTTGTTTCTGGTTGGCCAGAAGGGTGCACTTTATCCAAAGGTAAGAAGGGACGCAGCGTTAATTTGCTGCTTGGAGCAGAAGCTTTCTTTGGATGAAACGGAAAACTTTTTAAAGTCCATTGATGAGAAGGGACTTCTATAGGGAAACTATGCAAAGACAGGTGTTTTATGCACCTGTCTTTTCTAAAAGAAAAAGAGTGGAAAACAAAGGGGGATTCGTATGTATTGCAGACATTGCGGAAACGAAATAGAGGACGACAGCAGATTTTGTCCGTACTGCGGAAGGGAAGTAAGGACAGTTGCCGGAACGGAAGAAGCTACGGTTTCAACAAATGTACCTAATGAGCAGGAAGCGGAGCAGGTACCGCCTGCAAGGAAACCTAAGAAAAACGGTATCAAAAAGCTGGTTCTTGCGGCAAGTATTGTTCTAGGTCTTGCTACGCTTGGTGTGGGTATTTCTGCACTGGCGAACAATGTAAAGGTAAATAAAAAGTCAAGCTCTGAAAGTATCAAAGCAACGGCGACACCGACACCGACCAAGGCACCGACAAAAGCACCTACGAAAACACCTACGAAAACACCGACACCGACCAAGGTACCGACCATAAATGATGTTGCAATGCTTATTTATGGTGCACCGGTGGAACTGGGAACAGAACATAAAGTTGTACGGATACAGCTAGTAGAAAATGATTATGACGGCAAAATTTCATTGGTTTATGAAATTGAAGACACTTCGATAGTAAGCTGTGAATGGGGTGAGTGGGCCAAGGATAACACAATTCCTCTGAGAATTTATCCGAAGGGCATCGGTGAAACCACCATTACCATAAAACTCGCTGATTCGAATGTTTGTAAAGAAATCAAGGTGTATTCCAATGGGGAGTATACCTTTGCCAATTTTTCGAAGACTATGTATGCGAAATCTTCTGTAAATGTCAGAAGTCTGCCGTCTACCGATGGCACGAAGTTGGGAAGCCTGGAAGAAGGAGAAGCGGTAGAGGTTACCGGTCAGTGCAATGAAACGAGCTGGTACAGGATTGTTTACAATGGAAAATCTGCATTTGTAAGCGGAAACTATTTACTGGAGACGGTAGAGCAGGCTGAACCGGAAGTGACAGATGTGCCAAAGTCAACGGAAACTCCGAAACCAACGGAAACTCCGGTACCGGCAAAGACAGCAACCGCGGATGACATGGAACTGCGTCTCTCCGCCACCAGAATAGAGGTTGACGATACTCCGCAGATAATAAAGGTAGAAATTATTGAAAACGGCTATACCGATTGGGATTCCTTGAAATGCTATGTGGAGGATAAATCCATAGTAACATATGCTTGGGATGACTGGGAGAATACCGGTGGTTATGTATGTCCTTTAATTATTACAGCCAAAAGTGCAGGAGAAACAACAATCACTGTTCTGATATCAGATGCAGAGGGTAAAACGATTGTATCCAAAGAAATCAAGGTGAGTTCTACCTATGAACCGTCGCTGGAGAATGTAAAGCTGGAGGTTTCTCCGGAGTCGGTTCATGTGGGAGAAAAGCCACAGACGGTTATTGTTAAAGTAAACAGAAACGGTTACAGCGGAAGTATGTCTCTGACTTTTTTCATTGAAGATGAAACTATTGCAGGTGCCAAGTGGGACAAGAATACGGAAGAAAATGATTTAATCATCTATGGAAAAAAGAAGGGAACTACTTCTGTGTTTGTGGGTGTATCCGGTGGAAAAGGTATAGTTGAAATTAAGGTGACTTCCGACGGAGCAACCGTGCTTGCTACAGCAACCCCAAAGCCGACGGCAACTGCAACACCTACACCAAAACCTGTGGCTACATCTACACCGAAACCAACGGCGACTCCTAAGCCGGCAGCAACTGCAACCCCTGTACCGGCATCGTCAAAGTCTTCTTACACGGTAAAGAGTTCCTCCGGCAAGCAGGAGCTGTCTGTAAAATCAGGCTTTGCCGCTACTATCACGATAAAAACAAGGGATGCGGAAACGAAGGAAGAGGCAAAACTGTTACTGCCTGACTTGGAAGCATGGTCGGGAGGACAGTTTTTCCGTAGTTCAGCAGGAGAGAAGGATACTTACAAAACCATATATTATCATGCGGATAAACTGAACAAAGAGGATTCCATGGCCTTACTTTCAGCGTACTTTGACCTTTTGGCAGAGTATGAGGTATATGTGAATGTGAATGAGACCTACAGCAAGTTTGGTGGTTGGTATTATGAATGGCATGATATGGATTATACCGGAAACGCCTCTATTACAGAGGGTGCTGTAACATCCTACGACGATTTGCCGTGTGATCTTAACGGATGGTATAGTTTTGAAGGCTTTGGTGATGTAATATACGGAATAAATTATCCGAAGGAGGCCGGTTTTGTTGACACCGGAGAGCGTTATACCGGCAAGACAGAAAAGGTAAGTGATATCGAAACGCTGCAAAACACCTCTGCACCGAGATATACCATAACAAGCAACGGATTGGACTCTTTTAAGGTTTCCGGCTGGGGTTGGGACAGTGAAGATTATGTTTTAATATATCTCCATCCGGATCTGTATGAAAAGGGTGATGTATTTACACTGCAGGATTTTGCGGCTCAGGCGGATGCGGGAGACGGAAGACTGAATGCTTTGTATGTACAGGCAGAGGATATCGGAAAGGGAGAATGGAGCTACGAGAACTTATTCCAACCAAACAAAGATAACATCGATAAGTTTACCTCGGTCCGCGTGGAAATTATTGAAAAGACCGATGCACTTATCGTGATTAACTATGTCATAAAAATGCGCAGTGACTTTGGCGACGATTATGTGCTGGAAGGCTTGTTTGCGGTCAAGACAGAAAATGTAACTGTTTCCTCGGGTGGTTCAAGCAGCAGTTCTTCCGGCAGCAGTTCCATAGGTATTCCGTCTATCAACACGACCAGTGATTGTATCTATTGCGAAGGCGGCTATGAAAAATGCATTGTTTGCCACGGAAAAGGATATTATACTTGCGGAGTGTGCAAAGGTGTGGGTTCGGTCAGCCACTATGGATATACCTCCGATTGTTCCTGCGACAGGGGCAAAGTGAGATGTACTGCGTTTGGATGTGTCAACGGATATAAGAAATGTAATATTTGCGGCGGTAAAGGAGTGAAGTAATCAATAGGTTTACATGATAGCTTTGTGATAATTTGTCAGGAGTAATAAGGAGGATATTTGTTATGGGAGTAGGAATCTTATTACCGTTAATTGTTATTATTGCAATATTAGTAGTCGTTGTTGCTGTTTTACTTTCAAAAGGTGCAAAGGGATCAAAGAGTAAGCCAACCAATACCTATGTGCCACCACAGCAGGAACCTAAGGCGGCAGCAGTTAAGTTCTGTACCAACTGTGGTGCACAGTTGGAAGCTGACAGCGCATTTTGTACGAATTGTGGAGCGAAACAATGAAAAAGAATGTTGTAAAACTAGTAGTACTTTTATTGATAATATGTAATTTAGCCGCATGTACGGAAAAAGAAAAAAAGGACGTATCAGAGGTGCAGAATAACAGCGTAAAAGTAGAAAATGAGCAGGAAGACAACCATCTGTCTTTCAACAAACTGGAAGATCTGGAAGAAATCACCGTGGAGGGAAACACCGTTACAGTGGCTCTTTTGCAGGACATCCCTCTTCCGTACCGTTGGGCAGTCACTTATCAGAGCGAGAACGTTACACTGATAGAGGAATATGAGGTAGAGGACCCGGCAAACGGTTCCATGTTTTCCAATGGCTCTGCACCGGAGTACCATGTGTTTGTGTTTGAACTGGCAGAGGCTGATACAGCACAGCTGGAATTTTACAACCAATGGGTAGTGGAGCCGGAAAACTTAAGTGAAGCAAACGGAAGACGAAACTTTATTTTGGAATATGCCGACGGGCAGTGGAAAGTTATTTCTGCGGAGAGTAGTAATTAACTGAGAAAAGAGAAGAAATTAATTATAAGTGAGGAATGCAAAATGGGTTTAATTAAAGCGTTTACAGGAGCAGCAATCTCCTATATGAATGATTTGTGGGAGGATTATATTTATTGTGACGCACTGGATGAGAATACTCTGATGAAAAAGGGGCATGCCAGAAGAAATCCGGGAGCAGGTGGAAATGCCAACGACAATGTAATTACTGACGGCAGCCGCATTGCGGTCAATGTGGGTCAGATGATGCTGGTAGTGGAAAACGGAAGAATTATTGATTTTACGGCAGAACCTGGTGGATATGAATACAAAACCGGCACAGAGCCGTCCTGCTTCTGCGGTGATTTTGATGAGGTGTTAAGAGTATCCTTTGAGAACATGAGACACCGTTTTGCCTTTGGCGGAATTGCCGGAAACGACCAGCGGGTGTACTTTATTAACACTAAGGAAATTATGAACAACCGTTTCGGCTTTGGCAACGTGCCGTACCGGGATAGCGAATTTGATATCACCATTATGCTGCGTGGTTTTGGTATTTACAGCTATAAAATTGTGGACCCGATTCTGTTTTACACCAACGTATGCGGTAACGTAAAAGATCAGTTTGCAAAGACTTCCATCGAACCGCAGCTAAAGGCAGAAATCCAGAATGCTTTCCTGCCGGTGTTTGGTCAGCTTTCGAAAGCGGGAGTCCGTTACGATGGGCTTTCCTTACATACAGATAGCATGATTGATTTGCTTCAGGAAGAACTTCGCGATAAGTGGAAGGAAGACCGGGGCATTGAAATAAAAACCATGGCCTTCAGTAATATTTTGCCGGATGAAGCAAGTGTGGACAAGATTCGTGAGCTTCAGGAATCCAGAGCCTATTCCGGCAATAAGGCTATGCTTGGAGCCAGAGTAGGCGCGGCGCAGGCAAACGCCATGGAGTCGGCAGCAGAGAATCCATCCGGCGCGGTAAACGGATTTATGGGGATGGGAATGGCACAGCAGGCCGGTGCGGTTAACGTGGCAGAACTGATGAAGGATACGCCGGTGCAAAAGGCAGAACCACAACCGGAACCGCAGGAGAATTCCTGGACCTGTAGCTGCGGTATGGTAAATACTATGAATTTCTGTCCAAATTGCGGTAATTCCAAACCTAAGGAAGTAACCTGTCCGCATTGCGGCATGGTGATTCCGGAGCAGTTTGCGGGAATGAAGTTCTGCCCGAATTGCGGTAAGGAGAGATAAGCGATGCAGGAAAAGCGATTTATGGTGGGAAATGCAGAAGTGCATTTTTGGATGACCGAAAATGTCTGCGACTGCATCAATAACGTGGAAATAACGAAAGACGTTAGAACGGTCAATATTAAAGAGATTACGGGAGAATATCTTGGAACCCAGCCGGACGAGCTGTACTCCCTGGCAACAGAGCAGGAGGGGTTGCTTTCGGTGTCTACCTTCCGGGGAATACGATTTTTCATTGATGTGGAAACATTAATGGTAGTGAAGAAGGAAATTTGCAAGTAATAATTTTGGGATAAAGGGGCGGAAAATATGGGCTTTATTTGTGTAGTAAGAAATGAGGAAACGGATGTAGCAAAGCTAAAAAAAGGAGTATGGCCGGATGCGTACATCTATGGTGAAGATGCGAAGGAGCCGGAGAAATTAACAAACGGTGCGAATGTCATTGTGACGCCAAACAGTATTGCGGTGCAGACCAAGGATGGAAAACTTGTGGATATTATTACTACTCCGGGTGGATATATATATCATGAAAATGCGCCGGTAAATGAGAGGTTCGAGGACTATGCTGTGTTTATGCAGGGCATGGTGGAACTGTTTATGCAGGAAGCAGGAATGGAAGCGACCGGACTTGCTTTTATTGAAACGGACCGGCAGATTTCCTCCCCGGAGGAGCTGCATGCATGGTTTATGCAGTTTGCGCAGCCGGAGGAACCGGAACAAACACCGGAGAAGGTTACAGAATCTGTACCGGAACCGATGGCGCAGCCTGCAGCGACATTCACAGAACCGCCTGTAACACAGGCAACACCGATACATATGCCACCGCCATCACAGGATACAAGCTGGGAATGCCCGTCATGCGGCACCAGAAATCAGTTTTCCTTCTGTAAGAATTGTGGAAAGGCAAAACCGGAGAGCAATACCGAAAAGACAAAAGCTGCTGTAAATGCCTGTCTTGGCTGTGGAAAGGACTTGCGGAATTATACAAAAATCAAGTTCTGTCCAAGCTGTGGCAAGGCATTATAAATTGGGGAAGGAGCAGGTGAATTACGATGGGATTTGTTAAAATTGCACATGTGGATACAGTGGAAGAAGCACGTGAAATATGGAGCAACTTTCTTGATTTAAGTGAGAGAAACCGAGAACAGCGGGTTTGTGCGGTTCCGGAAAAAATAGAAGACGGAAGCAGAATATTTTTGGCAGATAGTCAGTCCTTTGTTCTGTTTGCGGGAGATAAGCTTGTGGATACGGTATCCGGTCCGGGTATATTTGTGTATCTGGATGTATTTGCAAACAGAGAGCAATTTGGATATATGAAACAGCATAATGAAATATTTTTGGGGATGAAACCGGAGGCGTTTGCGGACGGACCTTTGGACGGAGCAACACAATGCTTTCTTTTTAAGCGGCAGGAAGCCGGACCGATTCCGTTTTCTTTTGATGAAGCAACCTATCACGATTTTGGAAGAAAAATGGATTTGGTGCTGCAGGGAAGCGGATATTTTGTTTTGAGACACGCCAATTTGTTGTCCAACTATGCTCTTTCGGATTTTAGTAGGGAAAAACTGTTGGAACGCACGCTTCCGGAGTTCTCGGAGGAAGAGAAAAAACAATTGGCTTTAGATGTGGAGAATGCTTTTGAAAAAACACTGGGAGGTTTGAGTGAAACTCACCTTGCCTATGAGCTTCTTCCGCATCTTTCCAACGTAGTAACTTCCTTTGTGAATGAACAATTGTATGAGAAATGGGTGCTTGGAAAGGGCATTATTTTAAAAACAATCGAGTTCCATAACTTTTATCCGGCAGAACGATATATTCCGACACTAGTGCAGTTTGAGAAAGCAAGAAAAGCAGAACGGGAAAGAGCGCAGGCAGCGAAGGCGCAGGAAGAAGCACAGGAGGCGGCACGGGCACAGCAACAGGCTGCACAAGCGCAGGAAAGTGCAGGGAACCAGCAGATGGCAAGCCAGGCAATACAGCAGGCGACGCAGTATCAGCAGAATATGGAAGTCCGGCAACTGCAATCTGGAAATTATGTCATCCGTGAGGGAAACTGCAGTTGGGCCAAAGGGGGCTTGAATCTATTAAACGGAAAAGCAACCCTGACAAACCGGGAGTTCAGTTTTTCATCGATGAAATTTGGACAGATGGGTATGGTTGTTTTGAATAAGTTCACGGAAACAGGAAGCAGTTTTCAATTTTCACTGTCAGAGGTTGCGGAGGTAGTAGAAGCCAAGCAGGGACTTGAGAAGGCACTGGAATTTCATTTAAAGAACGGTCAGGCATACAAGTGTTCTTTTAGAGATTTTATGAAAGATACCACTGACGAATGGCTGGTAACGATAAGGACAGCAGTAAGCAATTACAAGGGATAAAAAGGAAGGGTAGTTATGGGATTATTAGATATGTTTGCCTCCAATCCGGAGGGATTGATCACAGGTCTGTCAGCATTGAAAGATACGCAGATAGGAAAGCTTCTCGGGGATGGAATTATGGACAAGGTGCAAAAAATGTCTGATGATATAAGCCGTCCGAAACCGGGGAAATTTTGTGATAAGGCATGTAATAAGGCAGAAAGTTTATGCCCGGCCTGCTTGGAAATCCAATACAGGACAGAAGTAGCGCTGAAGGAACTGGAAGCTTTGGAGGATGCCCAGGAATTAACCATGGAACAAGTGCAACAGAAAAATGCAACGTTGAAAAAGGGAGCCGGATGTTCCCTGTGCGGCGCTCCCTTTGAAAAAATGGTTCAGGTCTGTCCGTATTGTGATACACCTTATCCGGAAGGGTGTTTTGACATAGAACTTCCGGTTTCAAAAAATGAAAGAAATACCATGTATATGAAAAAGGCAGAGGAAGTTTTGGTTATTTTCAACGAGAAACTGGAATTGTTCCTAAAAGATTCCCAGGAAAATGCCGGTGACGGAACCATGGGAAAAATTAAAAAGGCTTTTAACGGAATGATGGAAAGTCAAAAACATCTTCAGCTGGCAAATTCCTCTGAACTGAAAAAACATGCGGAAAAGCAGGGAATCACCATATATCAGTATGTTTATGGAATAGTAACGGGACAGATGAAAACACCAAAACTGATTGAGATGGAAGAACAGCGCCGCATCATGGAAGAACAACGTAGACAACGGGAAGCCCAGCTTGCAGCCCAACGGGCGCAGCGGTTAGCAGCACAGCCGAGGGTAGACCCTGTTGTAGGGTACTTACAACGTAGAGGCGATACCACGCCACAGTATAGTGGTGGGGTGAGTAGTTCTTGCTGTGGTAATTGCAGATTTTATTTGATGGGAACAAATGAATGTGGAGAAAATAAATTCCGCCACCCAACAGGTGCCAGTGATCATTGCGGTAGTTATAGGTCCATGTAATAAGTAACAATGTGTTAAATAATATTACGATTGCACGATTACACATTGTGTTGTAAAATATGTGTAAGGGAAATCAGAGCGAGGCGGCTCGCCCTCCACCGGAGGGAAAGAAAAAGCCCTCCAATCATGGGAAAGGAGGGTGATACAATGTACATAACACTTGCTGATTTAATTCAGTTTTGTTTATTGCTTGTTACCCTTGTAGTAGCGTGTTACACGATATTCAAGGACAAAGAAGATTAGCCGCCATTGCACCACCAATGACGGCTAGTTTGTAACTAGTCATTATGTTGAGGGTGAACCGCTTCGGGTTTCCCTTTCTGATTTAAATATAAATGTTTTAAGATAAATTGTCAAGTGGATAAAGCGGTTTTTTAGGAATATGAGACCAATCAAAAGGAGGCTTATTATGAAACTACAGAAGAAATGGTTATGGATTGCGGCGGTGAGCTTTTGTTTCGCATTCTGTTCCTGCCAGACACCACAGGAGGACGCAGGAACAACACCTATACCGACAGAAAGCGTAGCGCCGGAGAGTACTCCATACATCGCACCGACGGAAGCAGTAGCGCCGGATGCGAAACCATCGGAGGAGCCAACATCCGTTCCGGAATTTTCTCCAACCCCTGCTATACCGCAGTCTTTTGATGATTCGATTTCTGATGCAAGAGTGGTTGTGGACGGTATTGTATATACCTGCGATATTTATGTTGCGGACGGAATGTGGTACGTTTCTGCGGAAGATGTAGAACGTGTTTTTGACGTAGCTTTGAATGAAAAATATCTGGACTTAGATTCCTTTGCGAGAGAAAATGATATCAGTTACGAACAGGATACCGTATTGAATGCTGCCTATTTCAGCACATGGGAACCGTATCAGAAAATGGAAAACTCCTTTGATTTTGAACGGGCGTTTACCCTATGTCTTGTGCCGGAGGAGTATAAAGTACGGGCATCCGAGCAGATTACTTCCACAGAATTCAGAGGTCTGCTTGTGGATTTAATTACAAAGCTGGCACCGGAGAAACTATCTCGATTTGATGAAAATGTCACAATGCATGAAACTGCCATGTCCAGGGAACAGGGCTTTGTCATGGCTTTTTATGCGGCAGAGTGTATAGGTGCCAATAATTTCAATAATGATTTTGATAATACCCGGGCAGACGGTGGTGATTTCTGGGATTGTGATTGGAATGATTATACTTCGTTATATCCGCATGTGTTTGAAGGCCCGTATTATTGCGGTTGGGAAGGCACCCCTGAATCTGAATGGACAGACTGGGGAGATTTAAATACCGCAGCACATTTATGGTCTTTTTGGCACAGTTCTCCGGTTTCCGGAAATCTCATGTTTACTTTTGATGAGGAGGCCGGAAGCATGCACAAAAAGGATGCGCTCACTGTGCAGGAAGCGGTTTCTGTAGTAACCCGTCTGTATGACAGTGCGGGAGCTAAAATGGTTTCAATTTTAGATGTAACGGTAACGGAAGGCTTTTCACAAAATCTAACTGCGGAACTTCGAAAGAAATTGGAGGAAGCTCCTGAAATAACAGCGGAAAATCATCCGATTTGGACGGGACTTATTTTAGGCTATGCCTTTTATCATCAGATGTATGACAACACAGAAGAACTGAGAATGTGTGCGAATTTTGGCTTTAATAGTGCGAGACTTCTGTTAGATTACGAGCCGCTTTTTAATAGTGATATTACCGAGGTGAATCTAACCAACCTGCAGACGTTAGACAGAATGGTAGAAACAGCAATTCAGTACAATCTCCATTTGAATCTTTGTTTTACAACGTTGCCGGGACGAACGACATATAGAAATCCGGAAGATTTTACCTCAGTGGGTTCCTTCGACTTGTTTGTCAATGAAGAAAAGCAGAAGCAGGTAAACCGGTTATGGGCTACACTTGCAGAACGGTATGCAGAAGTTCCGAATGCTTATTTATCCATGACACCGTTCTGGGAGGCGACTAACTACAATTTAAGCAGTGGGCTTCCGGCACCGGAGTACACGATGGAGGATATCGGAAACTATTTGGTTGAGGTGGTAGGAGCAATCCGTGAACAGGATGAGGAACGGTTGGTTATATATGAACCGACGTCAATCAATGGATATAACGACATTACAGAGCAATGTTCTTTGGTAAAGCCTTACGTAAAAGATGTAGAAAATATTATGATATCCTACAATTTCTGTGAGAATCCATATACATATGCCAATATGACCGATGTGGAAGGGGAGAATATTGATGATAATAACCGCAGTGTGTTCTGGCCGGAGTATCCAACGCAATTTTATTCGATCGGATGGAATGTAGATGAAGACCATCCGATTACATTTACGGGCTTTCTTCCTGCAGGCACGGTAGTGGATATCTATTTGGAAGAGAGTTGGGATACTACACTGAATCTTAGCGCGGATGGAGAAATTATCTATAGTGAGTATATTGAAAAAACTCAATATGAAACAAGTAATCATATTTCGATATATTATCAATACGCCACAAGTGAAAAGAAAATCAGCGTGACATTAGAGGAAAAAGCGGATGAACTTGTTCTGTTTTGTACCGGATCAGGCGTAGAAATTTCCGGTATGGATGTCTATTTACCGGAAGAATATGCGGTGGAACGTTGGTACAAAGCAACTGCTTATGATGTGTATAAGGGATTTGAGGAAGAGGAAGGACTAAATAAAAAGCTGACGTCCCGTATTATGATTTCTCCGAATGAGTATAATTATTTGACAAATATAGAAATATTGGAGGATGTGTCCTTCAAAACAGGAAAGATTTGGGCGGAGTCCTCTGAAACTACTGTAAAGCAGTGGGGAGAATCTATTTCCGGATTTGATGGAAACTGTGTTGTCAGGTATGAAGCCGGCGGAGAGATATGGGAGAATATGGTGGAGTATTATCAGGATTTACTTGATATGTGTGTAGATAAAGAATTTTCCTGGTGGAGTAACGACTGGTATACTATGACTGCCGGCGTAAAGCACATGGGAGGTGCTCCGAGCATTGAATATACCAATTATCCGCAGTTCAACATCGAATTACTGAAACTTTTGCAGGAGCATCAAAACAGCGACCGGTTGCCAAGGGGAAATGGAGAGCCGGAGCTTACAGCAACACCTACACCAACCGAAACACCAAAGCCGACGGAGGTGCCGGTAGCAACACCGGTGCCCACAAGCACACCGGTTCCGACGGCGACAGTAACACCGGTGCCAACCAGTACTCCGACACCGATGAGTTCAGCAGACCGTCGGGCATGGATTAAAACTTTACAATACGAGGAAAGCTGGATAGAAGAATTATTATTGGCAGAAGAAATCGGACTTCCGGTAGAAAAACTGGAACAAAAGACGGTGTCTGGTGCAGAACTGGCAGAAATATTGGACGCTTTTATAGCTTATGCAGCACCGGATAAGGTGGCAGAGTGGAAGAAAGCATATCCGAAATACCGTAACAGTAATGATGCTCTGAAGCGGTTTGATGCCATGACACTTACCTATTTGGCAGCGAGAACTATTGGTGGCAGATATGCGATAGCAGCGGAAGATTGGTATGAGGCAGCATCCTCGACCAACCATAGTTGGGACGAAGGCTATTTAACCATGGAATTGTATGGGGAAGAAGCGCATCAACAAATTTACTGTATTGATGACTATGGCGATAATTATCATCATCTGGATGGTGGTGCTTTTTACTATAATTTTGGACGAAAATCTACTTACAGCGGTGAATATCCATATGCTTACGATGCATCCAGTAATTCCATTCGCGTAAATGACAAAGCAACCTATGCAGAAGCAGTACTGGCGGTGGCGCGAATCATTTTAACCAGAACGGAATACGATTTAATTCATGAAATTTTGGCAGATTCTACCTTTATTAAGCAGGAAGATACCAAAGCAGTACAGCCGTATCTGGATGCGGCAGCAAAGCGAAAAGAGGAGATTTTAAATTCCAAAACAGAAATTGTAAAATCGGATACGTTTATTCGGGGTGAAACTTATACCGGAACGGCATATTATTTCTCTGCCGATGGTGATGATAATAACGACGGTTTGTCGCCGGAAACACCGAAGAAAGATATTGGCGTGTTATCGGTTTGGCAGTATGACGGAACTTTGCAGCCGGGAGATGCGGTGTTCTTTGAACGGGGAAAAATCTACCGGGTGGTAAATCAGGCGATTGTTCCGGGAGCGTATGTGACCTATTCCGCATACGGCAAGGGGGATAAGCCTGTGTTTACCATGGCAGCAGAAAATGCGGCTTATCCGGAGTGCTGGGAGCTTTATTATGAAGATGCTACCGGAAAGAAAATCTGGAAATATAACAGAAATTTGCAGGATACCGGAGGTATTATCTTTAATGAGGGAGAAGCCTATGCCGCAAGAGTATGGGAATGGCCGACAAAGAATGGTTGGCTGGCTCTTGACTTTACGGAGGGTGAGCTTCCAATCAATGGAGTATATCCGGATGGAGTAACGAATGCCTTTATTACTTCCGCGGGAGAATGCCGAAGTGTAGAAGACGTATTGACAGAGAATATGACCTTTGTTTCCAGAGTAAATCTGGAGGGACTTAACTATCCCGGACAGTTCTGCTGGAAATGGGATGGAGAACAAAACAGTGGTGGTGAAGTCGGTCCGGTGTATCTTCGTTGTGATGCAGGAAATCCGGGTGAAATCTACTACGATATTGAAGTGGTAGGCGCAACGGAAGGAAAGTCCATACTTTGTGTTTTTGATACCTGGGGAGTAGATGGATATGTGATAGACAATCTCTCCTTTAAGTATGTGTTGTGTCCGATTTGGGGCAATAATAACAATACAGACCCAGTGATTCAAAACTGCACCTTTGAGTGGCAGGTATGCCGTATGCATACTATTACTTCTGAGGAACCGACGGAAGGGTATAGTATTATTGGTGATAATATATACTGTGCTACAAAAAATGCAATCATACGAAACAATTATGCATACCAGTGTTCCAATCTTTGTACCTTTGAAAATACAGAAGCAGGAGTTCCTATGGGAAACTATGTTGTAGAAGGAAATCTTGCGGAAAACTGCGGAGAGGGCATTCGTGTCATCGGGGTGCAGGAAAACTCTTTTGACAAAATGATTCTCAGGGATAATATGATAATTGGCATGGGAGATACTTACAGCATAAATTGTTTTGAACGGTTTTATGCAATTACCATATGCACTGACCCTGTGAAGTTCGCTAAGGAAGTCATCATCGAAGATAACGTTTGTATAGGCAGTAAATATGGATTGCTTTCCATGAATGAGTCCTTGGACGCAGAGTTTAAGAATAATGTGTTTATCCAAAAGGGAAATGGGGCATTGATGTACTTGTATGATAAGTTTCGCTGGATCTGGATGAAAAACGCATTTAAATAAGATGATATAAATAAAAGCCCCGGAGCAGGTATTATCTGTTCCGGGGATTGCTATGTTTAGAGGACAAGATTATTCTATTCTTCTTTCTTCAATTTCTTCTGTAACCAATCCTTACCATCCACAAATCTTGCAACAATATAGCTTACTACATAGTCGCCGGCTGCATTTACCATGGTGGCCGGAGGGTCCACCAGGTTGCCGATGGCCAGGGCAATCGGATAAGCAATGGCCAGCTGGTCAGGGAAGAAGATGGTACACAGGGCAAGCTCGCCGGTGCCTCCGCCTCCCGGAATACCGGACATGGCAACAGAGGAGATAATAGCTACAAAGATGGCTGCAATGGCGCGACCGGTACCAAAGTCCATACCGAAAATGCCAAACAGGAAAGCAACCTTAATGATGGCAGACATGGAGGAACCGTCCATGTGCATGGTAGCTCCGAGAGGAATGACAATGTTGGAAACGTCTTCAGAGATTCCGGTTTCTTTGGAGGCTTCCATGTTGGTTGGAATGGTTGCTACGCTGGAACAGGTACCAAAGGACACTGCCGCAGGTTGGAATAAGTGCTTAAACATAACCTTGACAGCTCCTTTACCGCCGCCGATGCGGGCGTAAATCGGGAAGGAAATAAACATGTAGACAAAGCTCACCAGATAGTAAATTACAAGGGTGCGTCCGTAGTCGCTGATGAGTCCCGGACCGAAGTCTGCTACCAGTCCTGCAAAGAATCCGAAGAAACCGATTGGTGCGTAGTAGGTAATGATTTTAACAGTTTTCATAATACAACCGGTAATATCGGCAAGGAGCTTTGCGGTCATGGTTTCGGAACCGCCGTTCATCTGGATGCCGAAACCGAAAAGAACAGCAGCTACAATGAGAGGAAGGATGGCTTTGCGGCTGAACAGTTCGGTAAAATCAGGCTTGGTGAAGAAATTGATAATCATATCAGCAACACCGAGGGTCTCTCCGACCTCACCGGTGGTAACGTTATATTCACCGGTAACTACCGGGAAGATGCGGACTGTGATATACATAATCAATGCAGCAATGCCTGCGGTGACACAGAAGGTAATAATAGTGGTGCCCATGATTTTTCCGGCACGCTTTGCATTCTGCATATTTGCGATAGCAGAGGAGATGGAACAGAATACCATCGGAACTACCACACAGAACATCAGGTTTGTAAAAATGGTGCCGAGAGGTTTTAATTTCTGGGAAAAGTCCGGAGCAAAGAAGCCCACCAGACATCCGGCAATGATACCGAGTAACATGCAAAGTAAAAATCCGTAGGTTTTTAAGAATTTTTTCATGGCAATCCTCCTAATCTTCAACCATTAAAATATGGTGTTTTATTGCATCATGTTGTTTCTTTAAGTATATTATATTTAGCACAGCTTGCAAAGTAAACGCGATATATGCTATAATTATTGCAAAAAGTGCTATCTGTGCATAATAGAGTTATAATTCATGTAATCAAATCAAGTTATGGGGGACGCAAGCGTAATATGAACGAAGAAAAGCAAAAGGAAATCGGAAAACGGGGATATCTTTTGGAAGACTTCCGCCTGTTTCATTTAAAAGATGATAAAGGTGCCGAAATGGACTTTCACTATCATGAGTTCTGTAAACTGGTACTGCTTGTTTCCGGCCAGGGCGAATACACAGTGGAGGATTGCCATTATGCCCTGCAGGCAGGAGATATTCTGTTAATCGGTAACGGGCAGATTCACCGGCCGGAATTTGCGAAAGGGATGGAATATGAACGCATCATTTTTTACATTTCTCCTGAGTTTTTGCAAAAGCAGTCAACGGAAGATTGTAATCTGGAGTTATTGTTCGATGGTGTTTACGGTCATGTTCTGCGGTTAAAGGAGCACCGATATCAAAAGCTGACTGATCTGGCAAAGCGTTTGGAAGAGGAATTGGGCAAAGATTCTTACGGAAAAAATATTATGGCTAACAGCCTGCTGCTTCAGTTTTTGGTCCGGCTCGGAAGATATCGGGAAAAGGGAAAACTGATGCAGGCGGAGCGTCCGGAGGCAGAGGATGAAAGAATCCGGCGAATCCTTCATTTCATTGAAAACCATTTAACGGAAGAACTGTCAGTGGACGATTTGGCGGAAACCGTGTTTATGAGCCGCTACCACATGATGCGCCTGTTTAAAAAAGAGACCGGACAGTCCGTATATGATTATCTGACAGAGCGTCGTCTTTTTTTTGCCAGGGAGCTGATTCGTCAGGGTGTTCCTGCAACGGAAAGTTGTTTTCAGGCAGGATTTGGAAGCTATTCTTCTTTTACCAGAGCATACGGAAAACGGTTTGGAACGACTCCTACCGGCAGAAACGGAAAATACATTTCTATGGATGAGGAGATGGACTAAAAATCAGGGATTGAGAAATTATGGGTTTTATGGTACATTAATAAATTAGTGTGTAATTATATCAAATGTAGATCTGTATAGAAACCGAGGATACTTTTATGCAAAAAAATAGTGTAAAAAATACGGGAATGTTATTTTTGGCAGCCTTGATTTGGGGCTTTGCTTTTGTTGCCCAGAGCGCGGGCATGGAATATGTGGGTCCGTTTACGTTTAATGCGGTTCGATGTACCATTGGTGCTATAGTGTTGGTGCCGGTGGCGTTACTTTTTAAGTCGGAAAACAGTGATTTGGAAAAGGAAGAAAACAGGAACACCGGGACTACCTGGCTTGCCCGTAACAAAACCTTACTTCTCGGCGGAACCTTATGCGGCATTTTCCTTGGTGTAGCAACGAACCTGCAGCAGATTGGTATTATGACCACCAGCGTCGGAAAGGCAGGTTTTTTAACTGCACTTTATATTGTGTTGGTGCCGATAGCAGGTTTGTTTTTTAAGAAAAAATGCGGTGTTGCCGTTTGGATTGGGGTTGTTTGCTCTTTTGCCGGATTGTATTTGTTGTGCATGACCGAAGGAAGTTTTCAGCTTGCCACGGGCGATTTACTATTGCTTGGCTGTGCGGTGGTATTTACCGGGCACATTCTGGTGATTGATTATTTTGCGCCAAAGGTGAACGGAGTGTGGATGTCCTGCATCCAGTTTCTGGTGGCGGGAATAATCTCTGCCGTTCCTATGTTGTTTACGGAAACACCGACCTGGGAAAGTGTTTTTGCGGCAAAGCTTCCGATTCTTTATGCCGGTGTTATGTCCTGCGGTGTGGCATATACCTTACAAATTCTCGGACAGAAAAATTATAACCCGACCATTGCGGTTTTAATTTTAAGTTTGGAATCCTGTTTTTCCGTTTTGGGCGGATTTTTGATTTTGCATGAAACCTTATCAGCACGAGAGTTATGCGGCTGCGGTTTGATGTTTGTTGCAATTATTCTGGCACAGCTGCCGGGAGGAAAGAAAAGTAATGAGTAAAGAAAAGACAATTGTGATGACAAAGGGAAATCCCTATAAGCTGATTTTGCAGTTTGCCCTGCCTTTGATGCTGGGAAATATATTCCAGCAAATGTATACCCTGGTGGATACCATGGTGGTGGGAAAGGGTGTAGGTGTAGATGCCCTTGCAGCAGTGGGAGCATCGGACTGGCTTAACTGGATGAGCCTCGGAATGTTGTCGGGGATTGCTCAGGGATTTTCTATTCCGATGGCTCAGGAATTCGGTGCCGGACATAAAGAAAAGCTTAGAAAAACCATCGGCAATGCCATAGTATTATCGGCAGTATGTGCAGTGGTGTTGGTTGTTGTCCTGCAGACAGCAGCACTTCCGGTACTGAAGCTGTTAAAAACCCCGGAAGAAATCCTGCCGACGGCATTGTTGTATATCCGGATTTTCTTTGCGGGTATTCCGGTTTCCATGGCATATAATGTGCTGGCAGCAACCCTGCGTGCCATGGGTGACGGAAAATCGCCGTTGTACGCCATGGTGGTGGCCTCAATTACCAACATTGTGTTGGATATTGTATTCGTAATTGTTTTGCCGTTCGGAGTTGCAGGTGCGGCGGCAGCCACACTGATTGCACAGCTGGTGGCAGCCGTTTACTGTTATATTGCATTAAGCCGTATCGGCGGTTTGAAATTACAAAAAGAAGATTTTATTCCGGAAACATACCGTATCGTTCATTTACTGAAGCTTTCCATGCCGTTAGCCTTCCAAAACTGCATCATTTGCATTGGCGGTATGATTGTACAGTTTGTGGTAAATGGATTCGGCGTACTGTTTATTGCAGGTTATACAGCCACCAATAAGTTGTACGGACTGCTTGAAATGGCTGCGGTGTCCTTTGGCTATGCCATTTCCACTTATGTGGGACAGAACGTAGGTGCCGGGGAATTTAAGCGGTTAAGAAGCGGACATATTGCATCCTTAGTGGTTTCCCTGGCAACGTCTGTTGTGATCACAACAGTAATGCTGTTTTTTGGTAAGGTGTTTATCGGAATGTTTTTGTCCGGAACAGTGGAAGAGGTGGAAATGGCAGGTGAAGTGGCCTGGAGATATTTATTGTTCATGAGCCTTGCTTTGCCGGCATTATATTTACTTTATGTTTACCGCTCTGCCCTGCAGGGGATGGGAAATACATTGATCCCGATGCTGTCCGGAATTTTGGAATTTATTATGCGTACCGGTATGGTTTTGGGCTTAACAAGACTGATTGGCAGCGACGGAATATTCTGGGCGGAAATTTCTGCCTGGATTGGTGCGGCAGTGCTGCTGGGTATCAGCTACTACATCATTATGGCAAAGAAATATAAGAAAGAGGAGGCGACGGTATAATGAAAAAGCTGCTCCGTTTTATGAAGCATTATAAGAAAGAGACGGTTCTGGCACCTTTGTTTAAGATGTTGGAAGCTTCCTTTGAATTATTTGTGCCGTTAGTTATGGCGGCGATTGTAGATCAGGGTATTAAAAATGCGGATATTCCGTATATCCTTAAAATGGGTCTGGTGCTGGTGGCACTGGCTCTGATTGGTTTGGCAACGGCGGCAACGGCCCAGTACTTTTCCGCAAGAGCCGCGGTTGGTTTTGCAGCAGAACTCAAGCATGCATTGTTTGACCATATCCAATCCATGAACTATGCGGAAACCGATAAAACCGGAACTTCTACGCTGATTACCCGTCTTACCAGTGACGTAAATCAGGTACAGTCCGGTGTGAATTTGGTACTCCGTTTGTTTTTACGTTCCCCGATTGTAGTGTTTGGTGCCATGATTATGGCATTTACCATTGATGTTAAGGCGGCGCTTATTTTTGTAGTTACCATTCCTGCGCTGTCTGTCGTAGTATTCGGCATCATGTTAGTCAGCATTCCGCTGTATAAAAAGGTGCAGGCAGCTCTGGATAAGGTGCTTGGCATTACAAGGGAAAACTTAAGCGGTGTCCGTGTTATCCGTGCTTTCAGCAGGGAAGAGGAAGAAGTGGAGATGTTTGCAGGTTATAATGTTTCCCTGATGGACATCCAAAACTTTGTCGGTAAAATATCTGCTTTGATGAATCCGGTAACGTACATCATCGTCAATGTGGCAACCATTGTATTGATTTACACCGGTGCCGTGCAGGTAGACGAAGGTATTTTAACCCAGGGTGAAGTAATTGCTCTGGTAAATTATATGTCCCAGATTTTAGTGGAACTCGTAAAGCTGGCGAACCTGATAATTACGGTAACCAAGGCGGTGGCCTGCGGCAACCGCATCCAGACGGTATTTGAACAGCCGTCCGGTATGAAGGTATATACCGAAGAAGAAGCTTTGACTGCTGCACGCAGCGTGCAGGCGGATTCTGTAAATGCAAAGGATGCCAAGGTGGTTTTCGAGCATACAAACCTCTGTTATCCGGGAGCAGGTGCCGATTCCCTGATTGATATTCATGTGGAAATTAAAAAGGGCGAAACCGTGGGTGTAATCGGCGGCACCGGTTCCGGTAAGTCTTCCCTGGTACAGCTGATTCCGCGTTTTTATGATGCCACGGCGGGCCGTGTGCTGGTGGACGGCAAGGATGTAAAAACCTACGAACCGGAAGTACTTCGGGATAAAATCGGTATTGTACCGCAGAAGGCAGTCCTGTTCAGGGGAACCATCCGGGATAATATCCGATGGGGCAAGGAAGATGCTTCCGATGAAGAAATCAGAGCGGCATTACAGGCTGCACAGGCCCTTGATTTTGTAGAGGACAAAGCCGGAAAGCTTGACTTTGAAGTGGCTCAGGGAGGTAAGAACTTATCCGGCGGACAAAAGCAGCGTCTTACCATTGCAAGAGCTTTGGTGATGCAGCCGGAAATCCTGATTCTGGATGACAGTGCTTCTGCTCTTGACTATGCAACGGATGCGGCGCTTCGTAAGTCGATTAAAGAACTGGATCCGGAAATGACGGTGTTTATTGTATCCCAAAGAACAGCTTCCGTGCTTCATGCAGATAAAATCATTGTGCTGGAAGATGGCGAGGTGGCTGGCATCGGAACTCACAATGAGTTATTGGATAACTGCCCTGTATATAAAGAAATTCATGATTCCCAAATCTCGAAGGGAGGTCAGGAATAATGGCAAAGAAATTAAATGTCCGGAAGGACACCATGAAGCAGATGCTTCAGTATGTAAAAAAGCACAGCCTGTTTGTGATTCTCTCCATTTTATTTGCAGCAGTTTCTGTGGCATTGACCTTGTATGTGCCGATTTTAATCGGTGATGCCGTAGACTTAATTGTGGCACCCGGAAAGGTAGCCTTTGATGAGATACTGCACATTTTACTTGTAATAGGTGTGTGTATCGGAATTACCGGTATTGCCCAGTGGATTATGAATATTTGTAACAACCGCATTACGTATCAGGTGGTGCATGATATCCGAAAGGATGCTTTTGACAAGCTGCAGATTTTACCGTTAAAGTATATTGACGGACATTCCCAGGGTGAAATTGTCAGCCGCGTCATTGCGGATGTGGATCAGTTTGCAGACGGTTTACTTATGGGCTTTACCCAGTTCTTTACCGGTATTGTTACTATTGTCGGAACTCTTTTATTTATGCTTACCATTCATCCGGGTATTACGGTGGTGGTCATTGTGATTACACCGGTATCTTTGTTTGTGGCGGCATTTATTGCGAAAAACACCTATGATATGTTTCAGCAGCAATCGAAGGCAAGAGGAGAACAGACTGCCCTGATTGACGAAATGATTGGCAATAAAAAAATTGTGCAGGCTTTTGGAAGGGAAGAGCAGGTACTTGGACAATTTGATGATATTAACGAAAAGTTAAGGAAGTGCTCCCTGAAGGCGATTTTCTTTTCTTCTTTGACCAATCCTTGTACCCGTTTTGTCAACAGCCTGGTATATGCGGCAGTCGGTATTTACGGTGCGGTTTTGGCAATCAGCGGCGGCATCAGTGTCGGTCAGCTGACGTCCTTTTTAAGCTACGCCAACCAGTATACCAAGCCGTTTAACGAAATTTCCGGTGTTATTACGGAGCTTCAGAATGCCTTGGCATGTGCGGCAAGAATTTTTGACTTTATCAATGAGACTCCGCAGCCTGAAGAAAAGAAAGAAGAACTTACCGCCAACGGTCACGTGGAACTGAATAATGTTAATTTCTCTTATGTGGAAGAAAAGCCGCTGATTCAAAATTTTAATTTAAAGGTGAAACCGGGTCAGCGTGTTGCTATTGTGGGCCCTACCGGATGCGGTAAAACCACGGTGATTAACCTTTTGATGAGGTTTTATGATGTGAATTCCGGAAGCATTGAAGTGGCGGAAAAGGATATCCGGGAAGTTACAAGAAAAAGTCTCAGAACGTCTTTTGGTATGGTACTGCAGGATACCTGGTTGAGGGCAGGAACCATCCGGGATAACATTGCCATGGGAAATCCGGATGCAACGCTGGATGAAGTGATTGTGGCGGCAAAGGCGGCGCATGCCCACAGCTTTATTAAGCGTCTGCCAAAGGGTTATGATACGGTGATAGGAGAGGACGGCGGAAGCCTGTCCCAGGGACAGAAGCAGCTGCTTTGCATTGCAAGAGTAATGCTTTGTCTGCCTCCGATGTTAATTTTGGACGAAGCAACCTCCTCCATTGACACCAGAACTGAAATTCGCATCCAAAAAGCGTTTGCAACCATGATGCAGGGCAGAACCAGTTTTATTGTTGCCCACCGTTTATCTACAATTATGGAAGCAGATACCATTTTGGTAATGAAAGACGGAAATATTATAGAACAGGGAAATCACGAAGAATTATTGGCAAAGGGCGGCTTTTATACCACCTTGTACAACAGCCAGTTCTAAATTTGCTATTGCTTTTTGCGCAAAGAAAAACACATTCCAAAGCAGTTCCTGACCGAGAATCTGCGTGAAATGTGTTTTTTGATTACCTAATACCCATTTTTGCTTTTTGTTTTTCCTGCTGCAGGTGCATAAGGAAACCTACCAGCCGGTTATTCTTTTCGATAAACTTGCAACCGTATAAACGGTCCTGACGGTTTTCGAATTCCTGAACACGGATAATCTGGGCGCTGAGCTGAAGCTCGGTGCCTTTTTTTATGGTAAGATGCAGACGGACGGTTCTGCCAACATCAAATTCCTCTTTAGAGAAGTACGCCATACCGCTTTCACTGATGTCCTTTAAATGAACCTGATAGTTCTTTGGCCCCTGGGCAGAAAACGCGGTAAGCGTCATTTGCTCACCGATATAAACACGGTAAGAACCGCGGCGGTTTAAGATTTCTGCATCACCGACCAGTTCGGCACTGTGGTATATTTTTTTCTCGTAGCGGACAGCTTTCAGTTTAATGTTTTTCCAGCTAAATACCTGGTTTTCACCTACGTAGAGCAGATTAACCATACAGTTTGGCGGGAAACCGACTACTTTTCCGTTGATTTGGATTGGAGTTAACAGAACGGTGGTGCCCACAATCTGTTCCACTGCGGAAAGAAGAGTGGTTTTTTTACCATTCATCATAACTTCTAATTCAACGCTATGTTCCAGTTCTAATTCTGCAGCGGTCATGGTTGGCCTCCATTAGTGTTATCGTTTGATTATAGTCCCAGTTTTCTTCTTTGCTGTTCCTGCTGAATGTTCATCAGGTAGCTGTTTAAAAATTTGCTTTTCTCTACAAATTTGCAGCCATACAGGAAGGTAGTGCTGCGGTTTGGATTTTCGCGTTTCCAAAGTATTTTTGCACGGAGAATCAGTTCGTGTCCGTTGGACAGACGCAGTTGCAGATGCACGGTACGTCCTACCTCAAAATGATCTTTTGACATGTAGCACATGCCGGTTTCACTGATATCCCGAAGGATAATTTCATACAATTTAGTGTCAACGTGGTTGCGGTGGTAAATGAACCGGGTTTCGCCGATGTAAACACGGTAAGCACCACGTCGGTTTAATATAATAGCATTTCCCGGTAATTCTACACTATGATAGATGTTTCCGCGATAGCGGACTGCTTTGACAGTAACATTGCTCCAGCAATACACCTGTCCGTCCTCCGGGTAAAGGAGGTTTACGGTAAGATACGCCGGGAAGCCGACGATTTTACCATCTAAGTGGATGGGAGTTAACAGCACACTGTTTTTTATCATTCCCTCGACGGATGTAAGTAAGGTTGTTTTTCTTCCGTCGTGAAGTATTTCCAACTCGACGGAATGAGCCATTTCAAAATCGGTAAGTCTCATAAGTTTCTCTCCGTTGTATAAAGTCAATACAGTCTGTTAAGCATACGCCATACCATCTTATATTATACAATAGAACTTCTTGGAAAATCAATAGCAATAAGATAATAAAATTTTATAAATTTCACAAGAAACTATTGAAAGATATTGAAAAATGCGGTACACTAAAGCGGTAAAGAAAATAGAATGGGAGAATTCCCTGATTTTAAGGAGGATACGTATGGAAGTTATCATTATTATTTTAGTTTTACTGTTATTAGTTTTACTCGGATCCTGTATCAAAATTGTACCGCAGGCACAGGCTTTTGTTCTGGAGCGTTTGGGCGGTTATGCAGCAACCTGGGATGTAGGTATCCACATGAAGCTGCCTATCATTGATAAGGTAGCAAAGAAGGTTATTTTAAAGGAGCAGGTAGTAGATTTCGCTCCGCAGCCGGTTATCACAAAGGATAACGTAACCATGAGAATCGATACCGTAGTATTTTTCCAGATTACAGACCCTAAGTTATTTGCTTACGGTGTGGAAAATCCTATTATGGCAATCGAAAATTTAACTGCAACCACACTTCGTAATATCATTGGTGATCTGGAACTGGATGAAACCTTAACTTCCAGAGAAGTTATCAACACCAAGATGAGAGCGGCTCTTGACGTGGCAACCGACCCTTGGGGAATTAAGGTAAACCGCGTAGAGTTAAAGAATATTATTCCTCCGGCAGCAATTCAGGATGCCATGGAAAAGCAGATGAAGGCAGAACGTGAACGCCGTGAAGCAATTCTTATTGCAGAAGGTGAAAAGAAGTCCACTATTCTTGTTGCGGAAGGTAAAAAGGAATCTGCAATTTTGGAAGCTGAGGCAGAAAAGGAAGCAGCAATCCTTCGTGCAGAAGCAAAGAAAGAAGCAATGATCCGCGAAGCAGAAGGTCAGGCAGAAGCAATCCGTGCCGTTCAGCAGGCAAATGCAGAAGGTATCAAATTCTTAAACGAAGCTAATCCAAATGCCGGCGTTCTTCAGTTAAAGAGCCTGGAAGCATTTGCTAAGGCAGCAGACGGTCAGGCAACCAAGATTATCATTCCATCCGAAATTCAGGGTGTTGCCGGTCTTGCAAAGTCTGTTATGGAAGTAGCAGGCAAGTAATACAGACGGAAGGTAGAAAGATACATGAATTTAAAAGGTCGTTCATTTTTAACATTAAAGGATTTTACAGCCGAAGAAATTTTAGGTTTAATTGATTTGGCAGCAGATTTAAAAGCAAAGAAAAAGCAGGGTATCACCGGTGACAGCTTAAAGGGAAAAAATATTGCACTCATTTTTGAAAAGCCATCCACTAGAACCCGTTCCGCATTTACGGTGGGATGTCTTGATGAAGGCGGTCATCCGGAATATATGAGCCGTGAGGATATCCAGCTTGGTCATAAGGAAAGTGTGGAAGATACCGCAAGAGTTCTCGGCCGTATCTTTGACGGCATCCAGTTCCGTGGTTTTAAACAGGAAACCGTAGAAAAACTGGCAAAGTACAGCGGAGTTCCGGTATGGAACGGTCTCACCGATGAATATCATCCAACCCAGATTTTAGCAGACTTCCTTACCATGAAGGAGCAGTTTGGTTACATAAAAGGATTAAAACTTGTATTTGTTGGTGATGGTCGGAATAACATGGCAAACAGCTTAATGATTGGTTCCGCTAAGGTGGGCGTACATTTCACTATTCTGGCACCAAAGTCTTTATGGCCTCAGCAGGAGCTGGTAGATTTATGCCGTGAATATGCAAAGGAATCCGGCAGTGTAATCGAAATTTCCGATGACCTTGCAGCAGTTAAGGATGCAGATGCAGTTTACACCGATGTTTGGTGCTCTATGGGTGAAGAAGATAAGGCAGCAGAGCGTGTGGCAATTCTCCGTCCCTATCAGGTAAATCAGGAATTGATGGACAAAACCGGTAAGGACTCCACCATTTTCTTGCATTGTCTCCCTGCGGTAAAGGGCAACGAAGTAAGCGAGGATATTTTCGATAAGTTTGCAGACGTTGTGTTTGACGAAGCAGAAAACCGTATGCACACCATTAAGGCGGTTATGGTTGCTACCCTTGGAAAGTAAATGTCATGTTAAAAAAAATCCAAAACTTTTTAAAAAACAAAGAGGCAGTAATGGATACTGCCAATCTGATACTGGGGCTGTTAATGTTAACAGCCCTGGTTGTTTTCTGGAAAACCGGAAGTAAAATTTCAATGTTTGCTATTATATTTTGCGGCGGTATCATGAATTTGAGTAATGGATACCGTTATCTGCATCAGAAGGACCGGAAACAAATGGGTTATTCCATGCTTCTTTTTGGTGCGGTAATTCTGGTGCTGGGGGTTGTGCTTTTAGTACTTTCATTCTAATTTTTCTAATGAAACTCTAATTTGCCTTTTTGCTTCTCTTGTTATATGATAGAGTCAGGAAAACAAAAGGGGACGAAAAAAGAACATTTGACAAGGAGGCTAAAGCCTCTGCCCACGTAAGCGGGCGGGCATTTTCCTCCGGAAAACAAGGAGGCTTATATGAAAAAAGCAAATGGAGTATTTATAGGATTATTATTTATTGTTGTAGGTTTACTATATGCATGTACGGCACTTGATTTTATTGATTTTACCATCTTCTTTCCGGGATGGTGGACCTTATTCATCATTATACCTTGTCTGTATGCATTAACCCGTAAAAATGAGGATAAAACCGGTCCGTTAATCGGTTTGGCAATCGGTGTTTGCTTTTTAATCAATGCACAGGATTTCAGATTCCACATTGATTTCTTCCCAATGGCATTAGCGTTGCTTTGTTTCATCATTGGATGGAAATTACTGGTTCCGCAGAAGAAAAAGGAACACAAGCAGGTGGAGTTTACTTACAACAGTGAGTCCGGTGAAAAGGAAGTTGTGATTGACGGTGTTAAATTTGATAATACCTATTCCAAGAACAGCGGCGGCTATGTAAATGCATCTGCCATTCTTGGCGGTAAGGATATCCGGGTAGACAACGAATGCTTTACCGGTGCAGACATTACAGTAATTATGGGTGCTGTGGATTTAAACTTAAGAAATGCTATTATTTCTGAGGATGTGTACATCAATGTAACCGCAGTGATGGGCGGCATCGACATTTATGTGCCTGCAAATGTAAGAGTAGTTACGGATGGTTGTTCCTGCATTATGGGCGGCATTGACGTGAACACTTCTTATGCAAACTTCCACGCTTCAGATACACCAAGAGTTATTATTACAGGAACCTGCATTATGGGTGGTATTGATATTCAGTAGTAAATTTCGGGCAGTTGTAAAAATATTTTGCAACTGCCTTTTCTTTATGTTATGATGGAGAAAATCCATTTGATTTATTTTGTTTTGCAGAAATGAGGAAATACTATGTATCAGGACAACATTGTGCTTTGCGGCAGCAGTGCTTACGAGCAGAAATATTATTTGAATGAGAATTTTGAAGGATTACCACAGGCAATTAAAGATGAATTAAAGATTATGTGCGTATTGTTTACCGAGGATGTAGGCGGTATTTTAACCCTGATGTTCGAAGAGGACGGGACCCTTGTGTTCCAAACGGAAGCAGAAGAAGGCGATTTGCTTTACGATGAAATCGGCAGTGTGCTTTTAGTAAAAAAGCTGCAGCAGGAGAAGCAGGAACTGATGGAATCGTTAGAACTGTATTATAAAGTGTTCTTTTTAAACGAAGATGCAGCGGAACTTTTGAATGAATAGGAGAATAAGCGATGCTATTAGCAATTGATGTAGGAAATACCAATATTACCTGTGCGGTAATTTCAGGTGAAGAAATGAAAGCAAATTTCCGGTTAACCACAAAGCAGTCCAGAACCTCCGATGAATTCGGAATCGTGATTTGCGATTTATTAGAAAAGCGTGGGGTAAATCAGGAAAAAATTACGGATGTTATTATCGCTTCCGTTGTGCCGGGAATTATGTATTCATTAACCAGTGCTATCATCAAGTATTTGGAGATTACCCCGATGATTGTTGGCGAGGGTACTAAGTCCGGTATCCGAATTGACACACCGAATCCGAAGGAAATTGGTGCAGACCGTATTGTGGATGCAGTTGGTGCTTATTACTTGTATGGCGGACCGGTCATTGTGGTGGATTTCGGCACGGCAACCACTTACGATTTAATTACGGAAAACGGAGCATTTACCGCAGGTATTACCAGTCCGGGTATCCGTATCAGTGCCAATGCGTTGTGGAATGATACGGCCAAGCTTCCGGAAATCGAAATTGAAAAGCCGGCGTCTATTTTAGCAAAGGACACGATCACCAGTATGCAGGCGGGTTTGGTGTACGGATGCATTGGCCAGACAGAATATATCATTAACAAAATAAAAGAAGAAAGTGGTCTGGCGGATGTCAAGGTTGTGGCAACCGGCGGCCTTGGCAAGCTGATTGCGGATAATACAGACAGCATTGATGTGTACGACAAGATGCTTACCATGGAGGGACTTCGTCTGATTTATGAGAAAACTTCCGGGAAGAAGGCGTAGAGGAACGATATGCGGAATTTACAAATTGGAACTGTAACAGTGCCGGGCATTGTGGCGCTTGGACCGATGGCAGGGGTAACCGACCTGCCATTCCGTACGTTATGCAAAGAGTGCGGAGCGGATCTGATTTACACGGAGATGGTCAGTGCCAAAGGCATTATGTATAATAATAAAAACACGGAGGCCCTGCTTCGGGTAGAAGAATCAGAGCGCCCTGTGGCGTTGCAGCTCTTTGGAGAAGATCCGAAGATTATGGCGGAGCAGGCAAAGCGTATTGAAGAAAGAAACTTTGATATTTTGGACATTAACATGGGATGTCCGGTACCGAAGGTAGTAAACAATGGTGAGGGCTCTGCTTTGATGAAAACACCGGAAAAGGTGGGAGAAATTGTCCATGCTGTGTCGTCTGCTATTAGTAAGCCGGTCACGATTAAAATCCGTAAGGGATTTGGTAAGGATGATGCCAATGCGCCCGTTGTGGCTAAAATCGCGGAGGAAGCCGGTGCGGCAGCCGTTGCAGTGCACGGACGAACCAGAGAACAGTATTACAGCGGTAAGGCGGACTGGGAGATTATTCGTCAGGTAAAAGAAGCAGTGAAAATTCCTGTCATTGGAAACGGCGATATTTTTACACCCCAGGATGCGGCAAGAATGCTTGCAGAAACCGGTTGTGACGGTGTTATGGTTGCCCGTGGCGTGCAGGGAAATCCGTGGCTGTTCGGGCAGATTAAAGCATATCTGGAAGATGGTACAATTCTGCCGAAACCGGATATTGATACTGTGGTGGAAATGATTCTCCGTCATGCTGACATTCATGTGGAATATGTGGGCGAGTATGCGGGAATCCGCGAGATGCGCAAGCATGTGGCCTGGTATGCCACCGGGTTTAAAGGGGCATCCAAACTGCGTGGTGCGGTCAATGAAGTGGAAACCATGGAGCAGTTAAAAGAATTGCTGAAACGCTACCGGGATTCCCTATTGTAAAAATGCACAAAGAGTGTATTGAATCACCGCTTTAATATAGCAAAGTACACAAAATTAATAAAAAGAATAAAAAACGGTTGATTTTTTTAAAAAAACATTGTAATATAGCACAAAGACAAATGTACGCGAGGGAAAAACACTCGGGACGGAAAGAGGAGGATAAATCCTCTGCTCGCGGAGACTCGCATTTTTCTTCGAAAAACAAGGAGGATTATATTATGGCAAAGTTAAGAGTTGGTATTTTAGGTGCAACCGGTATGGTTGGCCAGAGATTTATTTCTTTATTAGAGAATCACCCATGGTTTGAAGTGGTTGCAGTGGCTGCAAGCCCACGTAGCGCAGGTAAAACATATGAAGAAGCAGTAGGCGACAGATGGAAAATGTCCACCCCAATGCCGGAAGCTGTGAAGAAGTTAGTAGTTATGAACGTAGATGAAGTAGAAGCAGTATCTTCTCAGGTTGATTTTGTATTCAGTGCATATGAAGGCACCAAGGAGCAGATTCAGGCAGCAGAAGAGGCTTATGCAAAGACAGAGACTCCGGTTGTTTCCAACAACAGTGCACACCGCTGGACTCCGGACGTTCCGATGGTAGTGCCGGAAATCAATCCGGATCACATGAAAGTTATTGAATTCCAGAAGAAGCGTCTCGGTACTAAGAAAGGCTTCGTAGCAGTAAAGCCAAACTGCTCCATTCAGAGTTATGCTCCTGTACTTACTGCTTGGGCAGAGTTTGAGCCATACGAAGTAGTTGCTACTACATATCAGGCAATTTCCGGTGCAGGTAAGACTTTCAAGGATTGGCCGGAAATGGTAGAGAACCTTATTCCGTACATCGGTGGTGAGGAAGAAAAGAGTGAGAAGGAGCCGCTTCGTATCTGGGGTGAAATTAAGGACGGCGTTATCGTTCCTGCAACTTCTCCGGTAATCACTTGTCAGTGTCTCCGTGTTCCGGTATTAAACGGTCACACCGCTGCAGTATTTGTAAAGTTCAGAAAGAAGCCAACCAAGGAGCAGCTCATCGAGAAGTTAGTTAACTTCAAGGGCGTTCCGCAGGAGTCGGAACTTCCGAGTGCACCAAAGCAGTTCATTCAGTACCTTGAGGAAGATAACCGTCCACAGGTTAAGCTGGATGTAGACTATGAGAACGGCATGGGCGTTTCCGTCGGCAGAATCCGTGAAGATTCCGTATACGACTGGAAGTTCGTAGGTCTCTCCCACAACACAGTTCGTGGTGCAGCAGGCGGCGCAGTTCTTTGCGCAGAACTGTTAAAGGCTCAGGGTTATATTACAGCGAAATAAAATTCAAAACGCATATTCCTTTCGAACCCGCTTTCGCTAACGGTTCGTACAGGAATATGCGTTTTTTGCGGGTATAAGCAAAGGTCAAATAAAAGAAGGTTCTTACAGAAACTTTATGTTTCATGTAAGAATCTTTTTTATTTGACCGCGCAACGCGACTTCGAGAGCGTTAGCTCTCGAAGTGCTTATACCCGCTATTACAAGATAACTCATCGCACCGGTTTTCTCTGCCGACTCAGCCACTTTCCACGGGGACTTGCCGATTTTTCTTCTGCAACGAGAACTATGTCTGCTTATCGGTGTTTTCCAAGAACTCGTCGTCGGGGGAGATGGGGTTGGAGTTTAGAGTTGATTTAAATTTGGCTGGTTTCAAAACATCCTGCGGATGTGCCTTCTAAGAACAAGTCGAGGCTCTGCTGAACACACGAGGTGTTCGCAGAACCCCAGACTCGTTCTTAAAAAGTGCTCGCGCACTTTTTGAAACCATCCAAATGCGAACGTTGCTTTGAACTTCCCCAACTCCTCAAACAACTTGCTAAAACACCGGACGCATCCATATCATTGCTTCAGAAAAACCGGAGCCGCCGGGAAAGTGCTGAACGTCGGTGCGAGAAAAGCGGTGCAAAAATAAAGATGTTCCCAGGGGCGGGAGATTGTGGTAAAATGGAGAGGTAAAAATCGACAAGCTTGAATTGAGTGGAGGAGTACAAAAAATGGAAAAAAGTGAAATTATTAAAAGGGTTGCACCATGTTCTTTAATGTGCCACACTTGTTCGGCATATAATGATGGTGTAATTTGTGTGTCGGCTAAAACTTTATTAAAATATTTAGAGGGCATAAAAGAATTTTATGAGGTACATATGCCTGACGCTGTAGAAGGCTATAACAATTTTGAGGGAGTACTTAGCATATATGGGGGCGCTCTTTGTTCAGGCTGCCGTAGCACAGAGCATAATGGTTGTAGCATCGAAGGGTGCTTTTTGCTTGAGTGTACAAAGAACCATGGAGTTGATTTTTGTGGAGAGTGCAATGAGTTCCCATGTCAAAAAACGCAGGGGTTGTTTGAAGAAATAGTATACAGGCAGTGGCTGGAAGGAAATCAACAAATTAGAGAATATGGTATAGGGACATTTTGGAAAAATAATTCCGAAAATCCACATTATAAACCGTATAAAAAGTAATTAAAATCTCAATTTAACGAGGAGATAGTATAACATAATGACTGAAGAAATCTATCTATTACCCATGACGGCACAAATGTACCATGAATATTTCAAGGAATATCAGAATGATTTAGACTTGTATATAGATAAAGGGGCGTATACTGCATATTCTTACGAGGAAGAAAAGGTAAATCAGTATATTCAAAGGCAAGTTGATTTGAAGCGTAAGGTGTTTGCTATCATGTTCGGAAATGAAATCGTGGGTGAACTTGTCATTAAGAATATTGAGGAACATAAATGTGCAACTTTAGGACTTGCTATGAAAAGTACAAAATATAAAGACAGAGGCTTTGGAACGAAAGCGGAGCAGCTGGCGATTGATTACGTGTTTCATGAGTTGGATATTCCTATCCTTTATGCGGATGCTATTTTGTCAAACAAACGAAGTCAGCATGTGCTGGAAAAGGTGGGATTCCGACTTATCAAGGAAGAAGGGGATTTCAAGTATTATTGCATGGAGCGGTAACTTCCAATTCGCAGAGCCTGGAAAAATATAGGTTGATGTCGAGTATAATCTATGAAATAAACGACAAGAAGGAAAAATAATCAACATGAAAATGAATGAAAAAGGTCAAATGGTAGCACCTGCTACAATTAAAATGACAGCCAATGATTTTAAAAATAACAACGGAACAAGTGTATACTGGTTAGGTGGAGGCGGAGCCATGATAAACAGTCATGGAACCATCATTTTGATTGATCCTGTACTGGAAGGATTTGATATGCCGCTACTCATTGATATGCCGGTTCAATCGCAGGAAATCCCAAAGGTTGATGCGGTTCTTCTTACCCATTCGGATAGCGACCATTATTCCAGAGCAACCTGTAAAGCATTAAAACCGGTATGCAAAGAATATCATGCAACGCAGTATGTGGCCTCGTTACTGAAAGAAGAGTGTGGCATTGACGGAATCGGGCACGATATAGGCGAGCATATTCAAGTTAATGATATAGATATCGAATTTACACCGGCAGACCACGCATGGCAGAGAATGTTCGAAGAATATAATTACCGCGAGTGGGAAGACGGAGAATGTTGTGGTTTTTATTTGCGGACGAGTGATGCAACCATCTGGTGTGTTGGAGACTCTAAATTGATGGAATGTCAGCTCCACATGGATCCGCCGGATGTGATCTTGTTTGACTTCTCGGATAATTTTGCGCATATAGGTTTAGAAAACTCATACAAATTGGCCGCTGCTTATCCAAATGCAAAGCTAGTTCTTATCCACTGGGGAACGGTGGATGCACCAAATGAGGACCCATTTAACGGAAATCCGCAGAATGTCTTTGATAATGTTGTGAATCCGGAGCGGGTGATTGTGCTGGCACCGGGGCAGGAATACAGAATTAAATAAGTTCAAAACATGAGCGAAACTATTATGTCAAAGAAAAATATCCTTGGACGGCTTATGGGAGTCAGGGAGTAGGTATGACAGCAGAAGAAAATCATGGAGGATTTAGATGCTATGGAAAGAATACTTATAATGGATGAGAAAAATTACTCTCCCGATTTAGAAGAAATTTATCGGGTTGCAGTAAGGGGAATTATTTTCATTGACGGAAAGTTATTGATGATTGAAAATAACTTTGGAGAAGCTAAATTGCCGGGTGGCGGAATAGATTGCGGAGAAGATGACTGCAAAGCATTGGTAAGGGAAGTAAAAGAAGAAACCGGATATGATGTGATTTTAGAATCGATAGTACCTTTTGGTGAAATAGAAGAAAAGAGATTATCTGTTCACGAACCAAAGATATGGCATCAAATCAGTCGTTTGTATTTTTGCGATGTATATCCTGAAAAAGGATTATGCGCGTATACGGAAAATGAGAAGAAACATGGATTCAAGCAAGTATTGTATACTTTGGAGGAAGCGTTGGAAAAGAATAAAGTAATGCTTGGAAAAGAGGGAAAACAGGCTTGGAATCAACGCGAATATAATACATTACTGCTAATAAAGGAATATTTAGAAATGAAGTAAGAAGAATTTTGAGGAGTATCGTTTTGGAAAAAGACATCTTAACAAAATATAAAATGAATAGCAGGGATGAAGCAGTAAAATTCTTAAAAAGTATGTGGACCGAAATTCCGCAGCCATGTCCAATATGCAACGGTCAATTAGATTTTCTTCATAAAAAAGCGAAGAAGAGCAATTGCGACTGGATTTGTACGGCTTGTGGGGAACGGTATGATACGATTAAAATATTAGACTCGCTGAATGAGGGATAGATTAAGGAGAAGATATGCAAGTAAAAGAAATGAATATAGGGGACATCGATTTGGTCCTTCCTCTATACATAGAATATTATAATACGTACGAAGACAGCTGTTGGACAGAAGAAACCGCCAAAAAGAGAATAAAACAAGTGTTAACCATAGAGGATTCTTACTCCTTAATTATGAAAGATGACAATGATGCGGTATGTGGCTTTGCTATGGGTTATTTCAAGCAATATGATGATATCATTGGTTACACTTTGGAAGAAATTGTGATTGCATATCAATATCAGAATAAAGGATTAGGAAGCCTTCTTATGGCGACATTAGAAGAAAAGGTGAAAGATGCCGGTGCAGCCTGTATTGAACTTCAGGCAGTCAATGATGAAATGCACGAACGGTTTTATGGAAAAGCAGGCTTTGGCAATGCACATAATTTTGTACTGAAAGTAAAGTGGTTTGAGTAGTAGTGCACATTAATGGAGGAGTTAAGATACGAACCGGTAAAGAAATGTTAAAGTTAATACTTGACGTATTTTGACAATTCAGTGGACAAAGTGTATATTTGAGAGCAATCCTGTTTTAGAAAGCAGAATTATTTGATATGGTATAAGTGAAAAAATAACCAGTTCCAAAGGAGGATAATTAATATGGGAGTTTTGATGTGTGTTGTCGGTATTGGTATCGTTTGTTTTTGTTTTCCTTATATCCGTTGCTTTTTTAAACGACTTTCCATGCTTTCTAAGATTAAGAATGCCTGTTGGGAAAAAGGATATCGTTTACAGGGGACGCATGCTTTTTGGTTTCTTGGCGGCAGGAACGGAAAGCAATGTGACTGCATTATTGAAACAGCAGAAGATGTATTTGCAATTAAGCTGTTTGGTATGCCAAGACGCAGGTATATTTTGGTGTTTACGGAAAAGAGAGAATATTTTACAAGAGTATTAGTGGGAATGCTCCTTTTAATCAAAGAGTCCTTTGACAGTAAAGCAAAGCCGTTTCCGGAGTATGATTTTACTTGCGTGAATAAAGATGCTCCAGAAGATAAAAAGCTCCGCAAAATATTGCTGGTAAATCCGGTTTCGATGGAGATGCTTGTGCAGGCGGAGAGGGGAAAAGAAAGTAAGTTAAGTCCGTTCCCTATGGAGAATATGCAAATAGAGAATGCGAAGGAAACTATATTAAGTCCGGGTGATGACCTGTACGGTATGGAAGTTGCGAATCTTTCCTGGCTTTTGAAGGAATTACAGTAAAAAACAGTTGATTATTTGGGTGAAAGGATTCATAATGTAGATGTGAATCTGTTGCACTAAGTGCATTTATATTTGGGCTGACCGAAATGGTCTGGCCCACCAGCTGGCGGGGATTTACCCCGCCATTTTTTTCTTACTAAGGAGGTGGCAGAATGAACTTTGATAGTGCAAAATTAAAATGGACAAGAGAACCATTGGAATATTCCATTGCAGAGGATAAAATTGAAATCATCACAAAACCACATACAGACCTATGGCAAAGAACCTATTATCATTTCAGAAATGATAATGCGCCGGTGCTGCAGATGGAAACAGAGGAAAAGTTTTTCTCTTTTACGGTAAAGACAGAATTTGAAAGCAAACATCGTTTTGATCAGTGCGGAATTGTCATGTATCTCGACAGTGAGAACTGGCTGAAAGGCTCGATAGAATACGAGAACGAGAGCTTTCAGCATTTGGGAAGCGTAGTAACAAATAACGGCTATTCCGACTGGGCTACAATGGAAATCGATGCAGGAATTAAGTCTATGTGGTACCGTTTTAGCCGCCGGGAAGAGGATTATTGTGTGGAGTGTTCGGAAGACGGTGCCACCTTTAAGCAGATGCGTGTCTGCCATATGTGGAATGGCGGCGGAGTCATTCGGTTTGGCGTTTACGCATGCAGTCCGGAAGACTCGTCTTTTAAGGCAACTTTTACAAATATGGAATTAACGGAATGCAAATGGCTGGCCCATGACGGACAACAGCCGGACGAGGAGTAGATATAGCAAAGGAGGTCCTCACTATGTACGACTATTACAAAGGTTACACCATGCCGGAGGCAACTAATGCAACCATGGAGTATAACGGATTCCGGATGTCAAAGAAAGATAGAGGGTAAACGTGTATGAAAAAACTGATTTTATTGAGTGGTTCTCCATGCGTGGGAAAAACTACAATCGGACAGTATTTACTCGAGCAATATAATAACAGTGCCTATCTGGATGGGGACTGGTGCTGGTGTGTGAATCCTTTTTCGGTAGAAGATAAGCGGCTACGGAATGGAGACAAGAGTATGTCGTTTGTTTTGTCAAATTATCTGCAATCTGGGTTTGACTATGTGTTTTTTACATCCGTGGTTTTGACAGACAACGGAATTCGAGAAAATATTTTGAAAGATATTATAGCAACCGATTATGAAATTATCGGCTTTACATTGACCTGCTCGGAGGAAACGCTGGTAAAGCGTCATGATGAAAGAGGTGACGAGGGGGAGACTAACTTTTTTTGGCTTCATTTGCCGCCATATCCAACGGATATTGTAATCCATACGGATAATAAGTCTGTTGCTGAAATAGCGCAGGAAATGAAGATGCATATTGATAAGGCTTGAGATTAAATTAGTGAGGAATCTGTAATGCAAAAAACAGAAATAAAAATAAACATTAACGAGTTCCCAAAGGAACTGCATTATCTGTTTGAAGGAGCAACCATATACGACAGCAGCTCCCATCCAACCATGACCACATTATACAGTGACTTTGGGTATTACATAAAATATTCGGAAAAAGGCGCCTTAAAGAAAGATGCTGAATTGGGCAAACTTTTTGAAACTATGGGAATAGGAGTAGAAGTAGTTCATTACATTTCTGCGGAAAAGGATTACCTGGTAACAAAGGAAGCAAAAGGTGAAGATGCCCTTGCGTCTCAGTATTTGGACAATCCTGAAAAATTGTGCGAAGTTCTTGCAGAAGCAATGAAATATCTGCACAGCAGACCGGTAAAGGATGTACCTGTTTCTGCGTGCATGGATATTTATGAAAAAGGAGAGAATGCGGGTAAGTTGAAGCAGAATACCTTTATCCATGGGGATTTCTGTCTGCCGAATATTATATTGGATGACTGGAAATTCAGCACGTTTATTGATACCGGTCTGGCGGGTGTTGGCGACAAGCATATTGATCTGTACTGGGTGCTGTGGTCCTTAAATTATAATTTGCAAACCGATAAGTACACAGAATATTTCTTGGAACAATACGGAAAAGAAAAGGTGGATATGGAACTGTTAAAGTTGGTAAAACAGGTAGAAGAGCAGGCATAGGAGAAAAGCATGGATATAAGAGAAATGAGGATAACCGACACAATTGTTTTGGAACTCTTTTCAGAACATGATGATTTTATGATAGAGTTCTTGGGGAAAGACAATCACTACTATACCAGATATACAGAGAATGAGAATATAGAAAATGTCTGGGTAGTTTATGAGGAAAATCTGCCGGCAGGCTGTATTGCGTACAGAACAAAAACAGACGGCGTCGGTGAGGTAAAGCGGTTATTTGTAAAACGGGAATATCGTGGCAGGGGAATTTCAAAAGAACTACTAAATATTTTGGAGAAGCATGCCGGAGAACAAGGATGTACCAAACTGTTTTTAGATACTAGAATCACATTGGAACCTGCCGTATCCTTATACCGTGCTGCAGGATTTGAAATAATATTCCAACAGGGCCTGTATGTGCAAATGGAGAAGCAATTATAAGGAGGTCGCCTTATGAACAAAATGCGTTTAACCCGCGACAGAAAGTGGTATTTTCAATATTTTCCGTATCATCAGATGCGCATGGAAAACGAACTGTTTAAAGGCTGGGTGTCCTTGAATTTCTTGACGGATGGGGAAACAAGATATTGGGAGTATGAAAAATCGGGGAAGATACCGGTCAGTGCAAAGGGCATGACTTGGCTCACATTGATTCCTGATGACAGAAAGCGTTGTATCGGTGCTTATATTAAGCCGGACCGCCGTGTCAGTGTCTGGTATGTGGATGTTATCGAAGAAACCGGCATTGATGAGGATGGTGTGGTTTACTATATTGATAAATATCTGGATGTGATTCTGACGCCGCAAGGAGATGTGATTGTGCAGGACCGGGATGAACTGGACGCGGCATATGAATCCGGTGAGCTGAGTGACGCCCAATATGAAGAGGCGATAAAAGAAGGCGAGCTGATAATAAAGGAGCTGGCAGCAGATATCGGGAAAACAGAAGAATTTTGTTTGGCAGTGCTTGCAAAAGCGGAGGAAATGATAGCCGGGAACAGGTTTACCCTATTCCTCAATTTGGAACGGACGGTTGCTGACCTAACGAACTTGGTAGAGCGCACTCAGGCGGAAGTGATGACTATTTCGGATTCGTCGGCTGACAAAACTGCAGAAATAAGGAATTATTTAGAAACACATCCGGAAACCAAACGGTATGTTATCTTAACGGACTGCGACAAGGAACAATACGAAGCGGATAAGGAAACTCGAAAGCATCTTGTGTTTGTAGATGCTCAGACAGGTCTGCAGATGGAGAATTTGCTTGCTGTCTGTGAAATAATGAATATGCAGAAATAAAAAATGTGGAAAATAAAAGTAACATGCGGTATACTATTTTACGAAAGATAATCTAATATAGTAAGTATAACAGGCGAGAAGAAAAGGAGAGAATTACCATGAAATACGAAATTAAAGGCACCCCACTTCCTGTAGCAATTTGTTACTTAGAGGCAGGCGAAAACATGATTACAGAAAAGGGCTCCATGAGCTGGATGTCCCCAAATATGGAGATGGAAACTAATGCCGGAGGATTTGGTAAAGCCCTTGGCAGAATGTTTTCCGGTGAATCCATGTTCCGCAATACTTATACTGCAAAAGGCGGACAGGGGATGATTGCTTTTGCATCCAGTTTTCCGGGCTCTATTGTGCCTTTTGAAATTGAGCCGGGCAAGGAACTGATTGTGCAGAAATCCGGTTTTCTGGCTTCCGAAAGTACCGTGGAACTTAGCGTACATATCCAGAAAAAGTTAGGAGCAGGCTTCTTTGGCGGCGAAGGATTTATTATGCAGAGACTATCCGGTCATGGTGTTGCCTTTGTGGAATTTGACGGCGCAGTAATGGAGTATGACCTGGCAGCAGGACAGAGTATTGTTCTTGATACCGGTTATCTGGCAGCAATGGAAGCAACCTGTAACATGGAAATCCAGCAGGTTGCAGGTCTTAAGAATAAGCTGCTTGGCGGAGAAGGCTTCTTTAACACCGTAGTAACAGGGCCCGGCAAGGTATATATCCAGACTATGCCAATTAACAAAGTAGCTGGTGCAATTACACCGTATATTCCAACCTCCAGCAACTAATCAAGAACAGAACGAAGGAAGAATCTATGTTAAAAGGGGATACTACATATTCAACCTATATTGAAATATTAAGGGAAGAACTGGTTCCGGCCATGGGCTGTACCGAACCGATTGCCATTGCTTACTGCGGGGCAAAGGCCAGGGATGTGCTGGGCGGTATGCCGGACAGTGTAACCCTTTATGTCAGCGGCAATATCGTAAAAAACGTAAAGAGCGTGATTGTGCCGAATACCAACGGTTTAAAAGGCATTGAAGCAGCGGTCGCAGCCGGAATTGTGGCCGGGAAGGCGGAGAAGATTCTGGAGGTTATTGCTGAGGTGACCGAGGAACAGAAGGCGCAAATGCGGGCATTTCTTGAAAGCTGTCCGATTACCATCCGGCCTGCCGAAGGAGACGAGGCGCTGGATATCTGGGTAATCCTGAATAAAGGTCGGGAGTCTGCGGTAGTCCGTATCAGCGGTTATCACACCAATATTGTCCTTATCGAGAAAAACGGTGAAGTGCTTTATAAAGCCGGCGAAGTGCAGGCAGACGAAAAGCTTCTGGCAGACAAAAGCATGCTAACCATTAAAGACATTATCGAGTTTGCAAATATTTTGGACGTAACTGATGTGAAAGAAATTTTTGACCGTCAGATTGCTTATAATACCGCAATTGCAGAAGAAGGCTTGAAAAACAGCTGGGGTGCCAATGTGGGCAGCGTACTGCTTAAGTACAACAATGACCTGCGCACCAAAGCCAAGGCCTATGCTGCAGCGGGCTCTGATGCCAGAATGAGCGGATGTGAGCTTCCGGTTATTATTAACTCCGGCAGCGGCAATCAGGGCATGACGGCTTCTTTGCCGGTAATTGTTTACGCGGAAGGACTGAAAAAGACGCAGGAAGAATTATACCGTGCTTTGGCGGTTTCCAACCTGATTACCATTCATCAGAAGTCCGGCATCGGCAGACTTTCCGCTTACTGCGGTGCTATCAGTGCCGGTTGCGGCGCAGGCTGCGGAATTGCCTATCTGCAGGGCGGAGACTTCAGAACGATTGCCCATACGCTGGTAAATGCACTGGCTATTGTGTCCGGGATTGTGTGTGACGGCGCCAAGGCTTCCTGCGCGGGAAAAATCGCTGCGGCGGTAGATGCGGGCATTTTCGGTTACGAAATGTTCTTGGAAGGACAGCAGTTTGTCGGCGGTGACGGTCTGGTGTCCAAGGGTGTGGAAAATACTCTTGCGAATATCGGCAGACTGGGCAGTGTCGGTATGAAAGAAACAGACAAAGAGATTATCCGGATTATGACAGGATGTTAAGAAGTATTTCGAAAAAAGTTTACGAGAATCGGGAATTTTCGTAGACTTTTTTTGGTTGAAGTGTTAAAATGGCACTGTAGCAAAAAAACTATATACTACATAGGAGGGTTTTCTGTTATGGAAAAGTTTTTCAAACTGAAGGAAAACAATACCACTGTACGTACCGAGATTATGGCAGGTCTTACTACATTCTTTGCCATGGCGTACATCGTATTTGTTAATCCGAACCAGGTGGCAGCAGAAGGCGCAAACGGCTGGCTGGCTGCAATCGGCGCAGACGGCGCTGCACTTGGACAAATCTGGAATGCAGTTTACATCGCATCCATCTTAGGTGCCATCGTAGGTACCTTACTTATGGCACTGTATGCTAAGTTACCATTTGCACTGGCATGTGGTATGGGTCTTAACGCATTCTTCTGTACCTGCTTCGTATCCGGAGCATTCTTCGCAGGGGAAGACGTTATCACAGGTTATCATTCCGGTCTTGTTATTATTTTCTTATCCGGTATTATTTTCCTCATTTTAAGTGTTACCGGTTTAAGAGAGTACATTGCAAAGGCTATGCCTGACTGCTTAAAGAAGGCTATTCCTGCCGGTATCGGTTTGTTCATCGCTATGATTGGTATGAAGAATGCCGGTCTCATTCAGGCAAACCAGTATACTTTCGTGCAGTTTGTTAATATTAAAGATGGTGACTGGGTAACAGAAGTTGCTCCTGCCCTGGTTGCTTTCATCGGCTTTGTTCTTATTGCGATTCTTGCTAAATTAAAGGTTAAGGGTAATATCATTATCGGTATTATCGTTTCTACCGTACTTTACTATGTATTTACCGCACAGGTTCCAAACTTTGACATCGCCGGTGTTGGTCAGGCATTCAAGGATTTCGGAACAGTTGGTATCACCGCTTTATTTGACGGTGCAGCATGGGGCAAGGCATTTACCGGTGCTCACATCGGCGGTATCTTCAATGCAGTTATGTTAATCATCACCTTCTGCCTCGTTGATATGTTTGATACTGTTGGTACCCTTTACGGTGCAGCTTCCCAGGCAAACATGCTTGACGAAAACGGTGACCCTGTAAACGTAGACAAGGCTATGACTGCTGACTCTATCGGTACCGTTGCAGGTGCTGTTTTCGGTACAAGTACCGTTACTACTTTCGTTGAGTCCGCTTCCGGTGTTGCTGAAGGCGGCAGAACCGGTCTTACCGGCGTAGTTGTATCCATTTGCTTCGCACTCTGCTTATTCTTAAGCCCTGTTGCAAGTATTGTTCCTGGTTGTGCTACCGCTCCTGCTTTAATCTTCGTTGGTGTTCTTATGCTTAAGAACTTTGCAAAGGTTGACATGGACGACATGCTGTCTGCAGTTCCTGCATTCTTAGCATTAATCATGATGCCTCTTACCTACTCCATTTCCAATGGTATCGGTATTGCGGCTATCGCTTATGTGCTGATTGCTCTTTGCACAAAGAAGTACACCAAGAAGGATATCGTGGTTACTGTTATTGCAATTTTATTTGCACTCAGATTTGCCCTGATTTACATGTAAACATGTAGGGTTAAGTAAAAGTCAATAGGAAAAAGGCTCTTTCGCTTAAGTGAAGGAGCCTTTATTTTTTTGCCGCATAAATTTTGGACAGGTTTCATATAGTGGAATCAGGACACAAAGAAGGAGGCAGAAATTTATGCGGGAAAAACAAAAAAACGGGAAACTGACAGTGACAATCGTTTTGTTTTTATTATTATGTGTTGCATTGCTGTTGGGGGATAAAGGAATTGTTGGAATAGATAAAGCTAAATTGCCGGAGGCGACAGCGTCACCAACGCCGGAGGTCCCTTTGCATTTGTCGAATGTATGGCTGTTGGAAGCCTCCGGACGGAATTTGACAGTGCTGCAGGAAGGGGAAGAAAAGCAGTACCGCCTGGCAACTGCGCTATCTGCTCCTTTGAAACAATGCATTGCAGACGTTACAATAGACAAAGGTGTGGTAACGGGGCTTGTGGTCAAGCAGGATACCATAGAAGGTAAGGTGCTTCGTATCGGAGAGGATTTTATAGAACTGGAAGGCTACGGGGTACTGGAGCTGGAGGAAGACAGCAGGGTGTACCGTATGTATGACGGTGTGGAGGAAGTAACCTGGCAGGAGGTTTTGGTGGGATATACCACGTCTGCGTTTGTACTGGCTGACAAAAAAATATGTGCCGCGCTTATTCAAAAGCCGGTGGAGGTGACAAGTATCCGGGTGCTGCTTCAGACGTCTTCCTATGGTGGATATTATCATGATTTCATTGAATGCGGGAGTGAAACCGGCTTTTATATCAGTGACGGAGTAGGAAAAACAGAGTGGAAAAACGCGGGAGAACAGGTAGTGCTGACGCCGGAGCTGGTTGCAGAATACGGAGGAAGGGTTTACCTTGGAACCGAAGGAGATAAGGGAAAAATTTCGCTTTATAATGTGAAGCGGGCAGTAGGAGTTCCTTCCTATCGGGGAACGATAGAGGTGGCTTTGGCAGATAATAAGCTTTTGGCAGTGAATGAACTCTCTTTGGAAGAATATTTATATGGCGTGCTGCCAAGCGAAATGCCGGAAAGCTTTGGTACGGAAGCGTTGAAGGCACAGGCAGTATGTGCCAGGAGCTATGCGTGTAATCAGTTGCTTGCGAACCGGTACCATGCGTATGGCGCCCATGTGGATGACAGTATGAACTGTCAGGTATATCAGAATTACGGGGAAACAAGTGCTTCCGTAGAAGCGGTGGATGCGACCTTTGGACGTGTATTATCCAGAAATGGGGAATGTATTACGGCATACTATTTTTCCTGTTCCTACGGACATACTTCGGACAGTTATGATATTTGGGGAGAAAGTGCAGGAACCTTGTTCGAAGGAGTACTTCAGAAAGCCGGAGAAACACCGGGTAATCTGGCAACGGAAAAACAGTTTGAAGATTTTTTGGACAGTGAAGGTCTTTGGTACGATTCAGAGTCTGTATGGTTCCGTTGGAATACGGTATTGGGTGCTGAATTGAATGAGCGGATTTTGCTCCGACTTCAGGAACGGCAACAAGCGGTACCTGATCAAATTTTAATAAAGGTATCTGAGCAAGGCGATGAAATGAGGTTCGAACAGGGTGAAGTAAAGAAGTTTGGAACACTGCAAAACATTATAGTTGCAGAACGAGGGGACAGCGGTATAGTCACTAAACTGGTTTTGGTGGGCAGTGAGGCAACCTATCTGCTTCAAAAGGAATATAATATCCGTTATGTTCTGGCACCGATGAATGTGGTATATTTGCAGGATGGCAGTACCTCAGGTAACATGAACCTTTTGCCGAGCGCGTATTTTGTTGTGGAAAAAGGTGCAAACAACTTTTGGATCCGGGGCGGCGGGCACGGACATGGTGCAGGCATGAGTCAATACGGGGCAAAACATCTGGCGTCTGCCGGTAAGAGCTTCGAAGAGATTCTAAAACATTATTACAAGGAGACGGAAATTACTTATCTTTACCGGCAGTAATCAGCGTGTTCAGCTCGGCACCTAAGAATAAAAGATACATACAAAAATACAGCCAAAGCATGCAGATGGCAAGTGTGGTCAGACTGCCGTAAGTATAAGTGAAATCATTCAGGTTATTTATATAAAATGAAAACAAAAAAGAGAAACCAAGCCAGCCTGCCGTAGTCATAAGAGCCCCGGGAAGCTCCCGTAAAAGGGAGGATTTGCGGTTAGGAATTATTAAATACAGGAGCAGGAAAAAAACAGTTAGTATCGCAATGGTAACAAGGAAACGTATACTCATGATGAACATAGCCAAATCACCCAAAAGAGGAAGCTTTTGGAGAATAAAGGCATAGATACGGTTGCCGAAAACCAGTAACAATAAAGTGGCGATGAGCAACACGGCGAAGCCAAGGGTATACAGCATGGCTATAAAACGGATTAAAAAGTAGTTTCGGGTTTCTTTGTGTCCGTAGACTGCATTTAACCCACGCACCAAAGCAAGCATTCCGCGGGATGCGGACCAAAGTGCTGCAATAACGGTAACGGAAAGAACAGTTCCGGAAGCTTTCTTTGTCAGTTCGGAAAGGACAGTATGAACAACCGTAATTACGGAATCAGGAAAGACTCCGGAGAGAAGTAACAGTAAATCTTCTGCAGAAACAGGCAAATAGTTTAACAGGGTAAGTAAAAACATTACAAAGGGAAAAAAGGACAAAATAATAAAAAATGCTGCCTGGGCTGCAAAAGCAGAAATAGAATCTTCCCGAAGTTTTATTAAAAATTTTCGTATATAAGAAAAGTAATAGTTTAGCATAAATATCCTCCATAGCTTACATAGTATCATAAAAACAGGGAAAAGTATACGACAATATTACAGAGTCTTAACCAGTTTTTTATTGCATAATTTCGTATACTGTAGTAAAATATACTAAGAAAGCTATATTGTTTTGATAAAGATATTTACAAAAGACGGGGTGCGGTATGGAAGATAACCTTGACAGAATTTCCATCGAACAATTTAAAAATTTTATTAAAACATTGGATACCAGCATGAATGACTACCTGTACATCATGGATTTACAGAATGACTATTATTGTATTTCCAAAAATGCTGCCGTGCGTTTTCTGCTTCCGAGCGCAGAATTTAACGATGTTGCAGAAAATCTGCAAAAAGTAATTTTGCCGGAAGATGCAAAAATGGTATTTGACGACATTATGCTTATCCGGGAAGGCAAAAAGCAGTTTCATGATTTGCAATACCGCTGGTTAGATCAGGAGCACCGCTCTGTATGGATTAACTGTCGCGGACGTGTTTTATGCGATGAGAATGGTCAGCCGGAATATTTAATCGGTTGTATTAACGAAGTGGGCAAAAAGCAGATGGCCGATAATGTCAGCGGTCTTCTTGGTGAGTCCAGCTTAAAGCGTGATCTGGTAGAGCATGATGGCCGTTTGGATGGTTTTATGCTTCGTCTCGGTATCGACCGTTTCAAAGAAATCAATGAAAATCAGGGCATGGACTACGGCGACATGATTTTGCGTAAAACCGCGGAGTGCATTGCGTCGGTTATCCGTCCGGATCAAAAATTGTACCGTATTGTGGCTGATGAATTCGCAGTAGTAGATTTTTCCGGCCGCGACGAGGCAGAGGCAATTCGTTTGTACGAAGATATCCGTCAGAGTATTAACCGTTTTATTGCAGAAAATGAATATGAGGTATTTTACACAATTTCTGCCGGCATTATGGAGTTTAAGAGTGTAGTAAACCATACGTACTATAATCTGATGAAGTTGTCCGAGTTTTCTCTCAATGAAGCAAAGGACAATGGTAAGAACAAGTATTATACATATACAAGAGCAGATTATCATGTGTTTACGCATAAAAAGGCATTAACCAAGATTATGCGTAATGCCATTAACAATAACTTTGAAGGTTTCGATGCCCATTTCCAGCCGATAATGGATATTAAACAAAATAAGTTAATCGGTGCGGAAACCTTGATGCGCTTTAAGTGCGAAGAAAAAGGAAATGTTACTCCGTATGAGTTTGTACCTCTTTTGGAAGACAGTGGCTTAATCATTCCGGTTGGCCGTTGGATTTTATATAAAGCATTAGAGGCATGTAAAGAAATCCAAAAAGAAATTCCGGAATTCCGTGTATCGGTAAATGTTTCTTATGTACAGGTGCTTCGCAGTAATATTTTAGATGATATTGTCTATGGTTTGAAGAAATTTGACTTAAAGCCGGAAAGCCTGATTATTGAGCTTACGGAAAGCGGCTTTTTGGAAGAGAATGAAAACTTCATCCGGTTCTGTGACGGTTTAAAGAAATACGGCATTCCGTTAGCACTGGACGACTTTGGTACCGGTTATTCCAACTTCCATTATTTAAGCCATTTAACACCGAATACCATTAAAATTGACCGCTCCTTTACCTTAAAGGCATTAAAGAGTGATTATGAGTTCGGTTTATTACAGCACATGGCGGATATGACCCACAGTATTGATTCCAAGTTCTGTATCGAGGGTATCGAAACAGAAGAAGAATTAAACAAAATCTGTAAGATGGGTCCGGACTATATCCAGGGTTATTATTTTGGTAAGCCATGTACCTATGACAGTTTTGTAGAGGATTATGTAAAGTAACGAAAAAGAGTTCCTGATAAGGAACTCTTTTTTATTCTTGCAGTAATCCGTGCTTGCATATATTTTATGGATAAGGTATACTTTAATGTTAGTGGTGCAGTTTGTAGTTGTAACACTATAAATTTATTGAAATATGAGGATAAGATGAAGAAATCTGTGAAGGTGAAACCGCATCCTATGGCGGTGATTCTTTTTGTTTTATATTTACTTTTGCTGTTTTATTTGCTGTTTTTTTCCGAAACCTACGGAAGAACCATGGACAGCGGGTACCGGTATAATTTGGAGCCTTTGAAGGAAATCAAGAGATTTTGGAGCAACCGAGATTCTTTGGGGCTTCGGAGTGTGGTAATTAATTTAGTGGGTAATATTGTAGCATTTGCGCCTTTTGGCTTCTTTTTGCCGATGCTGTGCAGAGTCGGCAAAAATATATTTGCCTGCGTTTTTCTTACGGCATGTTTCAGCCTGGCTGTGGAAACCGTGCAGCTGTTTACCAAGGTCGGAGCCTTTGATGTGGATGACATTTTGTTGAACGCAGTAGGCGGCTTGGTTGGCTTTTTATGCTATTCCCTGGTGTGGAAACCGATGAGAAAAAATAAGTAAAGCAGTGTTTGGAAAGTGAGAAACATATGAAGGAAAAAAAGAACAGACTCCGCTTTGCCGGCAGGCAGCACGCAAGGGGAGGAATTATTTCCACAGTTATAGCAGGAATTGCCTGGGTTATTTTTCTTGCCTTGTGCGTATATTCGTCCTCTACCGGAGGAAATGCCGCAGGAGTGGCCGGCATTCTTGGAATTGCGGATGCGGTTTTTGCCATTGTCGGCATGGGAATTGCATTTAAAGGATTTCATGAAAGAGATGTGTATTATGTTTTACCGGCAGTGGGCATGGTACTGAACGGAATTTTATTTGTCATTTACTTTTCCCTGTATTTTATGGGAGTGGCAATTGCATAAAAGAGTTTATAAGAAGGAGAGTGCAATTTAATGGAAACAGATATGGATTTTATGAAAGAACGGTATGACCTCTGCGTGGAACGTATCAGGGAAATTGTACAGGAGCAGGAAGTGCCGGAAAAGTACCGGGATTATTTTAAGAGTGAAGCAGAATTCATTCTTTCTACCGTAGAAATGGCAAAGCTGGTAGAAGAAGGAAGTTATACCAAGCAGTCTTTAGAGGAGCTGGAGGCTTGGAATGAGCGGTTATATGTTAAATTTGTACCGGCAAACTATGAGACAAGCTATGCAAATCCTGCCTATGCTGTAAAGAAGTTTGGTGTAAGGGAAGGAAAGCTGCTTTGTGCTCTTTCTGCAAAGTTTCAAGAGTTGATTGGTCATGCGGCAAAGCAGAAGTTGTATTTCCAAACGATTGTAATGGAACTGTTTTTGGAAGTATATGGTCGCTATTGTGAGTATGATGAGTATGCGGTAAAGGATGCCAAGGCTTCCTACAAAAGCTTTTTAATGGACTATCGCAGGGATTATTTGGAGGACAGCATTAGGAACCGTTATAATCCGGAACTGTCTTTTGTAAAGGATATTATTTGCGCGGATGCCTCCGATGAAAGAAATATGTACCGTTACGGTGCTTATATTACAGACATTGAAAGGAAAACCGCTGCTTTCTTAAACAAACTGTCCCAGGCAGAAATTGATGCGATGGCAGACACCTATGTGGACGGATATATCCGCGGCTTTGAAACCATGGGTGTGGTGCGTAAGGAAAACGGTGTGGCACTGATGATGTGCCCGATTGGTTTTGAACGCATGGCAAAAGCAGCAATCGAGCGTTTTGAAAAGCAGGGGGTACGGGTAACTGTGCAGAATACCGGTACGGCCGGTAATCGCCAATTTGGTTATGACCACAGACAGGACCATGCACTTGCTTTCGATAAGGTTTATGTCAACCGGTACATGGAAGATATGGCAGCGGTGTATGAAGAAAATAAAGACCTGATTTCTTTATACATTGGTCCGGCAGTGGTAGAAACCTTTGGTGAGCCGGATTTTGATCCGGTAAACAAAAAAGAAGCAGTGCAGTTAGACAAGCGTCAGATTAAGTTAGACCGTGAATTCGACCAGAGAGCAGCGAAAATTGCATACAGCTATATCAAGAGCGATGAAACTTCCTTTACTATCATTGCTTACCCGGTACCAACCATTGGCGATAAATTCGAAGAAATCTTTGCGGAAACCGTGCGCTGCAACACGCTTTCCAATGATGAATACAGCAAAATCCAGCAGGCGTTAATTGACGAACTGGATACCGGCTATGCATGTAAGATTTTGGGCACCAACGGTAATGAAACCGATTTAACAGTTATGCTGATGGAAACTGCAGATCCGGCAAAGGAAACCAAGTTTGAAAACTGTACGGCAGATGTAAATATTCCGGTGGGTGAAGTGTTTACTTCCCCGGTACTTAAGGGAACCAACGGATTGCTTCATGTATCCAAGGTATTCTTAAACGGTTATGAATATAAGAATTTAAAGGTTTGGTTTGAGGACGGAAAGACCGTAAAGCTTTCCTGTGAAAACTTTGCTACGGAAGAAGAAAACCAGAAGTTTATTTCTGAGAACCTGTTGTTCCATCATGACTGGATACCGCTTGGTGAGTTTGCCATCGGAACCAACACCACTGCCTTTGTGATGGGTGAAAAGTACGATATTGCGGCTAAGCTTCCGATTCTGATTGCAGAAAAGACCGGTCCGCATTTTGCCATCGGCGACACCTGCTACAAGAGAAGTGAAGACCACAAGGTTTACAACAGAGACGGCAAGGAAATCATTGCAAGGGATAACGAGGTTTCTATCTTACGTAAAACCGAGCCGGAAAAGGCATATTTTAACTGCCACACCGACATTACCATTCCTTACGGTGAAATCGGTGAAATTTCTTCCATGAAGAAAGATGGCAGTAAGACGGTACTTATCAAAGACGGCCGCTTTGTATTGCCGGGAACGGAGGAATTGAACAAGCCGTTAGATGAGTATGAAACCTTAAAGAAGTAAGAATCATTGGGAGAAGTACAAAGGAGAATTGATATGAATTACAAAGTATTCGCCCTGATTGTCATGGGCATCACATTTTTGTATGATACGTTTATCCACTATCTGGATACAAAATCTGCAGAACGCGAAATTCCTGCGAATGTGGCTGATATTTACGATGCGGAGGAATACAAGCGCTGGCTGGCTTATGATAAGGAATGCAACAAGCTTTCCCTGTGGCGTCATCTGGTGTCTTATGTAGTAGCGTTCCTGTTAATCGGTCTGGACGGCTATGCTGCGGTTGTAAATTTAGTAGGCGCAGAGGGCTTATACAGCGCTGCCATTGCGGTACTGATTGCGGATACCGTAATCAGCATGGTTTGGTCTACACCGTTTTCCTATGTTGCCAACATGGGAATTGAGCAGAAATACGGCTTTAACAAAATGACAAAGAAGACCTTTGTGGTGGATTTAATCAAGGAAACGGTCATCAGTCTTGCTTTAATGTGCGGTTTGATTTGCATTGTGGTTTTGGTGCATCAGGCACTTGGCAATTGGTTACTGATTATTCTTACCGCAGTAATTATGGCGTTTTTGGTTATCATGGTATTTTTACAGCCGGTGTTCACTCGTATCTTTAACAAGCTGACCCCTCTGGAGGATGGCGAACTTCGTACACGTTTAACAGAGCTTTTAGAGAAGAACGGTTGTACCGTACGTCAGATTAGTGTATCCGACGGCTCCAAGCGCTCCACCAAGGCCAATGCGTACTTTGGCGGCTTTGGCAAAATGAAGACCATTGTTCTTTACGACACTTTGCTTGAGCAGATGACGGAAGATGAGATTATTGCCGTATTTGCCCACGAAATGGGTCATAACAAGCATAAAGATACCATAAAGCTTCTTGGTATCAATGTGGTAAACGTATTGATGATTGCGGTATCCCTTTGGGCAGTAGTTTCTTTACCTGAAATCTATCAGGATTTCGGCTTTGACGGCGTGAACTACGGTTTTGCTTTTGTTTTGGCAGGCACTGTTTGTATGGCATTTATTTCTCCGTTTATCGGTCTGTTTGCCAGTGTTCTGTCCAGAAAGTTTGAATACGCGGCTGACAAGTTTGCGGCAGATAACGGTTACGGCGAAGCGCTGATTTCCGGTTTAAAGAAACTGGCAAAGAATAATTTTGCATGTCTCACACCGCATCCGATTGTGGTGGCACTTACCTATTCCCACCCGACCATCAGTCAGAGAGTGGAATATATTGAAAAATGTATGAAAAACAAGTAAAATAAAATCATTACATAAAGGAGATTAGTAAAATGGCTAAAGTAGGAATTGTAATGGGAAGTGACTCTGATCTTCCTATCATGAGCAAGGCAGCAGAGATGTTAGACAAGTTCGGTATCGATTACGAGGTAACCGTAATTTCCGCGCATCGTATGCCTGACGTATTTTTTGATTATGCAAAGACAGCAAAGGAAAAGGGCTTTAAGGTAATTATTGCAGGTGCCGGCGGTGCCGCTCATTTACCTGGCATGTGTGCCGCTATTTTCCCGCTGCCTGTTATCGGCGTGCCGATTCACACAAAGACTTTAAGCGGCGTAGATTCCCTGTACTCCATCGTACAGATGCCGGGCGGAATTCCTGTAGCAACCGTAGCAATCAACGGTGCACAGAACGCCGGTATTCTTGCTGCTAAGATGCTTGCAGTTTCGGATGATGAAATGCTTAAAAAGATTGAAGATTATGCAGCATCCTTAAAGGACAGCGTAATGGTAAAGAAAGAAAAAATCGAGAATGTTGGTTATAAGAAATATTTAGAGGAAATGTAAAAATATATTGAGTGGCGAAAATTAAAAAACAACCATAAGTAGAACGAATAAACAAATAGTAGAACGGCAGTTGAAAAGGACTATTCCAATCAACTGCCGTTCTTGCTATAATGAAGTTAAACAAGAACAAGTTGCATGAAAAAGTAATTCAATTGGATGAAATGACTTAAAAAAGAAAGGAAGGATATTGTAATGGCATCAACTGTATTTTCTACGCAATTACAAAAATTGAGAAAGTCAAAAGGGGTAAAACAGGAGCAATTGGCTGAGCATTTAGGTGTCAGCACGCAAGCAGTATCAAAATGGGAGAATGGAAGTTATCCCGATGGAGATTTGCTTCCACGGATTGCAAAATTTTTTGGAGTTTCCATTGATTATCTGTACGGAGATGAACAAGAACAAATGACCATGGAAGACCGGGTGAGTGAGTACTTAAAGGGAGATAATGTGAATGAAAAACTGATGAAACTTATTTGGATGATTGGAGTGGGATGCATGAGGAATGACTATCATTTTCCGATGCCCGAAGTACAAAAAAATGATGGAAGTATTGCAACCTGTGTTCTGGAAGATTCCTGGTATTTTTATATGTGCTTTAATGAGAATATGCGTTATGCAACGATTATCGAGAAACCTGAGGAGGGTTATGAGACATATTTTGCAGAAACAGACAAACTGGCTGAGGTCTGCCGATTTCTTGGAGAAGAAGATAATATAAAATTGGTGCTCTTTATGCTGTCTCTAAAACCGGGAATGAGTATTCTGCCTGAGACGGTAGCAGAATATCTGGGGATATCCAAGGAAAAGGCGGCGGAGGCATTGCATATAGCGAAGTCCTTTAGTGTCAGCGGAACTATGATAGAAGAAACTAATCTTTTGTCTTCCAAGGGAGAAAGTGAAGCAATTTATAGTACCTGTGCCTATCAGGGGCTGTCATATCTTCGGCTGTTGATGGCTGCAAAGGAGATTCTCTATCCAATTGACAGTTGGTATGGACTTTGGTGCAAGAATGAAAACCCACTGATTAACTGGAAAAAAATAGAGACGAACAGAAAAACTGATGAATAACAAGAAAAGGCGAAAAACTAATGAAACGGATGTTAGAAGTATTCAAAATAGGATTCAAATATGCCAAGAAAAAACCGATAATGCTTACATTGTGGATGATTAGTGTGGTTGCAACGGTAATTCTTGCTGTTATCGCACCGAAACTGGAGGCGGAAATTATTGATTCGCTCGCTTATTCCAAGGACAAAACAGATTTTTTAATGATGATAATTTTACTTGCAGTTTCCCTTGTGGCGGCATATACCGGCTCTAAAATAAATGTAACATTATCGGATATTATGCAACCGATTGCCGCGACGGAGTACATTAAAGATATAACTTTATATTTGCAGCGTTCTTCTTTGATGTATTTACAAAAAAAAGAAGATTCGTATTTTGCCAAAAAAATTAATCAGGCATGTAATGCGGTACTCATGTTTTTTTATTGGGTGGTGGGTAATCTGTTTTCCATCATTTTTGCAATTGTGTTGGCATTAACTATGATAATCCTGATTGACTATAGAATTGCAGTGCTGCTGTTGATATTGTTGGCACTGAATGTTTTTGTGTATCAATTGATGTCATTTCCAATGTATAAATGCAGTCAGGAATCACAAGAACGTGTGGCGGAAGCATTTGCGGTATCAACGGAACAATTTTCTGCAATTAAATTCATAAAAAATCATGGGATGTACGATTTGTTTGCTAATCGTTTTTTAAAATCCTTTCAAGCACTTTTCAAGGTAAATAGTAAAACACAATGGATTGAATTTTTGTTCCAGATGTCCAGTGCCATGGTATTGATTATGGCAAGAGTAGGGGTATATCTGATTATCGGTTTGGAGGTTCTTAAAGGCAATATGACGCTTGGTGTGTTTACCATGCTGATTCAATATGCGGAATTGCTGATAGGAAATGTGGAGAATGTTTCTAAGGCAGGAGGAGAAATCCAGACATATCTTGCTTCTTATGATATTATGGAAGAGTTTTTAAGTGTTCCTGTACATATGGATGGTAAGAAAGTATTAGAGCAAATTGACCGGATTGAACTTGAACATCTAAATTTTAATTATGGTGATAAAACTATTTTTAAAGATTTTAATCTCTGTTTGACAAAAGGAAAAATCTACGGAATTAAAGGCGAGAATGGTGCTGGTAAAAGTACGCTGTTAAATCTGATACTCGGTTTGTATATGGGAGACTATAGCGGAAGAATCAGTATGAATGGTTATGATATTAAGGAGTTAAACCTTACAAAGTGTAAGCAGTCGGTAATTGGAGTAACAGAACAGGAACCGCTTTTGATGAAGGATACGCTTTATAACAATATTTGTCTTGGAACTGAGTATGACAAAGAAAAAATCTATGAATACGGCAAACTGATTGGTCTGGAGGATTATTTTAACGAACTGCCGGAAGGACTAGATACTGAAATTAATGAGAAATCTACCAATATTTCCGGTGGTGAAAAACAAAAGATTTCCATTCTGCGCCAGATGTTAAAAAATCCGGATGTAATGATATTTGATGAACCAACCTCTGCACTGGATACGGAAAGTGTAAAACTTTTCATGAAATATATAGATGCCATTAGGAAAGAAAAGATGGTTCTGATTATTTCCCATGATGGAATAATAGAGAAACTTTATGATGAGACAATATTATTATAGAGTCAATACAAGTGAAAATATTTAGAAAAGTTCTTGACAATATAAATGTCTCATGTTATTATGTATGAGTATGTGACGTCTAATCGTCCAACTAAGAAGCAGAGTATCCACTCTCACCCTCAGCACTCAGGTCGCAAAAGGGTTTGATTATTTTCTAAATATGGTAGGTGTCATTTGATTACACCGCACATAAACAGCAGAAAGTAAAGGATAGTCTGAGTTTCTTAGGCTATCCTTTTAAATTTATCTTTTTTGGAGGTGCAGAACCATTAGCGAATTAATGATCAACGAACAAATCAGAGACAAAGAAATCCGTTTAATCGGAGAAGACGGCGAACAGTTAGGTATTATGTCCGCAAAGGATGCTTTAAAGATGGCGAAGGAAGCAGAGCTTGACCTTGTTAAGATTGCTCCGACTGCTAAGCCACCGGTATGTAAAATTGTTGACTACGGTAAATACCGTTATGAGCAGGCAAGAAAAGAAAAAGAAGCCAAGAAGAAGCAGAAGGTCACTGAAGTTAAGGAAATTCGCTTATCTCCAAACATTGATGAGAACGACCTGAACACAAAGGCAAATCAGGCCAAGAAGTTCCTTTCCAAGGGAGACAAGGTTAAGGTTGCTCTTCGTTTCCGTGGTAGAGAAATGGCTCACATGGCAACAAGCAAGCAGATTCTCGACAGCTTTTTCGAGAAGGTTTCCGATGTTGCGGTTATCGAAAAGCCTGCAAAGATGGAAGGAAGAAGCATGATTATGTTTCTTGGTGAAAAACGTTAGTTAATTGCGAAAGCATTAAGTAAAAATGGAAAACAACGGTTTATCCGGAATGTATTAAGGAGGAAAAAACAATGCCTAAGGTAAAGACAAGTAAAGCAGCAGCAAAGCGTTTTACAATGACAGGTACAGGAAAGTTAAAGAGAATGAAGGCTGGTAAGCAGCACATCCTCACAAAGAAGTCCAGAAAGACAAAGAGAGATCTCAGAAAAGCAGAGATGATGGACAAGACAAACGAGAAGAATATGAAGAAGATTTTACCATATCTGTAAGATTTGGTGTAAGGAGGGAAAAAGACAATGGCAAGAGTTAAAGGCGGAATGAACGCTAGAAAGAAGCACAATAGAGTATTAAAGCTGGCTAAGGGCTACAGAGGCTCCAGAAGCAAGCAGTATAGAGTTGCAAAGCAGTCCGTAATGAGAGCGTTAACATCCTCTTATGCAGGCAGAAAAGAAAAGAAGAGACAGTTCAGACAGTTATGGATCGCAAGAATTAATGCAGCTGCCAGAATGAATGGTCTTTCTTACAGCAAGTTTATGTATGGTTTAAAGTTAGCTGATATCCAGATCAACAGAAAGATGCTCGCTGAGCTCGCTGTTAATGATGCAGCAGCTTTCACAGCACTTGCAGAAGTTGCAAAGAGCAAGCTCGCTTAAATAGAAGTTACACAAGGCTGTCGCTAAGGCGATGGCCTTTTTTATTTTATAATTTTCGCACCACTTTTCTTTTCCGACTCAGTCGCTTCCCACGGGGGCTTACAGGTGAGGGATTCTTTTACGAAAACTATGTCTGCTTTATGGTGTTTTACAAAAACTCGCCGGTGGAGTGGAAGCAGTAATTGTCCGTATTGATTTGCTTGGTTTCAAAACATCCACCGGATGTTTCCTCCCTCCAAATCTAAAAACTTCTCCATTACAACACATTACCTCCCTTCTCTACCACACCCACGTCCACGAGTTTTAGCAAAATCCCGGGTAGCAGACATTTGTAATCATCAAATTCTCTCCGCTTGGCAAGCACCCGTAAAAAGGAGCTGAGTCGGAAAGACCATGTTCAAACCACCTAGCGGCAAGAAGGGGAACTCCTGGAAAGACTTTCCTAAAAAACAATGAGAATTCTTAAGCATTTTCTAATCATCTTCTAACTTGCATATTTACTGCTTCGCATGTAAGATAGTAGTAGATAAAGCAAACGCAAATCTAAAGAAAAGCGAGGAGAATTTTTATGAGAAAAAGAATCAGTAATGTCCTTTGGGGACTGATTTTAATTGCAGTGGGTATCGGAATTGTAGGTGCCATGGCGGGAGCTTGGAATTTTAATGTTTTGTTTGCGGGCTGGTGGACCTTGTTCCTGATTGTGCCGGCAATACTTGGTATGATAGAGCATGGCATCCGCATCGGAAATACCATCGGGCTGGTGCTTGGCGTGGCATTGCTTTCCTGTTGCAGAGGATGGCTTCCATGGGAGGTATTGACCAGAATGCTTGTGCCAACCGTAATGATTTTAATCGGTGGTGTATTAGTGTTTAAAAATCTGTTCCACTTAAATTTGGGCAGAGTGAAGGTTCCGAATGAGAAACGAATGGAAGAACTGGTGGTGTTTTCCGGTAAAAACCTGGTGATTCAGAATGAATTCTACGGTATTGACGGTGAGGCAATATTCAGTGGTCTTACCATTGACCTCAGAGGTGCACAGATTACTGAAAATATATCTATTGACGCTTTGGCGGTATTCGGCGGTGTGGATATTTTGCTTCCTGCCAACGTTTCTGCGAAGGTGAGTGATTTGTCCCTGTTTGGCGGATGCAGTAACAGCCATGCGGACAATCCGGCGGGTGGTCCGGTAGTGTATATCAATGCAACAGCCCTGTTTGGCGGAGTGGAGGTAAAATAAATGAAACAGTTAATCAAATATGCGGCTCTGTTATTTGCTCTGGTACTGTCTGCCTCCATTATCGGCGGTTGCCTTACGGCAGGAGTAGCCGTAGTAAAAATGATTGTGGATAAAACCGAGGCAAGTGCAGAAAATAACAGAAATAATGATGGAAATGATTTGTGGTACCGGGATGAAAACGGGAATGTAGTATTTCTTGGTCTTCATTTTGGAAAAAGCAGCGGCGAAGTGAAAAGCGGTACGGAACAGTTTGCTGTATCGGATATCAATTCCATGGATGTGGAAGTAGGAAGCTGCGAACTGGTGGTAGAAGTTTGGGAGAATGATTATATTTCCGTAGATTATGAGAATATCCCGGTGGAATATGAAATTTATGAAGAAGATGAAACCCTGGTAATTGAAAAGAAAGACAATATCAATTTCGTTTGGAATACATCCTTTAATGAAAAAAGAATAATCCGGATTAGTGTGCCGGTTTCTATGGTATTTGACAGAATTGATGTAGATAAGGGTTCCGGTAGTGCAAAAATAAACGGTATTTCTGCGGAGGAAATTTATGTGGATAACGGTTCCGGCGGTGTGGGAATTTCCGAGGTAATAACAAAGAAGCTTCATGTGGACAGTGGCTCCGGCGGTGTAAATATTTCAAACACATCTGCAGAGAGAAGTGTATTTTACAGCGGTTCCGGTTCCTTTCTTGTGCAGGATTGTAAACTGGGAGAAACAGCTATGGATTCCGGCAGCGGTTTTGTAAACATGGAAAATGTGGTTGCAAAAAATCTGGTACTGGAAGCTGGTTCCGGCAGAGTAGATGTTTCGGGAATCCTGACAGGAAACTGCATATTTGAATCCGGCAGCGGTTCTGTAAATGTAGTGGTTTACGGAAAAGAAGAGGACTATAGTATCCGCACGGATATGGGAAGCGGAAGCTTTTACTTAAACGGCAGAAAAGAAGAAAAGGATTATGACAGATCGGATAAGAGAGCACAGTATTTATTGGTGTTTGAGGCAGGCTCCGGCAGAGTTTCTCTTGATTTTGATGAATCCAAGGCAGAAAGCGTAAGCACTGCATTGGATGCTCCGCAAACACAGACCGAAGGAAACTACGACAGATAAACAGTGTATAAATCTGATAAACTTAGCAAAAACTACCTTCCAGGGAAACAGAAAGGAAGGTAGTTTTTTTATGGGTGAAAAAGAGCATTTCTTTGCGGAACTTGCAAGATATAAAGAGGCCCTGCGGGTGGATGCCAGTTTTGATGTGGTGGCAAGAGTATTTATGGTATCAGACAAGCAGGCAGCCTTATTTTTCATTGATGGCATGATAAAGGATGAAACCATGCAAAAGCTGATGCAGGGCTTTGCAACCATCAAGCCGGCGGATATGCCGGAGAACGCAGCCATGTTTGCCAAATATCAGATACCGTATGTGGAGGTGGAAGTACTGCCGGATATGCAGACTGCGGTAAACAGTGTCTTATCCGGTGCGCCTTGTTTACTGATTGAGGGATATACCCAGGCGATTTCCATTGATATCAGAACCTATCCGGCAAGAAGCGTGGGAGAACCGGAAAAGGATAAGGTGATGCGGGGTTCCAGGGATGGCTTTGTAGAAACACTGGTGTTTAATACGGCACTCATCCGGCGTCGTATCCGGGACCCGAAACTGACTATGGAGTATTGCAACGTGGGTACGGTGTCCCATACGGATATAGCGCTTTGCTATATGGCGGACCGGGTGGATGAAGAGTATCTGACAGAAATCAGAAAGCGCATGAAAGATATCCGGGTGGAAAGTCTTACCATGAACCAGGAAAGCCTGGCGGAGTGTCTGTATGAGAGCTCCTGGTGGAATCCGTTTCCGAAGTTTAAGTTTTCGGAGCGTCCGGACACGGCATCTGCGGCAATACTGGAAGGAAATGTGGTGATTCTGGTGGATAATTCTCCGGCGGCCATGATTCTTCCGACTTCTATTTTTGATATCATTGAAGAGGCAGATGATTATTATTTCCCGCCGGTGACAGGGACTTATTTGCGGCTTACCCGCGTGGCGGCAAATATTCTTGCTTTTATTCTGACACCGTTGTTTCTTCTTTTAATGCAGCAGCCGGAGCGGCTTCCGGAAAGTCTGGCATTCATTGCCTTAAAGGAACCGATGAATATTCCTCTGGTGTGGCAGTTTCTGCTTCTGGAATTTGCCATCGATGGTCTGCGTCTGGCAGCATTGAATACACCGAGTATGTTAAGTCTTCCCCTCAGCGTGATATCGGCACTGGTCATCGGGGAATTTGCGGTATCCTCCGGTTGGTTTAATGCGGAGCCTCTGCTATATATGTCCTTTGTGATTCTGGCAAATTATACCCAGGCCAGCTATGAACTGGGATATGCCATCAAATTTTTGCGCATGATTACCTTGGTGCTCACTCACTTTTTTGGCGTCTGGGGATTTGCCGGAGGAATTGCACTGCTGGTTTTGTGTATTGCCACGAACAAAGCCATCGGTGGCAAAAGCTACGTATTCCCGCTATTTCCACTGCACTTTAAGAAACTGATGAAGCGCTTTTTCAGGGTGAGTCTGACCCATGAAAGCAAAAATCAGGGTGGGAATGTGAGACAATGATTGAGTTTTACGGAAGCTTGTGGTATACTGAACTTTGTACGGATGTGAATGCCGTTTGTTTTGAGATTGAGTCAGAGGAGGTTTACACAAATGTCTACACCACATAATGCAGCACAGAAGGGTGATATTGCAAAAACCGTTTTAATGCCGGGTGACCCGCTCCGTGCAAAATATATTGCAGAAACTTATTTGGAAAATGTAAAGTGTTTTAACACCGTAAGAAATATGTTCGGCTATACCGGAACCTATAAAGGTAAGGAAGTGTCCGTTATGGGCGGCGGCATGGGCATGCCATCCATCGGTATTTATTCCTATGAGCTTTACAAGTTTTATGATGTAGAGGCAATCATCCGTGTTGGTTCTGCCGGCGGTATTTCCGACGATGTAAAGCTTCGTGACCTGGTTATCGGAATGGGTGCTTCCACTAATTCCAATTATGCAGCACAGTATAATCTGCCGGGTACCATTGCTCCGATTGCCGATTACGGTCTGCTCCGTAAGGCAGTAGAGGTAGCTGAGGGCAGGGGAATTCATGTTGCGGTTGGTAACGTACTTTCTTCCGACACCTTCTATAATGCGGACCCAACCTTCAATGACCGTTGGAAGGAAATGCAGATTCTCTGCGTGGAAATGGAAGCGGCAGCTCTTTACTTAAATGCAGCTAAGCTTGGCAAGAAGGCTCTTTGCTTACTTACCATTTCTGACCATATTTACACCGGGGAAGCTTTATCCGCAGAAGACCGTCAGAATACCTTCCATGAAATGATGGAAGTAGCCCTGGAATTGGCATAAAAATTGCTGTTCCTATAGTTCAGTAGTTTGAAAGATACAAGGAGAGAAAGTTATTATGGATAGAAAAGATATTTTCAAAACCGTTGACCATACCTTATTATCCCAGACAGCAACCTGGGCAGAAATTAAGCAAATCTGTGATGACGGGATTGCTTACGGAACAGCTTCCGTATGTATTCCGCCATCCTATGTAAAGCAGGCAAAAGAATATGTCGGCGACAAGCTTGCCATCTGTACCGTTATCGGTTTCCCGAACGGCTATATGACCACCGAAACCAAGGAATTTGAAACGAAGGACGCTCTTTCTAAAGGCGCGGATGAAATTGATATGGTAATCAATCTTGGCTGGGTAAAGGACGGCAGATTTGATTTGGTGGAGCAGGAAATCCGCACGTTAAAGGCAGCTTGTGGCAACAAAATCTTAAAGGTTATTATTGAAACTTGTCTGCTTACCGAAGAAGAAAAGGTTAAGATGTGTGAAGTAGTTACCAATTCCGGTGCTGACTTCATAAAGACATCCACCGGATTTTCCACCGCAGGTGCTACCTTTGAAGATATTGCCCTGTTTGCGGCAAATATCGGGCCAAATGTAAAGATGAAGGCAGCCGGCGGTATTTCTTCCTTTGATGATGCGGAAAAATTCATTTCCCTTGGCGCATCCAGACTCGGCACCAGCCGTATCGTAAAGCTTGCTAAGAACGAAAATGCCCAGGGCTACTAGAAAGTGAGGGAATTTCCCATGCTTACCAAGGAATTAGAACAGAAGCTGATGAACACGGCTATTGAATACAGAAAGCGTTCCTACTCTCCATACTCCGGATATCAGGTGGGTGCGGCATTGCTTAGCGCAGATGGCGAAATCTTTGGCGGATGTAATATCGAAAGTGCATCGTTTTCGCCGACGAACTGTGCAGAGCGTACGGCATTGTTTAAGGCAGTCAGCGAAGGAAAAAAAGAGTTTACCGCAATTGCGGTGGTGGGCGGCAAGGCAAACGGAGAACTGGAATTTTGTACTCCGTGCGGTGTATGCCGTCAGGCTTTGGTGGAATTTTGTGACCCGAAAACCTTTGTGGTGTATCTTGGCACGGGCCCGGAGGATTATAAAGGTTATTTACTGGAGGAATTATTACCGTTCAGCTTTACGCCAAAGAATGTATTATAGTGCAGAACCGGAAGTTCCGGATGCAGATAAATTTTTTTACTAAGAGGGAGGAAACTCAAAATGAAGAAGAGAGTATTATCTTTAATGCTCGTACTTGCTATGGCTGTAGGCATGCTTGCAGGCTGTGGCGGCAAGGGTGAAGACGCAGGTGATTACAAGGTAGCTATGATTACCGACTACGGTGATATTACCGACCAGTCCTTCAACCAGACAACTTATGAAGCTTGTAAGACTTTCTGTGAAGATAACAAGTTATCTTTCACATACTACAAGCCGGTTGGTGACACAACAGCAGACAGAGTAGCAATGGTAGACAAGGCAGTGGCAGACGGTTATAACGTAATTGTTATGCCGGGTTATGCGTTTGGTGGTACTATTGTTGAGTCCGCAAAGAACTATCCTGATGTTAAGTTCATTGCACTTGACGTAGCAGCAGGCGACTTACTGGAAACAGCAGTTGGTCTTGCTGGCGAGCAGTACGACTACAACCCTGCAAACTGGGATCTTAACAAGTACGTTGACATGAGCAACGTTTACTGCGCAATTTACCAGGAAGAACTCAGTGGTTACATGGCTGGTTATGCAGCAGTTAAGCTTGGTTACAAGAACCTTGGTTTCTTAGGCGGTATGGCAGTTCCTGCAGTTATGCGTTTCGGTTACGGTTTCGTACAGGGTGTTGACGCAGCAGCTGCTGAGCTTGGTATTTCTGTTGATGTAAAGTATGCTTACGGTAACCAGTTCTTCGGTGATGCTGATATTACAGCAGCTATGGATACCTGGTATGCAGCAGGTACAGAAGTAGTATTCGCATGTGGCGGCGGTATCTTCACTTCCGCAGCAGAAGCAGCTCAGAAGGTAAACGGCAAGGTAATCGGTGTTGACGTTGACCAGGCAGCCATCATTGACGGCGCTTATGGTGCAGGTATGACCGTTACTTCTGCTATGAAGGGTCTTTACAACACAACATATAATACTTTAGGTGATGTTATTGTAAACGGTAACTGGGACAAGTATGTTGGTAAGATTCAGACATTAGGTCTTGTTTCCGGCGACAATCCTGAAGAAAACTATGTTCAGATTCCTATGAACAGTACACAGTGGGGTGATGGATTCTCCAAGGATGATTACAAGGCACTGGTTAAGAAGATGTTCGACGGAACCATCAAGGTATCCAACGATATCTCCAAGGAGCCTGCAACAACAGCAGCAAAGGTTGATTACCAGGGTAACATTAAGTAATTTATGAATGCATAAGAGGACGGGTGAAATATCCCGTCCTTTTCTATTCTGTGTTTTTATTTGAAATATGCGGAAGGATATAGTATAATAAAAACATTACAGATTATTGTTGGGGAGGGTAAAGCGTTGGAAAATCCGTATGCAATAGAAATGCTGAACATTACGAAGGTGTTTCCCGGAATTGTTGCGAATGATGACATTACGCTGCAATTAAAAAAAGGTGAAATCCATGCGCTTCTTGGAGAAAACGGTGCCGGAAAATCTACACTGATGAGTGTTTTGTTCGGTTTGTACCAGCCGGAGAAGGGCGTGATTAAAAAAGACGGAAAAGAAGTAAAGGTAAATAATCCAAACGATGCCAATGAACTTGGAATCGGTATGGTGCACCAGCATTTTAAGCTGGTAGAGTGTTTTTCTGTGCTGGATAATATTATTCTTGGTGTAGAACCGTGCAAACACGGTTTCCTTCAGAAAACTGCGGCAAGAAAAAAGGTGCTGGAGCTTTCGGAAAAATATGGTCTTCAGGTAAATCCGGATGCTATCATTGAAGATATTACCGTAGGTATGCAGCAGCGTACCGAAATTTTAAAGATGCTGTACCGCGATAATGAGATTCTTATTTTTGATGAGCCTACCGCAGTATTAACTCCGCAGGAAATTGAGGAGTTAATGAAAATCATGAAGAACTTGGTGGCAGAAGGAAAATCCATTTTATTTATTTCCCATAAGTTAAATGAGATTATGTCCGTGGCTGACCGCTGTACCGTACTCCGTAAGGGAAAATATGTGGGCACGGTAGAAATTAAAGACACCACAAAGGAAGAGCTTTCTCGTATGATGGTAGGACGTGACGTAGACTTTGTGGTTCAAAAGGAAGAAAAAGCCCCGGGAGAGGTTATTTTTGATGTTGAAAACCTGACTGTGGGAAGTAAGACAAGCAAAAAAGATGCGGTAAAGAACGTTTCTTTCCGGGTACGCGCCGGAGAAATCGTCTGTATCGCAGGAATTGACGGAAACGGACAAACGGAACTGGTTTACGGACTTACCGGTCTGGAACCGGTAAAGAGCGGTAAAATTGCGTTGTGCGGCAAGGATATTACCAAGGCCTCCATCCGTAAAAGAAATACAAGCGGTATGAGCCATATTCCGGAAGACCGTCACAAGCACGGTCTGGTGTTAGACTATACCTTGGAAGATAACATTGTATTGCAACGTTATTTTGAACCGGAATTTACCGGAAAAACCGGCTTTTTAAAGAGAGGCAATATCCGCGCTTATGCAGAGCGCTTAATTGAGCAGTATGATGTGCGTTCCGGTCAGGGTCCGGTAACTTTGGCACGCAGTATGTCCGGCGGTAATCAGCAGAAGGCAATTATTGCAAGAGAAATTGATAAAGACCCGCAGCTTCTGGTGGCGGTGCAGCCAACCAGAGGACTGGATGTTGGTGCGATTGAATATATTCACCGTCAGTTAGTGGCACAAAGAGATGCCGGCCGGGGTGTGCTTTTGGTTTCTCTGGAACTGGAAGAGGTATTATCTGTTCCGGACAGAATCCTTGTGATGTACGAGGGTGAAATTGTCGGTGAACTGGATCCTAAAACAACAACGGCAGAAGAACTTGGCTTATACATGTCGGGTGCAAAGAGGGAGGAGAAGTAATCATGAAAAAAGAAAAAAGATCATTTCTTCAGAATAACGTGGTACAATCCCTGCTGGCATCCTTAATTTGTATCGTGCTTGGTCTGTTTATCGGATTTATTGTGCTTTTGTTTATCAATCCGTCCGGTGCAGTGGATGCAATCTTAACCATTATTAAAAACTTTATGGTATTTCCAAACGGAAATATTGCATTAAAATACTTGGGTAATACTCTTGTAAAAACAGCGCCACTGTTAATGTGTGCGTTATCGGTATTGTTTTCCTATAAGGTGGGATTATTTAACATCGGAGCAGCCGGACAGTACGTTATCGGTGCAGGTGTTGCTGTTTATGCGGCTCTGGCATGGCAGCTTCCTTGGTGGCTTTGCGCACTTCTTGCTATGGCAGCAGGTGCGGCTCTGGGTGCAGTCAGCGGTTTACTTAAGTCTTACTTTAACGTAAACGAAGTTATTTCCGGTATCATGTTAAACTGGATTTCCTTGTATTCCATGAACATGTTACTGGTAAAGGTAAAGGAGGATACCAGTCCTTATACCAAGCAGATTGCCATTCATGGTAAGGCTGCGTTGCTCCCGTCCCTTGGCTTGGACAAGCTGTTTTACAATAACAAATATGTTACCATCGCCGTACCGCTGGCAGTGCTGATTGCGGTTCTGGTGTGGGTAGTACTGGAAAAGACCAAATTCGGTTACGAATTAAAGGCAACCGGTATGAATAAAAATGCAGCTAAATACAGCGGCATGGCAGAAAAGAGAAACATCATCGTCACGCTGATGATTGGCGGTGCGCTGGCAGCACTTGGAGCCACTATGTTTTACTTAAGCGGTTATGAGCAGTGGGCAACCAGCCAGTCCTCCGTGCCGGGCATGGGCTTTAACGGTATTGCAGCTGCATTCCTGGGCGGTTTAAATCCAATCGGAACAATTTTTGCTTCCTTCTTTATCCAGCACATTACAGAGGGCGGGGCTTACGTGGATAAAACCATGTATTCGTCCCAAATTTCCGATTTGATTTCTTCCCTGATTATTTATTTGTGTGGCTTTGTACTCTTTATGAAGCACGCCATGAGCAAGCATGCTGCTAAGAAAGGAGGCAAAGAATAATGACACTATTACTTCAGTATACATTACTTTATGCTTCCGTATTAATTTTAGTGGCTTTGGGCGGATGTTTTTCCGAGCGTTCCGGTGTTATTAACTTAGGCTTGGAAGGTATCATGGTTATGGGCGCGTTGGGCGGTGCTCTTACTATGAAGTATATGGCAGGACTTCCGGGTCTTGTGATTGTACTTACCACTATTTTGATTTCCGCTTTGTTTGGTTTGATTTACTCCCTGCTGCTGGCGGTGGCATGTATCAATTTTAAAGCGGACCAGACCATTGTCGGAACAGCATTAAATCTTCTCGGAACTGCATTGGCAACGGTTATTGTGAAGGCAGTAAATACAGCTGCAAATCCGGACGACGTTTCTTCCAATGTGCAGTATATTGCGGCAAAGAAATCCTTAATTGTTAATATTGGCGGTTTTGAGTTTAACTGGTTTATGCTGCTGGCATTTGTTCTGCTTGTAACAGCATATGTATTACTTTATAAGACACGTTTCGGACTCCGTTTGATGGCATGCGGTGAGCATCCGCAGGCTGCAGACAGTGTAGGTATTAACGTTTATAAGATGCGGTATGCCGGCGTTATGATTTCCGGTGTGCTTGGCGGTCTTGGCGGTATTGTGTATATTACGGCAGGCGTAAGTGAGTGGAAGTTTGAAAACGGCGTGGCAGGCTTTGGTTTCCTTGCTCTGGCAGTAATGATTTTCGGTCAGTGGAAGCCGCTTCGTATTGCGTTGGCAGCGCTTTTGTTCGGTATGTTCCGTGCACTGTCCAATGTATATTCCGGTTTTGATTTCCTCACCGCACTGAATATTCCGAGTACAGTTTACAATATGATGCCTTACATTATTTCCCTATTGGTGCTGACCTTTACCTCTAAAAATTCTAAAGCACCGAAGGCAGAGGGCATTCCGTACGATAAAGGACAAAGATAAGTAAGACCGGACATGGGGGTCCGGTCTGAACATAAAAAATAACAAAAGGAGAAGTGGGTTATGGCAAACAGATTTATCTTGAACGAAACATCTTATCATGGAGCAGGCGCAATTTGTGCCATTGCTGATGAAGCAGTAAGAAGAGGCTTCAAAAAAGCATTAGTGTGCTCCGATCCTGACTTAATTAAGTTTGGAGTTACTAAGAAGGTTACTGATGTTATGGATGCGGCAAACCTTGCTTATGAAATTTATTCTGACATTAAGGCGAATCCAACCATTGAAAATGTACAAAACGGTGTGGCAGCCTATAAGGCAGCAGGCGCAGACTATATTGTAGCCATCGGTGGTGGTTCTTCCATGGATACAGCAAAGGGTATCGGTATAGTGATTGCAAATCCTGAATTTGCGGATATCAGAAGCTTAGAGGGCGTTGCGCCAACAAAGAATAAGTCCGTTCCGATTTTTGCGGTTCCGACCACAGCAGGTACGGCAGCAGAAGTTACCATCAACTACGTTATCACCGATGCAGAAAAGAACCGTAAAATGGTTTGCGTTGACGTAAACGACATTCCTGTGGTTGCCTTTGTTGACCCGGATATGATGTCCACTATGCCAAAGGGCTTAACAGCAGCTACCGGTATGGACGCTTTAACACACGCAATCGAGGGCTATATCACTGCAGGTGCATGGGAGCTTTCCGATATGTTCCACTTAAAGGCAATCGAAATCATTGCAAGAAGCCTCCGCGCAGCAGTAAACAACGAGCCTGCAGGCAGAACCGATATGGCTCTTGGCCAGTATGTTGCAGGTATGGGCTTCTCCAACGTAGGCCTTGGTATTGTTCACTCCATGGCTCATCCTCTGGGCGCTTTATATGACACACCACATGGTATTGCCAATGCGATTATTCTTCCAACTGTTATGGAATATAACGCAGAAGCGACCGGTGAAAAGTACCGTGAAATCGCCCGCGCTATGGGTGTTGCCGGTGTAGATTCCATGTCTCAGGAAGAGTACAGAAAGGCTGCTATTGACGCGGTGAAGAAGTTATCCGAGGATGTTGGCATTCCTGCTGATTTAAAGGATATTGTGAAGGAAGAAGACCTGACCTTCCTTGCACAGTCTGCGTATGATGATGCATGCCGTCCGGGCAATCCGAAGGAAACCAGCGTGGAAGATATTACTGCACTGTATAAGTCACTGCTGTAATTATGTAAGAATATATGTCGCAGGTTGGTGACATGAAGGTATAATATAAGAATTCCGCTCCTGCATTTTTATCCGTCCAGAACACGCTCGCGCTACCATCGAAACGTAGCCTCACTAGGTTCGATAATACCTCACCAAGTGAGGACGTTTCTCCAGGGTTCTGTTTGGATAAAAATGCAGGAGCGGAATTGTCTATGTTAAGAATGTGTCACCAACCTGCGACACTATAGGTAGTATGATTGCAGCAGAGAAAAGGAGTGGTGTAATATCCATAGAGTCCCCCAAACGGTTTCTTCGGGGAGTTTGCAGAAGTTGTGTATAATGTTAAAACATTTTTGAAAATTTCTTTAAAAAAAGTGTTGACAAAGCTGTGAAAGCTTGTTATAATGCAACATGTACTCGTTACGAGGACAAACAAGTCATGGGATCATAGCTCAGCTGGGAGAGCATCTGCCTTACAAGCAGAGGGTCATAGGTTCGAGCCCTATTGGTCCCATTCATGGCGAGATAGCTCAGTTGGCCAGAGCACACGGTTCATACCCGTGGTGTCGTGGGTTCAAATCCCTCTCTCGCTACTAAAACAAAAAAGGAATCCGAAAGGATTCCTTTTTTGTTTTAGTAGCGAGAGAGGGACTCAAGCAGAGCTAAGTTGAAAAGGCGAAGGTTTTCTTTGCCTTTTTTGCATTAATACAGTATAATATGGCTAATATATTACTTGAGGAGGCTCCAATATGCGAAAGAAACTTTCTGTAATAATTCCAATGTGTATGATGGCTTTCATGCTGGCAGCATGCGGTTCTAAGGATACTTCCGGAATGCCTTCCGGCGGTGATGCCGATTCCGGTGTAACTGCCACGGTGGAACCGAAAGCAACCGAAACACCGACTGCTGAACCGACAGCTACACCTGTTCCGGAACCAACAGCAACACCAGAACCAACAAGTACACCTACTCCAGAGCCTACGGCAACACCAGAACCGACAAGTACACCTATTCCGACAAGTACGCCTACACCCGAGCCAACGGCTACACCTGTTCCAACAGAAGCACCTAAGGCTGATACAAAGGACTGGAAGACTGTATTAAGAGAACTCCACAGCTTAGAGACATATGCTGAACGTGAAGCATACATAGCAAAGCTGGACAAGTCAGCATACAAGGTAGAGAAGACCGAGAACTTTGACCTTATCAACAAGCGTAACGCTTATGAAGGTGAAGTAGAATTAATATGGGAAGATGAAGTAGTAGTTGGTTACATTGGCTATAGTGAAGAGACTTACGAAGAAATAGGTGAGTACGCAGCTGATGAACTTCCGGAAGAATATCGTGGAGCAATTTACGACATATATGAATATCGTGAATTCGAGCCAGTGGAGATAGAAGGCTACGGCTTGTGCTATTTTGAGACCGTCTATGGTAGACCAACAAAGATACAGACAATTTATGCAGACTTAGAAGGCATCTTAGCCTATAATTGGTGGCCGATTGGAGAAACAGCTTATCTTATGACTATTATTAACGTTACTACAGGTGAAACGGACCCGTGGGGAGTTTGTTACGGTCGAACAGTGACAATTGAAGAAGCGGTTTCTGTATATGAGTCCAGCTATATAAGAGAATGGGGATACTCTGTAGTAGATGATTATAAACCGACGGCGGGCTGTGAACCAGCTCATATCAAGACGTGGGACACCTTACAGTACTATGAAGATTTAGTGGATTTAGAACCTACACCGGTACAGTCTGAGTGGTAATAACTAAGTAAAAACAAAACAAGGTCGCAGTACATGACACAAAGCTCTGTATTGCGACCTTTTCGCTCACTACACGGCTTCCAAGGGTTCATACCTTGGAAGCTTTTTTATTTTCCACTTCCCAAGTACGTCATTCTCTGTTATAATGAGTATATCACATCAGAGAAAGGTGAATTGCCATGGGTTATTGCGGAGAATGCCAGCACTGGACTTTAAAACAGGGGCCGGACGGCATGAAAACAAGTGAAATGGGAGTTTGTGATATTTCCGGTGCAGAAGCGGGAAATATGCGTCATGGCTGCATTATGTTTACGAAGCGCCGTAAACTGGAAGAATCTACCCGCAGCCCGATAGAAAATTATAAATTGAATCAAGCAAACGAAAAAAAATAACAAAAGAAAAACGGAAAGGAATGTCTTTCCGTTTTTTTTGTTGTGTGCTATAATGTCCTCGTGCCGTGAACGGATGGTACAAAGAACAGAAGCGCAAACAGAGAGGATTTTCAACTTATGAAATTAAACTATAAAGCGTTATTGCTGGCGGCGGGAATGGTGTTGTTTGCCGGTTGTGCAGGCGAAAAAAATACCGTGGCAACTCCAACGGATGTACCGGTAATAGCCGCAACGGCTGTGCCGACAAGTGAGCCAACGGTGGAACCAACAGAAACCACAGCTCCAACGGTTACGCCAACAAATACCCCAACCCCGGAGCCTACGGCAACGTCAACCCCGAGTCCAACCCCGACCAGTACTCCAACGCCGACTCCAACCGAGGCACCGTTGCTTATCGTTATCGATCCGGGGCATCAGCGGAAAGGCAATTACGAAAAGGAACCAAACGGACCTGGTTCGGATGTGATGAAAGCGAAGGTTTCTTCCGGAACCCAGGGAGTATCCACTGGAATTCCGGAATATAAACTGACATTAGCAGTCAGCCTTTTGTTAAAGGAAGAACTGCTTGCCAGAGGGTATGATGTCATTCTGACAAGGGAAACCCATGATGTTGATATTTCCAACGTAGAGCGTGCAATCATTGCAAATGAAGCAAAAGCAGATGCGTTCATCCGCGTCCATGCGGACAGTGCGGAAAGCTCTTCGGCTAAAGGAGTCATGACAATCTGCCAGACGCCGGATAATCCCTACAATAGCGAATGGTATGAGGAAAGTAAAAAGCTTTCCGAGTTGGTTTTAGAGGAAGTGGTGGCAGAAACCGGAGCGAAAAAGCGCCGCGTTTGGGAAACCGATACCATGACCGGTATTAACTGGACTACGGTGCCGACTACCATTTTAGAGATGGGTTTTATGTCCAATCCGGAAGAGGATGAGCTGATGGCAACCGAAGAGTATCGGAAAAAAATTGCGATAGGCGTGGCAAATGCAATTGACCGGTATTTAAAGAGCGAAGAATAACAAAAAGAATTATGAGGAAATATTATGCTGATTGAAGAAACTGTACAAGGGGTTGACCTTGTACTTAACACAAATGAAGAGGTGTTTTCGCCGACTGCGGTGGATAAAGGAACCAGAGCAATGCTTTCCTTTGTGGAATTTAAGGAAGATGACAAGGTTTTGGACCTTGGCTGCGGCAGCGGTGTGGTGGGAATTCTTGCTGCAAAGCAGATTGGTGCGGATAAGATTGTGATGTGCGATGTTTCGGAAAATGCGGTGCAATTATCAAAGCAGAATGCGCAGGTAAATGGTGTGGATGCAGTAACCATCCGCCTTAGCGACGGTTTAAAAGACATTTCCGAAACCGATTTTACCCTGATACTCAGTAACCCGCCGTATCACACGGACTTTGCGGTGGCAAAGGGCTTTATAGAAGAGGGATTTAAGAAACTTAGCGTGGGCGGCAAAATGGTCATGGTAACCAAACGTCTGGACTGGTACAGGAACAAATTATCTTCGGTTTTCGGGGGAGTGACCGTAAAAGAAAAAGATGGTTATTATGTGTTTATTGCAGAAAAGCGAGGCAACCGTAAACCGAAAAAAGAAAAGAAAAACGAGCAGGTGATGTCGAAGAAACTGCAGAGAAAATATGGTAAGAAAAATAATCGTCAGTAGGAGGATAAGCTATGAGAATCGGTACAGGTTATGATGTACATCGTTTGGTAGAAGATAGAGCACTCATCATGGGTGGTGTGGTAATCCCGTATGAAAAGGGATTGCTTGGCCATTCCGATGCGGATGTATTGCTGCATGCCATCATGGATGCGTTGCTTGGTGCAGCAGCCCTTGGGGATATTGGAAAGCATTTTCCGGATTCCAACGAAAAGTATAAGGGTGTTTCCAGTATGGAGCTGTTAAAGGCAGTAAAAGAGATGCTGGATGAGGAACTGTATATTGTGGAAAATATTGATGCCACCATTATTGCCCAGAAACCGAAGATGGCACCGTATTTGCAGGAGATGAGAGCAAATATTGCGGAGGTTTTGCAGATTGATATCTCCCAGGTAAATGTAAAGGCCACTACGGAGGAAGGTCTTGGTTTTACCGGAGAGGGTCTTGGAATTGCTTCTCAGGCAGTATGTTTATTGGAGAATGTAAGAAATTTCTCCTTTGGTGGAGGCGGCAGCGCAGCCTATGCTTATGATGCGGGTATGGAGGCAGGAACAGCTTGTGCACATTGTTCAGGATGTCACAAAAGAATAGAAGAATAAAGATTGAGAGTAGTTGCCGGTGGCAGAACTTGAAAGAAGTTTTGCTGCCGGTTTATTTTTTGAAAAAAAAGTTCTTGACAACTAGTCGAAGTTAGATTAAACTAACCTCAAAGTTAGATACGACTAACTTTGAATGAAAATACAAATCAGAATAGCGGATGTGCTTTTGTGACAAACTATTCCGGTAGCTGTTAATAAGATTTCGTAAGGGAGAATGTTTATGGTTTTGCAATATAATACAGAATGGCTTAATGAGCAAATTGCCATGCAGTGTGCACCGCTTCTGGCAGGATTAAAACCATCGAATCTGCTGATAATTCCTATGGGGATGGATGTGGTTTTAAGGCATTCTTTAAGAGGAACAAGGATTGCGATGTATCTTCTTTCGGAATACGATGGGAAACAGGTATTTTTGCTGTATAAAGTAAATGAACTGATTGTTTATCTCACAGAACAGAGTGTCCAGAGATTACTTTTGAATCTTGGCTACGAGGGCGCAGAATTGTATTCGTTGTTACAGAGAGTATCAAAAAAGTATACCGCCCATAAGCAGGAAAAAGAAGCGTTTCCTCATGAACTGGGTCTTCTGCTCGGCTATCCGGCAGTAGATGTAAAAGGCTTCATGGAACAGGGAGGAAAAAACTTTTTATATTCCGGTTATTGGAAGGTGTACGGAAATGTGCGGGAAACCGTGCTTCTGTTTAAGGAGTTCGGCAGGGCAAAGGAATATGTTGTCCGGCTGGTGAAACAGGGTTACAGCATTGCTGAAATCATGGCAATGTATTATAAAACAAAAGCTATCGCCTAGCGGTAAGCGTCTTAAAAGAAAGAAGGAATGTTTATGGAAGAAATTTATGTAGTATACTGGTCTCAGACCGGAAATACAAAGGAAATGGCAGAAGCAGTTGGCGAAGGAATTTCAGCAGCAGGGAAAACTGCTAAGGTGGTGGAAGTAGGCAGCATTTCGGCGGATGAGTTAAAGGATAAGGAAGTGTTTGCCCTCGGATGTCCCGCTATGGGTGCAGAGGTTCTGGAAGAGGAAGAAATGGAACCTTTTGTGGCAGAGGTAGAGAAGTTTGCGGCCGGCAAGAAAATTGCCCTGTTTGGTTCCTACGGCTGGGGTGACGGCGAATGGATGCGCGATTGGGAAACCCGTATGCAGAACGCAGGAGCAGAGCTTGTAGGCGGTGCCGGCATAATGTGTAATGAGGCCCCGGATGCTGACGCGGTGGAAGCTTGCAAGGCTTTGGGAGCGCAGATGGCACAGTAGAATAAATTTAACACGGTAAAATGATAAATTTCCTTGACAAAAACAGCCGGATTGCATAGAATAAAGTAAATGTAAAAAGCAATGAACGGAAAGAGTAGCATTATCCGAGGTAGCAGAGAGGGAGCGTCACCGGCTGAAAGCGTTCCTGACTAAGAAATGTGAAGTGCGTCCGGGAGCTGATGAGTGGAAACTTAAGGCGAAGTTCTTAGGTAAGTATCCTCGTCCGGAAAACAGCCGTTATCTGTGTTAAGGTGGAATTGCGTATGGCAATTCAATTAGAGTGGAACCGCGGATAAGACCGTCTCTTGTTTACAAGAGGCGGTTTTCTTATGTTATAATAAAATATATGGGAGGATAACATGGGGTTAATTTCGTATGTGAAGGAAGAAATGCAGGTCATCATGGAACGTGATGCTGCCATAAAAACACCGATGGAAGTTTTTCTGTACCCGAGTTTCAAGGCAATTATGCGGCACCGGGTGGCACACTGGCTGTATGAGCATAAATGCTTCTTTCTTGCCAGATGGTATTCCCAGCGGACGGTACGTAAGACCGGAATTGAAATTCATCCGGGGGCAACGATTGGCAAGGGGTTGTTCATCGACCATGGCAATGGTGTAATTATCGGTGAAACTACCATTATCGGTGATAATGTGACTCTGTATCAGGGAGTTACTCTGGGAGGTACCGGTAAGGAGCAGGGCAAGCGTCATCCTACCATTGGTAATAATGTTATGATTAGTGCCGGTGCCAAAGTGCTTGGTTCCTTTACAGTTGGTGAGAATTCTAAAATCGGGGCGGGGTCCGTGGTGCTTTCCGAAGTGCCTCCGAACTGTACGGTTGTCGGTGTGCCGGGCCGTGTGGTGAAACGCGATAATCTGCGTATTCCGAGAGAGGATATGGATCAGGTACATCTTCCTGATCCGGTTAAGAACGACATTGATTCCCTGAAGAAGGAAAATGAGCGTCTGTCTAAGATGATTGATGTACTTTTGAAGAATTGCCCGGAGGACTAAGCTTGTCTGATAGGAAAATAAAGCTGTAAAAAAAATACAAAATAAGTTAGAAAGAGGAAGTTAACATGGAAAACAAAGTTTATTTATTTAACACACTGACCAGAAAAGTAGAAAATTTAATCCCGAATGTGGACGGTAAAATCAATATGTATACCTGCGGTCCTACCGTGTATCATTTTGCCCACATCGGAAACTTACGATGCTACATCATGGAGGATATTTTAGAGAAAACCTTACGTTATGTGGGTTATGATGTAAAGCGCGTTATGAACATCACTGACGTAGGTCATTTGTCCAGTGATGCAGACACCGGTGAAGACAAAATGTTAAAGGGTGCAAAGCGTGAAAACAAGACGGTTATGGAAATTGCAAAATTCTATACCGATGCGTTTTTCTCTGATTGCGAGAAATTAAACATCAAGCGTCCGGACGTGGTTGAGCCTGCCACCAACTGCATTGACAACTTTATTGAAATGGTAGAGAAGCTTTTAGAAAAGGGCTACGCGTATGTGGCAGGAGGAAATGTATATTTTGATACTTCCAAGCTTCAGGAATACTATGTATTTTCCAGCCAGGCGGAACAGGAATTGATGACCGCGGTACGTGACGATGTAAGTGAAGATGAAAACAAGAAAAATAAGAGCGACTTTGTGCTTTGGTTTACCAAGTCCAAGTTTGATAACCAGGAATTGAAGTGGGATAGCCCATGGGGCGTTGGATACCCGGGCTGGCATATTGAGTGCTCCTGCATCAGCATGAAGCACTTGGGCGAATATATGGATATCCACTGCGGTGGTATTGACAATATTTTCCCTCACCATACCAACGAGATTGCCCAGAGTGAAGCATACCTTGGCCACAAGTGGTGCAATTACTGGTTCCATGTACACCATTTGACAGAAAAGGGCAATCAGAAGATGAGTAAGTCCAACGGTGAATTTTTAACAGTTTCTCTGCTGGAGAATAAGGGATATAAGCCGATTGTATACCGTTTCTTCTGTTTGCAGTCTCATTACCGCAAACCATTGGAATTTTCCTATGAGGTGCTCGACAATGTGGGTGTGGCTTATGAAAAGCTGCATAAAAAGGTGCTGGAGTTAAAGGATGACGGTGCGGTGGATGAAGCGAAGTTCACTGAGTTCCGTGCAAAATTTGAAGAAGTACTTGCCAATGATATGAATACTTCCATGGCAATTACCATCATTTATGATGTATTGCGTGATGAAATGAATGATGCTACCAAAAAGGCATTGATTGCAAGCTTTGACGAGGTGCTTTCCCTTGACCTTACCGTGGCAGAAGAAGCGACAGCTGTAGATGCTGAGCTGGAAGCTTTTGTCCTTGCAAAGATTGAAGAACGTAAGGAAGCAAAGAAGGAAAAGGATTTTGCAAAAGCAGATGCCATCCGTGCGGAGCTTTTGGAAAAGGGTGTACAGATTAAGGATACCAGGGAAGGAACCGTCTGGGAACTTGTGTAAAGGACGGAGTTAACATGGAAAAAGCAATAAAAAGCACATTTCACACACCGGATATCAACGCAGACCAGTATTCCCCGCTGACTTTGGCATATATGGGAGACTGTGCCTACGAAATAGTCATCCGTACACTGCTGGTTCACAAGGGAAATACCCATGTGGACCGGTTAAACAAGCGTGCCAGCAATCTTGCAAAGGCAGCAACCCAGTCGCAAATTGTCGGTGTGATTCAGGACAGCCTGACCGAGGAAGAACTCACCATTTATAAACGGGGCAGAAATGCCAAATCCTACACCAGTGCAAAAAATGCCAGTATTAACGATTACCGTCGGGCTACCGGCTTTGAAGCACTCATCGGCTGGCTTTATTTAAAAGGTGAGTTTGAACGCATGACGGAGCTGATTAAGTTTGGGTTTGAAGGAATCGGAGCTGATATTGTATCAGAAGCAGGACAGACGGCGGAGCAACAGGGTTCCGGGGAAAAAACGGAAACAATAGAAGAGTAGAAAGAGAATATGGAGGAAGTATGGAGTCCACAGAGAAAAGAGAAATAAAAGTAGAAGAAACCAAAATTGAGGGAAGAAATGCGGTTATTGAAGCATTTCGTTCCGGGAAGCCGATTGACAAGCTGTTTTTGTTGGACGGCTGTCAGGACGGTCCGATAAAAACCATTTTAAGGGAAGCAAAAAAAGGTGATACCATCATCAATTTCGTATCCAAAGAGCGTTTGGACCAGATTTCCGACACCGGAAAGCATCAGGGTGCCATTGCGTATGCAGCAGCCTATGAATATTCCGAAGTGGAGGATATGTTAGCGTTGGCAAGAGAGCACGGCGAAGCACCGTTTCTTATCATTCTGGACGGTATCGAAGATCCGCATAATTTAGGTGCTATCATCCGTACCGCAAATCAGGCCGGTGCCCACGGCGTAATTATTCCAAAGCGTCGTGCGGTAGGGTTAACCGCTACCGTGGCAAGAACCTCTGCCGGTGCGTTAAACTATACTCCGGTTGCCAAGGTAACCAACATTGTGCAGACGATGGAAGAACTCAAAAAGGAGGGTCTGTGGTTTGTCTGCGCCGATATGGATGGTGAAGTAATGTACCGCCAAAATCTGACCGGACCTATCGGCCTTGTTATCGGTAACGAGGGAGAGGGCGTCAGCCGTCTGGTAAAGGAAACCTGTGACTTTACGGCAAGTATTCCGATGAAGGGACAGATTGATTCCTTAAATGCTTCTGTGGCAATGGGAATTCTTGCTTATGAAATTGTGAGACAGCGGATGAAATAATTTTGACAAACGGAAGAATACTATAGAGAAAGGAGTGCGTGCGGATGAAGAATTACGAGGCGGAAACGGATGAAAGCCTTGTGGAACTCATTAACGGGGGAGATTCCGAAGCAATGGACTACTTAATGAATAAGTATAAGAATCTTGTCCGCGGCAGGGCACGTACTCTTTTTCTTGTGGGTGCAGATAAGGAGGATTTGATTCAGGAGGGAATGATTGGCTTATATAAGGCCATCCGGGATTATGATGCTTTGAAAAATGTGTCCTTCCGGAATTTTGCGGAGCTTTGTATCAGCCGTCAGATGTATTCTGCCATTAAAGGCTCTAATACGCAGAAGAATCAGCCTCTAAATAATTATATTTCCATAGACAGTATGGAGATTTCCGAAGACCGGGAAAATCCGATGGAACAGCTGATGGGAATTAATTTTGAAAAAAATAAAAATCCGGAGCAATTAGTGCTTGACAAAGAAGCAGCCAGTGTGTTAGAATATACACTCGTAGGGCATTTGAGTGAGATGGAAAAACAGGTTCTTCATTTTTACATGAAAGACATGAATTACAGTCAAATCGCAGCTGCACTCGGTAAAGAACCAAAGGCAGTAGACAATGCACTTCAACGAATTAAAAAGAAGCTTACGCAAGTTCTTGCAGAACTGAAATAAGCCAAATGCTTCCGTGGCACAGTTGGTAGCGCGCATCCTTGGTAAGGATGAGGTCGGCGGTTCAAGTCCGCTCGGAAGCTTGTATAAGAGCGTGTAAACAATTGGGTTTACACGCTTTTCTTTTGCCAAAGAGTTTTTCTAATATTTTCTAAGAAAATTTTGTGGATACAGTAGAAAAATATCACTAAATGTGGTATGCTAACATTAATTATAACTATACATCGGATAGAAAGACGATTGTCTCGGGATTAGGAGGAATTACTATGAAGCAGTTGAGTTTACTTACCAAAATTATGTTTTGTATCGTTGCTATTCTTTTGGTTATTACAATTGTACTCGGCATTATGACCGCGGTGAAGGATAGTAAAGAAAATAAAGATAAAAATCAGGGAATCAGCAGTGCAACCATAACGCCAACACCAACACCGGCTTCAAACCCGGGCACTGAAGCTACGGCAACACCAACACCTACAGAAACACCAACACCGACGCCTACCGAAACCCCGGTAGCAACAGGCGGTCATAAAATTGCGATTGACCCTGGTCAGCAGAAGAATCAGATGTCGGAAAAAGAACCTATCGGTCCGGGCGCTGCAGACACAACCGCAAAAATGTCTTACGGTGCAACCAGTGTCACTACCGGTAAGCGTGAATATGAATGGAGTCTGCCGTTTGCACAAAGATTAAAGGCAGAACTGGAAGCAAGAGGCTATGAAGTAGTGCTTACAAGAGAAGAGCATAATGTGGAAATCAGTAATGCGGAGCGTGCTAAATTTGTCAATGAAAGCGGAGCGGAAGTTTACTTAAGCCTTCAGGCAGATGCGGCTTCCAATGTGGATGCGAAAGGTATCTATACCCAGATTCCGTCCCAGAGCAATCCGTTTGTGGGAAGCTTATATTCTGATTGTAAACGTTTGGCAAAGGTTATCCAGAATAATCTGATTAATGAAACCGGTTCCAAGGACAGAGGCGTCCAGGAAATTGATAAGGTTGCTACTATCAATTACAGTGAAGTCCCTGTTGCAGTATTGCAGTTGGGCTTTATGTCTAACAAGGAAGAAGATACTAATCTTTGGTCCGAAGAATATCAGGACAAGCTGATTAAAGCAATTTGTGACGGTATTGATACATATTTCCGGGAACAGCAGTAGGAGACACTATGAGAAATATACAGTTGATTATTGAATATGACGGCTCCCGTTACGATGGTTGGCAAAAAGCCGTGACTACCGCTAAAAATGCGGCATCAGCCAAGGGAGGAGCTATTCAGGAAAAAATAGAAGAGGTTCTTTCAAAAATGGAAGAAACCCCGGTGGAGCTTACCGGTGCTATCCGTACGGAGGCAGGCGTCCATGCGTATCGGCAGGTGGCAAATTTCCATACGGAGTCCAAAAAGAAAACCTATGAAATTAAGCAGTATCTAAACCGCTATCTTCCAAGGGATATTGCAGTACTGGAAGCATTAGAGGTCAATGACCGTTTCCATGCAGCATTTAATGCGAAAGGGTTTGTATTCGAATATCATTTTACCATTGGGGAAGTACCTTCCGTATTTGACCGGAAATATAATTACTATTGCTTTAAAAAGCCGGATATTACAGCAATGAAGACTGCCGCAAAGGAACTTACCGGAACTCATGATTTTAAAGCGTTTTCGGATAATAAACGAATGAAAAAATCTACGGTAAGAACCATCACCGGTATTGATATTTACGGAGACGAATCAGAAATTACGGTAACGGTTTCCGGTGATGATTTCTGGCCGAACATGGTAAGAAATCTGGTGGGAACTATTTTAGATGTGGGACTTGGTGAGCTTACCGCGGCACAAATTCCTGATATTATTGCATCCGGTGATAGAGAACGTATCGGCCGGGCAGTGGAATCAAAGGGACTGTTTCTTGCAGATGTGAAGTATGTATAGGTTGTGGAGGATGCTATGGCAAAACACAGAATTCTTGTGAAATGTGTAGTGAATTACGGCAGTGAGTATTTGTTGTTAAAGAAGTGGTATGATGACCGCATTGAGGACCCGTACCAGTGGGAATTTGCAGATGGTGAAGTAGGCTTTGGGGAATCACCGGAGCGTGCTGCAGAACGTATTGTTACAGAAGCAACCGGACTTACTGCAGAAGCGGCAAGACCTCTGTATACCTGGCAATATACGCTGGGCGAGGATTCCAATATCGGCATTTGCTATTTGCTGTATGCCCATGACATGGAAACCGTAATATCCGAAGAATATGCAGACGCGGCATGGGTAGACCGGTTCAGCTTTGCGGATTATATACAGAATAAAAAACTGCTTCATGATATTGAACGTGCAGATTTATAGCAGAAAGGAATATTTGATATGGCAATGTTAATTCGTGGCGGTCATCTGATAGATCCGGCGGCAGGACGGGATGGCGTTTATGATATACTGGTAAAAGACGGTATTGTTGCGGAGCTTGCAGAATGGACAGAAGGCACTGCGCCGGTTTGGTCTGAAGCGGCAGAAACCGTAATTGAGGCAGAAGGTAAATATGTCATGCCGGGCTTTATCGATTTACATGTACACTTGCGGGAACCGGGTCTGGAATACAAAGAAACCATTGCTACCGGGGCCATGGCAGCAGCGGCAGGCGGCTTCACCAGTGTGTGTCCGATGCCGAACACAAAACCTTCCACCGATACACCGGAAAAAATCAAGGCACTTTTGGAAAAGGCAAAGCAGGATGCCAAAATTCATATTCTTCCGATTGGAGCCATTTCTATCGGACAGGAAGGAAAAGAACTGGCAGATATTAAAGGTATGGCAGAGGCAGGAGCGGTGGCTTTCAGTGAAGACGGTAAGTCGGTAATGAATTCCGCGCTGTATGCGGAAGGATTAAAGAAGGCGGCAGAAGCCGGTGTTCCGGTATTTGCCCATTGTGAAGACATAGACCTAGTACGGGGCGGTGTTATGAATGCCGGAAAACGTGCCAAGGAGCTGGGGCTTCCGGGAATTACCAATGCGGTGGAAGATATTATTACCGCGAGGGATATTTTCCTGGCAAGGGAAACCGGCGTAAAGCTGCATCTGTGCCATTGTTCCACCAAAGACAGTGTAAAGATGATTGCCCTGGCAAAGGCAGAAGGATTACCGGTCAGTGGTGAAACCGGTCCTCACTATTTTACTATGATTGATGAAGAAATTCCGGAGGACTGGGGCAATTATAAAATGAACCCTCCGCTTCGAGGAAGAGAAGATAAAGAAGCGTTAATTAAAGCGCTGCAGGATAATGTGCTGGAGGCAATTGCTACTGATCATGCACCTCATTCCAAGGAGGAAAAAGAGCAGTCCATGTTAAAGTCCCCGTTTGGAATTGTGGGTTCGGAAACTGCGTATGCATTAACGGTAACCGAACTGGTACGTACCGGAAAAATAACCATGACACAGCTGGTAGAGCGCATGAGTGCTTCTCCTGCAAAGATACTGGGTATTAACAAAGGAAGCTTACAGGTGGGTATGCCGGCAGATATTACAATAGCCGATACGGAAACCGCATGGAGTATCGACCCGGAAAAGTTCTATTCCAAAGGAAAGAATACCCCGTTTGCAGGCAAAGAAGTGTTTGGTAAGATTTATTACACCATTGCAGACGGTGAAATCGCTTTTGAACAGAAATAAAACAGCAACCTTATGCTGAAAAAGTAATTATATATTAAGAGGAGAAAAATCATGATTGACAAACTGATTACCAAAATTAAAGCAACCGATGCCCCTATTGTGGTAGGTCTTGACCCAATGCTTAGTTACATTCCAAACTATATTAAGGAAGCAGCATTCAAGGAATTCGGTGAAACTTTGGAAGGTGCAGCGGAAGCAGTATGGCAGTACAACAAAGGCATCGTGGATGCAACTTTTGATTTAATTCCTGCGGTTAAGCCTCAGGTGGCAATGTATGAACAGTTCGGTATTCCGGGCATGATGGCATTCCATAAAACGGTTCAGTACTGTAAGGAAAAGGGCCTTATCGTAATCGGCGACATCAAGCGTGGTGATATCGGCTCTACATCCGCAGCCTATGCAACCGGTCATATTGGTAAGGTGACTATCGGTGCTAATACTTACGAGCCGTTCGGTGAAGATTTTGTTACCGTAAACCCATACCTCGGTACTGACGGTATCAAGCCATTTGTAGACGTATGTAAGGAAAATGACAAGGGCTTATTCATTCTTGTTAAGACTTCTAACCCATCCAGCGGAGAGTTCCAGGACAGACTGATTGAAGGAAGACCGCTTTACGAGCATATGGGTGAAAAGGTGGCTGAATGGGGCGCAGACTGCATGAGCGGTGACTATAGTAATATCGGTGCCGTAGTTGGTGCTACTTATCCGGAGCAGGGTAAAATCCTCAGAAAAATTATGCCAAAGACCTTCATCTTAGTGCCTGGTTACGGTGCGCAGGGCGGCAGAGGCAAAGACTTAGCGTACTTCTTCAATGAAGACGGCCTTGGTGCTATTGTTAATTCCTCCAGAGGAATTATTGCGGCATATAAGCAGGAAGCATATGCAAAGTTTGGCGAAACCGGTTATGCGGATGCGGCAAGACAGGCTGTACTTGATATGAAGGCAGACATTAACAGCGCCATTAAGTAAAGACTACATAGAAAGTCCGGAAGAAGTATCTGCAGTATTTTTTTGCTTGCGGAACAACTTTCGGAATATAAACAAAAGAACAAGCAGCACAGCGGTAGCTACGAGGACAAGTTTATACTCTTCGTAATACCGCTGTACTTCGTTCCAGTTACTTTTTAATAAATAACCGAGACTGATGAGAATGCAGTTCCAAACGGTAATGCCGAAAAAAGAGTACGTCAGAAATTGCCGGTAAGGTTGTTTCATGCTGCCGGCAATGAAAGCAATGTAGGTACGGCACAGGGGAATGACCCGACCAAAGCATACAGCAAGGGCGCCGTAGCGTTCCATTTTTTCTTCGGAAGCGGTAATCCCTTTTTCGGTTTTTGGAAACCTGGTTTTCAGAAAGGTAAGGACCCGGGTACCGCCGATTCGCCCGATGGCATAACAGAGTGATGTGCCCAGAAGTCCGGCAAGGACACTGCCAGGAATCAGAAGGAAAAAGGAAATATCATAGGACTTTGCAAATGCACCGCAAAACGGTAAAACGATTTCACTGGAAATGGGGAAACAGGCATACTCTAACAGAATCATCAGACAAAGGCCAAGGAGGCCGTATTTTTTAAATAGCGAAGTTAAGAGTTCCATAGGAACCTCCAAAATTATTCTATAATAGTATATTAGGAAAGCAGGTATGATATGAATAATCAATTAACGCAAAGTGATATTCAAAAAATGATGGATGAGATTGAACACCGGAAACTGGTGGTGCGGAAGGAAGCAATAGAAGCGGTAAAAGAAGCAAAAGCACAAGGGGATTTAAGTGAAAATTTTGAATATTATGCTGCCAAGAAATTCAGAAACCAGAATGAAAGCCGTATCCGTTATCTGGAGAAAATGATAAAAACAGCGGAAGTATTTGAAGACACTTCTTCGGAAGATGAAGTGGGTATGAATAATACCGTGGAAGTATATTTTGAAGAAGATGATGAAGTGGAAACGTATCGCATTGTTACTACAGTCAGGGAGAATTCCCTGCTTGGACTGGTCAGTGTGGAGTCCCCAATCGGTAAAGCTTTGTATGGTAAAAAGGTCGGAGACAGGGTGAAAGTAACAGTAAATGAGAGTTACGAATATTACGTGCAAATCCGCGCAATTACGAAAACGGATGATGATTCCGAGGATAAAATCAGAAGCTTTTAGGACAAGGAAAACAAAAAAAGATAAAAAACAGCTTGCACTTTTGTTCAAAATGTACTATGATATAAGCGAAAACGATTAAGTGACCTGTTATATCTGAGAGGACGCGTGAATATCATGGTATCAATGAAAGATATTGCTGCCGCTTGTGGCGTAAGTGTAGCTACGGTAAGTAAAGCATTAAATGACCACAGCGATATCGGCGAAGAAACAAAACAGCATATCAAAGAAGTTGCCAGAGATATGGGATATTCTCCAAATTCCCTGGCAAGAGCGCTAAAAACAAACCGTACGTATAATATCGGAGTGTTGTTTGTGGATGAAGCGCAAAGCGGTCTGACTCATGATTATTTTTCTCAGGTGTTGGACAGTTTCAAACGTACAGTGGAAGAAAAGGGATATGATATTACGTTCATTAATAACAAAGGACGTAGTCATGTGTCTTATTTGGAACACTGCAGATACCGCGGATTTGACGGTGTCATGATTGCCTGTGTGGATTTTTACGATCCGCAGGTCATAGAACTGGTCAGAAGTAACCTTCCGCTGGTTACCATCGATCATGTGTTCAACAGCCGCATCAGTGTTATGTCAGATAATGTGGGCGGTATGCAGCAATTGCTGGAATATGTATATTCCCAGGGACACCGCCGAATTGCATATATTCACGGTGCAGATTCCGCGGTTACAAGAGAACGTCTGGCGTCCTTTTACCATACGGCGGAAAAGCTTGGTCTGGAGGTTCCTGACGAATACATAAAAGAGGCTCCGTATCGTGACAGCTGGGGTACCGGTGAACGTACGAAAGAGCTTTTAAAACTTAAGGTTCCGCCAACTTGTATCTTATATCCGGATGATTTTGCCAGTCTCGGAGGCTTAAATGCGATTGCAGAACTGGGACTTCGTGTTCCGGAGGATATTTCTGTGGCAGGTTATGACGGTATCCGGATCAGCCGCCATCTCAGTCCTAAGCTTACTACACTGAAGCAGGATACCAAGAGCATCGGCAGCAAGGCGGGCGAAAAACTGATTTCCCTGATTGAACATCCAAAGTCCACATTGATTGAGCAAATCGTGATAAAAGGCGGAGTTTATGCGGGTGGAACAGTAGGTCAAATACTTAAGTAAAAACTTAAACGTTTCTGATTTGTGCAAAATATACAGAAAAATTAGAAATAGTACTTGCATTTTACATCAAAATGTTGTATAGTAAATTCAAGTAATCGTTTAAGTAAGTTTTCGGACGGCGCAACCAGTTGCGCAATCTTGAACGAGAAACTGTTATCATGCAGGGTTTGCATGGTATCAAAAATATTATTATCTTTTTCTAGAGGGAGGAAAAAAAGATGAAGAAGAAATTTTTAGCGGTTCTCCTTACAGCAGTTATGGCAGTTTCCATGCTGGCTGGATGTGGATCCAAAGTAGCAAGTGATGGTAAGGTTCTCAACATTTACTGCTGGAACGATGAATTCCAGAGAAGAGTACAGGATCACTATCCTGATTACCAGATTGTTGATGAAGTTACCGGTAAGATCGGTGATGTAACAGTTAAGTGGAACATCACAGCAAACGCAGACAATGCATACCAGAACAACCTGGATAACACTCTGTTAAATCAGGAATCTGCAGCAGCTGATGACAAGGTAGATATCTTCCTTATCGAAGCAGACTATGCATTAAAGTACATTGACTCCGAATATGCACTTCCTGTTGCTGACCTTGGCATTAAGGAAGCTGACATTGCTGACCAGTATAAGTACACTCAGGACATCGTAACAGATGGTAAGGGCGTATTAAAGGGTCTCTCCTGGCAGGGTTGTCCTGGCGTTCTCTTCTACAACAGAGAAGCAGCTAAGGCAGTTTTAGGTTCTGATGATCCTGCAACAGTTCAGGCAGCAGTTAAGGATTGGGATACTTTCGTAGCTACAGCACAGAAGGCTAAGGATGCTGGCTACAACATGGTATCTTCCGTAATGGATACTTATCGTACATACTCCAACAACGTTTCCACTAAGTGGGTAGTTGATGGCAAGATTAAGGTTGACAAGAACCTTGAAAAGTGGGTACAGGACTCCAAGAAGTTAGTTGATGCTGGTATGGCTGGCACACATTCCCTTTGGAGCACAGAATGGTCCGCAGGTTTCTTCCCAGAAGGAAAGGTATTCTGCTACTTTGGACCAGCTTGGTTAGTAAACTTCTCCATGTCCGCTGACCAGGAAGGTTCTATCGGTTACAACGGTGGTTGGGGCGCTACAGAAGGTCCTCAGGGCTTCTTCTGGGGCGGTACTTGGATCTGTGCAGCAGCTGGTACCGACAACGGCGATCTCATCAAGGACATTATGTTAAAGATGACAGCAGATGCAGACCTCATGAAGGGCATCGTTGTTAAGGATGACGATTTCGTAAACAACAAGACTGCAATGGAAGCTATGGCTAAGGATGCTTCTTACTCCAGTAAGGTTCTTGGCGGCCAGAATCCACTTCAGATGTACTGCAACGGTGTTGCTGGTCTCGACTTAAGCAACCTTTCCAAGTACGATCAGGCTTGTAACGAAGAATTCCAGAATGCTATGAAGAACTACTTCGATGGCAACGCTACTTATGATGAAGCTTTAGAACTGTTCTACAAGGCAGTTATCGAAAAGCACCCAGAATTAAGCAAGTAATTAAAACTTTAGGAAACATGCCTGCCTGAAAAGGCAGGCATGTTTTAACTTTCAGCAGAGTAAACATGGAGGATTATATGAAGAAAAAACCAAAAAGCAAGGTAGTGCGTTATAATAAATGGGGATACATCTTTTTAACTCCGTTTATTCTGGTTTATATTGTATTTAACCTGATTCCGTTATTTACCACTATTTTTTACAGCTTTTATGAATATTTCCGGTCCGGCTTAGATATTATCGGACCAAACTTTATTGGATTCGAAAATTACATTAAAATGTTTAAAAACAGCGACATTTGGATGTACGCTGGAAATACATTAATCATGTGGATTCTTGGTTTTGTTCCACAGATTTTAGTATCCCTGCTCCTTGGTGCCTGGTTCTCCAATCCTAGTCTCCGCTTAAAAGGACAGAGATTCTTTAAAACCGTTATTTACTTACCAAACTTAATCATGGCTTCCGCTTTTGCAATGTTATTCTTTACTTTGTTCTCTGAAGGCGGTCCAATCAATGATATTTTAGTTTCTATCGGTATTTTAGATCAGCCATATAAGTTCTTAGACAACATGTGGAGTACCCGTGGCTTAGTAGCACTTATGAACTTCCTTATGTGGTTCGGTAACACCACCATCCTTCTTATGGCAGGTATGATGGGTATCGATACTTCCCTGTTTGAAGCAGCAGAAGTAGACGGTGCTAACTCCACACAGGTATTCTTTAGAATTACATTACCTCTGCTTCGTCCAATCTTAGTATACGTACTGATTACTTCCTTAATCGGTGGTTTACAGATGTTCGACGTACCGCAGATTTTAACTAATGCAACAGGTAATCCAATGCGTAGTACCATGACTCTTATTATGTTCCTGAATAAGCAGTTGTATTCCAAGAACTTTGGTACCGGTGGTGCATTGTCAGTACTTATGTTCATCATTACAGGTATTTTAAGCTTGATTGTGTTTAAGGTATCTGACAGAAAAGTAGACTAGGAGGGAAGAAACATGGCAAAGACAAAAGTAAAAGTTAAAGGCCTTGATTCTGCACTTGGTCTTGGCGCAAGAAGAACAATTGCATACACCGTATTGATTATAATTTCCGTACTGTGTCTGTTCTGGTTCTATGTATTATTTGTAAATGCAACCCGTTCTCACAGTGACTTAAACAGAGGTTTCAGAGCGTTGCCAAGTACAAACGCTATTGCAAACTGGAAGAACATGTTAAACAGCTCCCTTCCGGTAGTACGTGGTATGTTAAACAGCCTTATCGTGGCAGGTTGCAGCGCAGTGGTAAGTACCTACTTCTCCACTATGACAGCTTATGCTATCCATGCATATGATTTTAAGTTAAGAAAGTTTATGTTCACCTTCATCCTGATGGTTATGACAATTCCGACACAGGTTACTGCACTCGGTTTTATCGACTTAATGGATAAGATGAAGTTAGAGGATTCCTACATTCCTTTGATTATTCCAACTATTGCGGCTCCGGCAACCTTCTTCTACATGAAGCAGTATATGGAAAGCGCATTGCCTCTTTCCTTAATCGAAGCAGCAAGAATTGATGGTTCCGGCGAGTTCAGAACCTTCAATAACATTGTTCTTCCGCTGATGAAGCCGGCGATTGCAGTACAGGCAATCTTCACCTTCGTAAGCAGCTGGAACAACTACTTTACACCGGCACTGATTCTCCACAAGAGAACCATGAAGACACTGCCAATCCTCATTGCAGAACTCCGTTCCGCAGACTTCTTAAAGTTTGATATGGGTCAGGTTTACATGATGATTGCGTTCTCCATCTTCCCGGTTATTGTAGTGTACTTAATCCTTTCCAAGCACATCGTACAGGGTGTTGCCATGGGTTCTGTAAAGGGATGATGAAATAAGAGTATAAAAAATTAAAAGGCTTTTTGGATTTTAATATCCGTGTTCGCCTGCCTCCTCCGACAGCTGTTCGCTTCTGTCAAACTAATCTGAAAAATCAGCTTAGTCTGCCAGACTCGAACATCTGTCGGCTGAGAGGTCGGACACTTGGATATTAAAATTCCAAAAAGCTATTTTTATTTTAAGCAGCTTATTTCATTAGTACATTGCGCAGAAGCCATGGCAATAAAGAAGTAGCTGTGTAGCAACTTATATTGTTACTATACAGTGTAAGTTTGCTATGGTATAATTTATTTCAAGAGAGTGAAATGGGGGATGGCATGAATAACATCAACAAAACCTTATATATTCCGTTATACGGGAAAGCTTATGTAAGCAAAAAGAATATCATTCTTCAGGATAAATGGGCAGAAGAGATTTGGGAACAGGAAAGTTTTGAACTTAAGGGTAAGTCAAAGTCCAAGTGGCTGGCTTATTATATGGCTATGCGTTCTGCTATTTATGATGCGTGGGTAGCACAGGAGATTAGGAAGAATCCGGGTGCGGTGGTTTTGCATATCGGTTGCGGTATGGACAGCAGAGTGGAGCGGGTGAATGCAAAAGAAATCAAGTGGTATGATATTGATTTTCCGGAGGTAATTGAGGAAAGAAAAAAATATTACAAAGAATCCGAAGTGTATCACATGGTATCAGCAGATATGCGGACCGGAGAATGGAAAAACTATATAGAAGGAAATCAGGCTGCCATTATTATCATGGAAGGCGTCAGCATGTATTTTAAGCCGGAGGAGTTACGGGCGTTGTTACAGGATATTTCCGGACATTTTAGGTCGATACATCTGTTAATGGACTGTTATACGGAACGTGCGGCAAAGGCATCTAAGTACAAAAATCCAATCAATGATGTGGGGGTAACGCTGGTGTACGGATATGATGCTCCGCAGGAGCTGGCGGAACAAACAGGGTTGGCATTTGAAAAAGAATATGATATGACACCGCAGAACTATATTGATGAATTGCAGGGAATGGAAAAAACAATCTTTCAGAAATTGTTTGCAGGAAAAATTGCAAAGGCAATGTATAGGATGTACGAGTTTACTACAAAGTAGACATCCCATGTCCATCCCTGAAAAACACGGCATTTCTCGCTTTGTGTCGTGGTGTTTGTAGGGTGGCGGCAGTATGATGAGCACGAAAGGAGGGTTCGGCATGAATCAACAAAAGACAGGTGAATTCTTAAAGCACCTGCGAAAAGAAAAGGGTCTAACCCAGGAACAGCTGGCAGAGCAGTTTTACGTATCCTCACGGACGGTATCGCGGTGGGAGACGGGAAGCAATATGCCGGATGTGGATATGCTCATTGAACTTGCGGATTTCTATGATGTAGACATCCGTGAAATTATTGATGGAGAAAGGAAAAGCGAGAAGATGGATAATGAAACAAAGGACACCTTAAAAAAGGTGGCAGAGTATGCAAAGGAAGAAACAAAGAAACGGGGAGAAAAACTGAGAACTTTGGTTATGGGGTCTGTTTGTTTGATGTTGATTAGTAATTTGTTATTTGGAAGCGAACATAAAGGAAGACTTTATGGTATCGTTGCAGAAAATGTATGCCACAATATTATGGCGTTTACCATTGGCCTTTCCTGCGCAGGATTGCTTCTTTATGCACTTCATTGCTTGGGTGCCCTTGACAAGATTAGTCAGTGGAAAAAGAGTCTTAGAAGAAATGTACGCTAAATGTTTCGCCGGTTTCTTTCCATGCTTCGCTCCGACGTTCAGGGCTTTTCCTGTGGCTCCAAGAAAGTATTCGGAAGCGATAAGTCTGTGTTTTACATTTTGGCCAACTGTTTGAGCGTGGTCGGATGAAAAGAACTGTGTGTAAGTAATGTATGCATTTGAAGTGTTTCAAAAGTGCGTAAGCACTAAAAAAGGATGGTTGAAGCTTCTGCGGACACCTTGTGTGTCCAAAAGAAGTTCAACCATCCTTTTTGTATGTCCGAAGGACAGTTTGAAACAATTCAAATCAAAATGAAAACCATCAGCTCATATAATTATCCATCGGCACGCGAGTTTTGGCAAAATGGAAATAAGCAGACATAGGTTTCGCTTCAGAATCTTTCTTGGCAAGCCACGGTGGAAAGAAGCTGAGTCGGGAGAAGCATGGGAAGAAACCGATGTAAAAAAGTAGAGGGAGCCGCTACCAAAAGCACTTATGACGTACTTAGATAGCGGCTCCCTCTGGAGCATTTATAAAAAAGATTAGGACAATTACTCTAAAGTAACCTTACATTCACAACCTGCATCAAAAGATACTAAAGTACCCTTTTCAGTCTGTGTAAGCTTTGCATCGCCGGATGCAGCACATGCAGTCTCGCCAACAAGAAGTACAGAGAAAGGCGTCTTTGCATCGGCCTTAATGGTAACTTCTTTGCCGTTCTTAGTCACGGAAGCGGTAAACTGAAGATTTGCCTTCATGTCGTAAATGCATGTAGTAGCGGCAACACCGTCAACCAATGCGTATGCCTTTAAGGTTACGCCGTCAGCAAAATCATAATCAGGCTTGTTAGCAGCATCGTTCATGGCAATGATGCTGTTTTCTTTTACAAAGAGAGGAATCTCAAGGTATGGGCAGGTTTCTGTGTACCAGGAACCGCCTTCCTTTTTCTCACCGGTGAAGTAGTTGGTCCAGGTGCCCTTTGGCAGATAGTACTCTGCGGTGCTTTCTTCGTTGAAGATTGGAGCAACCAACAGGGAGTCACCCAGCATGTACTGCTTATCAAGGTAAGCACAGTTCTTGTCTTCGGTGAATTCCAGAACCATACTGCGCATCATCGGAACACCGGTTTTGGCGGTTTCGATGGCATTGCGGTACAGGTAAGGCATCAGGGCTGCCTTGAGGCTTGTGAAAGCACGTACTACGTCAACAGCCTCGTCATCATATGCCCACGGCACACGGTAAGAGGAGGAACCGTGTAAGCGGGAGTGGGTGGAAAGCAAGCCGAAGGCTGCCCATCTCTTGTAAACGTCTGCGGTAGAAGTGCTTTCGAAGCCGCCGATATCGTGGCTCCAGAAACCAAAACCGGAGGAGGTTAAGGAAAGACCGCCGCGAAGGGATTCTTCCATGGATTCGTAATCGGACCAGCAGTCGCCGCCCCAGTGAACCGGGAACTTCTGGCCGCCAACGGTAGCGGAACGTGCAAAGAGGATTGCTTCGCCCTTGCCGCGCTTTCTTTCTAATAAATCATATACGCACTTGTTATAAAGATAAGTGTAGTAGTTGTGCATCTTCTTAGGGTCGGAACCATCGTAGTAAACTACATCGGTTGGAATTCTCTCACCAAAGTCGGTCTTAAAGCAGTCAACACCCATATCCATAAGGATTTCCAGCTTATCCTGGAACCACTTGCAGGCTGCAGGGTTGGTGAAGTCCACCAGAGCCATGCCCGGCTGCCACATATCCCACTGCCATACGTCGCCGTTCGGACGCTTTACAAAGTAGCCGTTTTCTACGCCTTCTGCAAACATAGCGGATTCCTGACCGATGTAGGAATTAATCCAAACACAAATATTTAAGCCCTTGGCCTTGATTCTCTTTAACATGCCCTCAGGATCCGGGAATACCCTGTCATCCCAAAGGAAATCGGACCAGTGAAATTCCTTCATCCAGAAGCAGTCGAAGTGGAAGGTTCTGAGGTTAATGCCGCGGTCTAACATGCCGTTGACAAAGCTCATAACCGTTTCTTCATCGTAGTTGGTGGTGAAGGAGGTGGAGAGCCATAAACCGAAGGTCCATGCTGCAGGCAGGGATGGCTTGCCGGTTAAGTCAGTGTAGCGGGTAAGTACTTCCTTCATGGACGGACCGTTGATTAAGAAGTAATCAAGGTAACCGCCTTCTACGGAAAATTCTGCCTTGGTTACCATTTCGGTTCCGATTTCGAAGGAAACCTTTTCCGGATGGTTTACAAATACGCCGTAGCCCTTGTTGGAAATGTAAAACGGAATGTTCTTGTAGGACTGCTCGGTACTGGTACCGCCGTCTTCGTTCCAAATGTCAATGCTCTGACCGTTCTTTACAAACGGAGTGAAGCGTTCGCCAAGACCGTAGATGAGTTCGCCGACACCAAGACTTAACTGCTGGCGCATATATGCGTTTTCGTAGTCGCCCTTGTCATAAGCAAGGCCGGTCCAGGCGGTCTTCATAAGTGCTAAGTCCTTACGGCCGCTCTTGGTGATAACCTTACCGTTACGCTTATAGGTCATGCTCCAAGGATTCTTGGTAATTTCCAAGGAGAGGGAACCGCTTTTTACAATGATGAGTTCATCGGTTTCTTCTGCAGTCATTGGAGATTTTTCTGCAATGTTAAGCTCAAATTCCGGTGCTTTCTTCTGCGCGCCAAGATGGTGCCAGGTCTGCACACGGATAATATCTTCTGCCGGAGAGGTAAGTACAACGGTTAAGTTGATACTGCCGAGGGTGTCGCCACGGTGGTTGATAAATACGGTTGGGGCACAGATGGTTACCTTGCCCGGTTCAATTTTTGTAAAATATGCCTGCTTTGGATCAAAGCATTCGCAGTGCTCCTTCTGGAGCCAGCATCCGTTACTGAATTTCATATTTGATACATCCTTTCTGGGTGTTTTTTTGCAGTGCTGCGTGGAAGGCAGGCTACTGCAGTTTGGCACTATTATAAGGGGTATTTTGAAAAAAACATACCGCCTTTTTCGGTAACAAAATACGCTACTTTTTATTGCTTTTTTAGGTAATGGCGTGTATGATGAAAAGAGAAAACTAAGGAGGATAACGAAATGAAATATACCAACCCTATCGTATCCGGTTTTAATCCGGACCCATCCGTTTGCCGTGTGGGCAATGACTATTATCTTGTAAACAGTACCTTTGAGTATTTTCCGGGACTTCCGATCTATCATAGCACAGATTTAATTCACTGGGAGCAAATTGGGCATGTATTGACCCGTGACAGTCAGTTAAAACTTCCTTTAGGAGCACCAAACTGCATCGGCTTGTATGCGCCAACCATCCGTTACCATGAAGGAAAGTTCTACTGTGTGGTAACCAATGTGGGTGGTAATCCGGGCGGTAATTTCTACGTGACAACGGATGATATTTATGGTGAATGGTCCGACCCGATTTTTCTTGAATTCGGCGGCATTGACCCGTCCTTTTTCTTTGATGAGGACGGCAGATGTTATTATACAGGTACCGATGAGGGCGTGTTCATTTGCGAAATAGATGTTAAAACAGGAAAGCGCCTTGGGGAAAAGCAGTATGCATGGAACGGCACCGGCGGAAATAATCCGGAGGGACCGCATTTATATAAGATAGATGGCTGGTACTACCTGATGATTGCGGAGGGCGGCACAGAGCTTTGCCATATGGTAACCATCGCCCGCAGCAAAAATGTATACGGACCATACGAAGAATGTCCGTGGAATCCGGTGCTTACCAACAGCCGTACTGAGATGCCGATTAAGGCCATCGGTCATGCTGATTTAGTGGAAGATGTCAATGGCGGCTGGTGGGCAGTATGCCTCGGAAACCGTCCGATTGCGTATCCGTTCCGTCACACCATGGGCCGGGAAACCATGCTGGTTCCTGTTGTCTGGAAGGAAGGCTGGCCGGTCATGGGGGTAAACGGCCGTGTACCTGAGGAGATAGCTGTAGAACGTTTTGCGGGAGAAAAGACACCAAATACCGGCAGATATATCCCGGGAAGTGATTTTGAAGATGATTTTGCGGGAGATAAGTTGAACGTTTCCTGGAATTATATTTATAATCCTGTAGAACAACTGGTACACCTTGATTACAAGGGCTTGTGTTTACATGGTGCAGCGGCATCCATATCTTGCGATGATTACAAGAGTATTCTGGTCCGTCGTCAGGAGCATTTTGACTTTGATGCCACCATGCACCTTACCTTTACTCCTGGTGAGGGAGAAGAAGCAGGTCTTTGCATTTACATGAGCAACAAGCATCATTATGAAATTGCATTGACAAAGCTTGACGGAGAACAGTGCCTGATTATCCGTCGTCAAATCGGTAAGTTAAAGGCCATTGAAGAAAGGGTACCTTACGAAGGTAACGAAGTTATCTTGCAGTTGAACGGCAGAAGAAGAGAGTATAATTTCTCTTACAGCAAGGACGGAAAAGAGTTTACTATTCTCGGCGGCGGAGAGAGCCATTATCTTTCCACCGAGGCCGGCGGTTGCTTTACCGGAAATGTGATTGGTTTATATGCTTCCGGCAATGGGAAAGAAGCAGAAAACGATGCGTATGTGACAAAGTTTACATATAAAGCAGTGAAATAATAGTCTATGGTTGTATTACAATAAGAACGCAGGAAGGGAGGTGCCTCGTCATGGAAGAAAATAAGGATCAAAAGCAAAGAGATTCTTTTGCGGGATTGCTTGGAAGAACTAAAATATCCACCCAAATGGCGGTGGTTTATCTTTTGGCGATTGTGCTTCCCATCACCATTCTTGGCGGACTGTTAATGCGGGTGACTTATGTGAACCAGAAGAGCTACCACGCGGATTTGTTGGAATCCTACAATGCAGGTATTAAACGTACTATGTACGAGATGACCTCCCAAATTTATACTTTTTCCGAGAGTATCGTATATAATGACGAGTTAATTGGTTTTTTACGGGGCGAGTATGAAACCGAGAATGATCTTCGTGCAGCAGCCAGAGAAATTACCCTGATGGATGATTACATGAAATCCTATGCGGGTATTGAAGAAGTATTGGTATATATTGACCGGGAAGATATGATAAATTACGGGCAGTATCGTGTGCCGACGGAAGAAATCAAGGAGACCCAGTGGTATCAAAAGGCGCAGAATCAGTTTTCACCGTTTTGGATCAGCTATAGGGTAAAGAATCCTACCAATAATGAATATGTATGGCGCCTTGCTTTGGTTCGAAAGATGATTCTGGTTGGCGGCGATAAAGAGGCAGTGGTTATGATTAAAATAAAAGACACTTATCTGGCCAGCCGTATCGGAGATTACGAATATCTGACCATGATTTCGGTTGACGACACACCGGTTTCCTTCAGTAATCAGACAAAGTATTACGGAACAATGCCGGCATTTAAGTTTAATCCTGAGGATAAATATGATTATGGCGGAGTAACGGAACTGGAGGGAGAGGAAGTTTTGTTTCATGTGTCATCTTTGGATATTTCCAGAACCTCGTCCAACATTTATCTGATGACATATGACATCAGTGCAATAGAAAATATGGAAAGAATGTTTTTTACGTATGGAGCGGTTCTTTCCGTTACCATGCTGCTTACCATGGTAATTTTGGTATCTTTTAGCGGAAGTATTGTCCATCAGGTAAAGGGACTTCGTGTAGAAATGGGTAAAGCAAGCCGCGGAGAATACGATAGCATGCTGACAAAATTCAGGGCCAGCCGGGAACTGACGGAAGCTTTTGAGGATCTTCACGTAATGGTGAAAAACATTCAGGAGATGGAAGCGGCCCAATACGAAGCAGAAATCAAAGAACAGAATATTCAAAATGAACAGCAGAAAATGGAATTTAAAATGCTGGCCAGTCAGATTAATCCGCACTTCCTTTATAATACGCTGGAATCTATCCGCATGAAGGCATTTACCGCCGGAGATAAGGAAGTGGCTAATGCAATTAAGCTACTGGGAAAATCCATGCGGTATGTATTGGAGAATACAGGCACTGCGGATACCTCTCTGCAGGCAGAAATAGACCACATTCTTACTTATTTACAAATTCAGCAACTGCGTTTTGGTGACAGGGTAAATTATATTTTGACAGTTGAACCGGGGATGAATTTAGAAGAATACCGTGTGTTGCCGTTGCTGCTGCAGCCAATCGTGGAAAATGGTATTGTACACGGTTTGGAATCCAGGGAAAGTGACGGCACTATCTGGATTAGTATTTATGTGCAGGATAATGTGGTTTATACAGACATTTCCGATAACGGATGCGGAATGGATGAAGAAACCTTACAGACGGTTATGGCTAAGGTAGAAAACTATACCAGAAAACGCCATAAGAGCAGTATCGGTTTGTATAATATTAACCGTAGAATAAAGCTAAATTACGGGGAACAGTACGGACTGGATATTCAAAGTACTTTAGGTGAGGGCACTATGGTGCGGGTAACCTTTCCGGTAATAAAAACACAAGAGGAATCTATAGAAACCCATTGAGCAATAAGGGGCTGTTACGAAGAGAACAGTCCCTTACTTTTTTACTGTAAAAATCGGACCTTTTTATAAATAACTCTAATTTTTCCTGTAAAAACTGTATAAAAGAGAATATGTTTTTTGACAGTATTTTGTTATAAAATACTGATGTATGGTACGGGAGGCATGGTATACCCATGGGCTTCCATACAAAAAACAAACTTTTATAGAGGAGGACGAAAATGAGTAAGACATTCAAAAGATTTTTTGCCGGCTTACTTGCATTTGTGCTTGCTTTTGCTATGACAGCAGCTGCAGCGCCTGCAAAGGAAGTTAAGGCAGACGAGGAATATACTATGTTCCTTGCAATCGGCGGTGACGCAGACGGTGTGAGCTGGGGCGCACAGTATTCTTATGGCGGCGACAGCGATACTGCTAATATCACACCTGTTACTGCAACTTTCAAGTCCGGTGATACCGTTGAGGTAGGTATTATCTGTGATTCCGAAATCACACAGACCTGGTACACCAGACCGGTTATCGCAGTAGACGGTAACGACTATGTAGTAGATTATACTATTAACTCCATTACTGTAGATGGAGAAGATATTCTTGCAGGTGGTAAGGTAGACTTAACAGCAGGCGACGCTACCTGGGTAGAAAATACAGGTTCCGTTACAAATGCTCTTTGTCTTGCCGGTGGTTATAATGAATGGGGTACAAAGTACATCACAGAAGCTCCTGCTAATTATACAGAGCTTATGTACAACATCACAATCAATTCCATTCACAGCGCAGACGAGTACTTTATGTTCCTTGCAATCGGTGCAGCTACAGATGCAGCTGGTTCCGACTGGACAGCACAGTACTACGGCGGCAGCGCAGATGATACTGCAAACATCACAGCTACAACAGCTATGGTAAAGAATGGCGGTACATACGATATCGGTATTACTTCCACAGATACTATCACAAAGACCTGGTTTGTAAGACCGGTTGTGGCAGCAGACGGTAACGAATATGTAGTTGATTACAAGATCAATTCCATCAAGATTGACGGTACCGATATTCTTGGCACAGACAAGGTAAACATGGCAGCAGATGACAAGACCTGCTGGATGGAAACTACAGGCCCTTACACAGATGCTGTAAACCTTGCCGGTGGTTACAATGAATGGGCAACCAAGTACATTGTAGAATCTCCGGCAAATTACAAGGAGATTATGTACAACATCACAATTACAGGTATTCATAAGGCATCCGAGCCAATGATGTTCCTTGCAATCGGTGCAGACACCGAAGGCGGTAGCTGGAATGCTCAGTATTACGGCGGCAGCGCAGATGATACTGCAAACATCACCCCTTCCTATGCTTATGTAGCAGAAGGCGGTACCTATGATATCGGTATTTCCTGTGATACAGAAATTACCAAGACATGGTTCAACAGACCGGTTATCGGATTAAACGGTAACGACTATACTGTAGATTACACTATCAATTCCATCACTGTTGACGGTGTTGATATTCTTGGCACAGACAAGGTGAATCTTGCTGCTGACGGCAAGACTTCCTGGGCAGAAACAACCGGTCCTTGGACTGATGCTCTTTGCCTTGCAGGTGGTTACAATGAATGGGCAACCAAGTACCTTGTAGAATCTCCTGCAAACTATAAGGAAATTATGTACAACATTACTATCAACACTCTGGAAGAAAAGAGCGCTTTAGTTGGTGGTACAAAGTACGAAGGCGATATGACCGTATTCCTTGCTATGCAGGGTGATGTAACTGCAGGTGCCTGGGATATGACATGGATTAACGGCTCCACAGACGTGGCTGGCGTTGAACCTACATTCGTAACAAATGCGAAGTCCGGTGACACTGTTACTATCGGTCTTAAGTTCCCTCAGGAATTAGTTTATACCTGGTGGATGGCTCCGGTTGTTATGTTAAATAACGCTCCGGCTGATTTAGTTACTACTCTTGATTATACTATCGATAAGATTACTATTGATGGCGAAGAAATTGTTCCTGATTTAACCTTAGGTTCCAAGCCTTTCTGGTATGAAGGAACCGGTGATTACTCCGATACACAGGCTATCCGTTTAAAGGGTGGTTACAATGAATGGGGCGATCATTACATTGAAAGTCCTCAGAATTACACAGAAGTTATGTACACCATTACGCTTGGCGATGTTGTTACAGGTCAGGTAGAAGGTGAAGCATATAATGGCGAAGTTACCATGTTCCTTGCAGGTCAGGCAGATAAGACTGCAGGTAACTGGGATTACGCTTGGATTAATGACAGCAGCAACAGCGAAGGTGTAGAAGGTACTGTTGTAACAGCAAAGGCTGGCGATACTGTAACTCTTAGCCTTTCCTTCCCAAGCCCGGTTGTACATACCTGGTGGTTATCCCCAACCGTAGTATTCCCTGAAGCAGAAGACGGTTTGGATAAGTACAACGTACTTTACACAATCGACAAGGTTGTTATTGATGGTAACGATGTAACTGATAAGGTTACATTAAACAGCGCAGCAAAACTTTCCTGGTATGAAGGTACCGGTGAACATCCTGTTACAAGAACTGTTCGTCTCGGCGGCGGTTACAATGAATGGGGCGCAGATAACGCTAAGTGTGTAGATGGTACTTTATTAGAAAACTTCAGCAAGATCGAGTACACAATTACTTTAAATATGATTTATGCTGAACCGGTAGAAGAAGCTCCTCAGTTAAAGGCTGACCTTGACGGCACATATAATGCATATGTAGGTATCCAGTCCGGCGCATACACATTCCGTAACGCATGGGATGATGCAACTTACGGTAGAGATACCAATCCGGATGCATTCGGCCAGATGAGCTTAGTAGAGGCTGACGGTTCTCTTTCCAAGAAGGCAGGTACCTTTGTAGATACTGTAATTGCAGGTAACGGTACTTATACCTTAGAGATTAATGACCTTGCATGGGATGATGGTTCCGAAGCACTGAACCTGTTATACATCTCCACTGATATTCCAAAGTCCGGCGAAATCGTTTTCTCCAACATTAAGGTTGATTTCGACGGCAAGAACGTTATGGAGTTTGCAGAAGGCTTCTTAGATGGCGATTCTAAGGAAGTTATGAAGGTTCTCTTCATTAACATTTGGAATAAGGATATCACAAACAGTTATAATATGGCCGGTATGCTTCCAAAGAGCAACGTAAAGATTACCTTCGACGTTTCCGGTTTCAATTATGATAAGGCAGCAGAGGCTACTCCGGAACCTACTCCGGAACCAACTGTGGCTCCTACAGAAGCACCTGCTGAGCCAACCGCAGCTCCTACAGAAGCACCTGCAGATGTGGATGCTGATGCAGAAGGCGGTATGTCTCCAGTTGTTATTGTAGTTATTGTTGTGGCAGTAATTGCAGTAGCAGCCGGTGCAGCTTTCGTAGTAATGAAGAAGAAAAAGTAGTCGCAAAGAAGCGTAAAAATTAGAGATTCCCGGTAGTAAAAATACTACCGGGAGTCTTTTTTTTACTGTATTTTGTCACAAGTAATTACGGTATTCTTTAGCCCTTGAAAAGAGTATAATAACCTCATAAAACAAAGAGTATTTCTATGAAGCCCTGCAGGCAACATAAGCAGGGAAATGAAAGCAAGGAGGAAACAATGAAAAATAGTAAAGTACAAAGTAATGGTTGGACCGATAAGGTCTATTACGTTACAAGACTGGGTACAATTTTGGGACTCATGATGATGTTTTTTCCGGCGGCGAATCCGGGTTATGTATGTAACTTAATCAATAAGAACTTATCGTTATTTACGACAGCAGTTTCTTATGATTCCCTTACTACATTAGCTATGAGACCGTTAGACAAAGGTTGGGTGCAGAACAGCAGTTTTCTTATGCTGATGACTGCAGCAGCAGTTTTATGTGTGGGAATAGCGCTTGGCGCAGTGGCTGCCTGCATGTCGGTAGGCAACTTAAAACTTAAGCGTATCGGTAACTGGTTTGGGCTTGGTGGTGCGGCTGTTATGGCGGTAGGCTTGGGTGTTATGTATAAGGCTTATGAAAGCTTTGGCAATTCCAGCAGACCGGAAAAGGTGTATAATATATTCCCTAACGGTATGTACATATATGCAGGGCTTACTGTAATTCTTTTGGTGGCAAATATTATTGTTATTCTGTTCCAGCCAAGAGCATCAAAAGAGGAACAGTGTGAAATCAAAACTCCGATGAAGTTGTTTTTGATGTTTGTTCCGATTATTGCCTTCGTATTTGTATTCTCTTACCTGCCTCTTTGGGGTTGGAGATATGCATTCTTCGATTACAAGGCCGGTGAAACCCTGACTATGGATAAGTTCGTAGGATTTAAGTGGTTTACCTTCCTGTTTGAAAACGAAGCCACCAGAGGCGATATCATGCGTGTATTAAAGAACACCTTGATTATGAGTGGTCTCGGTATTGCAACAAGCTGGATTCCGATGGCTTTTGCAATTTTTCTTACAGAAATCAAGTGCGGCTGGTTCCGCCGTATTGTACAGACATTTACTACCATTCCTAACTTTATCAGCTGGGTATTGGTATATGCGATTGCCTTTGCAATTTTCTCTACCGAAGGTTTTGTTAATAACTTTTTAACCGACATCACAGGAAATCCGCATTCCACCAACTATCTGTTAAGTGAATCCGGAACTTGGCTCAAGATGTTAGCCTGGGGTATGTGGAAGGGCACCGGTTGGAGCGCTATCATTTACATCTCCGGTATCTCCGGTATCGACCAGCAGTTATATGAAGCAGCTACCGTAGACGGTGCAGGACGTTTCCAAAAGATGTGGCATATCACTGTGCCGGGCTTAATTCCAACCTTCTGCGTATTACTGCTCATGTCTGTTGCTAATATTTTAAGTAACGGTATGGACCAGTACTTAGTATTTGAAAATGCGAAAAATGCGGTAGATATTGAAGTTCTTGACCTGTATGTATATAAAATCGGTATCGGTAAAGGCTTAGTTCCTCTGTCCACTGTAGTAGGTATGGTAAAGACTCTTGTCAGCGTTACCTTGCTGTTCCTGGCAAACGGTGTTTCCAAAGCCATCCGTGGCGAGAGTATTATGTAGTGGAGGTGAGAGGCTATGGCGAAAACAAAACAGGAAAAGCTGGACTTAAAAGCAGAAAAGCGGTATTATAGAACACATAAGAAAAAGCAGAAATTCACAGCGGGTGATGTGATTTTCAACATCCTGAACTATGCTTTTTTCGGAATCTTTACGATTAGCTGTATCTTCCCATTTTATTATCTGTTTATTAACACAATTTCAGATAATGCCCTGGTTAGAATCGGCGCAATTAACTTTATTCCAAAGGGACTGCATCTGGAGAACTACATGTCTCTTCTTGGTGCGGAAGAAATTTTGGATGCCTTTGTGGTATCCGCATCCCGAACGGTTATCGGTACTGCACTGATGGTTGTAGTATCGGCCCTGGCAGGTTATCTTATGACCAAGCAGGAAATGTGGCACAGAAAAATCTGGTACCGTTTCCTTGTAATTACCATGTATTTTAATGCAGGTTTGGTACCGGGTTATTTGAACCTCTTAATGTTAGGTTTAACCGAAAATTATTTAGTATATATTATTCCGGCCATTGTTCAGCCGTATAATATTATTCTTGTAAAAACCTACATAGAATCCATTCCGGCTGAATTAGAGGAAAGTGCCTTCATCGACGGCGCCAGCCATATGAAGATTTTCCGCAACATTATCTGGCCGCTCAGTAAGCCGATTCTTGCTACCATTGCTATCTTTGGTGCGGTTGGTCATTGGAACTCCTTCATGGATTCCATTCTTTACATGAGTGGTACACCGGAATTACAGACCTTGCAGCACAGATTGTATATTTATCTGAACCAGACCACCAGCCTGGCTAACTTTATGAACGGTAATATCGGTAGCGGAGCTGCAGCAGATGCAATGGCATCGGTTATGGATGCAAAGACTATCAAGTATACCATTTCCATGGTAACAGTTATTCCAATCTTAGCAGTATATCCTTTCATGCAGCGTTATTTCGAAAAGGGTATTATGTTAGGTGCGGTTAAGGGCTAAAAAATGATTTTTACAGGTCGGAGGAGGCCTGTTGAAATACGGGAATGCTTCCCGGAAAATAAAGGAGGACAATAAAAATGAAGCATTTATGGAAAAGAGTGCTGGCAATGTTACTTGCAGCTACTATGGTGTTTTCTTTAGCAGCCTGCGGTAGCAAGGATGACAATAAGGGTAGTAACCCTACATCCGCACCTGGTGAAAGCAGCACAAACAACGGCGGTAATACCGCAGACACAGGAAATAAAAAGGAAGACAGAGGTGAGCCGGTGGAGCTTACCGTATACAGCCAGTTAGCAAACTTCTCCGGTGAGCAGGTAGGTTGGTTTGCAAAACTTATGTTAGATAAGTTTAATGTTAAGTTAATGATTATCCCTGACTCTGACGGTGTATTTGATACCCGTATGGAATCCGGTAACCTGGGAGACCTGGTAGTATTCGGAAGTACCGGTGCGGACTACAAGAGAGCAGTTGCGGAAGATATGTTATTTAACTGGGAAGAAGATGATCTTCTTGCAGAATATGGTCCTTACATCAAGGAAAATATGTCTATTGCGTTAGAAGCAAACAGAAGCTTAAACAATGACATTGCAGGTAAAAACAATATTTACGGTTTCGGTCACGGTGTAGCTAAGGCAGATGCAGGCAGCATTGAAGAATTCTTCTACACCTGGGATCTTCGTTGGGATTTATACAAGCAGTTAGGATATCCGGTAGTAAAGAGCTTGGATGACATGATTACCTTATTCAAGGACATGAAGGCAATTTGCCCAACCGACGATAACGGTAAGGAAACCTATGCTATGTCCTTATGGCCTGACTGGGACGGCAACATGGTTATGTATGTTAAGTCCATGGCAACCGCATGGTACGGTTATGATGAATTCCATTTAGGTCTTTATGACTGTGATACCGGTAAGTTCTACGGTGCACTGGATGAAAACGGTCCGTATATCGAAATGTTAAGATTCTTTAATAAGATGTACCGCGAAGGCTTACTTGATCCGGACTCCATGACACAGACTTATGATGAAATGGCATCCAAGGTAATTGCAGGTGGCGTTTTCTTCTCTATCTTCAATTATGCAGGTAGCGCGGCATACAATACAGAAAATCATTTAGCAGAAAATAAGTACATGACAACAATGCTTCCGGAAGAAGCTTCTCCTATCGTTTACGGTTTAAGCCCATATGGTGGTAACAGAGTATGGACTATTGGTGCAAACAGCCAGTATCCGGAACTTTGCATGGAGATTCTCAACTGGTTATCTACACCAGAAGGTTATCTGACTTCTGAATACGGTCCTAAGGGATTAATCTGGGATTATGATGCAGAAGGCAATACTTACTTAACTGAGTTTGGTAAGAAGTGCATCACCACAGGTGAAACCATGATGGAAGGTGACTATGCAGGCTTCTCTTACAACGACGGACGTCAGCAGATCAATAACATTACCTGGTCCAGAAATGCTATGAATCCTGACTCCAACGGTGAAACTTATAACTGGGAAGCATGGAAGAGTAATGTAACAGAGGCTTCCTGTGAGATGCAACAGGATTGGAGAGATTATACCGGCGCTGTAAGACCAAATGAGTACTTAAAGTCTAAGAACTACAAAGTTGCTCCGGCTACTACCTATGCCGAAACTGCAAAGAGCGATGAACTGGAAGTTATTTGGAATCAGGTAACCAACTGTATTACTACCGGTTCCTGGAAGTGTATCTACGCTCAGGCAGACGGTCAGTTCAACATGATCCTGAAGCAGATGATTAACGATGCTAAGGCATACGGTTATGATAAGTGTATCGAATGGTGCGAAGAAAATGCAAAGCTTCGTCATCAGTTAGAAGAAGAAACAAGACAGTAATATAAATAAACAAAAAGGGGCGGCGCATAGGTGCCAGCCCCTTTTTATAAAGACAGGGTGATTTTATGAAGCTTTTTAGTATAGACGGACCGTTGTATCATTTTTTCAGCCGTTTGCTGGATATGATAAAACTGAATTTTCTCTGGCTGTTGTTTTCCCTGCCGGTGATAACCATTGGCGCATCGACAGCGGCAGCTTTCTCAGTTACGCTTAAGATGGTAGACGAACGGGAAGGTTACATTGCAAAACAGTTTTGGAGTGCGTTTAAAGCAAATTTGAAACAGGGTATTCCGACAGGACTGTTGAATCTGTTTTTTGCGTATGCATTGTATTTGGATTTTCAGTTATTTCATGCAGTAGAGGGCAATCCGATTTATTTTCTGATTCTTGGAATTGTCGGCAGCATCATGTGCTTTGGCTATTTTATTTATGCCTATGCGTTAATGGCGCGGTACGATAATACCCTGTTGAAGACTTTGAAAAATTCCATGGATATCAGTGTGAAGTATTTTGGAAGAACCATAATGATTGCAGTGGTGGTTGCGGTTGAAATTATTATTTTTATCTTCAATACTACCACTTTATTCTTAGGTCTGCTGATTGGTCCTGCAGTTGTTTTTTTTACCATCAGCGGTCCGGCAATGTATATTTTCAGGGATATTGAAAGAAAAACAAAGGAAGGTTAACTATGAAAGTTTGGAAAAAGAAAGGCTTAGCCTTATTACTTAGTGCAGTGATGGTGCTTTCCATGGCAGCTTGCGGTGACAAGACTACCACACCGGAGGTGATTCCGACCGTGGCACCAACCGCAACAGCGGTTCCGACAGAAGCTCCGGCAACACCAACTGCAGAGCCAACGGCAACAACGGCTCCGACTGCAACGCCGGAACCAACAGCGACTCCGACACCGGAACCGACGGCAACTCCAACTCCGGAGCCGACTGTGGTACCGGTTGCTAGCGGAACAGAACCGTTCCGCACTTTGACTGCCGACGAAATCGTGGCAGAAATGGGTACCGGTTGGAACCTGGGTAATACCATGGATGGTCACACCGGATTTACTCCGTTGGAAACGCTGTGGCAGCCGTATGTAACCACAAAGGAATTAATTACCGCAGTTCATGATGCAGGCTTTAATACGGTGCGTGTGCCGATTACCTGGGGCAACATGATTGATGATGAAAACGGCTATTCCATTAACGAGCAGTGGATGGCAAGAGTGCAGGAAATTGTAGATTACTGTGTTTCCCAGGATATGTATTGTATTATTAACATTCACCACGATGGTGCGGAGCAGACCGGTTGGCTTCGTGTGGGTGCGCAGGATTTAGGTCCGGTAAAAGAAAAATTTGCCGGCGTTTGGAAAACAATCGCAGAACGATTTAAAGACTACGACGAGCACTTGATTTTTGAGTCCATGAACGAAGTGGTTGGTCCTGATAATACCGATGCAGGAATTAAAAAGGACATGCAGGTTATCATGGAGTTAAACCAGATTTTTGTGGATACGGTACGTGCTACCGGAAGTAATAATGCAAAGCGCTGGTTATCCGTTCCGGGCAGATATACCAATATTGTGAATACAACCAAGGAAGCGTATGGTTTTGAAATGCCAAAGGATAAGGCAGGTCACTTGTTCCTCGCAGTGCATGATTATGACTGGTTGTTTGGCCTTGCCGAAAATATGACCAATCGTACTTACAGTGAAAAATCCGCCCAGAATCTGGAAGCTAACATGCAGAAGCTTTCCCGCTTCATTGATGCAGGTTATCCTGTAATTTTAGGCGAATACGGTGCCATTGATAAGAATAATACTTTGGAACGTGCGTATTATGCGGAAGCAGTCAATTACATGTGCAAAAAGATAGGTATCGTTCCGGTATGGTGGGATGCGGGGGCATTTAATCACGAAGATACCGAAAAAGCAGATTTCTGCTTTACTCTCATCCGCCGTGACACATACGAGCTGATGTATCCGGAAATAACCTACGGCATTATGCGTGGATTTAAATTAAATTATGCGGAGCTGTCTGATATTACAAAGGAACCGGAACTGACTCCGATGACAGATATTGCTTTGGATACAAAATCCCAGTATCCGGACGGAATTATATTGGAAGCCGGTGAATATGTGCATGTAGATGCGCAGAAACTTCCGGAAACTTGTAATGACATCATTGTGTGGAAAACTTCTAATCCGAATGTGGCAACAGTTTACAACGGCAAGATTCATGGCAAGAGTATGGGTGTGGTAACCATTACAGCCTGCTCCCTGATGGGAGATGCAGAAGCCTCCATTACGGTCACCGTACTTGGTCAGACATCCGAAAATCCATGTACAAAGATCGTGGTTCCTCAGACTACGGTTACCATTCCTCAGGGTTCCCATGCAAACCTTCAGGCAACCATGGAACCGGAAAATACAGATGCGTTCTTAACTTATGTATCCACTAATGAGGATATTTGTACAGTCAATGAGTATGGCGAGGTTTATGCGAAGAGCGCCGGTATTGCTTATGTGATTATCCAGTCCTCCACAGGTCTTAACCGTAGTGTGAAAATCAAAGTATCCGCGGTATCATCCAGCGGAGAAATTCAGGTTGCATTAAATGCTTACTTTACCGATGGTGTTCACAACTATTACGGCAATGATGTGGGTCCTGTAACCACAATTACAGGGAACGGCCAGTATACCGTAGTGATTGATGCAACCACCGACCTTTCAGATGCGGCAAAGACAGCAGGCGTAACCAGTCTGGCGGGCATTGGTTCCCTGTATATTAAGGACTATCTGGTAACAACAGCAGTAAAGACCAAAACCGAGGCTGCAACCTGTGATATTATGTACGACAAGGTTGTGGTAGACGGAGAAGAACTTAAGGTAACCCAGACGGCACCAAAGACCGCCTTAAAGGCAGGTACTTTAGATACCGGTGACCCAATGAATGCCTGGGATGGTTCTGCGGTAGAAGGTGTTACCGCAAACACCGACTATTCCCTAAATATTGCAGGACATCCGGAACCAAAGCGTATTGAAGTTACCTTTACAATCTCTAATCTGGTATTTGAATCTACAGAGGTTGTGGAAAACGTACCGATTACTTCCATCAAGGCGACTGAGACGGAAGCGACCATGGCAGTAGGTGAAACAAGAGAATTTACCATTACCGTAGAGCCGGGTGAAACCACAGAAAAAATCGCATTTATGTCTGATGACAGTTCGGTTGCAGTGGTTGATGTAACCGGAAGATTACCGGAAGAAGGTGTGGTAACCGTTAAGGTAACTTGTATCAAAGCCGGTAAAACAACCATCACCGCGATGGGTGAACAAAGAGGTAAGGCTAAGATTAAGATTACTGCAGAATAAATAATTAAATCCTGTATCCAGGTAGCAACATTTATGGAAGAGTTGCTGCCAAGGATACAGGATTTTTTTGTCAATGATTATTCCTACAGAGGAAATTCCATGAGAAAAAAGACAGAAAATCTTGCGGAATCCGACAAAATTAGTGTATAATATAGTATTAAGGAATAGTATGCTGTTTTTCAAGGAGAGCGTTATGAAAGAAATCATGGAAACCGTATTTATTGCGGATGATGAAGCAAATATCAGAGATGGTTTGAAATGCATTATTGACTGGGAAGAACTGGGCTTTACCGTCTGCGGAGAAGCATCTAACGGGGAAGAGGCACTGCAGGAAATTCTTCGTTTACAGCCTTCTTTGGTTCTGATGGATATCCGTATGCCGAAGTTGTATGGTCTGGAAGTAATTGAGCAGGCAAGACAAAAGGGATATACAGGAAGCTTTGTTGTTTTAAGCGGTTATTCTGATTTTAAGTATGCTCAGACTGCCATGAAGTTTGGCGTAAAATATTATCTCACCAAACCAATGGATGAAGAGGAACTGGAAAAGGTGGTAAAAGAAGTTTACGGAACGATTCAGGATGAGCGGCAGAAAAAAGAAGATGATGAATTTTTCCGCAGAAAGTCCAAAAAAGAAATCCTGCAGGATATTTTATTAGGTGAAGCACGGATAGATTTGTTGAATTTAGCAGAGTTAAAGCTGGATGCGGAAGTATATCAGGTAGTTATGTACGAGAATTTCCAAATGGATGAGGTGGAATTGCCGTATCAGTTTGCCGACATGTTTATGGTTGCGGATACCGGAAGTGATTCTTTTGAACATTTTGTAATAAAAGAGAAGAATATTTTATTGTTAAAGGGAAACTTTGCTATTGAAAAGTTTAAACGTTTTTTACGGCATTATGAATCTGCACCGCAAAAAGGAAGCCCGCTTGATACGTTATTTATTTCCTATGGCGTTATGGTAGCGGATATCCGTGAATTGGCAAAATCTTACGAACAGGCGGTAACCTTGCTTGGCAGACGTTTCTTCTGCGAGAAAGGTCAGCATGTGCTTGGCTATACGGAACTTCCGGAAACGAGGGAAGAAAAGTTGTCTGTCGACAGTTCAAAGGTAGAGAATTATTGTACAAAGCTGACAGACTATTTACAGACCTTTAACCGTCGCAAGGTGCAGGAAACCTTGCGAGAGCTGGAATCCTATTTATATCAGGTGGAAAATGATATTTCTGCCGTAAAACTTTTTGTAACAGACTTATATTTGCAGGTAAAAGATACCATGAATCATCGCTACAATTCCATGGAGATTCCTTTTGACTCCAATCAGGATATTATTGCGATTATTAGTCAGCAACACTATTTATATGAGATTACCGACTATTTTGCAGAGCAGTTTGAAGATGTGATGAACTCCATCGGTAATTCGTCCAGAGACAGTGTGCTGGATGATATTTTATATTACATAGAGCATAACTATCCTTCCAATTTAAAGCTGGAAGGAATTGCTGCTTTGTTTGGCTATAACAGTTCCTATCTCGGAAAAATATTTAATAAGAGTGTTGGAGAAAGCTTTAACTCCTATGTTGACCAGGTGCGCATTAAGCATGCAATTGAACTGTTAGTGGAAAACAAGCATAAAGTATATGAAATTGCGGAAATGGTTGGTTATAAGAATGTAGACTATTTCCATAAAAAATTTAAAAAGTATGTAGGAGAGAGTCCGGCAGAGTACAGAAAGCAGCTGGATAGTCAGGAACAGAGGTGAGAAGATTGCAAAAAAAGCAGATGATGTATGCGTTATTGCTACTGATTCTTTTTGCGGGCTGTGGTTCCAACGGGGAGGAACCCCCGAAACAGCCGGAGCCGTTTGTGGATGAAACAGTGATTGGCACAGTGAATTCGGAACAGAATGTCATTGCAGAAGAACCCGCGCTGCCGGATGTTTTGGAGCCGGAGGCTTCGGGTGTGGCAGTAGAAGAAAATGAAAAAGCGATTATCGACTATTCCAACATTACAGACGGATATGTTATGGTTAAGTTTACAGCCGAAACGGAAAAACGGTTAAAGGTTCAGGTGAAGGGACCTACTACCACCTATAAATATGATATACAGGTAGGTGAATGGGAAACCTTCCCGTTGTCAGACAGTAACGGTACCTATCAGATAACGGTTTTTGAAAATGCAGAAGGAAATAAGTATGCGGCAGTACTTTCCGTATCTGCTGAGGTGGAATTGAAGGATGAGTTTGCACCGTTTATACGACCAAACCAGTATGTAGACTACGGAGTAGCCACTGAAACAAGAATGCTGGCAGCAAAACTTTCTGTGGGAAAGGAAACCGAGCTGGAAAAAGTGCAGGCGGTATATGAATATGTAGTGAATAACATCACCTATGACACAGAACTGGCAGAAAATGTAAAGAGCGGGTACCTTCCTGTTTTAGACAGGGTATTGGAAAGCAAGAAGGGAATTTGTTTCGATTACGCAGCCTTAATGACCGGTATGCTAAGAAGTCAGTCCGTGCCATGTAAACTTGTGGTAGGGTATGCCGGAGAGGTATATCATGCCTGGATTAGTGTCTACACAGAAAAAGACGGGTGGATAGACAATGCCATTTATTTTGACGGAACTGCCTGGAAGCGGATGGACCCTACCTTTGCGGCTTCCGGAAATCGCAGCGAGGAAATTATGAAGTATATTGGAGACGGTTCCAATTATACGGTAAACAAAATATATTAAGAGGTAAAATCCTCTGCCCGCATAATGCGGGTAAATTGTCCGTTGGACAATTGGGATTTCCTTCGGAAAACAGGGAGGCTATAATGAGACAGTTAAACTATAAGGAAATTGCATCATTTTGCCAGGAAATCGCCTGGCTGGTACATTCCGGGGTACGTGTCGGTGATGGTTTACATCTTTTAGCGGAAGAAGAAAAGGAAACGGCGTGGAAGGATTGCCTGATTTCCATGGCTGAGCAGGCAGATGAAGGCTTGCCGTTATCTGAAATTGTTAAAAATTCCGGATGTTTTCCGGTTTATGTCCAGGGAATATTAAATGTGGGAGAAACTACAGGACGTTTGGAAGAATCCCTGCTGGCAATTAAAAAATATTATGAGGGCAGGGAATACATGAACAACCGGGTGCGCAGTGCGTTGCTGTATCCATCGATTTTGCTTCTTTTAATGCTTGTGGTTATCGTTGTTTTATTAACCCAGGTGCTTCCGATTTTCCAATCGGTATTTGCTTCCCTTGGCGGAAAGATGGGCGGTCTTGCAGGCGGTTTATTAACCTTGGGTGTTGTGATTAATAAAGCAATGCCGTTCCTGTGTGTTTTAATGGCTGTTGTGGTTGCGTTTGTAATTGCATTTTCTGTCAGCAACGGATTCCGTGAGAAGATGTTGGGCGCATGGAAGAAAAAGGCTGGCGATAAGGGTGTTATGCGTAAGATGAATGATGCCAGCTTTGCCCAGGCAATTTCCATGGGGCTATCCAGCGGACTTCCGTTAGAAGAGACCATGGAACTGGCAGCAGAGGTATTGAATGATATTCCGCAGGCCAAAGAGCGGTGTTTAAATTGTAAAGAAGAGCTGCTTAGCGGAATTCCGTTGGCGGATGCATTAAAGAAAGCAGATGTTTTCCCTCCTGCCATGTGCCGGTTGCTTAGCCTTGGTATGCAGAGCGGAAACGGTGATGCGGTTATGGTGGAAATTGCGGACCGTCTTACGGAGGAAGCTGATGTGGCACTGGCTGCCAGGGTGGAAAAGGTAGAACCGACACTGGTACTGATTACTTCGATACTGGTTGGAATTATTTTGCTGTCAGTGATGCTGCCTTTAATGAACATTATGGAAGCAATTAGGTGATGTTATGAAAAAGAAACTGCAACAAGGAATTTCAGGAATGTTGTTTCCTATTTTAGCGGTAGGAATTTTGTTGTTCTTTCTGGCGTCTGTTAATAATTTAGATAACGGAAAGCGGGAGGAAGGAAAAGAACAGTTGGAACAGGCATTAAAGCGGTGTGCGGTGACCTGCTATGCAACGGAGGGAATTTATCCGCCGGATGTAGAATATATGAAGGAACATTACGGGATTCAGATTGATGAAGAACGTTATCTGGTCAGATATGAGATATTTGCAGAAAATCTCATGCCGGATATAACGATAGTGGAAAAAAGAGATGAAAAAGAGTGAAACTAAAACGCATATAGAAAGTTTATTGGTATTGGTGTTGTTTGGGGTATTTGCCATATGCATATTATCTGTATTGCTTACGGGAGCCGGCGCATATGGGAGGCTGGTGGACAGACAGCAGGCATCTTATGAAGAGCGGACAGTACCACAGTATATTGCGACAAAGGTTCGGCAAGCAGATATATCCGGTGGAGTGACAATCGGTGATTTTTGCGGTGTAGAAGCATTGGAGCTGATAGAATTGCCCGGCAAAGAATATGTCACCAGAATATATTGCTATGACGGTTATCTGCGGGAATTGTTTTCCACGGTAACAGGAAGCTTTGAACCGGAAGCGGGAGAAAAAATACTGGAGGCCCAACAGGTGGATTTTATCCTAAATGAAAATTGTCTAAACGTATTTGTGACAGGAACAGATGGAGAAAAAACAGAAGTTAAGCTGACCTTACGGAGTAAAAGGAGAGGAGGCAGATAATGAAGAGCAAAGCACCATTAGTTATGATGGAACAGATAGTAATGGTTTTAATATTTGCTTTAGCTGCCGCACTATGTTTACAGACCTTTGTTCTGTCAGGAAAAATTTCAAAAAATACCGAGGAGTTAAACAGGGCAGCCATAGAGGCACAGAATGCAGCAGAAACCTTGAAGGCGGTAGGCCTGAGCAGTTATTTACTGGATAAAAATGCAATGTCTGTTAAGGATGGCTATCAGATAGCACTTGATGAGGCGTGGAATCATAGTTCCGATCCGGGGAAAACGGCATATTATCTGTTGATTTGTCCTGAAAATCATGACAGTGCTTTTTTTTGGAAAGCAGAGCTTGTGGTAGTAAGGAAGGACGGAACAGAGTTGTTTCGAATTCCGGTTGCCGGACAGACGGAGGTGACGGGATATGAGTAAACGGGAAGCACCACCGGCGGTGGGCGGAAGTTCCCTGCTTGTTATTTTTGCCGTACTTTGTCTGACGATTTTTGCTTTGCTCAGTCTGTCTACCGTGCAGGCAGACCGGCGGCTTGCAGAAGCATCGGCAGAAGCAGTAAAAAAGTATTATGCGGCAGACACAAAAGCAGAAATGATATTAGCTTCCATCAGACAGGGACAAATGCCGGTGGAGGGAGCAGAAACAAAGAATGATATATATACATACCGGTGTGAGGTGTCGGATGTGCAAGCGCTGGAGGTAGAAGTAAGAATAACAGACGAGAAATATGAAATAATCCGCTGGCAACTGATTTCCACGACAGAATGGGAAGAGGATGACAGCATGGATGTATGGAACGGAAGCTTGGAATAATGGAGGAAAATAAAATGGAAGTATTGGATTATTTGAAAAAAGCGGTGGAAGAGGGGGCATCGGATATCTTTTTTCTGGCAGGTAGTCCTGCGACAGCAAAGATAGAAGGACGTATTGTCCGTATCGGAGAAGAACGCCTTCTTCCGAATCATACCAGAGAGTTAATCGGACAGATATATGAAGTGGCAAAACGAAGTACAGAATATTTCGAAAAGACCGGTGACGATGATTTTTCCTTTGCGGTACCGGGCATTGCCCGCTTCCGTGTAAATGCATATCGGCAGAGAGGTTCCTGGGCTGCGGTAATCCGTACCGTATCCTTCCATATTCCGGATTGGAGAGACTTAAATATCCCGGAAGAGGTTATGAAACTGGCAGATGTAAACAGCGGAATGATTCTGGTTACCGGAACCGCCGGCAGTGGTAAGTCTACGACGCAGGCATGTATCATTGACCGCATTAATCATACGCAGGAAGCTCATATTATTACGCTGGAGGACCCGATTGAGTATCTTCACGGACATGATAAGAGTATTATCAGCCAGCGTGAAATTGCTATTGATACGGAGGACTATCTCTCCGCGCTCCGTGCGTGTCTGCGTCAGGCACCGGATGTTATTCTTATGGGAGAAATGAGAGATACCGAAACTATCCGAACTGCTATGACTGCAGCAGAAACCGGACACTTAGTTATCGCAACCTTACACACGAAGGGTGCGGTAAACACCATCGACCGTATTTTAGACTCCTTCCCAAGTACCCAGCAGGGACAGATTCGTGTGCAGCTTAGTATGGTGCTGCATACCGTAGTTTCCCAGCAGTTAATTCCTGATGTAAACGGGGAATTGATTCCGGCATATGAGATTATGCATATGGATAATGCAATCCGTAATATGATTCGTGATAATAAAAACCATCAGATTAACAATGTGATTGCGGCGGGCGGTGCCAGCGGAATGATTACCATGGACCAGTATCTGTTAAATATGTATCAAAAGAAGCAGATATCGAAAGAAACGGTACTGGAATATGCGGATAATCCGGAACAGTTAGTAAGAAGACTGGTCTAAAACAATATATGTAATACAAGCCGGATACCTTGCGGTATCCGGCTTTTCAGTTGCAGAGTGTTTACAAAAGCTTTAACAGAGCGGCAATTTTTCTTCGTTCTTCCGGAGAAAGTTTTTTTGTCAACTCGGTAATCAATAGGTTTCTTTCTGCAGTTGTAAAGGCTTCGCCCTGTTTGTTTAAGGTGGCATTTGCTTTTAGCAGTAAAGGAAATGCTTTATCTAATGGTGTGTTGGCAGCCTTTTCCATCAGTTCGGCGATGACAGCTTTTTTAAGAGGGGAAAGGTTTTGAAACAGTGGATCATTTAATATAGTGTTTTCCATAGGAGTACCTCCTTTTTTTATTCTGCTTCCAGCAGATTTTTTAACAGGTTCAGTGTATCGTTTTGATCTTTGCTGAGCATGGAAGAAATGTTTCCTTTTGCCAAAATGGATGCCATATCAGGCGCGCTAAAATCCTCCGATGCAGGTGGTTCCTGTGTGGGTGACTCCTGCATAGACGGTACCTGAGCAGTAAAAAGGTTGCCAATCCCATCGGCAGACATCAATGTGCTTAAAATATCGCCGTAATTATCATAGAAATTTTTTGCCTGTATCAGATTGAGCAGCAAGGTAACAAATTCTTTTTCTTTGTCGGCACATACCAGGGAAAGACTTCGGAGTAGCCCCTCCGGGTCTTGGATAAATCGGGAGATGAAGGAAAAGATTCCCGGCTCATCTTTTCTTTGGGGCGATGGAGGGATATCGTGAGGAAAGGAAATTTCCCGGTAGAGCTTTACTGTTTCGGACAGTTCCAAAAATTTCATGGTTAGTTCGGCAGGATACTGATAGGAAGGCTGCAAAAACGGAAGGGCAGCAGCTAAAAGTAAAGCAGTATGACTATGAAAAGGTAGGGATAGTGTTGATTGTTCATCATCCGGATGTGACACAGATAGGGGGACCTCCTTCCTTTCCTGTTACACCGCAAATAACGGTGTTTCTTCATTATATGCGGTTTTCACCGATATATGATAAATGAATATATTAGAAAAACAGTTCTGTATATTGACGCAAAATTCGATATGCTGTATAATAATTGTATAACAATATTGGAGGTGGTATTATGAAAAAAAAGAAAGGATTATCATTGGTTGTTAAATTGATCTTGATTGCAGTGGTGCCTGTTCTTTTAACCGGGGGAATTGTTACATATGTAGGAATTAATGCATTAACCACCGGTATGCGAACAGAGAAACTGGATGATTTAACAACACTGGCTGACAGTATTGCAGCTGCTTATGATGCACTGGATGATGGGGAATATTATCTGGATGGTTCAAGTTTAATGAAGGGGAATTTAAATATTACAGAACAGACCGCTTTACTTGATTCCTTTATGGCAGATAATCATAATGAAGTTACTTTTTTCTATGAGGATACCCGGTATGCCACAACGATTTTGGATGCTTCCGGAGAGCGTATCGTGGGAACGTCCTGTACGGAAGAGGTAAAACAGGCGGTTATTATTGGCGGAGAAAATTATTCGGCTCCTAACGTGCCGATTAATGGGGAAGGCTATTACGCAGCATATATTCCTTTGAAAAACGGGACACAGACGGTTGGTATGCTTTTTTGCGGTGCACCGCGGGCAGAAGTAGTAGAATATATTAATAGTCAGGCAGCAACCATGATTTTTGCTTTGGTTGCAGTGTTTGTTTTATCTATTGTGCTGGTAACAGTTTCAGTGCTTAAGCTTGCCAGGGGCTTGAAGGTAACAGAAAAAGCTGTGCTTGGTTTGGCAGGCGGTAATCTTTCTGTTGAAATTGATCAAAAAGGATTAAAACGATCGGATGAGTTGGGTGATATGATTCGGGGCGTTTCTGATTTGAAAAATCGCTTAGCTGAGGCAGTGAGAAAAATTCTTGCCGTTTCTAACGACCTGATGGCTACCGGTGCGGAAGTAAATTCTATGGCAGCAGAAATAAATTCTTCTTCAGAAGAAATATCCAATGCAGTTAATGATATTGCAAAGGGAGCTTCTTCCCAGGCAGAAGAAATTGAAAATGCATCCGGACGTATCGGTGAAATGGGGAATGTAATCGAACACATTGTGGAAAGTGTTGCGGTTTTAAATGATACGGCAGGTCATATGATGAAGGCCGGAAATGATTCTTTGCAGATTGTACGTGATTTGTCCGGTTCTAACGATCGTACGATGGAGGCTGTAGATAGAATCGCCAAGCAAATTAGTGCTACAAATGACTCTGCTAACAGGATTAGTGAAGCAGTAGAAATTATTACAGATATTGCAGAACAGACGAATTTATTATCTTTGAACGCTTCTATAGAGGCAGCGAGAGCAGGAGAGCAGGGGCGCGGCTTTGCAGTGGTTGCAGACCAAATCAGAAGTCTGGCGGAGCAGTCCGGAAGCTCTGCACAACATATTACATCAATTATTGAAGAATTGATTAAAGATTCCGAACAGACGGTAAAGGTAATGCAGGAGGTTCAGATAATTGTAAATGAACAGAAAGAAAAACTGGAGGAAACAAAGAACCAGTTTGCTGATGTAGCATCCGGAATTGAGGAATCCAGAGAAGAAACAAATGGAATTAAGAATCAAACAGAAATTTGTGATGAAGCAAGAGCTTCTGTGGTAGATATTATTTCCAACCTTTCAGCAATTTCCGAAGAAAATGCAGCATCCTCCGAAGAGACTACTGCATCCATGGCGGAATTAAGCTCTACAATTGGTGCTTTGGCAAATTCGGCAGAACAACTGAAGAGAATATCCGAAGTACTGGAAGAAGAAATGAAATTCTTTCAATTATAAAAAACAGAAAAGCGTATCTGCAAATAGAAAAGCAGATACGCTTTTTTTGTTTCTATGCCGGATAAACCAGATGTTCTTCCGAAATATGATCCAGTACTTCTCTTAAAAATTTCTCTGCCAGATAATTTGCCATCGGAAGGTTCATATCCAGGTAATTTCCGCAGGCAATGGCGGAAGCTCCCGGTACTTCGTCTTTGTAATCACGGATAAAGGTAAACAGTTCCTTCATGAGTGGTACGATATCTTTGGATTCATAATCGCCTGCAAGAAGCAGATAACAGCCGGTACGGCAGCCCATTGGACCAAAATAGACCACTTTGGAGCCGAATTCGTTATGGTTTCTGAGAAAAGTGGCTGCAAGGTGCTCAATCGTGTGTAATTCAGCAGTGTTCATGACCGGTTCAAAGTTCGGACGGGTCATGCGGATGTCAAAGGTAGTGATGGTTTCGGAACCGACTTTGTCTTTACGGGACACATAAATGCCCGGAAGCAAAGTAAGATGGTTAATAGTAAAACTTGCAATAGGTTTCATGGGTAATCCTCTTTTCTAAGGTCTGAATGCCTTTTGTTAAATTAGAAAATTTCTGTCAACTCCTCAAAGGAAGAAAGCTTGTAGTCATATTCGGTTGCTTCACCAAATCCGTAAGCGGCAAAGGCAAACGGTACACCGGCTTCTGCGGCAGCGGTCTGGTCACCGTAGGTATCACCTACATAAACAGGCGCTTTTAATCCATGGCGCTCTACCATAAGCTTGATGTTATCTCCTTTTAGTAAGCCGGTAGTTCCCGGACAGGCAAAGTCTGTAAAATATTTACCAAAGTCGTGGCCTTCCAGGTAAGACTGGATGTAACCGTCTTCGCAGTTGCTGACGATGAACAACTTGTATTTTTCGGATAACTTTTTTAAGGTTTCTTCAATATTTCCGATGAGAATTCCTCCGTGCTCGGTGAGATACGGACACTGTTCCACAACGCAGACATGCATAATTTCAATGCCCCGTTCTGCAGGAACACTGGTAAAGAGCTTTACGGCAATGTCTACCAACGGAAGACCGTAAAGGGATTTCAATTTTGGACCGGTGATTTCATCGGTAACATCAGGGTAGCGTTTTACTACTTCGCTCCATATTCTTGCGGCGTCTTCTGTGGTGTCCCACATGGTGCCGTCTAAGTCAAAAATAATACTGTCAATCATGGGAAAATCCTTTCTTTTTGAAAGTTTATTGGTTTTCATGGGGTTCCTGCAACAGCTTTAAGAAAAATTGTGCCGGCTCGGTAAGCGGCAGACCGGAGTCATAGGCGGCCACGAGCTTACGGGACGGAATATGGTCTTTTATTTTTAACGTGTACAGATTGTCCGGTGTGTGCTCATTAATGCAATAATCCGGTACAAAGGCGATGCCAAGACCGATGGAGGCCAGGTCAACCAACAGATCGTTACTGCTTAGTTCAATAGCCGGCGCCAGGTCGATGGAATGGCTTAAAAATTGTTCATGAAGAAAAACACTGGTAGTGGAATTTTTATCTAACATCAGGATAGGTAAAGCGGATAATTCCCGCAGGGTGAGCTCTTTTTCTTCAAAAGGATAGGCTGCTTTATCTGCAATAAAGATATCCTGAAATTCTTTGATTTCTGTAATATGGAGGGTGTTGTTCAGTGCCGGGTTTGGAGAATTGGTTATAATCAGGTCAGCACGGTTACCGTCTAAATAGCTCGCACAGTGCTGTGAGGATGCATTCATTACTTTAATATGGACGTCCGGATATTTTTTATGGAACCGGTTGAAATACGGAACCAGGAAGTAACGGCAAATAGTGTCATTTGCTGCAATACGTAACTGGACGCCGCCGGATTCTTTGGCGGATAGTAATTGTCCTTCTCCTTTTACAATCAGATTGATGGCCGGCTCAATGTGTTTAAATAATATTTCGCCTTCCTTGGTAAGGGTAACTTTTTTTGTGCTTCTGGTAAACAAGGTTTGACCGAGACGTCGCTCCAACACTTTAATGGATTGGCTGACTGCAGACTGGGAAATAAATAATTCCGAAGCCGCATCAGAAAAGCTTAAGGAACGGGCAACATGATAAAATACTTTGTAAAGTTCGTAGTTAACGTCCATGAGTTGACCTCCTTTTTGTTTTTTTGGGGCTGATTTTGATATCATATGACAAAATCAGCGCGTCAAAATAAAAATGAGCGTAGAATAGGCTGTTTCGCCCCTTTATTATAATACATAAGTGAAAATAATAAAAGCATTAAAATTTATTAATTTTCATAATAATAAACTCTGTGCTACAATTAGTCATGTAAGGTAGAATAAGAGGATATCTGTGACGTGCGGAGCACGAGCGTCTGACGATTGGATGCTGTGCAAGCTTGCTTGTGACAGCATCCTGAAGTTGGACATTTGTAGCACCGTAGGTGCCACAGATATCCGTAATATTTATATACATTCTAAGGAGGATTATCATGGCTAATGTAAGAAGAGTTTATGCCGAAAAGAAGCCGGCCTACGCAGTTAGAGCCGAAGAACTCATGAATGAAATCAAAGAATACTTAAACATCCAGACTGTGTCCGGTGTTCGTGTTCTTGTGCGCTACGATGTGGAAAATGTAAGTGAGGAAACTTATAAGAAAGCATTAGTTACCGTGTTTTCTGAGCCTCCTGTTGACTATGTATATGAAGAAACTTTCGAAAAGAACGCTGGCGATAAGGTATTCTCCGTAGAATATCTTCCGGGCCAATTCGACCAGAGAGCAGACTCTGCAGAGCAGTGTGTAAAGCTCTTAAATGAGACCGAAGAGCCTGTGATCCGCAGCGCTACTACCTATGTACTCAGCGGTGACGTTACCGATGCAGAAGTAGAAGCAATCAAGAGCTACTGCATCAACCCGGTGGACTCCCGTGCGGCATCCGAGGTTAAGCCGGAAACTCTCAACACTGTATTTGAAGATCCTGCTGATGTTATCATCTATGATGGTTTCAAGAATATGCCGGAAGCTGAGCTTAAGGCGCTGTACGATTCCTTAGGTCTTGCCATGACCTTCAAGGATTTCTTACATATCCAGAACTATTTCAAGAACGAAGAGAAGAGAGATCCATCCGTTACCGAAATCCGCGTGCTGGATACTTACTGGTCTGACCACTGCCGTCACACCACTTTCTCCACCGAATTAACCAACGTTACTTTTGAAGACGGCGACTACAAGGCTCCAATTGAGGCTTCTTACCAGCACTATTTAAAGAGCCGTGAAGTGATGTATGCCGGCCGTGACGATAAGTTTGTCTGCTTAATGGACCTTGCCGTATTTGCCATGAAACAGTTAAGAGCAGACGGCAAGTTAGAGGATATGGAAGTATCCGATGAAATCAATGCCTGCTCCATCATCGTTCCTGTAGAAATCGACGGCAAGACCGAAGAGTGGTTAGTATTCTTCAAGAACGAAACCCACAACCATCCAACCGAAATCGAGCCATTCGGTGGTGCGGCTACCTGCCTTGGCGGTGCTATCCGTGACCCATTAAGCGGCCGTGGTTATGTATACCAGGCAATGCGTGTTACCGGTGCTGCAGACCCTACCGTAGCTATTAAGGATACTTTATCCGGTAAGCTTCCTCAGAGAAAGATTGTTACCGGTGCAGCTAACGGTTACAGCTCCTACGGTAACCAGATTGGTCTGGCAACAGGTCTTGTTGATGAAATTTATCATCCAAACTATGTGGCAAAGAGACTGGAAATCGGTGCTGTTATGGGTGCCGCTCCAAGAAGAAATGTAATTAGAGAAAACTCCGATCCGGGCGATATCATCATCTTAATGGGTGGACGTACCGGTCGTGACGGCTGCGGCGGTGCAACAGGCTCCTCCAAGGCTCATACTACCGAATCCATCGCTACCTGCGGTGCAGAAGTTCAGAAGGGTAATGCTCCTACCGAGCGTAAGCTCCAGAGATTATTCCGTCGTGAAGAGGTTACCAAGCTGATTAAGAAGTGTAACGACTTCGGTGCGGGCGGTGTTTCCGTTGCTATCGGTGAATTAGCTGACGGTCTCAGAGTAGACCTTGACAAGGTACCAAAGAAGTACGCAGGTCTTGACGGTACCGAACTTGCTATCTCCGAATCCCAGGAGCGTATGGCAATTGTTGTTGAGGCAAAGGATGTTGACGCAATGCTTGCATTTGCGGCAGAAGAAAACTTAGAAGCAGTTCCTGTAGCAGTAGTAACAGAAGAAAAGAGACTGGTTCTCTCTTGGAGAGGCAAGGAAATCGTTAACATTGCAAGAAAGTTCCTTGACACCAACGGTGCTCATCAGGAAACAACCGCAGTTGTAACAATGCCTAAGGCGGAAGACAACTACTTCAACAAGGGTGCTGACTATGCAGCAGCACGTACCAATAAGAAGCTTGCCAAGAACGAAGGCGTTTTAGCAGGCAAGGAAGGTGTGGAGAAGACATGGCTTGCTATGCTGGCTGACTTAAACAGCTGCTCTAAGAAGGGGTTGGTTGAAATGTTCGACTCCTCCATCGGTGCATCCACCGTTACCATGCCTTACGGTGGTAAGTATCAGTTAACACCGGTACAGACCATGGCAGCGAAGCTTCCGGTTCTTCGTGGCAAGTGCGATACAGTTACCATGATGAGCTACGGCTTTGATCCATACCTTTCCAGCTGGAGCCCATATCACGGTGCAGCTTATGCAGTAATTTCCTCTGTTGCTAAGATTGTAGCAGCAGGTGGTGACCATACAAAGATCCGTTTCACCTTCCAGGAATACTTCCGTCGCCTGGGTAACGATCCTAAGCGTTGGGGTGAGCCTTTAGCAGCACTTCTTGGCGCTTACGAAGCTCAGATGAAGCTTGGTCTTCCATCCATCGGTGGTAAGGACAGTATGTCCGGTACCTTCCAGGATATCGACGTACCTCCGACACTGGTTTCCTTTGCAGTTGATATTGCAAAGACCGGCGATGTAATCACCGGTGAGTTCAAGAAGGCAGGCAACAAGATTGTGAAGTTCGGTATGAAGAAGGATGCTTACAGCTTACCTGATTATGAAGACTTCATGGCTCAGATGACAAAGATTACCGCTCTTGCAAGAGAAGGTGCTATCGCTTCCATGTACGCTCTCGGTGCAAAGGGTATTGCAGAAGCAGTCAGCAAGATGGGCTTCGGTAACAAGCTCGGTGCAAAGATTTGTGCCGGTTGCACTTCCGAAGAAGCATTATTTGCTCCTGCTTACGGTGAAATCCTTGCAGAAGTTGCAGACACAGCAAAGCTTGACGCTTGTGGCGTAAACTACTATGTAGTTGGTGAAGTAACAGAAGAACCTGCATTTGTTTACGGCAGCGCAAAGGTTTCCATGGAAGATGCTATTGCAGCATGGACCGATACCTTAGAGAGAGTATTCCCAACCCGTTCCAAGGTGAAGGAAACAGAAGCTCCAAAGGTACTCTTTGATGCAAAGACCATCTACACAGCAAAGAACAAGATTGCAAAGCCTACCGTATTTATTCCTGTATTCCCTGGTACCAACTGTGAGTACGATACCCTTCGTGCTTTCGAAGCAGCAGGTGCAAACGTAAATACTGTAGTATTCAAGAATAGAAATGAAGCAGACATCAGAGAATCCGTACTTGCTTTCGAAAAGGCTATCAAGGAAGCACAGATTCTTATGTTCCCTGGCGGCTTCTCCGCTGGTGACGAGCCTGACGGTTCCGGTAAGTTCATTGCAACTGCATTCCAGAATGCAAAGATTACCGACGCGGTTAATGCTCTCCTGAAGGAAAGAGACGGTCTTGCTCTTGGTATCTGTAACGGTTTCCAGGCTATCATCAAGCTTGGTCTGGTACCATACGGCGAAATCACTCCACAGAAGGATGATTCCCCAACCTTAACAAGAAACAACATCGGACGCCACATTTCCAAGTCCGTTTACACCAAGGTTGTGACTAACAAGTCCCCATGGCTTATGAAGGCAGAGCTTGGCGGCGTTTACGCTGTACCTGCTTCCCACGGTGAAGGACGTTTCGTAGCAAGCAAGGAATGGTTAGAGAAGTTAGCGGCTAACGGTCAGATTGCTACCCAGTACGTAGACCTTGACGGCAACCCAACCATGGACGAAGACTTCAATCCAAACGCTTCCTACTGGGCAATCGAAGGTATTACCAGCCCGGACGGCCGTGTACTTGGTAAGATGGCTCACTCCGAGCGTCGTGGTGATGGCGTGGCTCTCAATATTTACGGTGAGCAGAACCAGAGAATTTTCGAGAGTGGTGTAGAGTACTTTAAGTAATTAACAAGGTTACTGTTTGAAAATTGAGAAAGTGGGATTTATCTGAGACAATATATTGTCTTATGATAAATCCCACTTTTTTAATTTGAAAAAGAAACCGCCAAATATATATGAGTAAAACAGTAGTTGCGAAGCAACGGCTGACGGCTTGGACGGCAGGTTTTACGAATATATTTGGCGGTTTAAACAGTAACCTTGTTATTTTGGGACATTTAGTTTGTTTCAGTAACATCGGAAGATACTTCAGAATTCTTGTTTCCCTTATATTTCACACAAATCACAATCGCCACAATTGGAAAGATTCCTAATTCTAAAATATCTTCCGTTGTATAAATAATATCTGTCAGCAGTCCATACTGTATATTTTCGCAGAAATAGTTCGGAATACGGATTAAAATATCCCATACGGTATGTATTACCATGCATAGTACAAGATTTCCGGAGTGTAGATAAATTGCTGCAACAAATATTCCAAAAGCACTGGAATATAAAGCTTGCCATAGACAGGAAATTATGTCACTTCCAAACAGAAAATTCAGAATATGTGTTGCTCCGAAGCATAAACCGGTAAGAAATACCATTGCAAGCCTGCCTTTTGCAGAAGCTTTCCATTTGTCTAACATTCCACTCATTAAAATACCTTTGGAAGCAGCCTCTTCCCAAAAGCCGGTTCCGATTTGTTGCAGACAAGACCACAAAAAGCCGGAAATGTAGGCAGTTGTGAGACTTTCTGCAGTAGGAAGATGTAAAAATTGTATGAGAAGGTATAAGAACATTGGGATACAATACAACCAAGTACTTTTAGGTGGTCGGGTAGTGAACAGCTTGCCAAATATATTTTTGTATATTACTTTTAATAGTATGAGAGTTAAGATGCCTGTGATGATTCGCAGACAGGAGTCTACAATAACACCGCATTCGGAAATTCCGGTTGTGACTAAAAAATATTCAAACAGGATAAAGCAGATACTAATTCCCATGCCAAGTATCAGTCCGATTAATATGGGAAACTTATTATACAGTTTTTTCATAAGACCTCCAGAGTATGATGCGATATATGAGCAGAGTTTAACATGCTGATTATTGGATTTCAAGCAGAATATTTTTTGACTATTAATAACACGTAAAAACAATACAAATAATTGACAATGTAAATCAAAATGAATACAATAAAGGAGAAGAGAGATACTAAAGTATATTATTTTGATTTTATATTAAGGAGTGTGGCTAAGATGGCAACAGTACCAACACAGATTAGAATTGACGAAGATGTAAAGAAAAGTGCAGTAGAATTATTTGCTCAGCTCGGTATGGATATGTCCGGTGCAATTAATATTTTCTTAAAGCAGTGTATTTTGAAGAATGGTTTGCCTTTTGCTGTGGAACTTCCAAAGTATAAGCCGGAGGTTTTAGAGGCAATGGAAGAGGCTAAAAGGATTAGCAGGGATCCGAATGTGAAGGGATACACTGATTTAGAGGAACTATTTAGGGAGTTAGATGCATGATATATGAAGTTAAATGGTCGGCAAAATTTAAGAAAAGTTATAAATTAGCCTAAAAGCGAGGTTTGGATACAAAATTATTAGAGGGAATTGTTGATAAACTTCGTCATGGAATTCCATTAGAAGAAAAATATCATGACCATGAACTAAAAGGAAAATATAAAGGTTTCAGGGAATGTCATATTCAGCCGGACTGGCTGTTAATGTATCTGAAGGAAGATGATATATTGGTATTGACCTTAGTTGATACCGGAACACATGCAGATTTATTTGATATGTAAAATAACAAGGTTACTGTTCGGATTTTCAAACAGTAACCTTGTTTTGCAATTTCAAATTGCGTGACTTATTTTTAAAAACGGTGTATGCTTATCACAGAAACGTTTCAAACAACAGCCATGCGGCAGAAAGGAGAAGGTATGTTAGACTGTATTGCCGTGGGAAAAAAGATACAGGAATATCGCATAAAAAATAAGTATCATCAGGACCAGCTGGCAGAATTGCTTTATGTAAGCAGACAAGCGGTGTCCAGATGGGAACTGGGACAGGCAGTGCCTACCATTGACAATCTGATTACGTTAACCAGATTATTCGGGGTGTCCTTTGAAGAATTGTTGTGTTTGAATGAAGAACCGGACCCGCAGAATCTCTTTCAGGGTCATAACCGGGAATATATTGTCCGTCGAATTTGTGACGGTGAATTGAAGGTGGACTTGTCGGAGGTGTTCTGGCAGTTTTCGTCGGAGGAGAGGATGCAGGTGCTAAGTTCTATCAAACGTAAGGGCGAAAACATAGATGGAGCACTATATGACCGTTTGTCTACATCGGAACAGGTATTTATGCGTGATAATTTGAACTTTTTTAGAAAGAAAAATGCGAGGGATTTATAGCAGAAAGTGAGGAAAATTATGAGTCATGAGTTAAAAAAGATGCTGCCTTTTTTGGGAGCGGAAGAAATTGATATGATTGCTAAAAATGTATTGGAAAGCGAGGCGGAGGAATGGAAAGGATTCCGGTTAAGTGATTTGTTTCCATTCATGAGTACCGCCGTGATTGACAAAATGTTTTTGGAAACAGTGGAAGCCGGAAAAGATTACGGAAGATTTCTTCCTTTTATTTCAGGAAGAGTGATGCATGAGATTGTGGAGGATGTTATTGCAGGGAAAAGAGAAATGAATCTGGATGTTATGTATCCGTTTCTATCAAATGAGGATATGAAAAAGGTGTTTTATTTTTATTTGGATAAAGAGGAGTAACAGGTTACTGTTTGAAAACCGCCAAATTGGATTCATAAAACCTGCCGGCGGTTCAAAAAACATAAAAAACCTCATCCCGGAGCAGTTCCTAATCAGGGGAATCTGCGAGGGATGAGGTTTTTGTTATTTACAGGAAGAATTGGCTTACACAGAATGCTGCGTAAATGCAAAGCAGTGTGATACCCTGCCAACGGCCTAATTTCTTCTTCATCAGTGCAGGAACCGTAAGTAACAGCATTACAACCAGCATCAGCGGAATATCTAAAATTAAGGAAGAGTTGATGCCAAAGAATGTTTTACCAACCGGTACTTCAAACGGAGCAAGTGCAACGGAAATACCGGAAACCAGTACTAAGTTAAATACATTTGCACCGATAACATTACCGATACCAAGGGAAGCACGGCCTTTCTTTAAGGAAGTGATAGTAGTAACAAGTTCCGGTAAGGATGTACCAAGTGCAACGAAGGTAAGGGCGATTACGGTTTCAGGAACACCAAGCTTTGTTGCGATGATGGTACCGTGGTTAACTAAGAGTCTTGCGCCTACTGCGATAACTGCGGCCCCGACTACTAATAAAGCAAGCTGCTGCCAAAATGGACGCTCTTTTGTTTCTTCTGCATCGTCATCAGCACTTTCCGTAGGATTTTTTAATCCGTTACGAACATTTAAGATGGTGTAAATTACGAAAATGGTTAATAACAAGAAGCCCATCCAGCGAGGGAACTCGCCAAGACCGTAAGCAGCCAGGCAGTACAGGGCAGCGGAACCGAAGAAGAATAAAACAGGCATCTTCATGGTTTTTACATTAACCGGACCCGGATTGCAGGCAACGGAAATTGCAGCAATGAGGGCTGTGTTACAAATGATGGAACCGATGGCGTTACCGTAAGCCATGGCACCCTGACCCTGCAGGGCTCCGGTAGCGGAAACCATTACCTCAGGTAAGGTGGTTCCGATGGAAACTACGGTGGCACCTACCACAATATCAGGCAGATGGAAGCGGGTAGCAATGCCGGAAGCACCGTCTACGAACCAGTCGCCGCCTTTAATAAGCAACACAAGGCCGACCGCAAACAACAGTACAGAAACTAACATTTCCATAGATAAACTCTCCTTTGTTTGTATATATTCTTTTGTCATGTGAGTGCGAGGGAACCTCCTCGCGTAAAAATCATTATAACAGAATTCGTCTTTTTTATCAATATGAACTTGATTACTCCGCGAAGAATTGATATTATTATAGTAGGGAAATCTTGTGGATTATAGTAGTGCGGAATTTCAAAGACAGAAAAGAGGACAGGCCTTATGATAAGTTTTAAAAATGACTACAGCGAGGGTGCTTTGCCGGAAATAATGGAAGCACTGGTTAAAACGAATTTGGAATCTACCGTAGGATACGGAATGGATGAATACTGTGCTTCTGCATCGGAAAAAATTAAAAAAAGAATCAACCGTCCGGATGCCCAGGTGCATTTTCTGGTGGGAGGAACCCAGGCAAATCAAACCTGCATCAGTGCATTCCTTCGTTCTTTTGAAGCAGTTATCGGTGTAAAAACGGCGCATATTAATGTGCATGAAACCGGTGCGATTGAGGCAACCGGTCATAAGGTAATTGCGGTAGAAGGAAAAGAAGGAAAGGTGACACCTCAGAATATCTGTGCAGCAGTGGAATACCATTCCGATGAACATATGGTAAAACCCAAGATGGTATATATTTCTGATTCAACGGAAATCGGTACCATTTATTATAAAAAAGAGTTGGAAGAAATCTCGGCTTGTTGTAAGGAACTCGGTTTGTATTTGTATATGGATGGTGCCCGTCTTGGCAGTGCTCTATCTGCAGAAGGAAACGATTTAACAATTGAAGACATTGCTGATCTTACCGATGCCTTTTATATCGGCGGCACCAAAAACGGTGCTTTATTTGGCGAAGCAGTGGTACTTATCAATCCGGAAATGAAGAGAGAATTCCGCTATTCTATTAAACAGCACGGCGGAATGTTGGCGAAAGGAAGACTTCTTGGAATACAATTTGACCGGTTGTTTACAGATGATTTGTTTTTTAAAGCAGCGGCTCACGCAAACAAAATGGCAATGAAGTTAAAACAGGGACTTTGTGCATGTGGTGTTACTTTTATGGCAGATTCGGTAACAAATCAGCAGTTTCCAATTTTTACAAATGAGGAGATAGAGGTTCTTAACCGAAGCTTTTTATTTGAATATAATGACAGGATAGATGATAATCGGTATGCCATCCGTTTTTGCACTTCCTGGGCAACAAGGGAAGAGGATGTAGAACGGTTGATAGAGACTGTAAAGGCAATAGTAAAGCGATAAAAAACAGTAATGTAAAATAGACAGGAAAGGGGAGAATGTAAATGGGAATACTAAAAAGTAAGGTAGATGTTATCATTCCGGTGTGTCACTGGGGAAAGCGGTTGTTTAAACTACTGGAGGGTTTGGCAGGTCAGACGGTACTGCCGGAAAAAGTGGTGATTTTAAATGTCGAAACAGGTTGGAAGGAAGATTCCTGTGAAGAACTTCAGAAGCAAATTTATAAGTATTTTGGGAAATATAAATTATTTGGTCACAGACTGCCGCTTCGCTTGGAAATTGTCCCGGTGAAAGAAAAATATTTTGATGAAGGCGCTACCAGAAACGTCGGTGCAAAACGTTCGGAGAGTCCGTTTCTTCTCTTTATGAAGCAGGATTCCGTTCCTGCAGATGCAAAACTCATCGAGGAGTTACTGTGGAGTATGGAAGGCGGTGCCGGTGTTGCCTGGGCAAGACATGTAACCGGTCCTGCAGCAGGAGTATTAAAGACATATATTAATTTGTACGATTATCCGTCTAAATCCTATGTGCGCAGTAAAGAAGATATAGAAACGTATGGTGTCCGGGCATTCCGAATTTCTAATGCCTGTGCGATGTATCGCAGAGATGTTTTTGAATCGATGGGTGGTTTTTCTGATAAAATCATTGCAGGAGAAGGAAATCTTTTTGGGGCGGGGTTATTAGCGTCAAACGGAAAGATTGCTTATTGCGCAGAGGCAAAAGTTTATTATTCAGAAAGCAATAACTGGATGTATCAGTTGAGGAGGAAATTTGACGAAGGAGTTTCCCATGCGGATAATTCCAGGGTTTTCAAGGCCGGAAGTGAGGAAAAAGCCGGATTTAAGTACGGAACAGCAGTATTATCCTATCTGATAAATCAGAAATATTATATGGAAATTGCAGATTTTGTTGGTGAAAATATTTTCAAAGCCGTGGGATATTTTCTTGGAAAGCATCATAAGTGGCTGAAAAAAGACTGGATTTTACATCTGACAAACAACCATTCGTACTGGAGCAGATGACATGACGAATTTACGCAAACTTCAATTAATTGAGCGGGATATCTTAAAGCAGATAATAGAACTATGTGAGAAGCATGAGTTGAGATATTATCTGATGGGAGGAACCTTTCTTGGGGCTGTCCGGCATCAAGGATTTATTCCGTGGGATGATGATATTGATATCGGTTTGCCGAGGGCTGATTTTGAAAAATTTTGTAAGATTGCGCCGGTGGAACTAAAGGCTCCTTTGGGATATGTGCATTTCAGAACAAGTGAACAGCATATTTATTGTAATCCTAAGGTATACAATTATAACAGCAGGGTCATTGACCGGTCCGGTGTGAAAGAAAAGGAAACTTATGCCTGGATCGATGTTTTTCCTTTGGACGGTATGCCGGGAAATCGTTTCCTTCGTAAGCTGTACGGGTTATATTTATTGTTTTTACGCTTCTTGTTTGTATATTCTCAGTTTGATAAAATTGTGGCAGTAAGTGTAAAAAAACGTGTCTGGTATGAGCAGATTCTTGTCAATATCGGTAAAGTAATTAAGTTTGATAAAATTTTAAATACCCGTAAACTGATGGAAAAGATTGACCGTGCATTAAAGCGGTTTGATTATGAAACTTCTGCATATGTAGGAAATTTTATGGGTGCCTATCGGATGAAAGAGGTGTTTCCGAAAAAATATTATGATGAAACAGCAGAGTATGTTTTTGAAGGAATGATGTGCAAAGCTCCGAAAAATTATGATGCCATTTTAACCCAGATGTATGGAGATTATATGACTCCGCCGGAGGAAGACCTGCGTAATAAGCATTATACAGAAGTGATAGATGCAGAATTGACATTGCAGAATGAGGAGTAGAAAGGAAGAGGTAGCACAAAATGCAGGAATTACATGAAAATCTATTGGAAGTGATGGATGTTTTTCACGGATTCTGCAAAGAGCAGGGCTTGACCTATTATATGCTGGGCGGTACTATGCTAGGGGCTTACCGGCATCGGGGTTTTATCCCGTGGGACGACGATATTGATATCGGAATGCCAAGGAAGGATTACGAAAAGCTATTAGCATTAAAAGACAAAATGCCTGTCGGCTTTGGTTTACGCCATCACCGGCTGGAATCCGGTATTCCATATGCGTTTGCCCATTTTGAAAATGTAAATACTACCTATATTGAGCAGCGACGGAGCAAGGATACTTATGTGGGTGGTGTGTATCTGGAAATTTTTCCGTTGGACGAAGCACCCGCCAAAGCGTGGCAAAGAAAATTAAAATATTATCAGATATGTCTGTATAAGCGGATATTGTATGGATTGATACTGGATTTTCATGAGAAAAAACGAGCGCTTCCAAAAGTAATCATTATCCGGATGATTCAATTACTGTTTGATGTGGATGCAATTACAAAGCGTATGGATAACTGCATAAGGAAAGGAACGAGCGGCAGTCCGTATTATTCTAATCTGTTAGGACACTGGGGACTCCGGGAGGACATAAAAAAAGAAATTTTTGGTGTGCCGCAAAGTTATTCATTTGAGCAGAGAAGTTATAACGGAGCAGAGCATCCGGAACAGTATTTGACTTGTTTATACGGAGAAAACTACATGACTCCTCCGTCGGAAGCGGAACGGGAAAAAGGGAAGCATCCGGCTGCCTATGTAGATTTTAATACGCCATATAAACTATATGATAAGAAAAAAGCAGCTGACAGATAATGCCGGCTGCTTTTATTGTTAGGGCAAGGCCCTGTTTTTGGAATGGAGTTTTTCGTGGTCCGAAAAATGGAATGACAAAAACAAATAAACCACCTGCTATGCGGGTGGTTGAAGTCGCTTCAGCTTACAGTAAAAAACCTCCCATGTTATAATAATGCTGGTTCGCCAACCGCATTAAAACAAAGGAGG
>JAZSFC010000044.1:0-14644 GCA_045531955.1 Lachnospiraceae bacterium | reverse complement strand
ACTACATTTTTTACATCCACGCCACGGGTTCCACATTGACATTTCTTACCCCACCTAAAATCTTGATTTCTCATAATTGTATGGAATACTTGAACCAACAACTACATCCTCAATCTTATCAATAATCAACCAGTCATCCATATTTCCCTGATGTTCAAACTCCAGTGGTGGAACAATTTTCTCTACGCAATCAAATTCCACAAGACAAAGACACTTTTTGTGCCATCGTACAATCTGTTTATCCGATAAATCAAGCTTACTCTGATTTGAGGAAAGAACATCATCTATTTCGGTATCCGTCAGCTTGACAAAATTTTGAACACTCTTAACCTTTGCTTTTGCTGAAATCTGAGCGGTACCCTTTTCCATAAAATAGAGTTCTTCTCCTTCAAAAACTCTGCTATGTGGAATTTTTCTTCCAGCAGCACCTCTCACAACCATAGTCTTTATACCTGCCAGTATTTTATCTATTGGACGCTCACCCTTTTTACCCACATTATCACAATATACTAAATGTGTCATACTTTCATCTCACTTTCTAATTATCTTTTCTTATAACAGGAATCCACACTTCATACTTTGCATTAACAGGGTCTTGGTTATAATATACTTCTATATCTGGAGCATCGGCATATTCATACCCACTGGTAGGAAGCCACTCTGTCACAATTTGATTTTCCAACTCCTGCATTCCCGAAATAGGACCTTCTTTTGAGAATATAGCCCATGTGCAGACAGGAACTATGTATTCCTCCATATCGTCTGCTTCTTTTGTAGTTTCCACAGCAATATAGTATCGCCACTCATCGGTATTATTGCATGTACTGATACCAAGAAGACCTAAGTTCTCAATCATTCCGGCTAATCTTTGAACTGTTCCGTCCATACTTGCCTTCGCCCAAAATTCCGGTGTAATTTTGAAATTCTCCTCAATACTCTGCTTTAATTCAATTGATTTTCCTACAACACGAAATGCCTCTTTCTTTTCGATTCTGTAATTCATAGGGGTTACTCCTTTCACAACCATCTGGAATTTCATAGGAGGGAACGCCACAACCTTTGCACCATCCTTTACTTCAGATGGAGTAACTCCATGAATATCTGCAAAAGCTCTTGTAAATGCAGTTGGAGAACTGTATCCATATTTTAATGCAACATCAATCACTTTTGCAGAACTATCTGCGAGTTCCGTTGCCGCAAGAGACATTCGTCTGCGTTTTATATATTCCTTTAATGTCACACCGCCGAGATAGGTAAATATCCTTTGAAAATGAGATGACGAACAACCGGCAAGTCTTCCCAGTTTCCCGTAGTCAATCTCTTCCAAAATATGCTCCTCTATATAATTAATTGCAACATTCATTCCAGTAATCCATTCCATAATAATAAATTCCTTTCATCAGCTGATAATTTATTCTATCATACAACCATTAAAATATCCTCGCATTATTTGGACAAAAATTGTATTATACAGTGCGACAAATTCAAGTAAATCTTTATTCATTATCATACATTTCTAAAAAATCTACAATAGGTAGGTTTATTAAGTTTACCCTTTTTTAGATAAAAACTTCTCAAAATAATCCTTGACAAACATTAGCTAGATTTGTCTAACTCCATTCTACTCGTTGCTCACGTCGGTGTCAATGAATTAGTCTTATGCTTCAATTTCTCAACTAGTTTAAACAGAGTATGGAAATTTCATCAAAATTAAGAAAATACCGTAAAATACAAATTCTTAACTAGTCCATATACTGTCAAGAAAAATTATATTTTTTTCAAAACTCCCAATATTTTTTCAAAATCTAAAAAATCAACTAATTGCAGTAATGTAAGGAAAAATTGCCCATAAACAGAGAAAGATAAAAGATTTATTCTTTAAAACAATTTTCTAAATTATCGAAAAGAAGCTGTCGATATTTATTATATATACAGATATTCAATAAATGCCTAAAGCAAGATAAATCCTGAAGCCCAACTGCTTCAGTTTGTCTTGCTTTTTCTTTTTTTGATAACTCTGTAAACATATTATTTACTTTAGAATGGTTACTGCTTTTGATATTTTCAGATTTCTGTTATTTACAAAAGGCTTGTTTTTAATAGTTTATGAAGCAAAAATACCATTCAACAAATTAACTGGGATTAGTTACCGTAAAAATTAGTAACTTGAGAGGAGGAATTAGTTACGATGAAAGTTACAACAACACAAACCGGACAGAAAGAACCGGAACAACAATTCTATAAATTTTATTCAGAGCAGGAACTGCTAAACTGCTTAGATACAGAACACATTACAGTAAAGACTGTTTTGTCACTCATCGAAAGTAATTTTGAGAAAGATAAAGCAATATCTGAATTAACACAGAGTATTGCAGAACTTACCAAACGGATTGCTTTCCTTGAGAAAAATGCTTTAAAAAAATCCGGTCGTCCTCGTCAAACATATTGGGTAAACGGATTGGAACTGACAGACGAATATCTGATTGAATTGATTGACTACGGTTATTATGACAGCATAGGTAAACTGGAAAAAGATGTAGGAGCAGGTAAAAATCAGCTTCGTAACCGTTACAAAAAAGCAAAGGAAAAAATAAAGCTAAAAAAGGCGGTAAAAGAATATGAAAATCGTTAGACCAATCGTGCAGGAGTGCTTCATTCCGGCACAATACACTTCTTCTCCGGAAATCATCAAAAACTGCTTGCAAGAAGTTCTTTCCGAAGGTATGATATATTCACAAGTCAGTGCTCCGGCAGATAATGAAGATATGACAAAGAAACAAAGAGAAAACATCATTAAAAAGCACATGGAGCAATATACAACTAAATACTATGAATCGGACAGACGCTGGCACTCTTTTCTTCCCGATGAAAGCCATCCTCGCAAGATGAAGCCCATTGCTAAGCGCAAATGGGAGGATTTAGAGGCGGTAATTGTTGCCTACTATGAAGAGCAGGAGCAGACAAATAAGAGAAAAAAGATTACCTTGCGGACGCTGTATCCGGAATGGTTTGCCTATAAGTGGCAGGATACCAACAATTCCAACTATATGAGCTATATCGACAACGATTGGAAACGGTATTATGAAAATGACCCTATTGTAGACCGTCCGGTCATTGATTTTACAACTCTGGAACTCAAAAACTGGGCGAGAAATAAGATTATTACCGGAAAACTTACGAAGAAGCAGTATTACAATATGGCAATCATTATCCGGCAAAGTCTGGAGTACCTTGTGGAGCTTGGCGAATTACCTTGTAATCACTTTGCAGAGTTTAAAATCAATTCATCTTTGTTTACTCCGGTAATTTCAAAGGAAGCAGAGCAGGAAGTCTTTACGGAAGCGGAAGAACAGAAAGTCAAAGAGTTGGCTGCTGCGGAATTTGAGAAGCATCCAAACCGTACTGCTGCGCTTGCGGTATTAGTAAACTTTTCTCTTGGTTTGCGAATCGGGGAGCTTGTTGCGCTGAAATGGAAAGATTTAAAGGGCTCCTATCTGCATATCCGGCGCATGGAGCAGGCTCAGCTTGAAAAGCAGGAAGACGGCAAATGGAAAAAGCATTTGGAAGTAGTTGAGCATACAAAATCGGATGCAGGCTACCGCACCTTATATGTGGTTTCTTCCGCTTTGGAACTGTTTGACCGGATAAAAGAAGCTAATCTTAGAAACGGTTACACTTGCGATGCAGAAGACTATATCTTTATGTACCGCAAGCATCGTCTTACCGGTAACTCTATTGACAGCCATTATGAGCGTTACTGCAAGCAGATAGGCATTTCTAAGAAAGGGAACCACAAAGTCCGAAAAACGGCATTGACAAAGGTTGCAGACAATCCAAACATCAATTTAAAGGATGCCATGCAGTTCGCCGGACATCGGGACGTCAAGACTTTCATCAATCATTACTGCTTTTCAAGATACTCTGACGAGCAAAAACGTAAGGAATTGGAGAAGAGTTTAGGCGTGTAAACGAGTGTAAACATTTTACACACTTATTCTAATCACACCCAAATGCAAAAAAATAAGAGAAATACAGTGTTTTTACTGTATTTCTCTTACTAAAAAATAATGCTGGTGGCGGGACTTGAACCCGCACATAGTTGCCTATGGCAGATTTTGAGTCTGCTGCGTCTGCCATTCCGCCACACCAGCAACAGTGGAATTATAGCACACTTTTTTTCTTTTGGCAAGATAGAAAATAATAATGTTTTTCAAATAAAAAGAAGCTGCCGCTACAACTGTTTTCACCGGTTGCTGCGTCAGCCCTTTCTTTGTTTTCTTAGAAATACTTTTTATTACCCCAAAGATTGCTCTTTTTGAGGTCCAGATATTCGTTATACGCTTTTTCCAGAATCTGCTTCTCGTTTGCAAACTTCAGCAAATGATATGCCTCATGGAATTTGTAATACCCGGAATCCGTAAAGTACTCTTCCCGTTGCGGCTTGCTATAATAGCTGTCAGACATCATTAAATACCAATGAACGTCCTTTAATACTGTATTTTGCGGCGTATTAAATGTATATTGGCTTTTGCCCACATACTTGATAATAGACGCATCGGCTCCTGTTTCTTCCTTAACCTCACGGATGGCAGTTTCTTTATACTCTTCGCCTTCTTCTACCGTGCCCTTTGGAAGTACCCAGCCTTCGTACTTGTTCTTGTAATTCTTATACAGTAATAAAATCTTTCCTCTAAAAATAACTACACCGCCACAGCTCGTTGCCTCTACCATCGCAATTCCTCCGTTATGTGGTGTGTTTTTCTACAACTGTCCTATAGTATACAACATTTAGTCCCATATTTCAACCCACTAACGAAGTTTAGTTTCAATTTTACAATATTTTTATTTTTACTTTTTAAAATAGACATCTAAAATCTGTTTTGCCGCAGGAACCGCGTACCTGCTTCCGCTGCCTGCTCCCTCCATCAAAACAACAATGGCAATTTGCGGATCTTCTGCAGGCGCAAAGCATAAATACCAGGAATGGGTTCCCTCCGGACTTTCTGCAGACCCGGTTTTTCCCGCCACTGTAATGCCCCGGTCAGCAAATTCCTGCATCTTATCTTTCGACGCCGCTATCATATAGTCTGTCAGAAGTTTTGCTGCTTCCGAAGCCATCAGATTCTTCTCGCCACCGGAAGAATACAATGCTACCGCATTTCCGTTACAATTCTCCATACGTTCCACCAGATATGGAAGTTTCACCGTTCCGCCATTTGCAATCCCCGCCGCCAGCATCAGTTTATGAAACGGAGTCATTAAAACCTCCCCTTGTCCAAAGCTTACCTGCACTCTGGATGCATCTGCGGTTTCCTCCGTTACAAAGAAACTGCTTTGTTTGTAAGGTAAGGTGTCTTCCCATACCATTTCAAAGCCCAGCCGCTCTGCCACAGCCATATAATCCGCATTGGAAATCTGTTCTCCCATATAAGCATACGCTGTATTACAGGAATTTGCAAATGCCTGCAAAAGCGTTTGCTCTCCATGGGCTTTTTCATTATTGCAGTGAACCGTTGTATTGCGGAATCTGGCAGTTCCAGTGCAGGTATAGGAAAATTCCGCTGCCTTATGCTGCTGCAAATATGCCAAGGTTGTCACCAGTTTAAAAGTAGAACCCGGCGGATATAAGCCGCTGCTAAACCGATTTAAAAAAGGGGCGTCGCTCCTGGCATTTAAACTTTCCCATTGAATCAAAAGTTCATTCGGATTATAAGACGGAGCGGAAACCATTGCCAGTATCCGGCCGGTTTTAACCTCCATTACCCCGATTGCGCCACGATATCCGTTCAATGCCTCATAAGCAGACTTTTGCAATTCCATGTCTATCGTGGTGACGATACTGTTTCCTTCTGCTTCTTTTCCTGATACTTTTCTTTTTATCTGTTCCAAAAGCGGTATGTCCACAGAATATAACTCGCCCCAATACTGCCGTTCTAAAAAGGTTCTTCCCACCTGCATCTGCCCGGTAATAAATGCTGTCGCTTCTCCGTGAGGATACATCCGGTATATCTTTCCGTCTTCTCCACGGATGCTTCTTGCCAAAATAGTTCCGTCTGCTGCCAGAATTTTTCCTTTCAGCATTGTTTTTTCCGTGAAAGAAATACGACGATTATATTCATTGTAATAAGATTCCTTTGCTTCTTTTACCGTTACCGTCACATAATATGCAGTCATAACACAAAGCAGTAACAGAATCATTGCACAAACCGCCACCATGCGGATTTGCTGACCGGTATATTTCTGTTCCGATTTCTCTTTTTTCGGTTTTTTTCCTGTTTCTTCCCCGCGCATTGCCTGAATTCCCTGAAACAGAAATACTGAACTGAACAAAGAGCTTCCGCCGTAGCTGATAAAGCTCAACGTCACGCCGGTGGACGGAATCAGTTTTATGACACCACCTACATTCAAAAACAATTGTATACCAAACAATGCCACTGCTCCGGTAGTCACAGCAAAAAAGAACGGCTTCTTTCTCTCCAGTGCCAATGCCATCATCCAGATAATACAGTTAATGTACACACCTAACAAAAGGGCTGCAAAAACCGCACCAAACTCCTCTGAGATTCCGGCAAAGATAAAATCACTTTTTACAATCGGGATGGTTTCCGGCATTCCGTTTGCAATTCCGGTTCCTGTCCATCCCCCGCTTCCGATAGCAAACAGGGATTGCGCCATTTGATACCCTTCATCTTCAATACAGGAAAACGGGTCCTGCCATGCCATTACACGTTCCCTGATATGGCCGGAATACCGGTAAGCGAGCAAAGCCGCCAAGCTGCCGGAAAGCAAAGCTGCCGTCGGAAACAATACGTCTGCACTGATTACAAACAGCATCAGTAAATATACAGCAAAGAAAATCAGTGCGCCGCCAAAATCATTAGAAAGTGCCAACAATCCCACATGTAACGCAGCCACCACACTGACTAATATTAGATTTCCATACTTACTTTTTGTCTCACGGATAAGCAAGGCCGCCATAGAAAGAATAAAAGTCAGTTTTACAAACTCCGATGGCTGAAACGTAATTCCCTGAATCGTCAGCCAGTTTTTTGCTCCAAACACCTCACTGCCAATGGCTAAAACTACTGACAACATAGAAACTCCCAATAGCGTATACAGCCATCCAAGTCTCATGACTCCGGGAAATTTCTTTAAAATCCAGGGCAAAAAAGAACATAGGCAATAAGCAATTACTGCAAATATAAACTGTTTAACCGCGCTCCCCGGCGACAGTCCGTAAAGCACAAGAAACCCAACTGCCAGCAACAGCATCATATTTTGGTACAGCATCGGAATCTCCCGCACATAGATTCTTTTCTGTATAATATCTGCCAATATAAAAAATGCCAGTTGAAAAAAATACAGCGGAAGTATCCGAAATTCTCCGGTTGCAAAATATAAAGTTAAAAATCCGACACCATGCAACAAATACCGGCATACTCCCATACAACGTGCAAAACCCGCCTCCCATCGGCGGGTCCACATAGTCGCGTATGCTGCTGACACATAAAGTGCCAGCAGTAAAATCAATATAAAATTAGAGGTTGATAAAATCCACGTTGTCATAAATCTCCTTATTCTATACCACGCTTAAAATGCCCCTTAGTAAAAGGACCCTTTCCCGGAATACTTTTCCCTAAGAAAAATGCATCCAGCACTTCCTTCATCTCCTGCCCGGTTTCAAAAGTAAAATCTAATCTCCAGCCTGCCACATTAAAGTTTTCTGTTACATCCGTGCCGATAAGAGAAAAACATGCACTGTTGTAAATCAGGTTGTAGCAGGTCTCACAATTCTGACGTACCGGAAATTCTGCACCCATACGGTCTTTTAACACTATACCTCCGGTCTTTTGTCCTCCCAGGCAACGTAAGACATTGTCCCTGATACATTGGGCTGAAACCATCAGCGGAAGTCTGCCGTAAACAATAAAATCGCTGTCCGAACTATCCTGCCTGCTTATTTCTTCTTCCTTCAGTTCCACCGGAACCGTAAAACGCCGATATCCTTTTTCTTTAAAAAATTCCTTTGCCGGTTGTTGAAGCGTATATAGGTTATAATTCAACCGCACCTCATGCCCTTTGTCTAATCCGGTTTCTTTCAAAAAAGCAAGCTCTTCCAGGGATTTTGCCAAGAAGCCGTCATATGCTCCGGATTTCAGTTGTTCCGACATCATCTGATATTTTATTTTTTCTTTATAACGGAATATATGCGGCAGTACCAAAAAAGCCTTTTTTCCCCGTTGCTTTACTTCCTTGCAAAGTGTCAGAGACGTTTGGCAAATCTCTCCCGGCACATCCACATAAATTGTGGTAATGCGAGAATCCTCCATGGCAATAAAGCACTGCTCCCTTGTAGAAACCAAAGTAATCACTTCCGGAACTTCAGAAGCAATTTTGTGTCCGGAAACAATAGCTTCGGTCGCTTCCGGCAGTTCTCTACGATATCCGAGCAACAACTCCTGTTTCAATTTCTCGAATGCATCCCTCCGCAGTCCTTTAATTTTCCCCATCGGAAGAAAACATTTATCTCCTACGGAAATTTTCAGTGATGCAAAGAAAAACTCACTCTCCCCGGTTTTATTCAGCTGTTCTCTGATTTTTTCCTCCGTCACCGGCTGATTTTCTGCAACCATTACTTCATCTCCGGATACGGTTACGGAAATCTCTCTTGTGTTTGCAACATCTGCTCCCGGAATAATGCTGCTTTTTTGATGTGCTGTCAGCTTAACCGTAAGTTCCGCCGGTTGCCCCGGAATTGCTGTGAATACAGCATTTACCGGTATCTGAACCGTTTTTTCAACGTATTTTTCTTTCAGTTCTGTCAGTAACTGCTCATTTTTTGTACGGTATACCTGCTGACCCGGCAGAAGCGAAAATCCCTTTTTCACGTTGGTTTCATACCAACCCGGATTTTCTTCTATTCCCGCTTTTCCCGCAGTAAATTCATAGGAAGCCCCCGACACATCCCGGATTTCCAAAACATCCTGCGGATGTAATGGTTTTTCCAATTTAATTTTTGCACGAAGTCCCTTACCGGAAACTACTTCTCCCACCTTAACACCGGTATGATTCGGACGCTCCATGGACATCATATCTTTACCATGATACTGCACATAATATCCTTTGGTGAAGCCGCCTCTGTTATATAAATCTGCCACCCGGTCCATTTGTTCTTCCAATACATCAGGATGCTTTTTCAAATACCTGTAAAAGCCCTCTTCGCCATACTCAAAATATAAATCCGTCATCAAACGGTATGCCGCGGTTACCCCTGCGGTATATTCCGGACGTTTCATGCGTCCTTCTATCTTGAACGAATCAATTCCCGCATTTACCAATTCCGGAATACGGTCTAACGTACATAAATCCTTTGGACTTAAAACATACAGATTGTTTTCTGCTTTTCTTCCGTCTTCCAGGACATCATAAGCCATACGGCAAGGCTGTGCACATCTTCCACGGTTACCGCTACGCCCTCCAATCATACTACTGAGCAGGCATTGTCCGGAATAACAATAGCAAAGTGCACCATGCACGAAACATTCTAGTTCTAACTTCGTATTTGCCCGGATCTGTTTTATCTCTTCTAAAGAAAGTTCTCTGGCCGGAACCATACGTGTTACCGGATAGCCGTCAAACAGAGTTGTCCCATCTGCGGATACTAAAGTCATTTGCGTACTTAAATGCACCGGTAAATCCGGAAAAAACTTCGCAAGAAAATGCAGGACACCCACATCCTGCACAATTACGGCATCTACACCCGCCCGATAATATTTTTCCAAAAAAGGAACCAGTTCTTCTCTTAATTCCTGCTCTTTAAAAAGAGTATTGACCGTCAGATAAATCCGGCGGTCTTTGGTATGCACGTAATCAATAGCTTCCAGAAGCAAATCATCTTCCGGATTATCTGCATAGGCTCTTGCCCCGAATCTGCTTCCTCCGATATACACGGCATCCGCACCGGCTGCTACTGCCCCTTTCAAACTCTCAATAGAGCCCGCCGGAGCAAGAATCTCCGGCTTTCTCTGACTCAACATCATAAAATACTCCTTATTGTGCGCAACTACTTTCTCCGTCTTACTTCTTCTATTTCTGCTTCCATACGGATAATACGCTTCTGCAATTCCAGGTTTTCTTCTCTCATTGCGCGGTTTTCCTGTTCATAAGTTTCCAGCTTTGCCTGCAGACCGATAATATCACGCTTTAAATCCATATTTTCCTTTTGCTTTTCATTATATTCACGTTCGATTTCTTCCTGGCTTTTCTTCACTTTGAAGTAGTCATCCGCAATATTTATCTGCAACAAAATATTCACAATATCGGAGTCCAGCTTTGGGAAACCTCCCTGTTGCTTTAATTCATCTGTTTTTGCATTGATATAGGACGCGATGCTCTGTAAATATTCCTCGCTTTCATAACCACCCATGTTATACTGTTTTCCACCGATAACAACTTTTACATCATTTCTTTTTTTCATATGTATAAGTCTCCTTTGTTTACGAAGTAAAATGTCCGATAGTTTCTCGATATCTATGCTTCGTTATCAGGCACCGGCAAGCCAAAATGCCGATACGCAAGTTCCGATACTACTCTTCCTCTAGGTGTGCGTAAAATCAAGCCATTCTGCACCAGAAAAGGCTCGTTTACTTCTTCCACGGTTCCCGGGTCTTCACCAATGGTGGTTGCCACAGCCTCGATACCAACCGGTCCGCCATGAAACCGTTCTATCATGGTTTTTAATATTGCCCGGTCGCTTTGGTCAAGTCCTAACTTGTCCACTTCCAAAAAATTCAGTGCCGTATCAGCCACCTCTTTGGTAATACGGTTATCATACTGAATTTGGGCGAAATCCCTGACACGTTTTAACAGACGGTTTGCCAGTCGTGGGGTTCCTCTGGAACGCTTTGCCAGCTCCACAGCCCCTTCCGGCTCAATTTCCACACCAAGCACTCCGGCAGAGCGGATAATAATTTCTGTTAATTCTTCCGTAGTGTAAAACTCCAAACGGTTCACCACACCGAAGCGGTCACGGAGCGGTGCTGTAAGCATACCTGCTCTGGTGGTCGCACCCACCAGCGTAAACTTTGGCAATTCCAACCGGATAGATTTAGCCGCCGCCCCTTTGCCGATAATAATATCAATAGCAAAGTCTTCCATTGCGGGATATAACAGTTCTTCTACCTGACGGTTGAGACGATGGATTTCATCGATAAAAAGCACATCGCCTTCCTGAAGATTATTTAATATGGCTGCCATATCTCCCGGCTTTTCAATAGCCGGACCGGCAGTGATTTTTAAGTTTACTCCCATCTCGTTGGCAATGACACCGGCCAGGGTGGTTTTACCAAGTCCCGGAGGTCCGAAAAATAACACATGGTCTAAGGATTCTCCTCTTGCTTTTGCCGCCTCAATGTAAATCTTCAAATTGGCCTTTGCCTTTTCCTGCCCAATATATTCGGACAGCATCTGGGGACGTAAACTACCTTCTATTCTTTTGTCTTCTTCCATCAGTTCTGTAGTTATCAATCTTTTTGCCATACTGTTACTTCCGTTCTTTTTTTACTTAAAAAATGAGTTTTTAGGACTTTAGTCCTACTGTTTTGTTAAATTATATGTTTTTTAAGCCATATTTCACTAAATCTTCTACAGTTGTAGTATCTGTAATTTCCATTTCTTTCAGAACCTTTACCGCACCGGTCATGGAATATCCCAGTGCCACCAACGCCTGGGCCGCTTCATCCTTAAGAGTTGCCGCCTTAGCTGCATCTGCGGAATTCTTACCGGATTTTAAAGCATCCTGCTCGCCGTGAATCAGTTTTGCTTCAATCGCATCTTCCAGCTTAAACTTGTCCTTTAATTCCAGAACCAGCTTTGCTGCAGTTTTCGGACCAATCCCCGGAATCTTGGAAATGGTTTTACTGTCTTCTGCCAATACCGCGAACCGTAAATCATCCAGGGAAATACCGGACAAAATACCGATGGCTCCCTTTGGTCCGATGCCGTTTACCGTAATCAGTAATTTAAAAATCTGCAATGCCTCTTCTTCTAAGAAGCCAAACAGTGCCACACCGTCTTCTTTTACCTGCAGATAGGTATGTAACATCACCTTACTGCCGTTGGCAGGCATCTGCTCCAAATCCGTAACCGGCACAAAGAGCTCATAACCCAGCCCGGATGCCGTTGCCACCACTACAGTGGAAGCTGTTTTCTTAATTATAGTTCCTTCTATAAATGCAATCATAACCGTTTAAACTCTCCTTTGGAAAGTTGTAATCTTCCCTCATCTATATACTGCAGAACTTCCAACACGGAAATACCGCATCCTTCTGCAATCTGCATGGCATTACTGTGGGGAAATTGCTGCAGATAATTTTCAATTTTAGTAAATAAAGCTTCATCAATCGGCTTGCACTTTTTGCAAACTATCTCGACTTTTTTTGTCGGATATACGGTGCCGCAAAATTTACATTTGCTCCAATGCATTACCCCACCCCATTCTATCGCCATTTTATTAGTTTCATTATATCAAACATTCGTTCAAATAGGAAGTGTTTTTTCTTGAGAGATGATAAGTTTTATGATAAAATGTGAATTATTACGGCATAATGCGACAGATTTCAGTTACGCAATAAACGCAGCGCCAAGATACAGAACGAAAGGGGATATCCGCATCATGAAACTTATCCGTTCCAAACTAAATACTAAATCAGAGCTCGGACTTTCCTTGCCGGCAGATACCCTTCTCTTCGATATCGAAACCACCGGACTTTCCGCAGATACCAGTTATCTCTATCTCATCGGTGCCATCTGTCTGGAAGAGGGAGAACCGACCCTGCTTCAGTGGTTCTGCGATGAATACTCCGAAGAAAAGGAAGTTCTGGCTTCTTTCCGTGATTTTATTAAACAATATACCACCCTGGTTCACTACAACGGTACCGGCTTTGATATTCCGTACCTGAATAAAAAATTCAAACGGCATTGCTTATCCTATGCCATTGATTCCGAAGGTACTCTGGATATTTATAAGCTTTTACTGCCGTTTAAAAAGCACACCACTTTTCCGGATTTTAAACAGAAAACACTGGAACAGTGTGCCGGTTTTACCCGTACCGATACCTTTTCCGGCGGAGATTTAACCGATGTGTATGCTGCATATACCGGAAAATACCGTCTTGCTACCCTCACCGGAAATTCCGAAGAAGCGGATGCCTTACGCCTTGTGATGCTTCTTCATAACCATGACGATTTAATCGGCCTTTTTTACTTATATAACAAAACAAAGCTGGCAGACTTTTTTGCAGGAAGCCTGCAGCCTTCCGTCATCAAGCTGGAACAAGGTCTGCTCTACACCTTTGATTTTCCGCTCTTACCGTTTCCCATCCGTCTTATGCAAAACGACTGCGTTTTTACGGTTACAGAGAAAGAAACGGATTTACTGTTGCCATTTTATGATGGGGAATTGAAATTCTTTTTTAAGGATTATAAAAATTACTTTTATTTAAAATATGAGGACACTGCAGTACATGCAAGTGTTGCAGAATGGGTAGACAAAGAAGCCAAAGAAAAGTGTAAACCTGCCACCGCCTATCAGAAAAAGAACGGAACATTTTTAGCAGTGCCTTTTGCTAAACCGGAGCAAAGAGAAGAACTGGCAGAATTACCGCTGTTTTATAGGGAATATAAAGTTTTACCGGCATATATAGAATATAACGCCGGGTTCGTATGTAACCCAGCGTTTGTTTTTGCATGTTTTGAAACATATTTAAAGAAATAAAGCTTTTATTGCTTTTCATTTTCCAGCCAACGATACAGTTCCTCTGCTTTTCCTTCATATAACATTTTACAGGTATTATATCGTTCCTGAATTAACGGTCTTTCGGTATCATGGGTAATGGCATCTGCCATTTGAAGCAGCATCAGATTTTGAAACATAATTAACGGAACCCGCTCATAATGTTTCCGCAGATGCTTTGGCTTAACCCCTACATGATCATCATGAAATTCCACATAATAAACCAAACGTGCCGCATCGTCTTTCGAAACTTCCAGATGTGGCACGATTTTCTTTTCCACAATCCGCTTACTAACCTCCGGATGTCCATAGTAATGGCTTTCCGTATCGCCTTCTTTTCTTCCTTTACAACAGCTCTCCGGCTTTCCGATGTCGTGCAGTAACGCCGCTAAAAACACCATATCATCGGATGTTTCTTTCGGAATTTCCAAAGCAGTCCGTACGCAATGCTCCCACAAGTCATATGGATGATAGGAATTGTTTTGGTCATAATCAAACATCGATACAACCTCAGAAAGCAAGCCGGCAATGTCATCTCTCCGGTTATTTACTTCATCAAAATTTTTCGATGTTCTCAGTAGCTGTACTAAATCACTCAAATTCATCCTACACACTCCTTCATAAAGAAAAAATCAAGGGTTTATATTTCTACAAACCCTTGACTCTACTGACATTTTCAATTATTCAGCCGCAATAACTTCCTTCTTATTATAAGAACCGCAAGCCTTACATACTCTGTGTGGCATCATTAATTCGCCGCACTTGCTGCACTTTACAAGGTTTGGAGCAGTCATCTTCCAGTTTGCTCTACGACTGTCTCTTCTTGCCTTGGAAGTCTTATTCTTCGGACAA
>JAZSFC010000030.1:0-28686 GCA_045531955.1 Lachnospiraceae bacterium | reverse complement strand
CAAAAAAAAATAAACGCTGAAGATAATTTAGCACTCGCTGCCTAATATGGCAGCTGTCAGACCTGGCGCACCTACACGCTAGGACCCTGGCATCGACTATGTAGGAAACGATGCATCCTAAGCTTTGCGGATGTAGGCGTATTATGAAGCTACTAAGGTTCAAAGCGTGTCTGCTTGCGATGAACTGAGGGAATGGCGAAAGCAAAATAACAGACTGTAATGGGAGATGCCGTAGTGGATGGGCTTTCGGACAGGGGTTCGACTCCCCTCAGGTCCATAAAAAAGAGTCTCACAGGACAAAGTCCTGTGGGACTCTTTTTTTGTATCCTTCGGGTCGCCGAACTTGAGGCTTTATATTACTACTCTTAGTACAAACTCATTGTCTTCAATGGTAAACTGGCAGTTGCCGCCTGTTTTTTCGGTCATATAGCGGATGCTTCGAGTACCATATCCGTGTCCTGCTTTTGATGAGACAGGAAGCCCGTCAGAAAAAATGATTTTTCCTTGGAAAGAATTTCTTACGGATAATAAAAGTTTACCATTGGCATTCTTTATTAAGAGCTTTATGTTGCGTTTTTCCGTCGGGAGAGTGGATGTTGCATTTAAGGCATTATCCAAAGCATTGGAGAGGATGGACGCAAATACAATCTCGTCTGTTCTTAATTCCTGAAGTTCCACTGTTGCATGAAATGGTATAGAAGCTTTTTCAAATTTTGCAGCATAATCAGAGAGAATATAATTCACGATGTTATTGTTGGAGTAATGCTGTATTGTAGTAGCTTCGATATTGGAAACAAGGGTAGTTGCCAGTTTGAGCGCGGCATCTTTATCGTCCTGATGGATATGCATGATGAGCGTGTTTAGAAATAAACGCATGTCATGGCGAATGATGCGGATTTCCTGCTCTCTTTCTTTAATGAGTTCCATTTCTTTCTTTTGTTGTTCAAAGGAGATATTAATCATTTGCTCTTTTAAGTCCAAATCAGCTTTTTGTTCATACTCCTTATAATAAACTACACAGAATAACAAGAAAACGATACACACAAGGAAGCGGAAAAACTCTGTAATCATTGGGGCACTAATTGACCAAAAATTTGTTTTTATTTCTAAAAAATAATTGATCGCATAATAAAAAATCGGGACACTTCCAAAAATATACACACTCTTAGCGTCTTTATTAAAGAGTCCGGAAATGTATTGGGACAAATAGAACGCAAACAAATATGTAAGGATGAATAGTCCTAGCAAGATGCATAATCTTAATGCTACATTCTCCGGAACAATTACTGCCAGCATGGAATAAATCCACCTTGGAGGCTGACAGAGCAGATAAGATGTACATACTGAGGAAAAGGCGGTGGAAAAACGTTTATAATAATACATAACAAGTAGCAGGACATTAGGAATATGTACAAGCAGGGGCAATATACACCAACTGATTATCTGGCTTGGAAGTGTATTTGCTAACAATACCGCTATACTACAGAGGAGCGAGAAGCCCGCCATGATACAGATATTCTTTTTGGTATACTGGATACCTGCAAAAGCAAAAGAAAGGAATACGCCAAAGGAGAAAATGGTAATCGTTTCAATGATGGAAAAAGCAGTTTCTGTCATGTTTGTTCACCCGCCTTCTTGAAAGTATAGGAAAAATATGCGTTTTCAAAGTCAGCTTGACAATTTCTTGAGATGGGAATGCGATAGCCTGAGCGCATCCGGATTTCCTTCGTAGTGTAGGTGTCAATATAATTGATGTTGACAATATAGCTACGATGACATTTATAGAAGCCTTCGGTCAGAGTAAGCTTGTCCTCATGGTGATAGAGGGAATCGATGGATTCTAAAAATGGTTTGTTTCTTAATATAAACAATGTGTGTTTATTTTGGGCCTCCACATACTCAATATCAGAGAGTGAGATTTTGTGTATGGCATTGGTAACCCGGATATGAATGTTTTTCTGATTTTTATCTAATATTTCATTGCATAATTCATCTAAACATTGATATAGCTTTGTTTTATCAATTGGCTTCAGCAGGTAGTTATTTGCTTTTACGGTATAGGAATCTACAGCGTACTCCGGGGAAGAGGTAAGAAAAACAAGTTTTACGGATGTATCATGCTCGCGAAGCTCTCTTGCAACTTCAATGCCGTTAAACATTGGCATGACAATATCAAGCAAAATAATATCAAAAGGAGATTCGGCATGGGAGCTCAACAAAGCATCCCCGTTATCGAAGGATTCAATACAGAAGCGGGATGAATTCGGCTGCCATGCAGACAGAATGGAATGAAGTTGTGATAAAAAAGATAGTTCATCATCACAAACAGCAATTCGTAACATGGAACCCCTCCTTTCTAAAACTCATTTTCAATACACTAGTATATCATGGTAATAGGAATTATTCAAATTTCTATTTCGCCGTTTACTCCCCAAAATCGACATTTCACTCCTCTGTTTCGATCGGAACAGAACAGTTTGCTATAATAATAGCAACAACAAAGCAAGGAGGCATTACTTATGAAGTCTATACGAATGAAAATTACTGTTGCAATTGTGGTTTGTTCCTTGATCACGGCATCCATTATCAGTATTCTTAGCATTTCTGATACCAGAGAATTATCCAATACTGCTGCAGAAAATGAACTGGTGTTGACCTGTGACAATACAGGAAGGGAAATCAATGCCTTGATTTCCAGAATTGAGCAGTCCGTGGACACGTTAACGGATGTTGCTATGGAGAAAATGGATTTTTCTAAGTTTCAAAATAATAACGCTTATGTAGAGGAATATACAAACGGTCTTTTGCAGGAATTCATTACCTTTGCGGAACATACCGACGGTGCAATTACTGCCTATATCCGCTATAATCCGGAATTTACGGAGCCAACATCCGGCATTTTCCTGACCCGTAATGACACGCAGTCTGTTTTTGACAGCGTAACACCAACGGACTTCAGTATGTATGATCCTTCCGATGCAGCCCATGTGGGTTGGTATTACATACCGGTAGCAAATAAGGCACCGCTTTGGATGGACCCATATTTAAATGCCAATATCAATGTTTATATGATTTCCTACGTTGTTCCGTTATATGAAAATGGTACATCAGTTGGTATTCTTGGTATGGATATCGATTTTGGACAGTTGACAGCACTTGCAGACAATGCGGTTGCTTTTGACACCGGGTACTCCTTTGTTGTGAGCTCCGGTGGTAATGTATTGTATCATAAAGAAATTGCTTCCGGTACTGATTTAGCAGAGTATAATGGTGGAGAACTGAGCTCTGTTAAGGATTTTTTGATGGATTCTTCCAATCAGGGAAAGACGTTGCAGTACAGCTATAATGCTAAAGATAAATATTTATCCTATGTAGAACTTGGAAATGGCATGAAACTGGTATTAACTGCACCGGTAGAAGAGATTAAAGCAGATGCAAATGCTCTTTCTGTTCAGATATTACTGTTTCTTGCCATGGGATTTGTGGTTGCTATTGTGCTTGGTGTATTAATCGGAAGCACCATCGCAAAACCAATTAAGAGAATCACAGAAATTATCAAGCAGACTTCGGAGCTGAATTTCCACCGGGCGTTGGATATTGATAAGTTAACGAAGAAAAAAGATGAAACCGGTATCATGGCAAAAGCAGTAAATGAGATGCGTTCTGTATTGCGTGAACTGGTGGGTAATATGGAAAGCGTTAAGGACGGCTTACTTGGAAACATGAAGCGTCTGGATGATGTGATGAGAGAGAACAATTCCATTTCTGAGGACAATTCCGCAACTACCCAGGAACTTGCAGCAGGAATGGAGGAAACATCTGCAAGTGCTACTATGATTGTAAGTAATATTGATGCTATCCAGACCAATGCAGAAGGTATTCGGAGATTATCTGAATGGGAGCAGCAGGAGTCTAAGGCAATTATGGCCCGCGCGAGAGAATTGAGTGACAATACACGTGTATCCAGTGATAAGGCAATGGCAATCTTTGAAGATATGAAGAATCGTACTGCGGAAGCTATTGAAAAATCCAAGGTGGTTGCCAAAATTAATGAATTGACAGATGATATCCGGGATATTTCTTCCCAGACAAACCTTCTTGCATTAAATGCAAATATTGAAGCTGCCAGAGCCGGAGATGCAGGTCGGGGCTTTGCTGTTGTTGCTACAGAAATAGGTGCATTGGCGAACCAGACATTCCAGACAGTAGACGGTATCAATGAAATTGTAAAAGATGTAAACGAAGCAGTTCATAATATGACAGACTGTATTGAAGTTATTATGAACTTCCTTGAAGATACTGTAGTTGCAGACTATGGCGCATTTGGTCAGGTAGGCGAACGCTATGAAAAGGATGCAGCAAGTTTTGCGCAGTCCATGCAGCAGATTTATTCTGAAATTTCCGAATTGAACAAGAAAATAACAGAGATTGCAGATACTATTGATGGCGTGAACCGTACCATTACTGAGTCTGCAGACGGAGTAAACCTGATTGCAGAAAAATCGGGGGATGCCGTAAAGAAGACATTAGAAGGCTATGAGCATTTACGCGAGAGCGAGAATAGCTTGAATCTTTTAAAGGAATTAATTGAAAGGTTTGATGTGTAGGGGAATCAATTTAGTAGTATTTAGAATAATAAAACTGGGGTAAAAGTGGGGTACAAAATTGTAGTAGGAAATGAAAAAAGTTACTTTTAATTTATTTTAAACGCAAGAGATACTTCAAATTTTCGTTCCATTTAGAATAAACAGTAAGACTTTCAAAAAGAAGTGAAGCATAAGGTGTTTGCATCCGTTGCACTGGCAACGTAAAAACTTTGCATTTACTCTTTAGCATAGAGGATAATCAAGCCGGGCAGGTGAAAAGCCTGTGAATTGGTGGCAAAGCACCATAACGAAACCAGTCATCAGAAATTACAGAGAAACCTTTCATATAAAATGTAAAGGTTTCTCTTTTACGTTAAGGAGAAGTACACAGCATAAGGTACAGAACACAAGGGGATTGAACTCAGAAGAATTGCAGGTGTGGACCAGAATACTATTGCTGGGAATTGGATTTGTAGTGCCGGCAATGGGAATTGAAATCTTATGTTATGGGACCTCATACAATTACCAAAAGAAAGTTAACTTGTCCTAAATGCGGATGTACAAAATATTGCAAACATGTTTTAACAAGATAATATGAAACTTTCAGTTTTCACATTTGCAGTGATAAATATTTTGCAAAAAACCGGGGTAAAACCGGGGTACAGCGAATCGTCAACCTCTGAAACCCGCATAAACAAAGGACTTCAGAGACTATGACGAGACTTCGACTCCCCTCAGGTCCATGTTGACGAACTTTTAGAATGGTGTAAAATAGAAAGTAATAAAAACTTAGGAGATGAAAAATGGGAACCTCATTTCAAATAAAATATATAGAGCAAATCAAAAAAAATGCGGAAGAACTTAGAAGCCGGGAAATGCCGGAAGTGACAGAGGAACTGTTTGCATTATTTGAGACGACGGGGAACCGCCTGAAATATGAAGAAGTGTATTTTATGCGCAGAAAATTTCTAGCGGTGTTTGGTATGGCGGCATATATTTGGAAACGGAAGGAAGATGTCGAAAAGCTTACGGAAGTGTTGGAGGGCATCTGTAGTGAGGAATGCTGGGCACTGCCGGCCCATGTAAACCGTAAAGCTGAGAAAGAGTGGAGGACAACTGTTGATTTATTTGCTTCGGAAACGGCGCAGGCACTGTCGGAAATTCTGGGGCTTGTAAATAAAACTTTGCCGGAGGAATGCAAAATTCCTACAGAACTTTGTGAAAGGGTAGAAGCAGAAATTGAACGGCGGGTGCTGACACCGTTTTTTACGTCGAAGCCGAATTACGGGGGCTGGGAATGTGCAGACCATAATTGGAATGCAGTTTGTGCAGGAAGTATCGGAAGTGCAAGTATCTATCTGATGGCAGGGAAAAATGAAGAGCGGCTGGAACAATGTCTACGACGGATTTGTCATTCTCTGGAATTTTATTTGGACGGTTTTAAAGAAGATGGTACCTGCATGGAAGGAATCGGCTATTTTACATATGGCATGACTTATTTTGTCGGGTTTGCAGAACAGCTTTTGCGATATAGTAAAGGGTCAATGAATCTGTTTGAAAAAGAAAAAGTAAAAAAAATAGCCCGGTTCCAACAAAAAATGTATTTTACCGGTGGAAAAACCGTCAGCTTTTCTGATGGTGAACAAGAGGCTAAGTTCCGTATGGGACTGACAGCTTTTCTTGCAAAGCAGTACGATGGAGTAGAGGTTCCGAATGTGTTATTGGCAGCATCCTTTGATACAGATCCCTGTTATCGGTTTATGGGGCTGATGAGAGATTATTTATGGACAGAGAAAGAAATGGTGACAGAACTATCAGATGCAGTATCCCGTCATGATGTTCTTCCGGATGCTCAATGGAGTATTTGTGAAGGAACTAACGGGGCAGCCATGGCAATTAAGGGAGGAACCAATGGGGAACCACACAACCACAATGATGTAGGAAGCTTTATTTATCTGGCTGATGACGAATTTATGGTTACAGATCTTGGTGCCGGAGAATATACCAAAGAGTATTTTGGCGAAGGGCGGTATCATATTTTGTGCAATTCTTCTTTGGGGCACAGTGTACCGTTGATTGGCGGTCAAAAGCAAAAAAGTGGGACAGAATATGGTGCCTCGGAGTTTGTTGCGGACGGTATGGGACGGACAAAAATAGAATTTGCGGGTGCATATCCGGGAAACGTGGTAAAACGTCTGGTACGGGAAACGGACTTTTCCATGGACAGCGGTGCGTTAACCGTTACCGACTGCTTTGATTTACCAAAGGGAACACTTTTTTTCACGGAGCAGATTGTAACACAATGCGATGTGGAACTTACAGAGCATGGAGCATGGCTGAGAGGAGTTCATCATGATTGTGTACTACAATTGCCGGAAATTGTAAAATTTATCTGGTGTCAGGAAAAAGAACATAAAAACCATCAGGGAGAAACGGAAATTGTTCGGTTGTTGCAATGGTCGGTTCCGTTGCAGCCTGGAAAAGAAAATAAGGGTTCTACCTGGTTTGCGATGATAGCATACAAAAAAGAGTTATAGGGTTATAAGATACAAAGGGCGCCCCAACGGGACGCCCTTGCTGTATTTTTTATGAAATTTTATACAGTTGCATGTTTTGTAACATAAATCGGATAAGTATCGGTGCCTCTCATGGTTTTGAGTTCGGAAATTACGGCGTTCTTATCGGTAATAATGTATTCGATATCGGCACCGGCTTTAACGACGGTATCCTGCATGAGAATACAGTTCTTAATCTTGGCGCCTTTTTCGATTTTAACACCACGGAAGAGAATGGAATTTTCTACTTCGCCTTCAATGACACAACCGTCGGCAGCCATGATGTTTTCAGCTTTTGCACCGGCAATGTATCTGGTTGGATTGTCGTCACGGATTTTGGTGTAAACAGGAGCTGCATCAAACAGTGCATTTAAATTTGCATCGTCGAGAAGCTTCATGTTTTCGTCAAAATAGCTCTTTAAGCTTGTAATACGAGCAACATAGCCTTCGTATTTATAACCGTACATCTTCAGATAGCTGAATGCATTCATCAGAACATCACGTTCAAAATAACGTAAGCCGCGGACAAAAGCAGCGTCTACAATTTCAATTAACAATTCGCGCTTCAGCACAAAAATACTCATGGAAAGATTCTGCTTGCCTTCACGGTTTCTGTTAACATAGATTTCGGTAATGCGGTCGCCGTCTAAGTTAAAGGTGTAGTAGAAGCTGTCTTCGCCGGAAAGCTTTTTGTAACCGTCCGGAAGTTCGGTTTCGTTGTAAGCAATAGTAACATCGGCACCGGAAGCAACATGGGCATCTACCATTGCTGCGAAATCAAAGTTAACAGCGATGTTGGCATCTGCCATAACTACGTATTCTTCCTTTTGGCTGCGAAGGAAATCGATGATACCCTCTAAAGCGGAGATACGTCCGGTATAATGTAAGGATGTTTTTTCGGCATTTGGAGGGAAGAGGGTAAGGCCGCCGTTTTTGCGGACTAAATCCCATTCACGTCCGGAACCTAAATGGTCCATAAGGGAATGATAGTTCTTATTTACCAACAGGGAAATGTTATCGATTCCGCTGTTGCTCATGCCGGATAATACAAAGTCAATCATGCGGTAACGGCTTGCGAAAGGGATGGAAGCCATAAGACGCACATTTGCAAGCTCCGGAACAGTTGCATCATAACTGTTCGGGAAAATAATACCAAGTGCACTTGTTTTAGAATTTAACATACTTCTGCACCACCTTCCACATCACTACTTACCATGGCGTTTGGACCAATCTTGGCACCGTCACCTACGGTGACACCAGGGCCTAAGGTTGCAACACCGGCCGCATCTGCGGTAGGCATAGCACCGACTTCGGCATTTGCACCTACGGTTACGTTTTCAGCTACAATACAGTGCTTTACAACAGCACCGGATTTAATAACGGAGCCACCCATAACAACCGCATCTTCAATAACAGCGCCCGGCTCTACCTTAACACCGGCAAAGAGAACGGAGTGCTTTACAGTACCGTCTACGAGGCAACCGTCGGTAATCATGGAATCTTTCACAACAGCACCCTTGCTGATTTTATGACCGGTCATACCGCTGTTGCGGCTGAAAATCTTCCAGTCTTCATCAAATAAGTTGATGCCGGAATTTTCAGGGTCGAGAACTTCCATATTTGCTTCCCAAAGGGAGGAGATGGTACCAACGTCCTTCCAGTAGCCGGAGAAGTGGTAGGAGTACATTCTGCGGCCGTCACGGAGAAGGTTTGGAATAATATTGTTACCGAAGTCGTTGGAAGAGTTTGGATCTGCTTCGTCTTCGGTGAGATACTTCTTTAAAATGTCCCAGTTGAAAATGTAAATACCCATGGATGCCAAGTTGGACTTAGGATTCTTTGGCTTTTCCTGGAATTCGGTGATACGGTCGTTTTCGTCGGAAACCATAAGACCGAAACGGGAAGCTTCTTCCCATGGAACTTCCATAACCGCTACGGAGAATTCTGCGTTCTTTTCCTTGTGGAACTTAAGGAAATCGCGGTAATCCTGCTTGCAAATCTGGTCACCGGAAAGAATAATTACATATTCCGGATCGTAGCGTTCGATAAATGCGATGTTCTGGTAGATGGCATTTGCTGTACCTTTGTACCAGTCAGAGCCGGATGCCTGCTGATAAGGCGGAAGTACATGCACACCTCCGTTTAATCGGTCTAAGTCCCAAGGCTGACCGTTGCCGATGTACTCGTTTAATACGAGTGGTTGATACTGTGTTAAAATGCCGACGGTATCAATGCCGGAGTTTACACAGTTAGATAATGGGAAATCGATAATACGGTACTTTCCGCCGAACGGAACTGCCGGCTTAGCCAGCTTCTGGGTTAATGCGTATAATCGGGATCCCTGACCGCCTGCAAGAAGCATAGCAATCATTTCTTTACCCATAACGTTACCTCCTCATAAGTATGTAATTTTTATAAAGAATTACTAGTTATATTATAACTTGCGAACAAGTTTTTTACAAGAAGTATCTGATGAATTCCCAAAAAGTTTGTAAAAACTCTTACGGTAAAATATGTCCTACCGCAAGGTACAGACGGTATATTCCATGCCCCAGGCGGAGATATCCGGGCGGAGTACATGAATAAGAAGCTGAAGCAGATGAACTATTACTGGGGAGAGACGTTCAGTGCCGTAAATTTAGGTCTGAAAAACGGTTGCGGTATGTGGTTTATTCTTCCGGATGAGGGTAAGAAAGTAAATGACGTACTAAATGACGGCGCCTACATGGACATGGTGTTATCGAACAACTATGAAAACAGCAAGTACATGAAGGTAAATCTTTCCGTTCCGAAGTTTGATGTAGCTTCCACCATGGATTTAAGCAATGGATTAAAAAACATGGGAGCAACGGATATTTTTACTGAGACGGTTGCTGATTTTTCGAAGATTACTTCAGACTTGCCGGTCTACTTAACCGGAGCAAACCAGTCTGTCCGTGTACAGATTGACGAAGAGGGTGTAAAGGCGGCGGTATACATCGAAATTCCGGGCGCCGGAGGTGCTGCACTTCCGGATGAAATCATTGACTTTGTACTGGACAGACCGTTTTTATTCGTAATTACAAGCAATAAAGTTCCGTTGTTTGCGGGATGCGTGAATCAGCCGGAAAAATAGCGGCAGATGTGAAACTTTTCTGCCATATTTTGCGTCTAATATATAGAAGGATGTAAAGGAGGCCGGTGATAATGAAGAAAAAAACATGGATAATACTAATTGTTTCTTTAGCAATCATTACTACAATAGGGATTCTGAGTTATAAGTCTATCGGAAGAAAACCATATAGGGATTTAGAGGCAGTAGATATTGTTTCTGCATCCGTAGAACTTCTTCCACCGGATGAAACGGTTCAAATTATCGAGATAAAAGAATTGGTAGAATATCTGAAAGAAGTGGTTATTTATGAGCAGGATGATTCCTGGAGGGAATATGCAGGTCAGGCTACGGTGTTCACTCTTACCATGGCAGACGGAACGGTAGAAGAGGTTACGGCATATAATCCTTTTGTGATAATCAACGGAATCGGATACCGTACCAAGTATGAGCCTTGCGAGCAGCTGAACAATTTGGCTAACCGGTTATTGCATCGCAAAATAGAGTTACAGGAAAGGTGAGTTTTTTTATGAATAAAAAGGAGGGGCATTCAATGAAAATACATAGTAAAAGTTTGATAAAGTTAATAGCACCAATTTTGGCTTTTCCTATTTTATTTCTTCCATATCAGCTATTGAATAGCGCAGTTATTGTAAAATGGCTGGGGTGCGGCTGCCCGAAGGTGGATGCTTCCGGTGAAATGATTCATGACTATTTCAGCGCCAATGATTTTACCAGAGTCTTTTGGATTGTTGTGGCAGTTGGAGTAACGGTGTTTTCCTGGTTTATTTCGAAGAAGGTTCTTGGGAAGAATCGAGCAAGAGTACTGTATGTTGCAGGAATATTCGTGGCTTCGTTATTTATTGCAACCTGGGTGACAGGGCAGCTAATGTGGAGTTAGAGGAGGCTGTGGAATGAAAAAGAAACTGATATGGCTTTTTATAATTGCCTGCGCCATAATTCTAATTTTTTGCATAAGGAACCGGATTCCGAAAAGAGATACCAATCTTGAATTTTGGATTGCTGAAAATGTGGATGATGTGGATTTTTCAGGTTATCAGGAAAAGTACGGATTGATGGGTGGCCGTCAATATTATGGAACCGGGTATATTCCGACAACAAATGAAAACGGAGAACAAATAAATCCGGAAGAATATGTACTTTATACGGTAACCTCGTATCCGGACTATATAAGCAAGCATGAGCATATTACAAGTATTTCTATAACTGACCCATCGGTGACAATATATGGATTAACGTATAATTCTTCTGCGGATGAGGTGGAAGCAACCATGAAAAGCCATGGGTTTAAGAAGGCAAGCGACAGAAGAAATACTTACACAAAAGGTAAAGCATCCATAAGCTTTTTACAGGAAGGTATTTATATAAATGTGAAAGTCAGAAATATCTTCAAGATACAGTTTTAAGGAGATTGGTTGATAAGAAATGGGGGGAAGAAATGAAGAAGATAATAGTAATTATCATAACCTTAGTTTATATTTTTAGCGTGACAGGCTGCGGTAAAAAATATGAAGGTCCTTTATCCTGCATGTCTTATATCGGAAATGAAGGAACCGTGGTTTTAATTGATATGACGGAAGATGTACATAAGGAGATTCTTGAAGTATTAAATAGCGGACATTGGTATAATGATGTTTCAAAATGTGAGCCCGATTATTCGTTTGAAACAAAGAACGAAACAATCTATTATCATGCGGACTGCGGAACCTTTAATGATGCGACAAATAAGCGTTACATGACACTTTCAGAAACTGAAAAAGCGAAAATAAACCAGTTGTTGGGCGTAACGATGGTTTGTGAGTAAATGATGGAGGGGTGTCAATTGATAAAGAGAATAGCAATAATCGCAACCTTATTTTGTATTTTGGGTCTGATTGGCTGTGACAGTAAAGAAAATCAGGATTTGCCTTCTCAGGGAGCATCCGAACCGGATGCCTATGCCTTTGAAGCACAGTACATCCGAACGAATGGATATTCGGAGGACAGAAGATATCCTTATCATGTAGTAATCGATTCAAAAGAAGAACTGGAAGCCTATTATGAAGCAAATAAAGACCTGTATGATTTAGAACGTAAAGAGAAGGTCTATTCTGACACTACGATTGGTTTTTTAGATGCCTGCGACAAGTATGACGATGCCTATTTTGGGCGGCAGAATCTGGTGTTGATTATCCTTGAAGAAGGCAGTGGTTCCATTCGGCATAAGATTACAGATGTACGCCGTCGCCGGGATGAAAATGGTGCTTCGCATGGCTGGAATATCACTATCAAAACCATGGCTCCCGAAGTTGTAACCGATGATATGGCCGAATGGCATCTGTTCTTGGAGGTTCAGATGGGTAATGTCATAGAGGATGGAGATAATGTGTGGATTAACGACAAACTCAGTGGGAACACGACCAATAACTAAAGTTGAATATATTAAAGGAGAATACTGATATATGATGAAAAAAGCATTATCCATTATCTCAATTATTGCCGGAGGCTTAGTGTTGCTTGGCGTGGCAATTCCTCCAATTGTAGGAGCAATTTTAAAAGCCCAGACAGCCGCAGGCTCTGTAGGTATCATCGGTGGAGCGGATGGACCCACTGCAATTTTTCTTGCGGGAACTATCGGCGTGGGCAGTGTAATTACTGAAATTGTAATTGGAATTCTTTTGATAGCCGCCGGCATCTGGGGACTCAGAAAGCTGAAAAAATAGCGTCTGCAACTGTCAGTTGCTAAATTTTAAACCTGCTTTGATAGACTTTTATCTGTGCGCTTGTTATAATTTAGACATCAAGATGACAGGAGGAATACATATGAGTTTAGGCGAGAGAATTTACAAACTCCGGACAGAAAAGAATCTATCCCAGGGGGATTTGGCAGATCGGTTAGAGGTATCCAGACAGTCTGTTTCCAAATGGGAAAACAACAATGCGGTACCGGACCTTGACAAGATTATATCTTTAAGTGAAATATTTGAGGTTTCCTTAGATGTGCTGGTAAAGGGAAAGACTACAGAAGTAGAAAATGCGGATGATATACCTCAAAACAGGAAAGAAAGTCATACTACAAATGTAGAATATCCATTTCCGCCACGCAAAGTAGCCGGAACAATCCTGCTATGCATGGGATTTGTTGTACTTTTGTTCTGTACGCTGTTAGGAGGAGCACTCACCGGGCTGGTATTTTGTCTGCCTTTTATCGTTTGCGGAATCATCTGCTTTGTATTTAAAACAAACGCAGGTTTGTGGTGTGCCTGGGCAGTCTATGTGCTTCTTGATATTTTTACACATTATGCTATGGGAATCAGCAGGTCGGCCGTAATGCTTTCCCATCTTTGGACAGCGGAAATGAATTATGGAAGGCTGGCAATTGCATGGCTTTTGGTGCTGATACTTGTTGCAATTATTGCAGTTACGGTTGTACGGCTGGGAAAAAAGCCGCTTTCTTCGAAAGAGAAAGGCTTAGAGCAGTTGATTGCAGCCTGGCTTGCAGTTTTGGCGCTTCAGGTAATCACCTGGGCTTGGGGCCGCAGCGAAACCTATAATTATATTCTTGACAATATCATGACTATGGGAGCTGTTTACAGTTTGATTTCCCTGGTGCTCAGCTGGTGTAAAATTATAGCACTAACCGTAGCATTGGTGGTTACCGTACGATTTATCAGAACCAAGAAACAGCGGTTATAGTCGTCAACATGTACATTTTCTCCATGCTCCATTGTTTTACAAATTCTTTCTTTGTATGTATAATAAAATCATCACCTATAGGAAGATAAATATACGTAAGGAGAAAGGGAAAACATGAGTTTGGAGTTTGGTAAAAAAATTGCTGCACTTCGTAAAATGCAGGGAGTAACACAGGTGCAGCTTGCCGATTATTTGATGGTTCAGCCACAAACGATTTCCAGATGGGAATCAGAAGGTGGCACACCGGATGTGATGCTTCTTCCTAAAATAGCAACATTTTTTAATGTGTCGATGGATGAATTGTTCGGTATGACGGATATGGAGCAGATTGACCATCTTGTATATAAGTATTCTGTTTTGCGGGATGAAAAATCTTTCGAAGAGGTTATGAGACGTATCGAGCTTGCATTGGCATCGTTAGATAAAGAAAAGTATCCTGATAAACAGGAACAGCTGCTTGCATGGAAGGTACATATTTATATTCAAAAATCAAGGAAAGCACAGGAGGCGGCAGAAGCAATTCTGGATGAATTAAGGGAAAATCTTTCTGAGTCCAGTCAGCTTTCTTTGCCTCTTAAGCTTCAAAAAAATCAGTTTCTGATTCAAAAGGGTGAAGGAAGAAATGTTTTGAAGGAAGAAAGGACTGCATGGGAAAAGGAACAATCCATAGAATCGCTTTATAGTTATATGATGGCTTTAACAGAATTGGACCGTACAAAAGAACTTTTGGAGCTTTGGGAGCAGGAACAGGTACAACAGTTAGTAAAGCGCATAAATGAAGAAACCTTACCACTGTGGCAAATGATGTTTTGCAGTGCTGCTGCAGAAGAAGAGGAGGTTTATTTTACCAATCAGTTACATCGCTTTTATCCGGAAGCAGATGAAGCAGCTGTTTTTGAAGCAGAATGGGTTTATGCAGGACTTTTGAAAAAGTTAGGCTGGGAAGAACAGAAGAAAACATTAAAGACTAAGCTGCTGGAAAAGGCCGAAAAATTAGCTATCAATGAGTATTTAAAGATGAATTATTTAAAACGTATACAGGAGCTATAGAATAGTGGTGAAATTATATTTTTCACATTACAATCAGGGCGAAGTGTTTTAAAAACACTCCGCCTTTTCTTTAACAAACCTTATGAAATACGTAAACTGTATCTTTTTTTATAAAGGAATCTATGCTATAATTCTTATATATGGATTTTTTTTGGAAATTAGATATAGAATCGAAACACATAGGAGGAAAACAAAGATGAAAATCACAGTATGTATTGGAAGTTCCTGTCATATTAAAGGGTCCAGACAGGTAGTAGAAGGAATGCAGCGTCTGATTGCAGAGCATAATCTTGGCGATAAGGTAGAAATTGCAGGTACTTTTTGTCTGGGGCACTGTCAGAAGGGTGTATGCGTGGAAATTGAGGAGAAAATTTTCTCGGTAACCCCGGAAACCGTAGAGGAATTCTTTGAGCAGAACGTGCTCGGAAAGGCGTAAGATTATGATTATCCAGATTTGTGTAGGAAGTTCCTGCCATATCAAAGGTTCTGCGGAAATTGTGGCTTTGTTTCAAAAGGCAGTGGAGGAATATCATTTAGAAACCGAGGTAACCCTGGCCGGCAGTTTTTGTACAGGACAGTGCAACCGGGTTGGTGTTACAGTGCAGATTGATGATGAAACTTATACCGGTTTAAAGGTAGAAGATTTTAAGGATTTTTTTAAAGAGAAAGTACTTTCGGTACTGGGTAAGTAACAAAGGGGGAAGAAGGTAAGATATGGCAAATTGTCTGACGTTAAAAAAATCAAATTGTAAAAACTGTTATAAGTGTATCCGTAATTGTCCGGTAAAGGCAATTAAATTCTCCGGTAATCAGGCACAAATTATCGGAAATGAGTGCATTCTCTGCGGTCAGTGTTTTGTAGCATGTCCGCAAAATGCCAGAGAAATTGTGCAGGAAACGGAAAAGGTAAAGGTTCTTCTTCAAAGCGGTGCGCCCGTAATCGTAAGCCTTGCTCCGTCATTTATCGGTAATTATGACGGTGTCGGCATTGATGCCATGAGAAGAGCATTACAGAAGCTTGGTTTTGCCGATGTGGAAGAAACCGCCATCGGTGCCACCATGGTTAAAAATGAATACGACAGAATGTTAAGGGAAGAACACAGGGATATCATTATCTCATCCTGTTGTCATTCCATAAACTTATTGATACAAAAATATTTTCCGGCTTGTCTGGAATACCTGGCTGATGTGCTGTCCCCGATGCAGGCCCATTGCCAGGATATTAAAAAGAGAATTCCAAATGCCAAGACTGTGTTTATCGGACCATGTCTTTCCAAAAAGGATGAGGCAGAGTATTACAGTGGTATTGTAGATGCGGTGCTGACCTTTGAAGAATTGACGAACTGGTTAAAGGAAGAAAATATTGAACTGGAGCAGGAGATGGATGTTACTCCGGAATCCCGTGCACGGTTCTTCCCAACCACCGGCGGTATTTTACGTACCATGACAAAAAATGTACCGAATGTAAAGTATATTGCCATTGACGGTATTGAAAAGTGTATGGCGGCCCTTCGTGATATCGAAACCGGAAAGGTTCATCATTGCTTTATCGAAATGTCTGCTTGCGAAGGCAGCTGTATCAATGGTCCGATTATGAATAAAGCAAACAGCATGCCGATTATGGATTACATTGCTGTGGCTGATTATGCAGGGGAAAAAGATTTTGCTGTTTCTCAGCCTGCACCGGTTACATTAAAGAAGCAGTTTGAATACATAGAGCACAAGCTTTCCATGCCGACAGAGGCTGAAATTATGAGCGTTATGCGCCAGATGGGTAAAAATACACCGGCTCAGGAATTAAACTGTGGTTCCTGTGGTTATAACACTTGCCGGGAAAAGGCAATTGCCGTATGTCAGGGCAAAGCCGAGATTTCCATGTGCCTGCCGTATTTAAAGGATAAAGCGGAAAGCTTTTCCGACACCATGGTTAAAAATACACCAAACGGATTACTGGTGCTGAATGAAAATATGGAAGTGCAGCAAATCAACGAAGCGGCAAGAAGAATTTTAAATATCCGTCATGCTTCCGACGTCCTTGGTGAGCAGGTAACCCGCATTATGGATTCCGGCTCTTTCATCAATGTTTATACTACCGGAAGACCTATACAGAACCAGCGGGTATATCTGGCAGAATATCAGCGCTATGTAGAACAGACGGTAGTTCATGATAAGGATTCCCATTTGTTAATCGGTATTTTACGTGATGTTACGGATGAGGAAATCCAGAAGGAAAAGAAGGAAAAAATCAGTCGCCAGACCATGGAAGTTGCAGATAAGGTAGTAGAAAAGCAGATGCGTATTGTTCAGGAAATTGCGTCCTTACTTGGTGAGACCGCAGCCGAAACAAAGATTGCACTTGCAAAGCTGAAGGAGTCGATAGCAGATGAATGATTTATGTGCAGATATCGGATATAAGAGTATCAATCATTATGGGGAAGAACTTTGCGGCGACCATGTAGATGTAGTAGAGCAGGATGAAAATTCCACCGTTATTGTGCTGGCTGACGGCCTCGGAAGTGGTGTAAAGGCGAGTATTTTATCTACGCTGACCTCTAAAATCATTTCCACCATGCTGGCAGAGGGCTTATCTTTGGAGGAGTGCGTAGAAACCATTGCGGCAACCCTGCCGGTATGTTCAGTGCGCGGTGTGGCATATTCCACCTTTACTATTATGCATTTAAAGAATAATGAGACCTTAGAGATTATGCAGTATGATAATCCGCAGGTTATTTTCCTTAGGAATGAAAAAAACTTTGATTATCCGAAAACAGAGCTGAATATCAATGGAAAGAAAATATATAAATCCATCATTGATTTACAAGAGAATGATATTTTTGTTGCCATGAGTGACGGCTGTCCTCATGCGGGAATCGGAATCTCTTACAATTTTGGCTGGAAAAGAGAAGACATTATTGATTTTGTGGAAACCATGTCTGTTGGCGGTCATACCGCAAAGAATCTCTGTACCATGCTGATTGATGAATGTTTCAAGCTGTACGGTGGACGGCCGGGAGATGATGCGACGGCATGTATTGTTAAAATCCGTAAGAGAGAACCGATGAATCTTTTATTCGGACCTCCTTTTGATCCGGATGACGGAGACCGTATGATGTCCCTGTTCTTTTCCAAGGCCGGAAAGCATATTGTATGCGGTGGTACTACATCGTCCATTGCTGCAAAGTATCTCGGAAAAACGGTAAAGCCTAGTCTGAGCTATGAACAGTCGGATATCCCGCCGATTGCATCCATTGAAGGGGTGGACCTGGTAACAGAAGGGGTTATTACCATCAACCGGGTTGTGGAGTATGCCAAGGACTACTTAGGGGAAAACGAACACTATGAGCATTGGAGCTTTAAGCGGGACGGTGCATCCCTAATCAGCCGGTTATTATTTGAGGAGGCTACAGACATCAACTTTTATGTGGGACGTGCTATTAATCCGGCACATCAGAACCCGGATTTGCCAATCAATTTTAACATTAAGATGAATTTAGTAGAGGAACTGTCTTCCTGTTTAAAGAAAATGGGTAAGCGAATTAAAGTGAGTTATTTCTAATGGGATTTGGAGAAGGAAACATGAGAAAGTTTGATACAAAAGTGCAATATTTAAAGTATAAGGTACTCCGTGAGGTGGCACGGCATGCATGGAATGATACGTTGTTAGAGTCAGTAATGGATATTCCAAAGACGATTGTTCCTGGTAAAGTTCCGACTATGCGTTGCTGTGTTTACAAGGAGCGTGCAATCTTAGGAGAAAGAGTAAAGATTGCCATGGGTGGTGATATCAATAATCCGAATGTTATTGAGGTAATTGATATTGCCTGTGATGAATGTCCGGCTGCCGGCTATGAGGTAACTGCCTCCTGCCGGGGTTGTCTGGCAAACCGCTGTGAAGACGTGTGTAAGAAAGGCGCAATTTCCTTCGACCACAATCATGTGGCACATATTGACAAATCCAAATGTGTGGAATGCGGTATGTGTGCCAAGGTATGTCCGTATGCAGCAATTGTAAACAGAAAACGTCCATGCCAGATTGCCTGCAAGGTAAAGGCAATTAAAATCAAAGAGGACAATGCTGCAGCCATAGATAATGAAAAGTGTATTCAGTGCGGTGCCTGTGTGTATCAGTGTCCGTTTGGTGCCATTCAGGACAAATCCTATATTTTGAATGTAATTGACCTGATTAAGAATAGCAATAATAACAAGGAATACAAGGTATATGCCCTGGTTGCTCCATCGATTTCCAGCCAGTTCACCTATGCAAAGCTTGGCCAGGTGATTACCGGCTTAAAGGAGCTTGGGTTCTTTACGGTAATTGAAGCGGCTCTCGGTGCGGATATGGTAGCTATGGCGGAATCCAGGGAGCTTGTAGAAAAGGGATTTTTAACCAGTTCCTGCTGTCCGGCCTTTGTTCAGTACATTAAGTCGGCATTTCCTGAACTGGTACCGTATATTTCCCACAACATGTCTCCAATGGGAGTCCTGGCAAAATATATAAAGGATACAACTAAGAATGCCAAGGTTGTGTTTATCGGTCCATGTACCTCAAAAAAAGCAGAGGCACAGTTAGAAAATGTAAAAGAATATGTGGATGCGGTGCTTACTTTTGAAGAACTGCAGGCGCTGATAGACAGTAAGGACATTGACATTACATCTTTGGAAGAAGACGTTCTTGACAATGCTTCCTATTTCGGCCGTATTTTCGCACGCTCCGGCGGTTTGACGGATGCGGTGGTACAGGCATTAAAGGAGCAGAATTTAGAGTTTGATTTAAAGGCCATAACCTGTGACGGCATTGAAGCCTGCAAGATGGCACTGTTAAAAAAGAGCAAAAATGTGCTGGATGCCAACTTTATTGAGGGTATGGCTTGTATCGGTGGATGCATCGGCGGTGCAGGTTGTCTGACTCATGGAGAAAAGAACAAAGCAGAAGTGGATAAGTACGGAAGAGAAGCTTACGAGAAGACAATTTCTGATGCAATATCATTGCTGTAGGTATCTCTTAATTTGACGCATCCTTGTAAAAAAAGTATGGTACAAAAGTAGTGGTTTCATAGATATAATAAGGATAATGAATCCCGTGGCGGAAAGGAGTCTGAATATGAAACTTAAGAAATATGCATTGTTATTTGGTACTATAGTTGCTCTTGGATGCAGTCTGCTTGCCTGCGGAAAGGGTGGAGAGGATACGGAAACACCAACCTCTGCTCCAACGGAAGCACCGACTAAGGCAGCGGAACCAACAAAAGCGCCAAAGCCGGTACATAAGCCGACAGCAACGGAAATCGTGGCAGATATGGTTATCGGATGGAACCTTGGTAATTCCCTGGATAGTTATGTGGCAGGTCAAACCGGGCTTACGACGGAAACCAGTTGGGGAAATCCATACAGCACAAAGGCAATGATTGACGGTATCAAAGAAGCAGGATTTAATGCAGTCCGTGTACCGGTAACCTGGTATAATCACATGGATGCATCCACCAACCAGATTGATAAAGAGTGGATGGACCGTGTGGAAGAAGTAGTTAACTATGTGCTGGATAATGATATGTATTGCATTATTAATGTACATCATGATACCGGTGAAAAAGGATGGTTAAAGGCTTCCGAAAACGGCATTGATACTAAGAAAGCAAAGTTTAAGGCAATTTGGGAGCAGGTTAGTGAACGCTTTGGCGAGTACGGCGATAAACTTTTATTTGAAGGCTTTAATGAGCTGCTGGACGAAGAAAGCAACTGGACCAAACCGGGCGAAGAAGCAGGCAGAATTACGAATGAGCTGAACCAGTTATTTGTAGATACGGTTCGTGCCTCCGGCAATAAGAATGCTACCAGATGTTTAATTGTAAATACCTATTGTGCAGGTGCAAATAAAGATGTGTTAAAATATTTTGTTTTACCGGAAGATACGGTAGCAGATAAGCTGATTGTAGAAACACATATTTACCAGCCATATTATTTCACTTCTGAAGTTTCACCGGATGTGACAGATTGGGCAAACGGAAAGCCAACCCTGGAGTCCTATATCTATAACATGTATGAAAACTTTATTAAAAAGGGAACGCCGGTAATTATCGGTGAGTTCGGTGCAGTAGATAAGGACAATCTGAAGCCTCGTATGTCCTGGTTAAGATTTTTCGTGGATACCTGCTATAAATACGGTATCAAATGTTTCTGGTGGGATAACGGTAATGCAACGGAGTATGAAATTTTTGACCGTACGACACTGGAAATTACAGAACCTGACCTTTTAGAGGTTATGATGACGGAAGCAACCGGTGGCAGCTATGTTTTCCCTAAAGTGGAAGAAGTGCCGGAAGAACCGAAAGAAAAGGATCCGAATCTGTGCGCAAATAAGAACAGCTGGAGTAATTATATCAATTCCGGTAACGGTGCTGCGGGTAATGTAAAGATTACAGATAACGGTGTACGTGTTTCTGTAGAACAGCCGGGTGGAAATGCATGGGATGTCCAGTTCTCCTATGTGGGACTTACCTTTGAGCAGGGTGTAACATATAAGGTTTCCTTTAACTATACCGGAACTCCTGCCCAGACCATGAATTTCCATATGATGCAGAACTATGATCCTTATGTGACTTATGCTACGGTTGCACTGGAATATAAAGAAGAAACCCAAACCTATGAAGGTACATTTACCATGACGGAGCCAACGGATAAAAACTCCAGAATTACTTTTGACTGCGGTGCCAGTGAATGCGGTATGCCATATAGTGTAGAAATTGAAAATTTAGTTTTAATGAAAGTAGAAGAAAACGCACAATAAAAGTATAACTCTCTTCTAAAAAAGGGCCGGCAATTTTATTGCCGGCTCTTTTTATATTCCGATGGCAGAGTGCCAACGTATTTTTTAAATTTCTTTGTAAAGTAATCGGTATTTGTAAAACCGGATAATTCACAGGTCTGGGCTACGGAAAAGCCTTTTTCCAAATAATCCCGGGCTAATTCGATACGCTTTTCATCCAAATAGACATTAAAATGCCTTCCTGTTTCTTTGGCAAATAACTTTCCGAGATAAGCACTGTTATATCCAAATTGCTTTGCAATGGAATCCAGCTTTAACGGATCTGACAGATGCTCATCGATATATTGGCAAATCCGTTGACACGGACTGGCCTGTGATGCAGTTTTAATAAAAGCAATCGCTGTTTGGAGCTGCCGGTTGAAAAAAGCAATACTGTCACATAAATAGCGGTCTGTGTACAAGCGGGAAGTGAATTTGTCTTTGTCGGCAATTTCCAAAGTAAGTTTCGGATATTGTTCAAACAATTTGGAAGTTACCTGATGATAGCAGTTTAGCAGAATAAAACCGATGCTGTCTCTTGGCGGACGGCGCTGCATAAACCAGGAGGTTAGTGCAGTAATTTCCTGTTCTGCCTGCTTATGTTCCAAAAGAAGAACCTGACTTAACAGTGTTTCGGTAAAGGTAATCAGATTGAGGTCTTCGGATGGAGACAGAGCAGGTAAAATTTGTTCTGTAAACAAAAGATTAGTTTGACTGCTTTTGTAGTAGTAAATATTTTTTACAACAGATTGCACTTCTTGATAGAGTACGTTCAATTTTGTCGGGGATTCTGCTTTGGAACTGAATACGGCAATCAATTCGTTTTCATACTCTGCCAATAGTTTTTTTAAGGCCTGTTCCTGAGCGGGACCGGTTACTATGTAAGCCCTGCAATGACCGGAAATGGCTACGGAAAGATAATTTTTCTCCGGAAAAAGCTTGGATTTTTCGTCCTCTTCGGAAAGCAGCATGACTACTCGGAAATAAGCGGAAGAAAAACCAAGGTGGTAGATGCTTTCCATTTCGGAAGTATAGGTCATAGAACCGGTAAGTAATCCGGATAAAATGCTGTTTTTTGCCATGGATGCCGGTTGATCGGCATAGATAGATACCAAACGCTCTTTATGCAGCTCATCAAGGGATTTTAATACAGCTTCCGTTAATTGCTCCGGATCCACCGGTTTTAACAGATAGGAGGTTACGCCGTAGTCGATGGCGGATTTTGCATATTCAAAATCGGAGTAGCCGCTTAATATGATAATCCGCCCGGAAAAGTCCTGTTCTCTGGCTTTTTTTGCAACAGACAGGCCGGACATGGTTTCCATATGGATATCCAAGAGGACCAGATCCGGATGTTCTGCTTCAATCAGTTTCAGACCTTCCGGTCCGTCTTCAGCTTCTAAAAAATCAGTGAAACCATATTGGGCCCAAGGAATTACCAATTGCAGACCTTTTCGGATAAGTGGTTCGTCATCAATAAATAATACTTTCATGTTACACCTCTTTGTATGGTATCTTTATGGTGGCAGTAGTACCTTGTCCCGGGCTGCTTTCAAAAGACAGACCGTAACTTTCACCGTAATGCAGTTTAATGCGGTTATTTACATTATGGATGCCGATATGGGCGGTAGAAACCGTTTCCCGGTAGGAGGAAAGTGCCTCATTCATTTCTGACAGTTTGTCAGCGGGAATACCGCATCCGTTATCGGAGACAGTAATAATCAATTCTTTACTTCGAAGAAATGCACTGATACTTATTTTACCGCCTTTTTTTTTGGTGGAAAAACCGTGCGTGACGGAGTTTTCCACAATCGGCTGAAGCAAAAACGGTAGGATGGAGCAGTTTTTCGGTTCCAGGTTCGGATGAATCTGAATGGAATAGTTTAATTTGTCCTGAAAACGGAAATGTTGGATTTCCAAATAGGATTCCAAATATTCCAAGGCTTTTGCCAGTGTAGTGCTGGAGGCAGGAGCATCCAGTGCATAACGGAGAGTTTGTCCCAGCTTTAATATGATATTGTTAAGCTCCGTCTGGTTGGAAAGAAGCGCGTGCATGCGGATGGTTTCCAGGGTATTAAACAGGAAATGCGGATTAATCTGGCTGGCAAGCAGTTCAAATTGAATTTGCTGCTGCCGTAAAGCCAATTGGTCTTTTTCCTTTTGCTCGGTGAGAATCCTAAGATGCAGTTCCTGAATGCCTGTAATGGTGGTTTTCATGTCACTAAACAGCTCACCCAGTTCATCATTGCCGAAAAAATCGTTGCCTATGGAAAGATTGCCCTGGGCAATCTGGTGCATCTGTTCACGTACAACCAAAAGTCGTTTAGTATAAGTGTTGGAAAATGCTGTAAAAAGTAATAACGGAATCAAAGCTACAATAAGTATAATGACAGAGATAATCAGCAGTGTCTGCATCATTTGACGGTTGTCTGTACTGATTGTTATGATATGAAAGGTTTCGGAGGAAGAAAAGACCTTCAGGGTGCTTTCCTGTCCGAATACTTTGTGTCCGTTTAAAAGATAGTTTGAAGTGGTATAATCCGGCAAGTCAGATTGCAGGGTAAGCATAAGCAGTTGACCGGCCGCTTCTTTGTCTGTGGAATAGAATACAATGTTATCGTTTAATGTAAGGTAGGTGACCTGCCGGCTGTTGTGATTCATGGAAGAAAGATAGTTGTTACTGATTCCGATGACCAGTACTGCAAAGTTTTTGGACTCCGGAAGGGTGATTTTTCTGAGCAGATATAAGTTGGCTGCCGATGAAAAGGAATCGGTATAAATCCAGGAAGTTTCCGCCGGATGTCCGGATAGTTCCGGATACCATTCGGTGTTTTCAATCTCCGGAGTGATGGCATAGTATTTACCGGAGGAAACCAGGGAGGAATTGGAGATATACAGGCGGAGATCCGTAATTTCTGCGTGGTTATTACTGAATTCTTCCAGAAGAGAAAAATTACGATAGGCGGTATATACGTCATTCGGAGTGCTATATTCTGTAGCAATGAGGGTTTGTAAGGATTCATCAGAAGCTATGATGTTGGCAATGGAAGTGGTTAAGCTGGTAACCGACATTAACATATTACGGTTAGCCTGGTTGGTTGCTGTAATTTGTGAATCGGTAAGCTCCATCATTTTTTCTTTTGTATCAGTAATCAGATATATTCCGAGAATCGTTACCGGAAGAATGGCGCAAAAGGTGTAAAACAGAAATAATTTCTTTTTCAGATAAAGGTTATTTAATTTTTGGGTTATGGATTGCAGAAATTTTTTCATGTTTTTCTCCTAAGGTATGATATATTAATACTATCAAATATGTGTTTTTTTGTCTATGCAAAATTGGGCAAATTATGTTATGATATGGCTAGGAAAACCGGCAAAGGAAAAAGCTTTGGAAAGGATTATTTGTGATGAAAATAAGAATGCAAAAAGTTAAGATAAAAAAATGGTTGTTCTTCCTACTGACGGGGTTGTTGATTTGCGGATGCGGCTGCGGCGGGAAGCAGAAGGAACTGTTAGAACTGGATGTGTTTGCAGGACGGGCAAACTACCAGGGAGAACAAAAAGGCTGGTATGGAAAAATCGTACAGGATAAGTTTAATTTAAAGCTGAATATAATTGCTCCGAATGTGTCAGGTGGCGGAAATATGCTGTTTGAATCACGGTTGACTGCAGGAAGAGTCGGAGACATCATTATTACCTCCTATCAGAATATGAAGGAATGTGTTGCCGCAGGGGAATTGGCAGACCTGACTCCTTATTTGGAAAAGACCACATATTTGAAGCAATATATGGATGTTATTAGGCAAATGAACATGCAAAACGGTTATGAGGAAGCAATCTATATTATTCCGACCGCTATGTCCTCTATGCCGGCGACAGAGCCTGTCTTATATGGGGATAAACCTGAATTTGCTTCTTATCTGCCGTGGAGTTATTATAAAGAACTGAACTACCCGGAAATCAGAAATGAAGAAGAGCTATTGGATGTTTTGGAACAGATGCAGGCAAATCATCCGGAAACCGCGGAAGGTAAAAAAGTATATGCTTTTTCTTTGTTTAAGGACTGGGATGTAGAATATATGAGTCTGGCAGCTAATATGGTGAAATCTTACGGTTATATTGATACAACGGATTCTGTTTTTACCTCGGCAGATTTGGAAGAACTTCAGTATCTGGCAGAAAAAGACAGTATTTATTACCGGATGCTTCATCTTTATTTTGAGGCAAATCAAAGAGGGTTATTAGATCCTGAGTCCGGAGTGCAAAGCTTTGATGCAATGTACGAAAAAGCAAGAAACCGTCAGGTGTTGTATCTTTGGTGGGCATGGATGCTGGGAAATTATGACGATGGCAGTCATGAGGAACGTCATGTGTTTATTCCTGTCAGTGATTCTCCTGTAGTATGTGAAGGTTTCAGCACATACGGAGATGGTTATGCCTATGCGATAGGAGCGGATACTAAGGATATAAAGCGGGTTGTGGAATATCTGGACTGGATGGCTTCTCCGGAGGGGATGATGTATTACGGTGCCGGAATAGAGGGTGTCAGCTATGTTTTTGATGAGAACGGAAAACCAAAGTATACAAATTATTCCAATGAAGCGTGGATGAACAATTCCGAACTGGAAGAAACCTATGGCGGAGGTTCTTATACGGAAGGATTTTGTCAATTTAACGATACCATTGTACAACAAAAGGATATCAATCCGGAAACCGGGGAGCCGTTTTATTCGGAAAACTGGACGAATACAATTAAAAATAATTACGGAGTAGTTTCCCAGCAGTGGACAGGTCATTTTGCAGCTGCTTCTCCGGCAGAATATTTGAAGAATAACGGGTTGATGGATGTTTATGTAAAAACAGACTATGTTGCAGAGGAAGAATCGGAACAGCTTTTAATTATCAGGGAGAAATGTGCCGGTCTGATTAAGGAATATTCCTGGAAAATGATATTTGCGGAAAATGAGGAGCAATTTTTGAAATATTGGGATACGATGCTGAATTTACTGGATCAAAACGGATACGAGCAGGTAGAAGCGGCAGATTTGGACATTATCGGACAAATGCGGCTTCGGAGAAACGAACTGCTGAATTCAATTAATTAATCAAAAAAGACTAATTTTGACGGATGTGTCTAAAGTTGTAGGGGTGTGTTTTTCAAAAGAGTTTCTTTATACTGTCATTGTAAGTTAATTAACCTGAGTAATGGATTGGTTAAGGAGGAGATTGTTATGGTAAAGAAATTTTTCAGAAAAACAATGGCAGCATCCATGGCGGCAGTACTGGCATGCGGAATGATTGCCTGCGGAACTAAAGATGCAGGGGAAGAAAACAAGAAGGAACAGAATCCTGCAGAAACATCCGGAACAGAAAATGGCGAAACTACAGAGCCGGATAGTCCTTATACTGTTTTAAAGGATGAAAACGGTAATGTCTATGATCTTGGTGGTATGGAAGTAATTATCCGCGACTGGTGGTCTTCCGGAGATGAGCCGGAACCGCAGAATGCATATGATGAAGCCCGTAAGGAATATCTGGACTGGATTCAGAGTACCTATAATTTTACAATTAAGATGCAGGCAATCGGTGACTGGGCAAGTGTACCGGGTGATTTTGTAAACTATGCATCCACCGGCGGGGATGAAAACTATGTGTTCACCGTATGGCAGGGAACTTCCATCACGGCGGCTATGAACAGCGGTCTTCTGTATGATTTATCCAAGTTGGACTGCCTTGATTTTTCTGAGAAAAAATGGGTGAGCGGCGTACATAATCTGTTAAGCAACAAAGATGGTATTTACGGCATGAACGCTAACACTCCGGAACCAAGAGCCGGTATCTTCTTTAACAAGAGATTAATCAAAGAAGCCGGTATGGAACCATCCGATATTTACAAGTGGCAGGAAAGCGGCGAATGGACCTGGGAAAAATTCCAGGAAGTTTGTGAAGCGGTACAAAGAGATATTGATAATGACGGCGTTATCGATGTTTACGGAGAAACTTCCCAGAGAATCCAGGTATATTCTGCAGCGGTTTATTCCAACGGCGGTGAATTCGTAGGTAAAGACGAAAACGGAAACTACGTAAATGAACTGGAATCTGCGCCAACCTTGGAAGCATTAAACTGGGGCGTTGATTTTATTAACACCTATGAACTTCCTGTTTCTGCGGAAGCAAACTGGGATTATTATGTAACAGCATTCAGAGAGGGTAAAGCAGCATTCTGTGTAGATGATGCCTACCGCTTTAATGATTTTGCGGAAATGGAAGATGACTGGGGCTTTGTTTGCTTCCCTAAGGGACCGAGAGCCACCGACTATACAAACTGCTATCAGGATAATGTTTTAGTTATTCCTGCCTGCTATGGTGATGAAAAGGCCTGGAAAATTGCATTTGCATATAATTTATATACCAACCCGATTCCGGGCTATGAAGATTACGAAGGCTGGCAGAGCGGTTATATGACAAAGAGTAAGGATATTGAGTCTGTAGAGCTTACACTGGCCAGAATGACAAAGAACGGAATGATTACTTATCATTCCATGGTTCCTGGAATTGAACTTGGCGAAGACTTATTGTGGACCCTTGGTTATCCGGATGCAAACGGAGAACTGGCAACACCGGCACAGCGTGCGGAAGGTCTGCGCAATGCATGGAATACAAAAATTGATGAAGTAAATAAATAGCATTGAATTTATAAAAACAGGGCTGCAGATTGCAGCCTTGTTTTTGTTGTTAGGGCAAGGCCCTGTTTTTGTCATTCCATTTTTCGTGGTCCGAAAAATGGAATGACAAAAACAAATAAACCACCTGCTATGCGGGTGGTTGAAGTCGCTTCAGCTTACAGTAAAAAACCTCCCATGTTATAATAATGCTGGTTCGCCAACCGCATTAAAACAAAGGAGG